>JAGCFD010000044.1 GCA_017650305.1 Bacteroidales bacterium | reverse complement strand
TACAACTTGGCCACCTACGGTCACTTGTACACATGGCAAGCCGCTATCAAGGACGGCAGCGTGAATGCCTACGGCCACGTGCCTGGCATCTGTCCTGCCGGCTGGTATCTGCCGACCAAGGAGCAGTACGAGGGTCTCAACACTTACGGTCCTGACGCATTGCGCGCCACCAGCTCCCTCTGGATTGACGGCGGCGGTACCAATACTACTGGCTTCACCGCTCTGCCTGGTGGTAAATACGCTGGCGCCCTCGATCGTTACGAGGATATGACCATCAAGGATTACTACTGGTCCACCTCCAACGCTACGGGCAGCATCACACCTGCAGAGGTTGAACTCACGATGCATTGTCTCATCGTGAAGGATGTCCAAACCTCCAATCCTAACGGATACAGCATCAGATGTATCAAGGAGAAAGAGTAGGATAGAAGTCCGAATTTGCAAAAAGAAAGGGATGCCGAGAGGCGTCCCTTTCTTTTTGGGAATTTATATACCTGATGGCACAAATGTGATGGTGAAAACAAAACCTCTTTGTTCGAGATTTCTTTGCCAAGAGCGATATTGTGCTTTGCTGTAAGTGTCAGTTTATTAAGCAATTATAATCTTTAACTTTTCTCTTCTATATAACTAGAATCCTTGTTATTTCTCATGTCCGTTTGAATAATTCAATGAGAACTTGATAGAAAAGTTACAAAAGATCAAGCCGACATGAAATCCGCCCGCTCTGTCCGCCCTCAGACAGCGGCCATTCACGCCGCGTCCGCCTCGCCATGTCGGCATTCCCGCCCGCGTGCTCTATGGCGCAATGATTCCTTGATTCCACAATGCCTGTGCGCATGTCGGTCGCCATGTCGCTCGGACGCACCTGTACGGAGTTGCGGTTCCCCGTAGGGGATACAGATCTGTAGCCTGGGGTGAAGGCGTGAGGTATGAACGCCTCACCCCAGGGAAAAGGCGTGTGCGTAAGATAGGTCGCGGCGCGGGTGACATCTGCCAAGATGCATGTGTCGTGCCCGCCGCGAAAGGGGAGGCTGTGCCATCAGGGATATAACTCACTTTTTAGTTGGCAGTTATCAGTTATCAGTTATCAGTTAGAAGTTAGGAGGTCAGTTATCAGTTAGGAGTTTGGAGTTAGGAATTTGGAGTTACAAGTTTGAAGTTAGGAGTTGGTCATTAACCACTTAACCCTCTAACCTCTAACCTTTAACCTTTAACCTCTAAACCCTAACCCCTTTCCTCGCCTCATCAACACACGCTGGCAGGCTCGCCAAACCATTCTTCAATGGTGGTATCTGCTTTGGCAATGACCTCAGGTGTGATTTTGTCCCGGATTTTCCGAATGACAAACACAATGGCTGTCGCCTCATCCATGACTCCTAACAGCCGGAAGACCCGTTGCGGAATTAAAGATACCGGTGAGATGACGTAAAAGATGCATCCGTAGATGAGCAATCTCTCCTTGGAGGATAGGGATTTGTCTTTCAAGACATAATAGAAAATCAGCAAAGGCTTCGCAGCTATGCGCCCTGCCTTCTTGCCGTAAATCCTGATTTTGTCTCGCACATCGGCATATAACTTGTTCCAGTCGATGTTTTTGAGTCTGTCCATCAATGGCTTTGTGTCTTTCCCTAAGAGGATGTACACGAAAATTAAGATGAGTGTTGCTGTGATCATTTGTTTTCTTTTTTGTGAATGAAGACAATAGATTATTCCGATGGATGATAGTTTAAAGATTTGTTGCAGTCGTGCAAGAAACATGCCATTTTTTTCATGATCCGCCTCATCCTTTTTTTGTCTTGTGCCTTTCCTTGCTAGACCTGTAGAGACGTTCCATGGAACGTCTCTACAGGCGGTGATTTCATGTGTCTGTGTATATTTGAAATTTATGTACATTTGCAGCCTTTAAGAAGATATGACATTGTAATCGATACAGAAAGGGAAAGAAATTTTGTTCAATAAGATCCTCAACACATTCGGCACAAAAATAGCGGCGGCCATTATCAACCTTCTGATAGCGGTCGTTATATCGCAGGCGTTGGGCGATGTGGGCAAGGGGGTGCAGTCGTTGATGCTGACCACCATCACCTTCATCCTCATCTTTGCGGAGATCGTGTGTGGCGAAAGCGTGGTGTTCCTGGCATCCCGTCATTCTTTCTCCAAGATATCCATACCCTCGTTTTTCTGGGCATTGCTCGTTTCGGTGTTGATGGGCGCAGGCCTGTTGCTTTTTCCGCAGAAAATGGGCGCCGACATAGTCATACATGTGGCAGTTTTGTCATTTCTTGCCTCTGCAAGTGCTATCAACTTCCGCTTGCTTGTCGGAAAAGAGGAAATTAAGAAGGCCAATTACAATACCTTGTTGCAGCCGGTGCTGATCATCCTCACTGTGCTGATCTATTATGTTTTGCTGAAAAAGGAAGATATATATGGCTACATCATAGCTTTGTATTTAGCCTACGGGTGCTCTTTTCTGCTCGGTGTCTGGATGTTGCGGGATGAGTATCGCCACCTTCGTTTTTTCAAGCTTAGCGAATATCGGGAGGCTTTAGTTGACCTCTTCAAATACGGATTCCTTAACCAGACGGGCCATTTTGTGCAGTTTTTCAATCTTCGGTTGAGCTATTATCTGCTTTATGCCTATATGGATGAAGGAAGGGTGGGTGTTTATTCCAATGCTGTCTCCTTGGCAGAAGCCATCTGGATCATCAGCAACAGCATTGCGCTGGTGCAGTACGCCCGGATCTCAAATTCCCACGACCGCGCCTATTCCCAGAAGCTGACGTTGGAGCTGGGCAAGATATGCCTGCTCGTCTCCGCCTGTGCGGTCGTGCTGCTGGCGTTGCTGCCATCGGCTGTGTATCAGTTCGTGTTCGGCCCGGAATTTGGAGAGATGGCAACTGTTATCCGAATTCTAGCTCCCGGCGTGCTGCTCTATTGCATCTTCTTGATTCTGGGCCACTACTATTCAGGCATCGGCCGCTATCAGATGAATACTTTTGCCGCCCTCTGCGGATTGTTGGTCACCTGCATCTTGGGTTTCACGCTGATACCTCGTTATGATATCCGTGGCGCTGCCCTGACTGCCTCCGTCGCCTATTCGGTTAATGCCATCTTCCTGTTCGTCTTCTTTATGCGCGAGGCCCGATTCAAATGCAAGGAGTTCCTGCTTACCCGACAGGAGATACGTAACTATGTCGAAGAGTGTAAACAATATCTGACGAAATCTAATACTCATGAATAAAATAAAGAAAGCTCTGAAAGCCATAGGCCTTATTTGCCGCCATCCCTATCTGCTTAACGCGGTCATCAACGATGAGGATGTCCGTAAAGAAGAGGTGGTCCGGAATCATGGATTGAAGGACGGCCTCCCGTTGGTGGAGATACAGGACCTGTTCCCTGATTTCTCAGTTAAAGTCACCCCCTATGCCTATTTGTCGGGCGCAACTATGCCCATTGACATTGCCTTGTTGCGGGCTTTGGCGCAACGCCAGCAGGTGCGCTCCTATTTTGAGATTGGCACCTGGCGCGGCGAGAGCGTCGCCAATATGGCTCAGGTGGTGGATCACTGCGCGACCTTCAACCTGCCAGAAGAGGAGATAATGGCCCTGACCCACGACAGCCGCTATGCCCACCTCCACGCTTTCTTCTCCCAAAAGTTGCAGAATGTCCAGCATCTCTATGGCAATTCCCAGACCTTCGACTTTACCCCCTTTCATCATCAGTTCGATATGGTCTTTGTGGATGGCGACCACCATTATGAGGCTGTCAAAAAGGATACGGAGACGGCTTTCCAATTGCTGAAAGACGACCGCTCGGTCATAGTGTGGCACGACTATGCCTTCGATCCTGAGACTATCCGCTGGAATGTGCTCGCTGCAATCTTGGACGGCACCCCGGCAGACAAGCGGAAACACCTTTACCATATCTCCAATACGCTTTGTGCCGTTTATATCCCTGAAGATTTAGCTTCATCCACCTTGATACCATACGATAAGCCGAAGAAATATTTTGAGGTGACGATTGAGGCACAACCTTGCCAATCCTAATTTACAGTCAAAGTTCAAAGTCCAATATTCCTATGAACATACTCCATCTCCTCAGCTGGTTCCCCGTTCCTGACAATCCCACGTTGGGCAATTTCTGTATTCGTCAGATAGAATCGCTGCCCGAGGATTGTCATTCTGTGATCTTGTCGGTGTTTGAAGATCCAGCCTTGAAAGAGTCGCAAGTGGTGGATGTGGAGGAGCACGAGCGCTATGTGTATGTGAGAGTGCGCTTCCGTGCATGCCGTTGCGCAAGTCGTTGGCTTGGCAGACTATGGCGCAAGTGGCGCACCTATCGGCTCTACCAGTATGGGCTGGGATATGTGAAGCAGCACTTCTTCACCCCCGACTTTGTGCATCTGCATGTGTCGTATCCGGCAGGCCGGATTGCTTTGCAGTGGAAGCGGCGATATAAGATACCCTATCTGATGACGGAGCATTGGACTATCTATCAGCCCCAGAATGATGCGCTGCTGACGGGCCGGTTGCGCCGGCAAGTGGTGAAGATCGGCAACAATGCCTCCATCATATTGCCTGTGAGCGATGACTTGCGCTGCAATATGGAGCGTGTGGGTATCCAAAACAGCTACCGGGTGATTTACAATGTCGTGAATACCGACCGTTTTACGCTACCTGAGAACAGAGCTAAGGGAGAAAAGGTGAAGATGCTGCATATCTCCACTCTGCGTGACGAGGCGAAGAATTTCAGCGGTTTGTTGCGGGTGGTGGAACGCCTTGCACAAGTGCGCCGCGATTTTGAATTGCATGTCATCCACGATTATCCAGCTCCGCAGTTTGAGGACTATGTGCGTCAAAATCAATTGTCGGATGTGGTATTCTTTCATGGCAAGCAAGCCCCTGAGGCAGTGGCGGATTTCTTCACCAAAACGGACTTTTTCGTCTTGTTCTCCAATTTTGAGAATTTGCCTTGTGTGATTGTCGAGTCCTTTGCGTCTGGTGTGCCGGTGCTCTCTACCCGCGTGGGAGGAATTGCAGAGATTGTCTCTCCGGAACGCGGTGTGCTGGTGCAAGCCGAGGATGAGAATGCCTTGCTCGAGCAGATGAATTATCTGCTGGACCACTATGATGATTACGACCGGGAGGCAATCCGCCAGTATGCGCTGAAGAGTTTCAGCATGGAAGAGATTGGGCAACAGATATATCGGCAGTACAAGCGACTACTCAAAACGCTCTAAGGAGATTCCGAAATCCGAGATTCCCTTGACTTTGTCTACGCGCATGGCCTGCGTGACCGTGAAGGTGTATTCTCCGTTGAAGGGGAAGCGCACTTTGGGCTGGAAAATAAACTTGTTGTCCTTGACGCGCCCCTGTCCCTTGCCCGTCCATTTGCCGTAAGGATCACAGAGGATAAAGTTCAGCGTGTCCTGCTCGGCGTGCCCGTCCGGGTAGGTGGTGCGCATGAAGACATAGAAATTCTGGGTTTCAAAATCTGTTGTGTTGCGGAGGTGAATGTACATGTTGAAGTACTGCATAGAGTCTTCAATGTTCACTTTGAAGGTCAGTGGCTCAGACACGTCCCATTTTTCGTTCGGAATGCTTTGAATGTCACTGTAATAGACATTGTTATGACAGGCGCTGCAAAGTAGGAGCGTCAGTGAAAGAAACCATATTGAAAAAAACTTTCTCATATCATTATGCGTCAGTGAGGCGCTTCAGTTCATCCATGCTGTAATTGTTGCCTTCATCGAATTTCTTTTGGTTGACGATGGCGAAGTCTTCCAGTTTTTCCGGCATATTGCCTTTTTCGTTCATGGCAATGATCTCCTTAACCTTGGCCAATGGGATGGCAAATATGTTGGAAGATTCGTTGGCGTAGGAGTACCAGACGATTTTCTTGAAGATGTCGATTTTGTTGTAGATGCCTTTGCCTTTCTTTGTTTTGAGTTGGATGTTGGATGAGGGGAAGTCGCTGAGTTCCTGTTTGTAGGTCTCTTGTTCGAAGTTGAGGCAGCATTTGAGTTTTCCGCACATGCCGGCGAGCTTTTGGGGGTTGAGAGAGAGTTGCTGTGTGCGGGCGGTGTGCGTGGAGACAGACTGGAAGTTGGAGAGCCATGATGAGCAGCAAAGCTCACGACCGCAGGAGCCAAGACCGCCCAGACGGGCAGCCTCCTGACGAACGCCAATCTGGCGCATCTCGATGCGGATGTGGAAATGCTCTGCCAAGATCTTGATCAGTTCGCGGAAATCCACACGCTCTTCAGCGGAGTAGTAGAAGATGGCTTTGGATCCGTCACCCTGGTATTCCACATCGTTGACCTTCATCTTTAAATCCAAATCCCAAGCGGTGTAACGGGAGGAGAGCATCGTGTCGTGCTCTTTTTGCACGGTGGCGATCCACTCTTCAATGTCTGCGTAGCGCGCCTGACGATATAACTTCTTGGTCACATCCTCCACTTTGACGTGCTTGTGCTCCAGTTGACGCTTTACTTGCAGGCCTAACATGGAGATGATGCCAATGTCATGGCCGGTGGCAGCCTCCACCGCCACGATGTCGCCGACATGGAAGACATGGTCGGGTGGCAACAGGAAGAAGTCTTTGTGGCTGTTTTTGAAACGGACTTCAGCTATCGGGAACTCCAGATAGTCGAAGGAGATGTTCAAGCGCTCTGTCCAGTCGTGGGAAGGAAGCTTGCAGGCGCGATAGGTATATTCCTTGCAACGTACAGATTCGGGATCCGGCAAGTCGCTCAAACCTCGGGAAAGGAAGATGTTTTGCGAGATTTTCTCCGCTTCGGCGGAGAGGCCGGTGCGGATATCCATGTCGAGATACTCTTCCCAATCCTCTTCAGGAACGTGATAGGTCTCCTCCTGTACGATGACTTTCTCCGGCTTCTTGCTCTTGTAAGTCTTGGCTATTTTGTCAGCCTCCTCTTTGTTCAGATCGTCTTCGTCCACCTCGTCAAGATTCACGGAAGGGTCCTCTTTGGGTGCAACCTCATTTTCAGGGGTGATTATCTCTTCATTTTTCACATCTGCCGGCATCTTGTCGCCTTGGATGTTTTTCGCTTTATCTCTTTGATTGTTAGCGTTGTTATATTTTTTGTTCTTATTATAGTTCTTGTTCATCAAGCATGATATTATAAAGTCGGCAAAAGTACAAAAATATTGCGAGATGAGGGGGATTTTCGGATGCTAAAATCTAAATTATCTGTATCTGGATAGGATGAAGCCCTGTCTGACAGCTCCTTTTACCAACTCCAGCTGGTCTGGAGGCGCACTTCGGTCTTGTGGGGCTTGTTGATTTGCGTGAGTCCGCTGCTTACGACCTGACGATCCAGATAGTAGGTCTGCCCAATACGGAGCCACAGGGCGAAAAAGCGATATTTGAACCGAAGTACAAGATAGCCCCGGATTCCTTGATAGTAGTAAGAGCCTATGGTGAAGGCATAATAGACGTCATCCTCGTAGGCGTAGAGTCGCTCGTCATAGCGATCTGTGTTGAAGTAGGCGATTCGGGCGTGAATGGATATTCGGTCTTGCCAGCAGTTGACGGCGAGATCCTGGTATAGCAGCAGTCCTTGGAATCTTTCTCTTGTTTGTTTGTAAGATGTGGTTTTCCAGATGATTCCACTTTTGCATGTTACATTTTTCAGAGGATTGTACTGCCATAGTATTCGGACTCGGTGCTGTTGCTGTTCCAGTAGTCTGTGGTAGTGTGGCTCTTCGCTGCTGTTGGCAGGCTTGTCGCGAAAGAGGTAGGTGAGGGTGATCAGGTTGTACCGTGTGAAGGTGCATCGAAGGGTGGCGCAGGCGTCGAGCGCTTGGGCGGGCGCGTCCAGGCGGTAGGTGGGGTTGTGGAGGTGGTAATAGTCGAAGTAGGTCTTGAGTTCCACATTGCGGCTGACAATATGCTGAAGGCTGATGTAGATGCCGCTCTCCCCATTGTTCTTGCTGCTGGCGCCAAAGGCTTTGCCAAGCGGGGTCTCGAAACCGCTGTCGTAGTGCCGGAGTATGATGGCGATGCTCGTCACGGGCGAAAATGGTAGGGTGACGCCTTGCAACAAGGCGATTTTTCCGCGATGAGAGACGGCCGTCTCGCCAAAGAGGAGCACTTTGCGGATGGTGGTCTGGTAGTCGAGGCTGGCAACGAGGGACTGAAAGGCGAGGGCGGGGGAGTCCGGCGGCCGCGCGGAGGTTGTGTCCCAGCTGAACAGGCAGGCTGCGCGGCCGCCGAGGCGGAAGCTCCGATGCGAAAAGGATAGGTCGAATCCGGTGGCGCCGGTGGTGCTGCCAAAGCGCTGGCCAGCAAAGAGACTGCCCTGGATGGCGGTGTTGCCGATCGTGGCCGCGGCACCGCGCAGAAAGTCTCCCTCATTGGTCGGCGCCACCGCCCGGATGCCGCTGCTGAAGCGCCGCAGCTGGCTGACGTCTCCTCCCCGTCCGCTGAGCAACGAGCTCCCCAAGACCAATCCCTGCCCGAAGTTGAGCCGATAATCGCCCACCACCGCCTGCCGCAACACCCCAAACCTCTTCAATGCCAAGGAGCCTGCATAGAAGTCAAAGCCTTGCCGCTGCCGGCCCCGGAAGAACTGCTCCCCCGCATCTTTCTCGCCCGAAATCTTGAGGATGAACTTGTCCTGGGAATTGAACACATAGCGGAAACATAGATGGTCTCGCGAACCGTCGTAGTGCGTGGCACGCGCCGTGTCATATCCCGCCTGCCGCTCCAAAACCCAACTGTCCCTGACGATTAGCGTGGATCGGCTCTTCTTGAGGAAATGACGCCAAAAGGAACGCTTCGCAGGTACTGCTTCCACCTTGACAAGCATTCGTAACCGTTCCACATCTTTCTCGGAGAAGCCATCTATGGCCGCCAATTCATAGATGCTTACCAATGGACCAGATATTTCAATATAGAGCTGTAGCTGGTAATACTGGTAGTCTGTAAACCCTAACCGTTGCATCGCCGCCGAATAGGAGAGCTCGTTGAGATTCAAAACCCCGTCGCTCTCTTCCATCTCTTCCAAGAGCTCTTCGCCGTTAAAGTCTTGATCTTCCGACAAGATGTCCAGGTCGGCAACCTCTTCCGTCACCTCTTCCAAATGAAGAAGCGAGTCCGCCTGCCCGCGTGCCGACAGCCATAGGAAACATATCGTTATGCATATCAGGACTCTTCTCATGACAGGTGGGATGAAGTGTGATAAAAGATGTCAAGTGCCGGTGTGATGCCGATCCGATAGTACCAGTCACAATCAATGAAAAATCGCAATGATTTCCAACAAAACATCATGCCAATGCCACAACGCGTGTTGCTGCAAAGGAGACGAAAATACAAGACCTTCAGGGGGAAATAGTGTACGATTCCGCCCAACTCAAATCCTGTTGGCAACTGCTTGTGAATGAACAGTTCTAACATGACCTGCCTGGTTGCTTTGTAACGGGCTGTCAGATTGAAAGACATAGGGATAATCTCATCACCTACCACTCCATATTTCATCCGAATAGGATTGTACAATGATATGGCCAACATCGTCTTTTTGCTCATCTGATAGGCACCCGACAGGGTTATGGTGAAGGAGTGCAGATTGGGATAGCTGCGAACATGCCGCCACAAGTAGCACCCCTGTAAACTGATTGCCACTTTCTTGCCAAAGCGTCTTCCGTATCCCAAACGCAGTTCCATCGTGCCATAGATGCTATGCCCCAGATGCTGTACGCGCCATAACACTCCATTCCCCTGGAATGTATGACAGCCTTCAATCACAGCGTCTGATATCTCTTTGGTTAAAAAATGATTACGATAGCTGCTGTGCAAGGTGTGCCCATCTTCCATAAGCCATACCGCATGATGCTCACTCAAGAAATACTCATTCGTGGAGGCCGTTTCTTGTCCCGTCAGCCACTCAAATGACAGCATGATGAATGCCCAAAGAATATACTTTGCCGTCTTCATAGTTATTTATTTTCAGACGGCAAAAATATGCTATAAAATTGTAAAAGTCAAATAAATTTTTAAATAATTTAAACTTTAACAATTAATTGTTAAGAAATAAAGATGGGTTTGATGAGTGAGATTCAATGAAGTACCGATGTAAGGATGTCTACAGAGGCTATATGGCCAATTTGTTCGTTATGGATTTTGTAATAACGGATGAGGTGGTGGAGAAGATTGAGTCGCGACTGTCGGGTTGAAGCCACTTCGCCATCTGTGAGAAGTTGATGAAGAAACAGGCTCTCTTCTTGTGTGAGCGTATCCTCTTCATCCCAACGATAGGGTAGGAATTTCCCGTTTTGAAGCGAGAAATAGGGGTTTTTGTCGGAAAAATTGTCTTCGGGAACAAAACCGAGGCGGATGCTGAGCCTGATCAGAAACTGCAGGGGCAGAATGTTAAGAGGTATTTGAGGATCTGAGAGTTTGAGGATTTCTTGTTCAAGGAATTGGAAGAGGACGGGGTCTTCTCCGGCGTCAAAGAGGAGTTTGTAAAGGAGTTCGCAGTAGAAGATTCTGATTGTGGAAGCGGCGGGGTCGAAGCCATAGCTGTCAGAACTGTTGACGAGGTCAGCCTCTTTCAGATATTTGAGTTGGTTGAGGTAATGGTCGTCGTAGGTAATGTGCAGCAGAGCCATGGGAGAGAAAAGGGAGGCTCGGATGTTTCGCTTCTTGGAGAAGGCGTTCTTTACTATAAAAGACTGAGTGCCATGTAGTTCTGTGAATATCTTCACGATAATGGAGGTGTCGGCGTATTTTGTTGTGTGGATGACAAATCCACGGGTGGACACATACATGGCGAGGAGGTCTTTTTAGTTGATAAAGAGGAACTTTCCTACGATTTTTTCCTTGCCGTCCTCGTCTGACGCCATGATGTAATAGACGCCGGTTGCGGGTCTGCGGCCGAAGTGGTCGACGCAATTCCAGATGAGCTGGCCTCCGTTGCTGTAGCCTTGCCAAATCAGTTTGCCAAGGGAGTCGGTGATCTTGCAGAGGGATTTTTCTTTCAGTCCTCGTATGGCGACCACGCCGGTATAGTCGTGTCGCACGGGGTTGGGGTAGATGAAGAGTTCGTCTTCATAGGTGGAGAATCCCCTGATGGCGTCTCCGCGATAGCTGACAATGCCCTTTTCAGTGCCGAAGAACACCTCGCCACTGATGTCGTCGATGCAAATGGTGTTGATTTGGTTGGATAAGAGCGGATGGTCTTCTGCGGTGAAATGCAGCAGTTGGTTTTGCCCATCTTCACTCATCAGGAAAACGCCGGCTTTGCTGGTGCCGACCCATTTGCGATTGGCCCCGTCCACTGCGATGGCGGTCACACTTTCCCATTCAAAGAGCACGGATACATAACCATCCTGTTCCAAGAGAATATTACGCGGGTTGGCAGTGCCTTTGAAGATGTTCTGCGGATAGTAAATGACCTTGATGCCTTTGTCGGTGCCGAGCCAGATCTCGCCGTCGAGGTCTTCCGCAATGCATAAAACTGTGGAGGAGTTCACTTCGGCGGCCGCGTTCATATTGACGCAGACAAAGTCGTCATCTCCCGTGTTGTCGTATGTTCCATTTTCGTTGAAAGCAATCAGGTTGTAGCGGTTGAGGCTCGAGCCACGTGGGAAGGTTACCCACTTGATTCCTCTCGAGTCAACGAGCAAGTCTTTGGCCACCACACCTTCGGGAGAAGAAGCCAGAACACCTCTTGTGATGTTGAACTGATGCCAGGTGCCATTGGGCTCCATCATCTTCAACATGTTGTTGGTCTGACTGTTGGTGATCCATAAGTTGCCTTTGTCGTCAAAGTCAAGGCCTGAAACGAAGGTGAAACCATAGGTGTTGGCTTCGAGAATAGAGTTCCCGCTGTGGTAGTGTGCCACGGGGCGCTGTTTGTTGCATTTGAAAAGTCCCTCGCCCCAGGAGGCCACGTACCATTCATCCTCGTTTTTGGGATTGATGATGACGTTGACGAGGTCTGAAACAATCATCGAGGTGTCGTAGTTGATGAAATCAGTGGCGTTGGAATACCAGTTCTGATGGGTGTACCAACTGATGGAAGGATGGAGGAATCCTTTGGCAAAGGTGGAACTGTTATAGTGCCCGGGAGCGGAGACTACGATGCCGTTTTGACTGGAGATCTTCAACACGTTGTCGCTGAAGGGGCCAGAGGAGGTGTAGTAACGGTTGTAGAAAAAGGTGCGATTGCAAACTACGAGTCCCAACTCTTTGTCCGCGACCCAGATGTTGTCCTGGTCCAACACGGCTTCCATGGCATGTGGGTAGCCACCCTCTTCAGGGTACCAGGCGGCGGTGAATACCTCTTGCATGTCGGAATTAAAGACCTGGACACGGTCCCAGCTGCAGAAGGCCATCTCGGAGCCATTGGTATATACGCTGCGAATGTCTTCATAGTTCAGCAGTGTGGGGGTCCACTGGTTGTTGGCAAGAGCGTAGACGGTGTCGTGCAGTTGGTCGCTAAACTCTTCGTAATTGCGTACAGCAAAGAGAGTTCCATTGAATAGACAGAGTTGTTGGAACGCTGCTCCTGCTGTTTCGGGCGCCAGTTGCCACTCCCCGAAATTGGCGGGGTTTATGTAGCTCCGGGAGATACTGTAGATGCCTTTGTCGGTGCTGATGACATAGCTGTCATCGGTGATGGCAAAGTCGTTGGCACGATAGGTGGTGTTGCCAATGGTGGTGAACCAGGTGTCTTCAATCAGCAGCTGTTCAATGTTGACGATGACGATGCCAAAGGGATAGACGAGATATGCGAGTCCGTCCGAACAAAAGATGTTGGAGAGCTGTTTGGAGTTGTTGATCTGACGCTCTTTGATGTCTTTGATGTTGAAAAGCCGGTCATCTTTGATAAAGTCAAGATTGCCGTTGACATAACTGACGATGAGTGTCTTGGTGGCTGAATCGTAATGGATCTTGTTGATGTCCACATCCGACATGCCGTCCACCTTGGTCCAAGAACTTGTGGTGGGGTTGTCATCGTTCATGGAAGACTTGAGCAGCAGCATCAGGCCATGGTTGGTGGCGGCATAGACATAGTCATCTGCGACCGCCACGGAGTGGAAACTGTGCAGTGGGATGTGGGCGCTGAACTTGCCGATGGCCGACTGGCTGAATAGTGCCGTGCAGAACAGCAGACAGGTTATAGTTGTGAATAACTTGTTCATATTTCGGATGTTTTGTTGATGGATTTCTTGAGTGCGTGGGCGGGCAGTATTGCAGTGATAAGGTTGATGAATAAAATCGTCATGAGGATGAGCAGGATGTCGGTAAAATGCATCTGCACGGGGTAATAAGGAATGGTGTAATAGCCGTCGCCACCACCCAGCTTGATGAGATGGAAGGTCTGCTGCATCCAGCAGACAATCACGCCGATGATGATGCCTAAGATGCCGCCGATGAGCGATACAGCCATGCCCTCGTACAGGAAGATGCGCTGGATCAGCGATGGCGAGGCCCCTAAGCTGTAGAGGATGGCATTGTCGCGCTGCTTCTCCAGCACGAGCATGCCGATGGCCCCGATGATGTTGAAGGCGGCCACAAAGAGGATGAAGGCCAGGATGATGTAGGTGACCAGCTTCTCCGACTGCATGGTCTTGAAGAGCGTCTCCTCCTGCTGTTGCTGATTCTTGACAACGAAGGAGGGGCCGACTATGCTCTCGATCTCTTTCTGCATCTTCTTGACATCAGCAGACAGATTCGTGTAGACAGCCATGGAGGTCGCTTGCTCTTGGTAATGCATTAGGTTGCGGGCGAACTCGATGGGGCAGACGAGATAGTTTTGGTCGTGGTCGGTGTTGGAGGCGAAGACGCCGGTGGGGTAGAGGTAGTCGGTGTTGAAGGCGCTGGCGGGGTCGGCGAGGTTTTTCTTGGTGCGCTTGGGGTAATAGACCTTCAGCATGTCGTAGCTCTTCAGGTTGACGAGCAGCTTGCCCGCCGCCACGGTGCCGAGGTTGGCGCAGGCTTGCTCCCCGTAGTAGGGGCGCGCGTCCCCGTCCACGAGCACGTCGGCGTACACCTGCATGGTGCGCGAGCCGGTGTCCACACCGATCAGCTGCAGCAGCTCCTGCCGGTCTTGGTAGGTGACCAAGGCCAAGTCGCTGACCATCTCGTCCACCTCGCTGACACCATCGAGGCGCCGGAGCTGCTCCATGGGAAACTCCGCCGTCTCAAACGACTTGCCCTCCCGGAGCGTGATCATGAAGTCGGGGTTGTTGTCGTTGAACCACCCGCTGATGGTCTCCTCCAGGCCGTTGAAGACGGAGAGGACGATGACCAATGCCGCCGTGCACACCATGATGCCCACCATCGAGACGATGGAGATGACATTGATGATGTTGTGTTTCTTGCGGGACACAACATATCGCTTGGCGATGAAAAAGGCGGTCTTGCGGCTGGCAGATTTCACGGCTATTGTTTCAGCAGTTCGTCAATGTGTTCGATATAGTCCAAGGTGTCGTCCAGGAAAAACTCCAGCTGAGGCACCACACGCAACTGATTGCGGATGCGCTGTCCCAAGCGGAAACGGATGTCTTTGGTGTTGGCGCGCACCGCCGCCACGATGGCCTCTTTGTCAGGCGCCATATAGACGCTCAGGTAAGCCCTCGCAATGGAAAGGTCGGAGGTGATGGTCGTCTTCGTCACCGTGATGAGGCAGTTGTAGAGGTTGCGTCCGTCGGCCACAAAGATGTTAGCCAGCTCCTTCTGCAATAATGCTGCTATCTTATTCTGTCTTGTCGTATTCATATATTTATCCTAAAATAATCAGGCGGCAAAGATACGCATTTTGTTGGAAATAGCGACCAGGAGATGTGAGGTGAGGAAGTTGTCAGTTAGAAGTTAAGAGTTAAAAGTTAATAGATAATAGTTAATAGATAATAGTTATGAGTTGTTCAAGGCTAATGGCTAATAGCTAACGGCCAAAGTCAAGGTCATAGTTTAAAGTCAAAGTTGTGGGGTCAGGCAGGCTGGAGGCCTGCGGGGGAACGACCCGATGGGCGAGCGGCCGTTTGCGGATAACGCGTGCCGAAGGGCGGGAGGTTCCGCTCGCTGCGCGAGCGGAATGGCGGCGGCGGGGGCGGTTGGCAGTTGGGCATTGGGAAGGAGTAGAGCGTTTTTTCAGGTTTCGTGCTTGAGGACGCCCTGTTGCAGGCATGGAACGAATGTTAATCTCGTAGGCAGCGAACGGATAGCCCGATTTGTTTTCCCATTGTGGTGGAATTCAAAGTAACGCTGTTGTAGGATAAAGTGTAAACTGCTCGTCCCTTTGCAGTATACGTGCAAGTGCTGAAAAAGGCGCCGGCATTGTCGTATGACGAACCGATGCAGTAGCCCGCCGACAAGGCGGAGAATCCCGTGGCGTTGTTTGAGTGTGGGTAGTGGCCGACACAGCAGGTGTAAGGGCTCTCCGGCCAGTTTGTCTTCACCGCGACGGCTTTCCCGATATACAATGCGATGTTATTGCAGGTGTATTCGTTGTGATTGCTCAAATAATCGATCAATATCGCCCATTCCGGTCTGCTGGGCACGTGCCATCCATCGGGACAGACGCCCTGCACACCAGAAGGAATCCCATAGCTGGAGGAGTCCCCGTTCATCAATGCGGGCCAATTGTACAGGTAGCCCCGCTCCGCAAGTGTCAGACTTCCGACCGGATGGTTGAAGTAAAGCGGGTCGGTGAAGCTGGCAACATCACCCCCGAGGGGTATTTCCGTCCCGTCCGCGTAGTGTGTGGTCCGAAGGTTCTCTCTCATCCAGCATTGGTTGCCGATTTTCACCGTGTTGTAAACGTTCCCGTCGTAATCGGTCAATGTGGGTGTCCCGGGACAAGGCAGCGAATCGCCTAATTCTATGAAATGGTTGAAGAGAAGAGTCAAAGTGTCGCTTTCGTTCTGCTGCTGAATCACTTCGTCGCTGGCATGGCCCGAGGCATACGCTACATACCGCATTCGGTCGCCTATTTGGAACGGATGGGAGGAAATGGCTTTCAGAGACGTTCCCCTCTTGTCGCTCCAAAGACCCTCTTCAGCTATCCCATCCAGTTCAACGGCATTGCCGTTTCCGCAGCCGGAGTTCACTATCTTTGCGGAAACCGATTTTCCGGATTGCCGGAAATGTAGGAGATAAATACCTGGATGAGAGATGCTTATGCGAAGATAGCAACGTCCGGGGTGTTGCACTTCGATTAGCCTTGCCGCGAGAATCCGACCTGCCAAGTCCGTCAATTCCACGGTCGCCTCGCCAGGCAAGACCAAGTCGTAGGTCGCCCTGGTCATCCCGTCGAACGGATTCGGCGACACCACTAATCCCAAACTTCCCGGATTATCAGAGACACCCGTCCCCACCATCAACTGGTAAACGGTGTCGGGAAAATGGATGGTCTCGGTCCATTCACGGTCGAGATTTTCGACCACGACATGGTCGGAAGGCACATAAATACTGTCTGTGGTACGGCAGGTAAATGTCACTGTGACGTTGTTTTGGGATTTCAGCGACATGGCAGACAGCAAAACGGTTGTGATAAGGAGCGTCTTTTTCATAACGATGATGTTTTGCCAGTAAAGTTTGGAAACGGTGCTGCTAAAAAATCAACATACAAAAATAGTAAAAATGAAATAGTATCCTTGCGCAATAAAAAAAGGTACTTATATACATGATGGCACTGTCTCCCCTTTCGCGGCGGGCACGTTACAAGCATCATGGCAAGTGTCACCCGCGCCGCGAGTTTCATCCCGTGCACATGTCATACCCCTTATGGTTTTTCTCCCAAGTCGGTTTCAAACCTTTGCTGATAAGGTTTGAATCGTTTGTGGCGGCGAGCATCAAAACAAGCCTGACTCAGGTCGGCCATTGCCCTATTGGGTGTGGGGCGGAACAAGGGTTAGTGCTGACTGTCACGCACGGCACGTACAGGAAACCCTCCGTAGCGATAGTAGAAGCTAACCTGCTGGAAACTCGAGTTGAAGACGAAGTACCACGCGCCGTCTGAGCGGTCCGGGCGCAGCGTACTCAACCAGTAGCCGCCGTACTCACCCGCGCGGAAGAGGTCCGCACGTAACCGGCAACCGGCAGCGGGCAGGAAGAGACTATTGCCATTGGAGCCGGTCAGAAGGCGGCCGTTAACCCCTTCGCGGGTGGTCCAGGTGCTGGTAGTGTAGTGTATCAACTCTTCCCACTCGTTATTAGTCGGTGTGCGGGCTCCACCGCCGAGGTTGGCCGTGGCGGCATCATCAGAGGCCTGAAGGACGGTCAGGTTGTCCGTAAAGCCGTCGAGACCGTATTGAGCCTTATTGCAGTATTTAGTGAGCGCACCGGTGTCGTTGGCGTATGCGTAAGTACTCCAATCGTAGACATCCTTCGGGGCGGTCTCTCCCCAGGCATAGTAGTTGCCATAGTCCTCTGGGTTGTTGGCACCCACATTCCGGTCTGCCCACAAGAGGCCGCTCGGCAACCCGAGGTCAACCCAGTTCAAAGACAAAGACGTCGTGTCACTTCCCGAATCACCACCGCCATTATTGCCGCCATTGATGTCTTCTTTGTCGCAAGACTGTAGCCCAACACCTAACAGAATTGCAACAATAAAAAATAAAACTGATCTTTTCATCGCAAAATATGTTCAGAGGACCTCGGTTTTCTTTTAATCCGTGACGTTCCCATACCCTGCGAGGTCCTTTAAACAGGATATGGGAAAACATCGCTGCAAATATATAAATATTTTACAAATGTACAAATATTTTATTGATTATATTGTTTATTTATTAATAAAGTGAAAATTGTTGTGAGAATAACCGAAGTTTCGTTTATTTTTGTAGGCACGCCGGAGGTGTGCGGGGAACGACACGATGGGCGAGCGGCCGTTTGCGGATAACGCGTGCAGATGGGCGGAATCCCCGTGAATTGAGGGGGCGATTGGGAGTTAGATAATAGATAATAGTTAATAGTTATGGGTAGTTCGGGGCTAATGGCTAATAGCAAACGGCCAAAGTTCAAAGTTCAATGTCAAGGTTAGGAGGTTAAAAGGTTAATAGGTTAAGCGGTTAGAAGGTTAACGGGTTAATGGGTTAATGGGTTCAAAGTCAAAGTTCAAAG
>JAGCFD010000043.1 GCA_017650305.1 Bacteroidales bacterium | reverse complement strand
CTGCTGCTATAGCTCACGGGCAATCCCGAGGTGGCCGTGGCCGTCAGTAAAACGGGTGCATCCCCCAAAGTTGCAGACAGCGTCTGATTCCAGATGATAGCTTGGTTCATGGTTGTTTGCGTGCATTCGTATGCCCCGATGTCGGCAATGTTGTTGTATATTCTCGGGTTGCCGTCCATGTCGGTGGCGGGCAGGTAGGTGATGAATGCTGTATTCGGGTCGCCGGCATCCACCAAAGGAGATATGGGCTGCACGTGCCAGTTGGCGGCGAGATTCGACAGGTCCGTAGCAATGGTGGTGGCGCCTACCATAGAGGACGGTGCGACAAACAGGGGTTGCGTCAGTGAATCCAGCACGATATTGGTGCTGTCGGTGGCAAAGTCGCTGGTCGGGGATGTTTCGCTGGCACAATAGGTGTAGGGAACTGAGAAATTGGTGGACCATCTGGTGTTGGAGACTGTGCTGCCGCGCTTGTTGTTCCAGGCCACTGTGTTCTTAACCGTGGCGGCCTTGGTGGTGCGGATGCCCCCAGTGCCGTTGGAATGGGTGGTCTGTGCAAGGTTGTTCGTCACCACGCAGTTGGTCATATATAACCGTCCTACTGGATCACCGGTGTTGTTGGAGGAGGTGTTTGTTCCATTGGCGTACGATGCCACACCGCCGGTTACATCGATGCCCTCGGTGGAGATGGCGCTGTTGTTGGCAATCACACAACCCAAAATATGTGTGGTGTGCGTATATGCGCTGACACCGCCGGCAATATATGGCCAACTGTTGTCCGCGCTGGCAGTGGTGGCCGTGGTATAGACGGTATTGTCAATGATGCGCGAATTAAGGATCCTCCACTCGCATTTCGTATTGACGTAGTCGAAGTCGTTGCTCTGTGTGAGGATGCCGCCGGCCTTGGCAGTCAGTCCGGAAGCGACATTCTTCACAATGTCACAATTGTTTACAATAATATTATTGGTTGTAGAATAAGCATACGTGTTGAACCTCATGCCACCGAACTGGTTACCAGTGTTTTCTGCAATTACACAGTTATTAAACTCAAATGTGGCTCCGTATGTCTGGTTGCCGTTGTACATCTGCACGCCGCCGTATGTGGTATTTCCAATGATTTTACAATCAGAAACCTGGAATGTTGAACTGTAGTATGTGTTGCTATATGCCAATGTCAGATACAGACCGCTGGCATTCCCTGTCATAGTGCAGTTGGAGATGGTGTGTGTGTTATTGGCCAGATCGTAAACGCCATACGAGGAGCCCCCCGTCACATAAAAGCCGTCGAGGGTGTTTCTTCCGCAATGATAACTGCTATTGTAGTAATAATAGCCGTCAATTAGGACGGCGTAGTTGCTGTTCTGCTGCGCATCGATTCGGGAGCAGGAGCTGTCGGCGGCGATGCCGTATGTGAGAGGTTGCCGTTCGTACAAGTGCGTTTCCGTGCCCGCGAACCCGCCATACACATGCGTGCCGCTCTTGACGGTGCAGGCCGGATAGGTGCCTACTGCCACGAACACCGAATCGTCGTTGGTTGAGGTAATCAGCGCCATCGCCCCGTTGATGGTGGCCTTGGCCGTGGCCCACGAAAGGCCGTTGTTGTTGTCGTTACCTTGGTTGGAAACGAAATAGGTGGTCTGCGCCGTCACTAAACCGAAAAACATCATGACGGTTGTGAAAACAATGACACATTTGAAAGCATTCTTTCTCATTTTCACTTCTTTTTTTTGGTTAAAAATGTTTTTGAAAGATAAATTATTGTTGGTTATGGATGCTCTGATACGGACAATGATGATTTATCCATATATTGTGTATTTGGTTTCATTCAGTTCTTGGATGAGGGAGTTTTTTTGCTTTGTTTATCATCTTTTTGATTTTATCTGCAAAAATATCTTTTTTATTAATATGACCCAAATATCAAGATGCAAAATGGTGAATTGTAGGTTGTTCGTCCGTTGGTAGAGACGTTCCATGGAACGTCTCTACAAGGCCATTTTCCAATACAGATGGTTGAAAGCCATGACGTTGCGGTTGACAAACTGAAAGCCGAGGCGGGAGTAGATGCGTTGGCCGTTGAGGTTCTCGGGGTCGACGAGCAGGGTGATGCGCAAGTCGGGGTGATCCTGCTGTACCTGTGCGATACGCTCCTTAATCAGTCCGCTGCCGATGCCCTGCCGGCGGAATTGGGGTAGCACGGCCAAGGTGTCAATATAGTACTCTCCCGGACCCGCCTCGTCAGGCATGACGTCCAAGTCCAAATCCTTGAAGTAAGGATGGTCGCGAAAGGTCTCCTTGCGCCACTCGTGGTAATATTCGCCCGGGTAGGAGATGACGGCCCCGGCCACTTCGCCATTCACTTCGGCTATCAAGGTGTTACGATAACTGTAGAGCGTGCCTTCCCGCGCGGCCAAGGGTGCGATCCTCTCTGCTATTTCCTTGTTCTGGTCCGTCTCTTTCTCGAAAATCTCAAATCCGATGCCTTCGCATACACATCTTCCGATAAAGACAGCATCCTCCGGTCTGGCCGGTCTGATAAGGTAGCTCATGATCTTAGTCGCTTGTTGTGATTGAGGTTCCGTTCACATTGCTACGCTTCCCTCAACCACCGGAAGATCTCCTTCCAGCCGTTCTTCTTGCCGTACATCAGGATGCCGACACGGTAGACCTTGGCGGCGAACCAGATGCAGAAGAAGAGGAAGAGCAGGCAGATGGCCATGGAGGTGAGCAGTTGCCACAAGGGCACGCCCGACGGTAACCGCACCATCATCGAGATGGGGGAGGTGAGTGGGATCATGGAAAGCCATAATGCCAGTTGCCCATTCGGATTGGTGGAGATGGTCGGTACGAAAATGATCGACAATATCAATGGTAATGTGACGGGCATGGTGTATTGCTGCGAGTCGCTTTCGTTGTCCACAACAGAACCCGTGGCTGCATATAGGGTGGCGTAGATGAGATAGCCGATGACGAAGTAGAAGAAGAAGCTCAAGATCAACTCTGCGAATGACACAGGGAAGTAGTTGTTGATGACTTGGAAGATGTTGCCATCCGCGAGAGCGGCCATGTCAGGACTGTTTGCCATACCTGTTGCCATCTCGGTGGCCGCTTCGGTGCTGGTTTCACTGCTGAAAAGATTCGGTGCTGCCAGCTGGACGCCAAAGAGAATGCCCGTGGTGAGCACTACCCAGATGAGGAATTGGGTGATGCCGACTAAGGCAATGCCCACAATCTTGCCGGTAAGCAGCTGCATGGGCTTGACGGACGAGATCAGCACCTCAACAATGCGGTTGCTCTTCTCTTCCAACACGCCGCGCAGCACCTGGCTGGCGAAAATGATGATGATGAAGTAGATGAAGAAGCCGCACATCATGCCGATGACCATGTTCATGTCAGCATCGTTCTCCCGCTGATTTCCATCTTTGTCGATTTGGATGGCGGTGATGTTGACTTTGGTCAGATCCTGCAACTTCTGGAATTCCGCCAGCTCTATGTGCAGGGAGTCTTGGAGTATCCTGTCGAAGAAGGTCTCGTTCATCTGGCTCTCCAAAGAGGACTGCAGGGTACTGGGGATGGACTTTTTGTAGTATAGGTTGCTCCGCAGGCTCTCACCGTTGTCTAAAATGTGAAAGACGCAGTCGAACTCATCGTTGTCGAGAGTCTCTTTTGTGATCTGATCAATGTTGCCGGAACGGTATTGGTAGGTGGTGTTCTCAGTCTCTTCGAAGGTGTTGAGGAAGATTTCGGTGTCATCCACGACCAGCACGCGGGTGTGTTGGCTACGCTCCGAGTGCAGCATGACGAGTACCGGGACGAAGATGAGGGCGGCCATCAGCACTGGCAGCAGAATGGTCATGATGATGAAGGATTTCTTCTTGACGCGGGTGGTGTATTCGCGACTGATAATGAGGAATGTCTTATTCTGCATGGTGCTGGTTGTTGAAGGTTTCGACTTGTTGGATAAAGATTTCGTTCATGGAGGGCAGCTTCTCGGCGAAAGAGACGATGTGGCTTTGCTGAGCCAACAGCTGGATGAGCTCATTGGCCTCGTGACCGTCAGCGATGCGGATGGCGTAAGAGGTGGTATGCTCATTTCCCTTTTGTGAGACCAGCTGGAATACATCTCCGAACATTTGGTCGTCGGGCAGGTTGTCGTTGGCGACTTCCACTAAGAAGGTGTTGTTCTTGAATTGTTGTTTAATATCGTAGATGTTGCCTTCCAGGATCTTTTGCGATTTGTTGATCAGGGCAATTTCGTCGCAGATCTCCTCCACGGAGGTCATGTTGTGGGTGGAGAGGATGATGGTGGCACCCTCTCTGGAGAGTTGCATGATCTCGTCTTTCAAAAGGTTGGTGTTGATGGGGTCGAAACCGCTGAAGGGCTCGTCCAGGATGAGAAAAGAGGGCTTGTGCAGAATGGTGATGATGAACTGTAGCTTCTGCTGCATGCCTTTGGAAAGTTCCTCGGTAGGACGGTTCCACCAGTCAGAGATCTGGTATTGTTCGAATTTTAGTTTCAGCTGTTTCTTGGCATCAGAGGCCGACATGCCTTTGAGCTGTGCCAGGTAGAGAGCCTGTTCGCCCGCCTTCATCTTTTTGTAGAGACCGCGTTCTTCAGGCAGGTATCCGATTTGGGACACGTCTTCTGCCTGAAGGGGATGCCCTTGGAAAAGGATACGCCCTTGGTCGGGGAAGGTGATGCGGTTGAGGATGCGGATGAGGGTTGTCTTGCCCGCACCGTTAGGGCCTAACAGTCCAAATACCGCTCCTTGTCGGACAGAGAGCGAGACATTGTCAAGCGCCGTGTGCTTGGAGTATCGTTTGGTGACCTCCTGGACTTCTACGATATTCATAATGTGGGATTAGTTTTTTTCTTTTTTTTCTTCTTCTTGGCGGGCGGTGTCACAAAGAAGGCGTTGTTGCTGATGAGCTGGTTCAGCTCTTTGGTCGGGGTCAGCGTGTAGTCTTCAGGAACGGTAATGAGCCCGTCGGAAAGGTCGGACAGCTGTTGCTTGATGACTTCGTCGTTGACGGAATCGCGGTTGAAAGTGAGGTAGAGCATTTTGAGATGGTTGACCAGCGGTTTGGCCAAGCGCTCGCGTTGCTCTGTCGGGTATTGGGAAACCTCTTTGATGATGCGTTCCATGTTGCGACCGTATGTGCGCAACTTGATATGATGCTTGTTGTAGTCGGGCTTTTCCATGATGGGCTTTTCCACCATCTTCTCTACCTTGGGGAAGGGGGAGTCCACATCCAATTCGTAGTTGCTCATGGCGAAGAGATGGTCCCAAAGTTTGTGCCAGTAGTCGATGGAGTCGGCCTTGTTGCTGGCCGTGTCGGTGTTCTGGTTGAGCTGGTCCATGGTGCGTACCACGGCCTTGGCTGCTTCGGTGCGCTTGTCGCGGTCTTCGATGAGCTTCAGTTGTTCGACCATTTTCTGCACGTTGCGTCCGTATTCCCGAATGGTGAGCGTATTCCGTTTGGTGTTGTATTCCATTTAGTGATGATAGTTTTATGATTTATTTGAAGGCGCAAAGATACATTTTTTTGGTGAATGGGAGAGGAGGAAGGAAAACGATAAATAGATAATAGTTGATAGATAATAGATAATAGTTAATAATGGTAGGGGAGGGGCGGTGCGGTGTGATGGCCAAAGTTCAAAGTCAAAGTTCAAGGTTCATCAAAAAAGAAGCAGCGGATCGGCATTCCGACCCGCTGCTTCTTGATAGAAGCGCGAGATGAGATTATTCGAAAGACAGGATGGCTTTCTTGATAATCTCGATAGCTTCGCGGAGTTCTTCCTCGGTGATAACCAATGGAGGAGCGAAGCGGATGATGTGCTGGTGTGTCGGTTTGGCGAGCACGCCGAGCTCTTTCATCTTCACGCACACGTCCCAAGCCTCTTTGCCGTTGGTCGGTTGGATGATGACGGCGTTGAGGAGGCCCTTGCCGCGTACTTGCTTGATCATCGGGCTGTTAACCTTGTTCATCTCGTCGCGGAAGATCTTGCCGAGGTACTCAGCGCGTTCGGCGAGTTTTTCCTCTTTCACCACTTCCAAAGCAGCGATACCCACGCGGCAGGCCACAGGGTTGCCGCCGAAGGTGGAACCGTGCTCACCCGGCTTGATGTTCAACATGATGTCGTCGTCGCAGAGCACTGCGGATACCGGCATGGTACCGCCAGAGAGCGCCTTGCCTAAGACCAAGATGTCAGGACGAACGCCCTCGTGGTCGCAAGCCAGCATCTTACCCGTACGGGCGATACCGGTCTGTACCTCGTCAGCGATGAAGAGCACGTTGTGAGCCTTGCACAGGTCATAACATTTCTTCAAATAACCCTCGTCTGGTACGTATACGCCAGCCTCACCTTGGATGGGCTCCACGAGGAAACCGCATACCATAGGATCTTCCAAAGCCTTTGCCAAAGCGTCCACATCGTTGTACGGGATCTTTATGAAGCCCGGAGTGAACGGACCGAAACCTGCGTAAGCATCAGGATCGATGGACAAGGAAACGATGGTGATGGTACGTCCGTGGAAGTTACCGTCACAAACGATGATCTTAGCCTGGTTCTCAGGAAGACCTTTCTTGTCATAACCCCAACGACGACAGAGCTTCAAAGCTGTCTCATCAGCCTCGGCGCCAGAGTTCATCGGGAGCACCTTGTCATAGCCAAAGGTCTCGGTGACATACTTCTCGTAAGGTCCCAAACAGTCGTTGTAAAAAGCACGAGAGGTCAGGGTGACTTTCTGAGCCTGGTCGATCATGGCATCGATGATCTTCGGGTGACAGTGACCTTGGTTGACTGCGGAGTAGGCAGAGAGGAAATCAAAATATTTCTTTCCTTCCACATCCCATACGAACGGACCTTTGCCCTTGGCAATGACTACGTCCAACGGATGATAGTTGTGGGCGCCATATCTGGCTTCCATGTCAATGGCTTGTTGACTTGATGTAATCTTTTCTACCATATTAATATGTATTTAAAGTTGTAAATAAAATTTTCCTAAAAAATCAGGGCGCAAATATAATATTTTTATGAATATTTTTTTGTACTTTTGCCACGATTTTTTATTCGCAAAATCTATAGTAATATGAAGAAGAATATCCTCCTAATGGTCGCGGCCATTTTCATTGTCGGCACATTCACTTCCTGCGAGAAGAATGTGGAAACCTATCACCCCAAATGCAAGATTAAAAAAATCTGGTATCGCAGCGATGTGTACGCTCCCAACGAGGTGTACAACTATGACGATAAGGGTGTGTTGACCAGCATCACCATCGATTCTCTCTATAGTTTTGAGTTTACCTATAACAAGGATAAAACCGTCTCTTCCATCTATCATGTGGGTGAAAAATATTCTGAAACCATCAATATCACCTATAATGATGATGGCTTGATGGAGACCATGTCCTATGTGGTGGATGGCCAGCCGCGTCAGGAAATGACGGTGTCCCGCGATGAGGAGACCAGCCGCATCAAAAAGATTGAAGAGAACTATGATAAGGACTTCTTCGACAATCTCGTCTATATGAAAGACCTGAGACTCTATAACCGAATGCTCGGCGATGTGCAGGAAATTCATGAGCTCTGCAAGGAAGACCAGTCTAAAGACCTGGTGTTCCGCAGCACCAAAACCTTCACCTATGAGGAGGGCTCCAAGAAGAATTTTGACAACATCTCCCAGATTGTTGAGGAATACCCGTCTCTTCGTCGTGAGGTGACTCGTACATATACCTACGATGAGGAGTCTTTCAACCCCTTCTATGGCCTCCCGTTCGCATACGCCGGCTATGCAGGCTACTACCTGAATAATAAACTTTCAGAAACCGAAGTGGTTAAAGTGGAAGGTGTGTTGACCCGCTCCGTCAACTATGTTTACAGCTACGAGGGTGTTCACTATATGAATAACAAGATGTATCCTCGCCAGTTCATCACCATCTCTTCCGAAAACAATATTCCAATCCATACCTATATTCTTTACGTGAAATAAGATCTCTTTATGAAGCTGCACGCCGCAGGTACTATCATCATTATCGTAAGCCTCTCTGTGATATTGTTGGCCTCCGTTTGCTATCTCCTCTTTTTGGCAAATCTGTGGTGGGTCAATGTGGTTTTCTATACGCTGATGCTGGTGCTTGGCGGACTTATCGTGCGTTTCTTCAGAGTGCCTTATCGGATTGTAAATGTGGTGGAAGACGGCATTCTGTCGCCTGCAGACGGCACCATCCTTTCAATCGGGCCTGCTTTTGAATATGAATTTTTCAAAGACGAGAGAATCAAGATATCCATCTTCATGTCCATCAACAATGTGCATGTGAACAGCTATCCCATCAGTGGAGTGGTGGAGTGCTCCGCGTACCACCCGGGAAAATATGTGCTGGCAAAGCTTCCGAAATCCTCCGTTGACAATGAACACAACACAATCGTTGTGGCAAAAGATGAGGAACATAAAGTCCTATTCCGTCAGATAGCAGGATTCGTGGCCCGCCGAATCGTAAGCTACCCGGAGGTCGGAGACCAGGTGCTGCAAGGCGACGAGGTGGGTATGATCAAATTCGGTTCTCGCGTAGATGTCTTCTTGCCCCTTGACGCCCAGGTGTTTGTGAATGTCGGCGACAAGGTCGTTTCCAAAAAAACGGTATTGGCTTACTTCTAAACCCCGATCATGAAACTTAGCATTGTCATCGTCAACTATAACGTATGCTATTTTCTTGAACAGGCTCTGCATTCTGTCTTCAAGGCTTTGAAGAATGTGGAGGGGGAAGTTTTTGTGGTGGACAATAACTCTGTGGACAACTCGCTGGAGATGCTGGCGGTAAAGTTCCCGCAGGTCAAGGTGATTGCCAATAAGGAGAATGTCGGTTTCTCCCGCGCCAACAACCAGGCTATCCGAATCTCAACGGGAGAGTATGTGCTGCTCCTGAATCCCGACACGCTGGTCGAGGAGGACACATTTGAGAAGTGCCTCCGTTTTATGGATGAGCATCCCGACGCGGGCGGCCTCGGTGTGAAGATGGTGAATGGCAAGGGTGAATTCCTTCCCGAGTCAAAACGCGGGATCCCATACCCGTCAGTGGCCTTCTTCAAACTCTTCGGCCTCTCCAAAGTTTTCCCGCATTCTCGTAAATTCGGCACCTACCATTTGTCTTATCTGGACGAGAACGAGATTAATGAGGTTGAGGTGCTGTCAGGGGCATTTATGATGCTCCGCAAGAGTGTGCTCGACCAAATCGGTCTTCTCGATGAGGATTATTTCATGTATGGAGAGGATATTGATTTGTCATACCGAGTTTTGAAAGGCGGCTACAAGAACTACTATTTTCCAGAGACTCGCATCATTCACTATAAGGGTGAGAGCACCAAGAAGGGCAGCCTCAACTATGTGCACGTCTTCTACAAGGCCATGCAGATTTTTGCGCAGAAACATTTTTCGCAAAAGAATGCAAAACTGTTCAACTTCTTTATCAATCTTGCCATTTGGTTCCGTGCCTCTTTGGCGGTGATAAAGCGTATCTTAGGCAAAATCTGGCTCCCGCTGTTGGATTTTGTGATGGTGTATGCCGGCATGTTCTGTATCGCCCGATACTGGGATCTCAACATCTTGTCGGCGCGAGATGCTGCCTTCCCGCACTATTATTATAATATTGTAATACCATGTTATATATTGATATGGTTGTTGGCGGTGCTCGTGTGCAAGGGCTATCGCCGACCGGTTCATGTGCCGAATGTCAATAAGGGGATTCTTGTCGGCACTGTTATCATACTTTTAGTGTACGCGCTGTTGCCTGAAACCCTCCGTTTCTCCCGTGCCGTCACGCTTTTCGGAGCGATGTGGACAGCCATATCTTTGAATCTGGTCCGTTATATCATCAGGAAGCTGCCTTCCAAAGGGATGGTCGCCGGCACGCAGGGGACCCGTCGCGTACTGGTGGTGGGCGATGGCGAGGAGGCCTCCCGGGTGCTCGGGCTGGTGCGGATGATGGACGACAAGTGCTCCTTTGCCGGCATCGCGACCACGCAGGGCGGGAATGGTAATGCCACGCCAATCGTGGGCTCCATAGAGCATCTTCCCGAATTGCTCTCTCTCTATCGTATCAACGAAGTCATATTCTGCGCCAAGAACGTATCGTCTGAACAGATCATTGATTGGATGAGCCATCTGCAAGATACCCAGACTGAGTTCAGGATCGCGCCCGAAGACAGCCATTTCGTCATCGGCAGCAATTCCATCTTTTCACCAGACAGTCTGTATACGATACCGGTGCGCTCACTCGCGCAGAAGAGCGTGCGCCGGCGCAAACGTCTCTTCAATATTACCACCTCACTCTTGTTGTTGCTCTTTCTATGGCTTGACATTTGGTTTGTCATAGAGAAGAGCCAGTTTGTCCGCAATATATTCTCTGTGCTGGCCGACCGCAGAAGCTGGGTCAGCTGTTGCCATTACGAGAAATATGGCGATTTCCTAACTCCGGGGGTGCTGTTCCCCACCGATGCCTTCCCCGGCCAGGTGTTCTCGGAAGACATGGTCCAATTGGCCGACGATCTCTATTTCCGGGATTACCAGCCCAAGGTCGACTTGGCTGCCATGTGGAACAGTTTCGGGCAGCTCGGACGCGCCTGACAGGGACCCGGAATTATGATAGGGTAGGGTGCTGATTTAAGAGTTTGGCGGATAGCATTTTATCATGATTTTTCCATACTTTGAAAAAAATATTTTGACAAGGTATGATTGCTATTAAAAAAAGTGTATCTTTGCACGCTTTTTGAAGTGGAATGCTATATGGCAGCCAAAAGGATGGAAAATTTTTGTAACTGCTTGATTTTCACGGACTGTATTGAAATAGGGATAGGAATGAAGGGGAGATTTCTTATGGTTATGAAATGCAATATAGCACACTTTTTTCTTCAAAAAGTATGCTATTTTTTTTGATTTATCATAAAAATTAAAAACATAAATTTGTAAGGATGAAAAAGATTAAAATTACACAGGTGAGAAGTGCGGTAGGTAGACCGATCCGCCAAAAAAGATCCTTGGAAGCATTAGGTTTGCACAAGATGCATCAAACCGTTGAACATGAGGTTACTCCTCAAATTGAAGGTATCGTGAATGCTATCAAGCATTTGGTAACCGTAGAAGAGTTATAACAGAATTAAAAACACTTTTGAAACATAAGACAATGGATTTACACAATTTAACACCAGCAAAGAATTCAACAAAGAAAGACAGAAGAATTGGTAGAGGTCAAGGATCCGGTAAAGGTGGCACTTCCACACGTGGTAACAAGGGTGCACAATCCCGTTCCGGTTACAGCCGTAAAATTGGTTTCGAAGGTGGTCAAATGCCCATCTATCGTATTCTTCCCAAGAGAGGTTTCAAAAATATCAACCGCGTAGAATACAACGCTATCAACATCAGCACTCTGCAGAAGTTGGCCGACAAGAACATCACCGACATCAACAAGGAGGTTCTCTTGGCTAACGGTTTGGCAAAGAAGAACGCCCTGATCGCCATTTTGGCCAAGGGTGAGCTCACCGCTAAGGTGAATGTGACGGCTGACAAGTATTCTGCCAAGGCTAAGGCTGCTATCGAGCAAGCTGGTGGCACCGCCACTTTAGTCAAAGCTCCTGCCGCTGAGTAATTTTTTTTAACAACACCTACTTTCTGTTATGAAAAGATTTATTGAAACGATAAAAAACATTTTCAGGATTGAAGACCTTAGAAAACGTATTCTCTATACGCTCTTCATCATCCTGATATACCGTTTTGGAGCCCACGTGGTACTCCCCGGTGTCAACCCCGGCGGTTTGTCCGCGTTTACCAAAGCGACTCAAGAGGGTATTCTCGGTATGTTGGACCTTTTCTCCGGTGGTGCATTCTCTAACGCTTCCATCTTTGCATTGGGTATCATGCCGTACATCTCCGCATCCATCGTGGTGCAGTTGATGACTCTTGCGGTTCCCTATTTCCAGCGTTTGCAAAAGGAAGGCGAGAGCGGTCGTAAGAAAATCAACCAGATCACGCGTTATCTGACGGTTCTCGTGTTGGCCATCCAATCTCCTGCCTATATCGCAAACTTGGTTAACCAGTTCCCGCAGGCTATCGCCCCCTCCATGTTGGAGCATCACATCTTGGGCTTCACGGCCTTCAGCGTATGCGCCTTCATCCTCCTTATCTCCGCCACCCTGTTTATCATGTGGTTGGGTGAGAGAATCACCGACAATGGTATCGGCAATGGTATCTCTATGATCATTATGATTGGTATTATTGCTCGTCTGCCGTACGCCCTCAAGGCTGAATTCGTTGCTCGTATCACTGAGATGAACGGTGGCCCGATTGTCTTCATCATCGAGATCGTGCTCATGATGATCATCATCGCCCTCTGTATTCTCCTCGTACAAGGTACCCGCCGTATTCCCGTCCAATATGCTAAGCGCGTGGTCGGTAACAAACAATACGGTGGCGTCCGCAACTACCTGCCTTTGAAAGTCAATGCTGCCGGCGTTATGCCTATCATCTTCGCCCAGGCTATCATGTTCCTGCCGTTGATGTTCGTACGCAACGCTCAAACCACCTCCGGTTTCTGGAACAGCTTCATCGACTATAACCGTGCAGGCTACAACATTGTATTCTTTATTTTGATTATTCTCTTTACATATTTCTATACCGCCATCACCATCAACCCGCAGCAGATTGCTGAGGATCTGAAGAAGAACGGTGGCTTCATCCCTGGTATCAAACCGGGTAAGCAGACCCAGGAGTTCATCGACACCGTGATGTCCCGCATCACCTTGCCGGGCTCTATCTTCTTAGGTATTGTGGCTATCCTTCCTGCTATCGTCCGTATTTTCGGTGTGAACCAACAGTTCGCACAGTTCTTCGGCGGCACATCCCTCCTCATTATGGTGGGTGTTGTTCTGGATACACTCCAGCAGATTGAAAGCCACTTGTTGATGAGACATTATGACGGTTTGACCAAATCCGGTAGAATTAAGGGCCGTACCGGCGGCGTTTATGGCGGCTAATAGACAATGACCTTCAGAAGAATTAAATATAAGAGCGAAGCCGACTTTGTCAAGTTGAGAGAGAGCGCCAAGGTGGTGGCCATCACCCTCGCGGAGGTGGCTAAGTATGTCAAGCCCGGCGTGCCCTTGACATATCTTGACAGTATCGGTGAGCAGTGTATCCGCGACCATCACGCAATCCCCTCTTTCAAAGGGTTCGAGGGCTACCCAGCTTCCCTTTGTCTGTCGGTGAACGATGTGGTGGTGCACGGCATACCCAAACCTAATGATGTGCTCCGTGACGGAGACATCGTTTCGGTTGACTGCGGTGCTTTGCTCAATGGCTTCCATGGCGATTTCGCTTACACCTTCGCGGTGGGCGAGGTCAAAGAGGAGGTGCGTCTTCTGATGGAAAGAACCAAAGAGTCGCTGATGCTTGGCATCAAGGCGGCAGTGAGTGGCAACACGGTTGGCGATATCGGTCATGCTGTGCAGTCCTACTGCGAACAGTTCAACTACGGTGTTGTTCGTGAACTGTGCGGTCACGGCATCGGTCGCGACATGCACGAGCGCCCCGACATCCCGAACTATGGACGTCCTCACACTGGCGACCGCCTTCAGCCTGGCATGTGTATCTGTATCGAGCCGATGATCACGCTGGGAACTCATAAGATCTATATGGAGAAGGACGGATGGACTATCCACACCCAGGATAACAAACCCGCCGCCCATTATGAGCACCAGATGATCATCACCGATAAAGGTACTGAGGTGATCTCCTCATACAAACTGATCGGAGAGGTATTGGGAACACAAGAACTTTATTAAACCGAATATATATGGCAAAACAATCATCATTCGATTTGGACGGCATCGTGACAGAAGCATTGGGCAACGGCATGTATCGTGTTAAGTTGGACAATGGCCATGTTATCCTTGCCCATCTCTCCGGGAAAATGCGTCTGCATTATATCAAAATCCTTCCCGGCGACAAAGTTCAAGTGGCTATGTCTCCCTACGACCTCACCAAAGGACGTATCACCTATCGTTATAAGGCATAAATTCAATTCGAAAAATAAAATAATAAAAAATAAGAACAATGAAAGTTAGACCTTCAGTAAAGAAAAGATCAGACGATTGTATCGTCGTAAGACGTAAAGGTGTTGTTTACGTAATCAACAAGAAGAATCCGAAATTCAAACAACGTCAAGGATAATAATAATTAATAACTAAATAAAACATAAAGTAATATGGCAAGAATTGCAGGTATTGATTTACCGAAAAACAAGCACGGCGAAATCGGTTTGACATATATCTACGGGATTGGCAGAAGCACAGCCCAAAGAATATTGACAAAAGCCGGTATCAGCTGGGACAAGAAGGTAAATGAATGGAATGACGATGAATTGGCAGTAATCCGTGGATTGGTTAATGAGATCAAGGTAGAAGGACCCCTGAGATCTGAAGAACAGATGAACATCAAACGATTGATGGATATTGGCTGTTACAGAGGCATTCGTCACCGTTTGGGTTTACCGGTTCGTGGTCAAAGCACCAAGAATAATGCGCGTACGCGTAAAGGACGTAAGAAAACGGTTGCTAACAAGAAGAAAGCAACTAAGTAATCATTAACATCTTAATGGATAAATAATATGGCTAAAAATACTAAATCATCCAAGAAGAAAGTCGTTAGAATTGACGCTCAAGGAAAAGCCTTCATCTACGCTTCTTTCAATAATGTAATCGTTTCCCTTACCAATAATGACGGACAAGTTATCTCTTGGTCTTCCGCTGGTAAAATGGGTTACAGAGGTTCCAAGAAAAACACTCCTTACGCTGCCCAGATGGTAGCTCAGGATTGTGCCAAGGTTGCTTATGACCTCGGTCTGCGCAGAGTTAAAGTTTATGTTAAAGGTCCGGGACAAGGCCGTGAATCCGCAATCCGTTCCATCAACACTTGCGGAATCATCGTGGAAGAGATCATGGATGTTACTCCGCTTCCTCACAACGGATGTCGTCCTCCTAAACACAGAAGAGTATAATTCATTGAATACATTAACAATATAGAAAGATTAAGATTATGGCAAGATATACAGGACCTAAGACAAGAATCGCTAGAAAGTTCAAAGAACCGATCTACGGACCCGACAAATATTTGGATAGAAAGAACTATGCTCCCGGCCAACATGGTCTGAGCAGAAGACGTTCCAAACTGTCTGAGTATGGTATCCAGCTGCAAGAGAAGCAAAAAGCCAAATACACCTACGGTTTGCTCGAGCGCCAGTTCCGCAAATTGTTCGACATGGCTTCTCGTAAGAAGGGTGTTACCGGTCAGAACTTGATGCAATTGATTGAATCCAGACTCGACAATGTGGTGTTCCGTTTGGGCATTGCTCCCAGCCGCGCCGCTGCCCGTCAGCTCGTCAACCATCGTCACATCACCGTGAATGGTCAGATCTGCAATATTCCTTCCCGTCTTCTCGTTCCGGGCGACACCGTTGAGGTTCGCGAACGCTCCAAAGCCCTCGAAGTGATCACCAACTCCCTCAGTGGAAAGGCGATGAACTCTCCTTGGCTTGAGTGGGACGGCAATCTTATGGTGGGCAAATTCATGAACTACCCGCAGAGAGAAGAGATCCCCGAGACCATCAACGAGCAGGCTATCGTTGAGTTGTACTCTAAGTAATAGCCATTAGCTGTTAGCCATTAGCCATTAACCATCACCTAATTGCTAATCGCCAATAGCCAACAGCCAAATAAATTGATCACAATAAAAACCAAATACAATGGCAATATTAACATTTCAAAAACCTGATCGAGTCATCTTAAATGAGGCCGACGATTTTCGTGGAGTATTCGAATTTCGCCCCCTGCAGCAAGGCTTCGGCGTCACCATCGGTAACGCTCTCCGCCGCGTGCTGCTCTCCTCGTTGGAAGGCTATGCCATTACTTCTGTCAAGATCGAAGGCGTCACTCAGGAGTTCTCTTCTATCCCTGGCATTATGGAAGATGTCACCGACATCGTCCTGAACCTGAAACAGGTCCGCCTGAAAAATAAAATCGAGAACAACACCAGTGAGAAAGCAACCATCGTCATCAGCGGACAGGAGAATTTCACCGCAGGCGACATCAATGGATTCCTCAACTTCTTCCAAGTGTTGAACCCTGATTTGCTCATCTGCCGTATGGAACCGACCGTACGTCTCGTGATGGAAATCACTATCGATAAGGGCCGCGGCTATGTTCCCGTGGAGGACAATCGCTCACTTCATGAAGGTATCGATGTCATCGCTATCGACTCCATCCATACCCCTATCAAGAATGTGAAGTATTATATCGAACCCTATCGTGTTGAGCAAAAGACTGACTTTGAAAAGCTGATAATGGAGATTGACACCGACGGCTCTATCCACCCGAAGGATGCCCTCAAAGAGGCTGCCAATATCCTGATTCAACATTTTGCCCTCTTTACCGACGAGAAGATCACGCAAGACACTCCGGAACCCGCCCAAGAGTCTATGAGCAATGATGATAATATCCTGATGATGCGTCAGGTGCTCAGCTCCAAGCTCATCGATATGGACCTTTCTGTCAGAGCTCTGAACTGCCTCAAGTCTGCCGAATTGGAGACCCTGGGCGACCTCGTGGCTATCCACAAGAGCGAGTTGCTGAAATTCCGTAACTTTGGTAAGAAGTCACTCGCCGAGCTTGAAGAACTGGTTCAATCCAAAGGTTTGGAATTTGGAATGGATGTATCAAAATTTCAACTAGATAAAGAATAATTAGCAATATGAGACACGCAAAGAAAAACAATCATTTAGGAAGAACGGATGCCCATAGAAAAGCTATGCTTTCCAATATGGCTACATCCCTGATCATGCATAAGAGAATTAACACGACTCTTGCTAAAGCTAAGGAACTGAGAAAGTATATTGAACCGCTCGTAACCCGTAGCAAAAATGATACAACCCATTCCCGTCGTATCGTTTTCAGCCAACTGCATAACAAATATGCCGTTACCGAGCTCTTCAGAGAAATCTCTCAAAAGGTTGGCGATCGTCCTGGTGGCTATACCCGCATCCTCAAGACCGGTTTCCGTAAGGGTGATAACGCTGAGATGTGCTTGATCGAATTTGTGGATTACAATGAGACCTACACACAGGCCGATGGTGGCAAGAAGAAATCCACCCGTACCCGTCGTAGTAGCAAGAAGGCTGCAAAACCTGCTGAGACTGTCGCTGAGACCGCCGAAGCTCCGGTTGCTGAAGCCACTGAAACTCCCGCTGAATAATCAGTCGGTTCATACATACAAAGGAGGGTTCTGCAAAGAATCCTCCTTTTTTATTTGTGGCAATGGGATTAGCCATCGGATTTTTAGCTGAAGAATACTATCGCTTGATGATTTTTTCGATTCTGGTCTCATGTTCCGCCGTGACCACCTTCAGGAAATACACACCGGCTGGGAATCTGCTGAGATTCAACTCCTGATCATAGTCCCAAGAGGTCTGTGTGAGCAGAACCCTGCCACTGATGTCCGTGACTGTGATGTCGCGGATGGGCATGTCCGTCAAGACGCGCACCAGGCCTGTGGTTGGATTGGGAATCACTTGCAAGAAACTTGTTTCGCCATATCCGTTGATGCCAACGAACTCGTCAGCAGCCATCCAGCTCTCACCCAGACTGTTGTCATAATTCAAGTCTGTCAGGATTAGGAAATCGCCAAAGCCGTCGGCACTTGTGGGCCAAGGTAGCGTGTCAGCGTATGTGACTTCGTCAATGATGTTGCCCCACGCGTCCGCCAACACCAGCGCCTCGGATTTGTTGTCCAGATGCCGGTGAAACTTGCCATACGCATTCTTGTGATAACACTGAAGGAAAGCATCCGGATCCGAAGCAATAAATATTTCCTGATGAGGATTGATGAAAGAACCTGCTGGGAATTGGTAGGTGAGCCCGAGCTCGCGGAAATATACCCCGGAGATGTCCAAGGTGTCTTCGCCATTGTTGGTGATGCCAATGAATTCCAATTCGTCTGAGGCGTGCCCTTGCATGATGGGCGGATGGTAGTTGATTTTGGAAATGACCAGCGGCATGATCGCTCTCTCGGGACAATTCAACACTTGGCTGAATTCGTTGTCAAGCCACGCGTAGCGATTGGCCAGCCATGTCTTCATGGTGGCGATATGGTTGTTGTAGTCGTAACTGCGCCCCCAGCGTGAGCGTTCCCGCGGCATGGCTTCGCTGATGATTCCCGACAGGCTGTCGATGAGATCATAGACGTGGTAGAGATATAGCGGACCATCTTCGGCGGTCAGGCTTTTCCAGCGGTTGAAGAGATAGCAGCGGTATTGTTCGTTTTCATACAGCTGATGCCAGAAGTCGGAACCGGTGTTGTCTTCGTTGTCAAATTGAAGCACATTATAGCCGGAACGGCCCACGGAGCCGAAATCGTAACCGTATGCCAAGTTGAAATCCCATACAGGGCCTGCACGCAATTTGCCACATCGGTCTTTGTGAAAAAACGTGCTCTTCTGATAGATGTCGACATTGGAGCTCATCTCCCCCATAATCATGTAGTCAATGAAGGAGGCAATGTCAAGAAACGCGGGAAATCCGGATCCAGCATCATCGTTGTTAGCAGCCACAAGCTGGGCTATGGTGTCAAAATATTGCTGGATGTACATCCCTTGAGCCGCCGTGATCTCCTCAGGCTTGGGATTGTGATAGATGTAACTGACCTCCTCCCAATAGTCGTATGCCGGAGTGGTCCAGGCAGGCACGTCGCCACCCGTAAGCTTGTCCGCTTTGATGATGAAACCGCCGCTGACAGCCGGAAAGCTGTTGTCCGTGCTGTCCATACTGACGATATCCACCCGCTTGGAGTCAATCTTGACTTTCTCGGTCAAAAAATAGAGTCCCCGGTAGTCGCCATTGACGATGACTTCGCAGTAGTGCGTGCGGGGAGCATATCTTCCCATGGCGGCGGCAAGCCCGTACGAAAGGCAGTCTCTCACAAAGGAGGGCTCGTCATTCATCGGAGTCAACACCCAGTCATTCTCCGCCGGCATCCCTAAGAGCGACACGTTGCGGTTTGTCACATCGTCATCCATACGGGTCTCGAATCCGTAGGGCTTCTTGTTGTGACCTTGCGATGTGGACCCCCGCAATTCAATGCCGATGCGTCCGTCATAATTCAAAAATGCCGAGTCGTTTTGATTGGAGAGATAGTTGACGGTGCTGTCGTTGACATAGAGAATCTTCATCGTGGCAGGCACTTTGGGCTCGTCCTGAATAGAGTAGTGGTTGTTGGTGCCCGGGATGAGGTCGGTAGTGATGATGACAATCGGCAAATTGGAAGATGTGATCCATTGACCATGGACCGAAAGTGCCCCTGCTAATATGATGATAAAGAGGAATGCTCTTTTAAGGATTGACAACATGTTCCGAAAATATCTTAAGTGCTTTTTATGAAAATGCAAAATTACATTTTTTCCATTTACAAGGGATAAAAATAATCGGTGTTTAGAGTTGTTTTTTGGTTTGGATGATAATCTGTTTTGTGTTTTTGAAAGCAGAAAAAAATATGTATCTTTGCCATTCCCTTTTATGAGGGTTTTTTATTGTATAATAATTTGTAATTCAATTATTTGTCTATGAAGAAGTACGGAATTCTGACCATGCTTTGTGCAGTTTGTTTTTTTGTTTTTTCTAGTTCTGCGCTTATGACTACTAAAGTGAAACCCAAAAAGAAAAAATCAGGTATTACGATGACGAACCTGGATAATTCGGTGAAGCCGACGGATGATTTTTATCAATATGCTTGTGGCGGTTGGATGAAACTGAACCCGCTGAAGGATGAGTATGCCCGCTACGGCAGTTTTGATGTGTTGGCAGAAAATAACCAAAAGCAATTGCAAGAGTTGGTTGTGAATCTCTCCAAGAAGAAATATGCAGTCGGGACTGTCGAGCAGAAGGTTGGTGACCTCTATTCTATCGGCATGGACACTGTGAAGATTGAGAAACAGGGTGCTGAGCCTATCCAAAAAGAGCTGAAGACTATCGCCAATGTCCAGCGTCAGCAGCTTGCGTCGGCCCTTGCCGACATGGCTGTGGGCGGTCACTATCCTTTCCTCGCCCTTTTCGGCTCTTCCGACCCGGACAATAGTGCCATGACCATGGCCTATTTTTGGCAGACCGGTCTCGGCATTGGCGACCGCGACTACTATCTTGACGATGACCAACAACATATCCGCGATGAGTATGTGAAGTTGCTGTCCAAGATGTTCCGCATCTCTGGCTACAGCAACATCGCCGGTTTCAAAGGCGATGAGACAGCGATGGCGAAGAAGGTGCTCGCTCTCGAGACTGCCATGGCTCACTTCTTTGTTGACAAGACCGTCTTGCGCGATCCCTATCAGACGATTCATAAGATGACCCCGGCAGAATTCCAAAAGATGATTCCTGCCTTGGATCTCGGACAATATCTGAAAAAACTGAATATCAATGTCGATACCGTTAATGTAGCTCAACCTACCTACTTCGCCGGCCTCAATAGCTTGTTGACTATTGCCGATATGGACATAATCCGTGCTTATTTGGCATGGAATGTGATCCGCAGCGCCGCTCCATTCCTGAGTTCCGAGTTTGTGGACGCTAACTTCGACTTCTACGGCAAGACCCTTTCCGGAAAAGTGGAGAACAGCCAGTGCTGGAAACGTGTCATCAACACCATTGATGGCACTCTGGGAGAGGCTTTGGGCCAGATGTATGTGAAGGCCTACTTCCCGGCTGAGGCCAAGGAACGCATGGAGCAACTTGTCCGGAATCTGCAATGGGCACTTGGCGAGCGCATCAAGAACTCCACTTGGATGACTGATGTCACCAAACAGAATGCCCTTGCCAAGTTGGCTGCTTTCAGAGTTAAGATCGGCTATCCAGACAAGTGGCGCGACTACAGCGCTTTGGAGATCAAGGACGATAGCTACTATGCCAATATCCAACGTGCCAGCCGCTTTGAGACAGCCTACGCTCTCTCCAAGATCGGAAAACCCGTGGATCCTGACGAGTGGCAAATGACACCGCAAACTGTGAATGCTTATTATGAGCCCAACACCAATGAGATTTGCTTCCCCGCCGGCATCCTTCAACCGCCTTTCTTCGATATGAATGCTGACGATGCAGCCAACTATGGCGCTATCGGTGTGGTTATCGGTCATGAGATGACGCACGGTTTTGACGATCAGGGACGTAACTATGACCTCAAGGGTAATCTTACCGATTGGTGGACCCCCGAAGATGCCAAGGCCTTCACAGACCGTGCACAACTCATCGTTGATCATTTCAACTCTATTGAGGTGGCTCCCGGCGTTTATGCCAATGGTGCTTTCACCTTGGGCGAGAACATTGCCGACAATGGTGGCTTGAATGTCTCCTTCACCGCCATGAAGAAGGCGATGAGAGATAATCCGACCGCTATCAAGAACATGATGGATGAGTTCTCACCGGATCAGCGATTCTTCTTGGCGTATGCTGCCGTTTGGGCTGCCAACATTCGTCATGAAGAGATCCTTCGCCGCACCAAGACCGACCCGCACGCTCTGGGCCGCTGGCGCGTGAACGCTACACTTCGTCATATCGACGCTTTCTATGACGCATTCGATGTAAAACCCACAGACCCGATGTGGTTGGCTCCCGAAAAACGTGCCCGCATCTGGTAATCGTTATCTATTAAATACTATTACACTTTTTTATGGCTGAAAAGAAATTAGCAGTTATTGCCTTTGGTGGCAATGCGTTGCTCAAAAGCAAACAAAGAGGAACTTACAAAGAACAGATTGAGAATGTCACGAATACCTGTCGCTCCCTGATCCCCATGATCAAGGAAGGTTATAATATTGTGATTGGTCATGGCAATGGACCGCAAGTGGGAAATGTCATGTTGCAGCATAAAGCTGGCAAGGCTACCTATGATGTGGAGGACATGCCTCTCAACTTCTGCGTGGCAGAGACTCAGGGCTCCATCGGCTCTCTCATTGAGGATGGTCTGCGTCATATCTTTGCAGAAGAGGGCTGGGAGAAGGACACCGTGACCCTCCTTACCCATGTGGAGGTGGATGCCAACGACCCTCACTTCTGGAATCCCACCAAGCCGGTAGGCCCATATTGCTCCGCCGAAGAGGCTCAGGAGTATCATGAGGCTACTGGAGATATCTATCATGAAGATCCTAAGGGAAATGGCTGGCGTAAGGTGGTGGCTTCACCCCGACCCATCCGCGTGCAAAATGTGAAACTGGTACGTCAATTGGCTGAACAGGGAATCATCGTGATCACTGTTGGTGGCGGCGGCATCCCCGTGGCTATGAAGGACGGCTACCTCCAGGGCGTTGAGGCAGTCATCGACAAGGACCTTGCTTCTGCCTTGACCGCCATCCAAATCGAGGCTGATGAGTTCTATATCCTGACGGATGTGCCCAAAGTCTATATCAACTTCCGCAAGCCTAATGAGAAGGCTCTGGATCAAATCACCATCAAGGAAGCCAATAAATATCTCAAAGAAGGTCAGTTCACAGAAGGCTCTATGGCACCCAAAATTCGTGCCGCCGTCCTCTTCGTGGAAGCTACCGGTCATCCTTGTATTATTACCGAGGCTGGCAAACTTGGCGACAAGTCCTGCGGCACCCGTATCGTCAAAGGCTGATGATATCCATCCGGCCCGTTATCTTGACTTGGAGTTTAATTTCAATAATTTAATAACTTAATAATTTAATATTCAATAGTATGGCATTCAATTTAAGAAACAGAAGCTTTTTGAAATTGTTAGATTTCTCCCCGAGAGAGATTCAATTCTTTTTGGACCTTGCCCGTGACCTCAAACGTGCTAAGTATGCTGGCACAGAGCAACCTCGTCTGAAAGGTAAAAACATTGCTTTGATTTTCGAAAAGACCTCCACCCGTACCCGTTGTGCTTTCGAGGTGGCTGCTTACGACCAAGGCGCTCATGTTACCTATCTCGGACCTTCAGGTTCCCAAATCGGTATTAAGGAGTCCATGGCTGACACCGCTCGTGTGCTCGGACGTATGTTTGACGGTATCGAATATCGTGGTTTCAAACAGACCACGGTGGAAGAATTGGCCAAATTCGCTGGCGTGCCCGTCTGGAACGGCCTTACCAATGAATTCCACCCGACCCAAGTGCTTGCCGACTTCTTGACGATGAGCGAGCATGTTGACAAACCCCTCAATCAGGTGACCTACGCTTATCTCGGCGATGCCCGTTTCAATATGGGTAATTCCTTGATGGTGGGTGGTGCCAAGATGGGCATGGATGTTCGTATCGTGGCTCCTAAGGCTCTGCAACCGGATCCTGAACTCGTAAAACAATGCAAGGCTATCGCAAAGGAAACTGGCGCAAAGGTGACCGTGACCGACGACGTGAAGAAGGGCGTCAAGGGTTGCGACTTCCTCTACACCGACGTTTGGGTATCCATGGGCGAGCCCGTCGAGGTTTGGAAAGAGCGTATCCAACTCCTGAAACCTTATCAGGTTAACAAGGAAACGATGGCTCTCACTGGTAATCCTAACTGCAAGTTCATGCACTGTCTGCCCGCTTACCACAACTTGGAGACTCAGGTGGGTCGCGACGTGCACAAACAATTCGGTTTGGATGGCATCGAAGTGACGGAGGATGTTTTCGAGTCTGAAAACTCCATCGTGTTCGATGAGGCTGAAAACCGTATGCACACTATCAAAGCTGTAATGGTCGCCACCTTGGGTGACTAATGGTCATCACGCTTCAAAACAAAAAAAGGATGGTCGTGAAGGCCATCCTTTTTTGTCTCAAAGGAAATACGACTATACCGCTGTAACGGCAGTGCCTGTTGCAATGATCATCAACATGCCATTGTTCTGGCCGAGTACCTCATAGTCGATGTCAATGCCGACCACGGCGTTTGCCCCAACACTGATAGCGCGGTCTGCGAGTTCTTCCAGCGCTTTTTCACGAGCTTGAACCAACTCTTTTTCGTAGGAGCCGCTTCGGCCACCCACAAAGTTGCGGATATTGGCGAAAAAGTCTTTTACAAAATTGATACCCGTGATCACTTCTCCGGAAATGACCCCGTGGTAATTCACGATTTGCTTTCCCTCAAGGGTAGGGGTTGTGGCAAGAATAACGTTTTGCATTTTTCTATTGTTTATGGTGATTAATGTTGTGTAAAATTTCTATAGATGAACGATAAGCTCGCAGATGAGGCGGTCTTTGTCGTTGAGAATATCTTTTCTGAAGAAGAATTTCTCGTAGTCGAAGCGGATGCCGGCCCTGACTGGCTTTTCGATAAAGATGAGGGTCAGGCCTGTGGTGATGCGCTGGCAGAAGGAGTCGTAGGTGTAGTGGCCGAGATCATCGGGAATGCCGTTGCAGTTGGGTGTGATGGCATCATATCGTAAAGAGAGTGCTATGTTGGAAAGCGCTTTCCGGGCAATATTGAACTTGTAGTAGGCGAACCCGTACAGCGCGTGCGTGGCGACCATGCCAGGCGCATCGTACATCTTGAAGATATATTCGCTTTCCAGATGCAAGTTCCGGAAGTCATACGCGATGCCCGCATCCATAACATGCATGCGCAGCGCCTCCGGGATGACGGCGGCATAGTTTAGGGAGAGTGAGAACCCCTTGAAGAACTGAAAGGTGCCTCGGGCAACGTAGTTGAGCCTCTTCTGAAATTGCCCCTGCCTGCTGAATCCTGCGCTGTTGAAGACACCTGCCTTTATGGTGAAAGGAACCACCTTGTCCCATTCATAGCTTACCACGCCGCCCACATCGCTCCAAGCGGTGATCTTTTGGGTTAGAAATGATTTGTCGGAGAAATAATATTGATAAGGAGAAAGCAGATTCTCGTTGCTGAAGGGCATCTTGTCATATCCGATAAGAAACGACAATCCTTTCACCGGCTTGTATTGTGCAAAAATGGCCACGGGAGAGAACTTGCCTCCAAAGGTAAGGTCAACTAAGGCCATGTATGAGAAACAGGGGTGAACGCTGCCGGAAACCCCAATACGTGTATGACGCAATTCAAAATGTTGCCCCCAGTTGTTTGTGTTAAGTTCGTAACGGCCTAATACTGTTGCCGTGAATTTGGGAATGTAGTCCTTTTTGGTAAATTGTCTGTGTTTGCGTGTTGTGTCAGCAATGGAAGTGGTGTCCTGTTGCGCTGTCAGAACAGGTGCACAACAGATTCCCGTCAAAAGGAGTAATAGACATAGGTACCTTTTTGCCATACAAATCTCAATGATAGCGCCAGTTTTCATTTATGTCGCCTCCGAAATAGTTATTTGGAGTAGAGTCATATAAGTCCCATTGTGTTTGCATTTTACGAACCAAACGCATCTTCCAGTTGGGGTCATGCGGTTCCCCGTTCTTGTTGGAGTGCAGAAGCTCGTAGTCATTGCCCACAAGTGCAGGATCGTAGAAGACAAACTTGACGTTGCTCTGATTGCCCAATTGGTAATAATGCCATATTTCGTAAGGTAGAGAAATAGGTTCGGACGGGACCTCTAAGATGTCATTAGGCGGTCCATATTGTAGATAGACGCGCCCGCGGTCGGTGCGGTAACCCTTGACCTGTATGCTCCCATAACGTTCTTGCACAAAATCCACCTTCTTTTTGTATTCTAACCAGGCCTTTTCTGGGTTGACAGGATCTCGTGCCAGCCAAAAAGAGTAAAGGTAGCGTTGCAGCTGTTCGGAGGGCACGGTCTTGATCCTTTTGGAGAAGAAATCGCGCTCCGGATCGGTCGCGATAGCGTACAGGCATAATACATCCTCTTCCAGTTCTTTGCGCTCAGTGATGTTATTCACAAATGTACCTTCCGTTTCAACATTGTTGTATCGGGAAATGTCAAATTGTACATCAGGATTGCTTTTCTGAAAGAATGTTTTGGTGATCAGCAGAAGAGAGTCCTGATCGTAAATCTCCACCACGGCATTGTAATTGCCTGACGGCAGCTTGAAGGTGTTGAACTGGTCAAGTACCAATACCACATCATTGGTCTTCAATTGCTTGGTGATCACATTCTCTGGCAAAGCTACCATTCTGCTCTCGGCATGCTCGATGAAGCATTTCGCCGTCACTGTCTTGTTCTCCCCGATGATCGTTTTGGTATTGTAAATTTCGGTGGCGAAGGGCAAGAAATATTGGGTCTCAGGAACGAAATTGTAGAACAGAGGAGGCAAGGCGAGACCATATTTGACGAAAAGGTCTGTGGACTTAGGGGAAGACATGGAGGAGAACAACGAGAGTCGGGAAGAGGAGATCTCATCTTTGGGGAAGTTGACTTGGATGAAGTCGATGTATTTCAACATCGAGCTGTCGCTGTTCAGATCCTTAAGAGTGAAATGCAGATAATAGTCGCCGTTGTCCACCGGTAGGTTGTCAATGTTGCTGAAATCAGGTTTGCCTTCTTTGATGGTGTCGTTGAACCGGTCTGAACCTAGAATATAATGCAATCCGGTAATCACGGAGTCGTTTTTAACGACATCCACCTGGATCTCAACCTCGCTGGAATAGAGCCCGTGGGAGCTGCTTGGAGCATATTCAACAGAGTTTCCTCCTATGATGAAGAAGAACTCGATATAAGGTTGCATGGCATTTGTGCAGTAGGCCTTGTGGCTGATAAAAGCTTTCAGATCCTGCGCTTGGGAGGTTGCCATGGCAATCATCATGATTATCAGTAGTGTATATTTTTTCATATGAATCTGTTGTTTGATGTTTGTAACCTGCAAAGATACATTTTTTGCATGACAAAATTGTTGTTATTCTTTAAAAAAAATAGGGTGATGCTCAACAGACGCATCACCCTGATATGGCTATTGTTTTTAGGAATTAGAGAAGAGGCGATCTCTTCTTGTTAACGCAGTCTCTTCATCAATTCTACAGCCAGGTCGGCGATAGGCAGACGGTATTGTGCCATGGTGTCGCGTTCGCGCACAGTGACGGTGTTGTCCTCTTTGGTCTGGTTGTCGATGGTGATGCAGAATGGCGTTCCGATGGCATCTTGACGACGATAACGGCGCCCGATGGCGTCTTTGTCCTCATATTGTACCATGAAATCTTTCTTCAGCGTGTCGAAGATCTCTTGGCCGATCTCAGGGAGACCGTCTTTTTTGACCAAAGGAAGAATGGCAGCCTTGTACGGGGCCAGCTTGGCGGGCAGGCGCAGCACGGTACGGATGGAGCCATCCTCCAACGTCTCTTCTGTGTAGGCGTTGCTGAAGACAGCCAAGAACATACGGTCCACACCAATGGAGGTCTCGATAACGTAAGGCACATAGTTCTCGTTCAGTTCCGGATCGAAATAGCGAAGTTTCTTGCCGGAGAATTTCTCATGCTGTGAGAGGTCGAAGTCGGTGCGGGAGTGGATGCCTTCCAACTCTTTGAAACCGAAGGGGAACTTGAATTCGATATCGGTGGCGGCGTTGGCGTAGTGAGCCAGCTTCTCGTGGTCGTGGAAACGATAGTTCTCTGGAGCAATGCCCAGGTCGGTATGCCATTGCAAACGGGCCTGTTTCCAATAATCGAACCATTTGAGCTCCTCACCCGGCTTGACGAAGAATTGCATCTCCATCTGCTCGAATTCTCTCATGCGGAAGATGAACTGGCGGGCTACAATCTCATTGCGGAATGCCTTGCCGATCTGAGCGATGCCAAACGGCAGCTTCATACGGCCGGTTTTGTAGATGTTCAGGAAATTGACGAAGATGCCCTGGGCCGTTTCGGGACGCAGATAGATGGTGTCGGCACCTTCGGATACAGAACCTAACTTGGTGGCAAACATCAGATTGAATTGGCGCACATCAGTCCAGTTGCGCGTGCCAGAGATAGGACAAGCAATGCCCAACTCTTCAATCAGAGATTTCAGACCAGCCAGGTCGTTGGCGTTCATCATCGTGGCGAAACGCTCTTTGATGTCGTCAATCTGCTTCTGATATTGCAATACACGACCATTGGTCTCACGGAACATCTTCTCGTCAAAGTTCTCGAAGCGTTTTTTGGCTTTCTCAACCTCTTTGGTGATCTTGTCTTCGATTTTCTGGATGTGATCCTCGATCAAGACGTCAGCACGATAGCGCTTCTTGGAGTCTTTGTTGTCAATCAATGGGTCGTTGAAAGCGTCCACATGACCGGATGCCTTCCAGATGGTGGGATGCATGAAGATGCAGCTGTCCAGACCGACGATGTTCTCGTGATACTGAACCATGGATTTCCACCAATATTGCTTGATGTTGTTTTTGAGTTCGACACCGTTTTGGCCGTAGTCGTAAACAGCACTCAATCCGTCATAAATCTCGCTGGACGGGAAAATGAAACCATACTCTTTAGCGTGTGCTATAATCTGTTTGAAAAGTTCTTCGTTGTTTGCCATACTGTTTATTCAAAAGTAAATGATATTTGCAATAATTTGGACCGCAGGGATGTTACACTGGTGGCGTACATGTTGTCTTCCTCTTTTAAAAGGTTGACAAGACCGAAAGACATCTTCAGTTCGGTGGAGAACTTGAAATAGGAGCAATAGAAGTCGAAGCCGATGCCGGCAAATCCTTGAAAGTCGTTCGGATAGAGCTTGAGGATGATCTCCTGCGGATTTGAGGATTGTTTCTTGGCTGCAGATATGAGGTCGAGACTATATTGAGCTCCCGCAATGACGTATGTGCGGATGTTGTTCAGCATTCGCGATGATTTGAATTTGATCATCAGAGGGAGGTCAAGATAGACCGATTCCGCATTTTTCTTGGTTATTAGCTGGTTTCCTGATTGGTAAAGGATGGAATAGTTGACGATACGGTCGCCGAATGCCAACCCGGGGATGAACCGGAGGTCGAAATATTTGCCAAGTCGCAAATTGGTGACGATGCCAAGGTTGAAGCCTGACAGCGGACTGGTGTTGATGACCATCAAAGAATCATATTCCGCCAAGTTCGGTTTGGAGGCTATGGTGAAATTGAATTGGTTGTAACCGATCAGAAAACCAAAATGGAAGGTTTTCTTGTCATATTTCAGCAGGTTCGGGACGCCGAATGACCAGCGGTTTGATTGTCCGAAGAGGGTCGTAGAACATATTGACAAAAGCAATACCAACACACAGATTCTTTTTTTCATAGCAGTGCTTCAAATGTTCTGTATAACGATGCTAATTCTGTTTTAGTATGTGAAATATCGCCTGATAGCGATCAATACTATTCTTCGGAGTGCTGAGAGAACTCGTTCTTAAGACGGGAAGTGTTGACAGGTACGACGCCCAAGTGCTCGCATACCAAACCGCCTGCAATATTGGCGGCAAGGCAGGTGTCTTGAATGGAGTTGCCATTGAGCAGAAATAGGGTGGCCACGGCAATTACGGTGTCACCTGCACCTGACACGTCGCTGACATGACGTTGGAATGCCGGATGATGGTAGAATGAATCCAAACCTCTGTCGTAGAATGCGATACCTTTGGCGGACATCGTAATCATGACCTTGTCGATCTGCTTCTCATTAGCGAAGTCTTTAGCAATCCGGTGGATCTCTTCCAGAGAAAGCTCTACAGTGTCTTCAATGCGCACACCATGAGACAACTCTTTCAGGTTGGGTTTGAAAAGGTTGACATTCGCATAGTTGCTGAAGTTGCGGCGTTTCGGGTCAACTGCTATGAAGATGTTCTTCTCTTTCGCGAAATGAATGATCTCTTCAATCAGTCCGGGAGAGAAGAGTCCTTTGTCGTAATCTTCGAAGATGATGGCGTCGATAGCATGGTGCTCGATGAGTTGCTCGATAGTGGTGAGGAACTGACGCTGCTCGCGTTCTTTCAAGACAGCCACTTGTTCGTCATCAACACGCACTACTTGTTGGCCATTGCCTATGATACGGTATTTGACCGTTGTTCGGCGACCAAACATGGGCACGATGCCAACGGAGTCCATCTCGGCATCTTCCAACAATTCGTAGAAGACCTTGGCCTTGTTGTCACTGCCGATAACAGAACACAATATCGGGTTGGCACCCAGGGCTTTCAAGTTGAGAGCCACATTTGCCGCGCCACCCAAACGATAGTTTCTCGTCTGCGCATTCACAATGGGAACGGGGGCTTCCGGGCTGATGCGGTTCACTTTGCCTTCTATGTAACAGTCGATCATGGCATCGCCAACGACTAACACATTGATGTTCTTGAAGTTATCGAAGATTTTGTTTACTTTTTCAATATCCATACCAATTATATTTTTAGCGTGCAAAAATACAAAAAATAATGACACTTTTTAGGCTTACATTAACGGGAAACAAATAAGACTTGAAGGGATTGTCAGTCCTTCGTCGAGCGGTATCAGCAGTGCGTTGTCTTGAGATGAATCACCCGTTCCAAGGTCCAGGTCGCTGGGGAATTGAACAGGTACCGGGCCCATGGTGAAGCCGAGGCGGTTGTAGTATTGGCCAAGATGTTCGTTGGCGGGAATTAGTGCAGCCGCTGTCAAGCGTAGGGTCCGACACCGATCCAGCGCCTTCTGCACTAACTTGGCGGCGATGCCTTGGTTTCTGTATTCCGGCAACGTGGCAATGGCATAGAGATAGCCGATGCGCCCGATGTCGGTGTCGCATAAGATGAGAAAACAGGTGGCAACCACTTTTCCCCCTTCTCGGTGCAAAAAGGCTGTGTCCTCAAAATAGTAGCGAGTGAGGAATGATTGCACAAATGACGCTTCGTCGCCGAAACAACGCTCCCACACTTCCATGATCTCTCTGCGGGTCTGGTCCAGCATCACACAATTGATCTTTTTCTCCATCCGGATGGGTTGGTACGACTCTTTGGATTTCCGAAGACCTGAAAGGCCCATGTCCTCTTCCCGATCCAAGTACTGGTATTGAGAGGGGAGATGTTGTGCAAACAGTTGGGCTATCACGGGGTAAACGCCTTCGTAGGTGGTGTCTGCCTTTTCAATATGGACGCAGAATGTATTCTCATTCAACGGGGAGCCGTAGGTGAATGCCACAGGCTGGTCCTCCACCAGCAGCACCCCTCCCATAATGTTCAATGCTTCAAAGTGGTCAAAGGCGCGGTGGATAACCATCTGTTCTGCCGTGGCTTGTCGCGACTCCTCACCCCTGGCGATGTGCCAAGAATATTCCAGCTTCAAACACGCATCAAACCATTCCGCCGTGAGCGGCTGGTATGAGTATGTGTACAGTGTCTTGAACTTGTTGACATGATTGCGCTTGGCCGCCAGCTTCTTGCCGCTGTAGGTCTGGAATTTTGCAGTCTCGTACAGGTAGTCGTCAAAATCCCGATTGTGGTCGAAGGCCCATTGCCCGGGTTGCTGCTGACTGAGCCAGCGAGACTCTTCTTCCGAGAGGTTGATCAGGGTGGGTACCATACCTCCCACATCCTTTTGCAACTCCGATATCAATTCGGGGAACCGCGCTGTCTGGATATCCGGAAGGACCATATAGCCGATCCTGCGCTCTCCATAGATGTGACAACGTATCACAAGCCGGTCCTCCACCAAGGCCCATCGCATGCCGTAAAACTCTTGCCAGCAGAACAGACTCGTGAAGGTCTGGTCGCAAATGCGACTGCCTAATGGCTGGTAGCGAAGGAATAAATCCCGGTCGTTGAGACGTATGGGCTGAAAGAAGATGGACATACCTATTGCTTGATGATTTTATGGCGTGAATGATGGTTTATGATGAGTATGTATAGGCCGTTTGCGAGAGCGGAAAGGTCAAGGTGGTCGCTTCCTGATTGGAGAAGGCAACGTCCTGACAAATCGAAAATCTCCATTGTCTGGATTGGATCTTGCGGAGCACTGGATGTGCAGAATATCATTCCGGTTGTCGGGTTGGGATATGTCTGGTACTGCGTTTCATGGATGTTGGCAATGCCAGTGCCGTGGTGCATCTGCTCGCTTCCTGAAAAGAAGGAGACACCTCCGGCGTAGTTCCCGACAATCATGTCTGGCATGTTGTCTCCGTATAGCATGCCGACGGCAACGCCAGTGCGTATGCCTTCGCGCAGGCGAAGCGGTTGACCATTGACAGTTTCTGCTAAAGTGTATTCCGAGAGGGTGAATGCGCCGTTAAGGTTGCCATCGATGTGATTGTAATATCGGATGTGCCCGCTTTCACTGCCGCAAAACAGCACGGTGCCATGTACAGGATCTCGGAAAAAGCAGGGGACGCTGTGTCCGAAATATGACTGGTTGAAGTCGCGGACATCCACTTGCCCCAGCGTGTCGGTGATGTGCTCGAAGTCTGTCATGCCGCAGATGCCGATGTTATGGTGATAGCTGATGAGACCGCGGCGGTTGCCGATGAGCAGGTCGCTCCGTCCGTCGTTGTCCAGGTCGAACAGCTGCGGGGTGCTGAACCCGTCAGTGGAGATGTTGCGGTAGTCGGTTTCGATATCTCCGCTCCCGGTCGTGATGCGTTGATGAGGGACGAGGATTAGCGTGCCCTCCTTGTTGCCACAGAGCATGTCGGTAAGTCCGTCATCATTCAAATCGCCGAAAGTGGGGTGGAGCGCTTGCAAATTTAGGTCGCGGAGATGTCCGAAGTCTGTGTCTGCCAAACGGAATGCCGGTTGGGTGGCGCTGCCTTCATTGTGGTAGTATTGGATGGAGGAGGAAAAGTCGCTGACAAGAAAACCATTGACTACGCTGGCGCTGTCAAATTGTCCGTAATTGGCCAAAAACAGGTCGGTAAGACCGTCGCCGTCCCAGTCGTACAGTACGGGGCGGCAGCCGCTTCCTACGTCTATCATCTCTTTTTGCAGAAAGTCTTTCTGAACCAGGGTGTATTGATGCAATAGCGTGTCGTAGTCATAGCGCCACACACTCTGCAAGTCTTGAGATTTCGCCAAAGAAGGATCGGAAGGCGATATGATGAGTGATGGGCCAGGCAGCCCTGGAATTTGCACTTGGGCAGGGGCTGGCATGGAGTAGAGAACTACAGGCGCGTTGGAAGGAAAAAGGGTGTCTTGGCTGTCCATGGTGGCATCGCTATTTGTGCCGCCATTGTGCAGATATATGAGATGGGGAGAGTCCACATCCCCGACTAACAGGTCTTGTGTGCTGTCACCATCAATGTCCAGTAGCAACATGGACGACCCGGTGTGCCGCAACGGCTCGTCATCTGATTTGTTGTCGCAGTCCGTAAACAAGGTGATGGTGTTGTTGTCGTCCGCTTCTGAGAAATGCCCCCAGCAGGATTCTTCCAGTCGCATGTCGAAGAGCCCGGGCGAGTCGGCATAGTTCCGAAGATAGTGTACGTACTTGCCAAGAACCCAGAAGTTAAGAATGTCTATCAGTCCATCGCCGTCAATGTCGTCCACTACCAAGTAGTCATCTGGCGAGGCATAAAGGTTGACATATCCGTTGTAATACCATGCCGGTAATTGTTCGGTGACAAGTTCAAAGGAGAGTGTGTCTGTGGAGGTGTTGTGAAAGATGCGGATTCCAGCCAAGCCGTATGTGAAAATGTCGCTTTTCCCGTCTCCGTCATAATCCTTCAGGATGGCCCAGTCGTGAAGGTCGGGGAAACAGTGTGCATATTGCGGAGCGTAAATATATCGTCCGTTTTGCCAAAGAAAAGGCAGAATTCTGTTGCCATGCTTTTCAAAACCCACCAGGTCGGGATAATTGTCGAGGTCCAGATCAATGGGGGAGAAGAAAATGGAGTTCATGCCGCCGGTCCACGGTTGTAAAAGGGTGTCGGAGGGATGAATTACGGTGATGTGCGGATTTCTTGTGAAACCGAAGTCAAACAGGTCGGATTGTGCGTTCGCAAAGACAGGGAGAAGGCAGAGCCAACACCAAAGAGGGAATAGCCGCTGTGTTTTCATACATTATCTGACGCGTAATCGTTGTCCTTCACGGATGAAGTCGCTGCGCAGACGGTTGAGTTTTTTCAGTTTGGAGACAGTGGTATGGTATTTCTGGGCAATTCTGCCGAGGTTGTCGCCTTTGCGTACTTTGTAGTAAACAGCACTGCTGGCCGGTTTTGGAGCTTGTACGACTGTTGTGGTCTTGATAGGTGTGGGAGTAGATACGGAGTAGCCGGAGATATAGAGGGTGTCGTGTTTCAGGGTGTAGTTGTCGAAATCCACGATGCGATTAGGGTTGATGTCGTTACCTAAGTAGCGGGTCTCGAAGTGGAGGTGGGAGCCGTAGCTGCGGCCGGTGTTGCCGCCCAAGCCGATGATGTCGCCCGCCTTGACAATCTGGCCGGGGTTGACGAGCCGCTTGGACAGGTGGGCGTAGTAGGTCTCCAGACCGTTGTCGTGGCGGATGACGACCAGGTTGCCGTAGCCGCCGGTGTTGTTACCTTTGGAAATGCGAACCATGCCATCGAAAGCGGCAGCGATGGGTGTTCCTACAGGCAAGCCTAAGTCCACGCCACGGTGCATACGGCGGTGTCTCCAGCCGTAATTGGAGGTTATCTTGTAGTTTGCCGGATGATGGTAGCCCGTCAGAATCAAGGTGTCGCGAGGCGCAGAACCCTGATGACGATAGTGGATCGTGATGATGTCAAAATGTTGGTAGCGGGAATAGCCAGGCATCCAGTTGAAATAGGTGAACAACATGCCATCTCCGTGGTCGATGTTGTCATAATAATCTTTGTCATCGTCAACCAAAGCCTCTCCCACAGAGTCCACTGGTATGGACGCATCTATGTGGGCAGTGTCGTTAATAACGCTAAATTGAATATGATCTTCTTGACAGTAAGCGGTTGAGATGGCGCCGATGAGGCAAAATAATAGAATGGTGAATAGTCTTGTATGGTTTTGTTGCATAGTGTTCTATTTGTGTTTATTGGGCTTTTTGGGAGCCTTGCGGTTCTTGGTGCTGTGTTTTTTGATGTAGTAGGTGGTGGTTCTGGAAGTAGTGGTGTTCCAGTGAGCTTGTTTAGTCCTCTGACGTGAATATTTGACAGCCTTTTTGGTGCCACGCTGCGTGGTGGTGCAGGATGGAGCACTGATACTTATAAGGAAAAGACCCAGAATAATTCCTATTAAATATATGGGATTTCTCTTTTTCATAATCAAGGGATTATTGTCAGGCCGCAAAGATACACTTTTTTCTTGAATTATGTTATAGCCTCAGCACTTCTTCTCTGCCATTTTTCGGTTTTTATGGTCTATCTTGCTGATAATAAGTCCTAAAAAAAATCTTTAAAAAAATGATGGATGAATGAATAAAAATTGTACTTTTGCCGTCGCTTTTCCGGGATGTTAGCCCAGTCGGTTTAGAGCGCTGCCTCCACACGGCAGAGGTCATTGGTTCGAATCCAATACATCCCACCAGAACAGATGGTTGTACGCCATCTGTTTTTTTTAGTAATTATATACATGATGGCACAAATGTGATGGTGAAAACAAAACCTCTTTGCTTGAGATTTCTTTGCAAAGAGCAATCTTTTGTTCTTTGTAAGTATCTATATATTAAATAATTATAGTCTTTAACTTTTCTCTTGATAGAAAAGTTACAAAAGATCAAGCCGACATAAAATCCGCCCGCTCTGTCCGCCCTCTGACAGCGGCGGCAAACGTGAACAAAAATGCCGGCCATTCACGCCGCGTCCGCCTCGCCATGTCGGCCTTCCCACCCGCGTGCTCCATGGCGAAATATTTTCTAGATTCCACAATGCCTGTGCGCAGGTCGGTCGCCAAGGCGTTCGGACGCACCTGCGCGGGCTTGCGGTTCTCCGTAGACAGATCGGTAGCCCATAAAAAAAACGTCCCCGGGATTCGGGGACGTTTTCGTATGGTTTAAAGAGCAAGTTTACTCTTTCGTGAATTTACGAGTGATGGTGTTGTCGTTGGTCTGAATGCGTACGAAGTAGTTGCCGGTAGCGAGATTGCTGACGTTGATAGAGTTGACGTTGCCATTCTCTACTTGAACCAACTGACCTTGGAGGTTGTAGATTTCAACGCTCTTGATCATCTCGTCGGTGGCAATGTTCAGAACGTTCTGAGCGGGGTTCGGATAGATGTTGAACTCGCTTTCGTTCTCGGCAATGCCGGTGCCGTCCATGAGTTGTACGTTGTCAAGCCAAACGTTGTTGCCGTAAGTGCTCTTGAATTCAAATTTGATGATGACGTTCTGTTTGTTCGTGATGCTGGAGAGGTCGATGGCATCGGTACGCCATTGGTTGTCGGTGGGGGTGAAGCTGGTAGTGAGGACGGAGGAAACAGAAGCTAAAGCAGCACCGGATTTGTTGTAAAGGGATGTCCAGGTAGCACCGCAGTCTGTAGAATACAGCACGCGCATTCTCTCTGCGGAGCTGGAGCTGTATCTTCTATAGGCAACGTCGAATTTCAAGACGGGGGTCGTCATGCCGGAGATGTCCTCGTAAGGCAAGTAGAGTTCGTCCACCTCATTGTTGCTGAAGGAGTATGCATTGAAGACCACTGCGCCGCCATGGTTGCCACTGGAAATATTGTAAGCGAAGAGATAACCGTTTTTTACTGTCCAGCTAGAAGGAATGCCGGCAGAGAAGGTCTCGTTGACGGTTGTGGATGTCGGGTTCAAGGTGACTTTGAAATCCTTGGAGATGGAGTTCATGACAGGGTCGGGATCGGCCACGCCATTCACTTGGCTGACAGTCACGGTGTAGGTGTGGTTGCCGTCGGAGGTGACGTTGATGGTGGGCAGGGTAACGGTGGTTTTATCATATCTTGCCAGGTTGCCGGTCCAGTCGAAAGTGCTGGTCTGGCCGTCAAGGTTAATGGTCAGGGTGGCAGATGTCAAATTAGCAATACCGACATTCTCCAGTTCGATTGTCGGGTTGATGGTAGCTTGGCAATAGTAGGGCGGCTCAAAGCCGTTGATGGCGAAGATGAGACCGTTGTTAGCCTGAATGGCGTCATATTGAGGGCAAGTGCCGGTGGTGGCAGCATAAAGCTGGGCAGTAGTTTTTTGTCCAACCTCATAAACCAGACGGTTCGGGCACACCACGTAAATGGTCGGGAAATAGGAAATGGCATAGTTGGTGTTGAAGTTGTGGTTGTTAGGAGCAATATCCAGAGGAATGACAGGATATTCCACACCATTGAGCCAGTTGCCTTGGGAGGCAGAGTTGCCATTGTCGGGGCCTGTTCCGCTCAAGGAAGCAAAGTTGCCGTCGTCGCCCTCGATGGCCATCACGCGCAACACATTGCTGCCATCAGGACCATATTGGCTGTAAAGGTTCTCCAAAGCACCAGAGTTGTGGTAGCTCCAGCAAGGGGGACACCAGGTGGCGAAGACATCGATGAATACGGGATAACCAGCATCTGTCCAGTTGTAAAGCACGATGGGCGTAGTGGTGTTGAGGGTGCCGTCAGCGTTGATCTCGTACCCGGTGAAATTGGAACCGTAGCTTTGGTTCGGCAACTGTGCGAAAGTGGTCATCACTAAAGCGCAGAAACAAATAAGTAAAGATAATTTTTTCATAATTTTTTTGTTTAATAAATGATAAGTTGCTTTTTCAATATGAAGCCGCAAAGATATAAAAGAATTGCGAAAAAAAGTGTAATTCTGAAAAAAAAAGTAATTATATACATGATGGCACGAATGTGATGGTGAAAACAAAACCTCTTTGCTTGAGATTTCTTTGCAAAGAGCAATCTTTCGCCTTGTTGTAAACACCTGTATACTAAGCAATTATAGTCTTTAACTTTTCTCTTGATAGAAAAGTTACAAAAGATCAAGCCGACATGAAATCCGCCCGCTCTGTCCGCCCTCTGACAGCGGCGGCAAACGTGAACAAAAATGCCGGCCGG
>JAGCFD010000042.1 GCA_017650305.1 Bacteroidales bacterium | reverse complement strand
CTTGAAGACGGTCTATGCCGCCAGCTTGAGCCTCTCCTCTTCCCCCACCTTGCTGGCCGCTTTCTGTTTGCAGAACGCAATGACGCTCGCCAAAGGAGAAAAAGCTTATAAAGATGTGAAGATCGATCAGCTGAAGAAAGGATATAAAGGCTATTGGGATGATAAGGATCCTCAAACGGAGGCCAAAATCATCATGGCCACGATGGATGCTTTCCATGGTGTTCCCGAGAGCTATCGTCCTGAGGTGACCGCGATGTTGAACAAATATTACAAAGGCAGCAGAGACAATTTCGAGACGGCTTTGGCCAACTCCATTTTCATCTCTCCTGAGAATTTCGAGGCTTTCTTGCAGAAGCCGAGCAACAAGGTGCTGGCCAACGACCCTGTGGTGCGTTATGCCAACCTGATCACGCCGGTTATCATGAAGAATCAAGGTGTGTTTGCTACCATGAACGAGGTGGATGTGCCGCGTCGTCAGTTCATCGCCGCTTACAAAGAGATGAAGAAAGACACCCCGATTTATCCGGATGCCAACTCTACCATGCGTTGCACCTATGGAACGGTCAGAGACTACTATCCGGCCGATGGTGTGCATTACAACTACTATACCACCACCCAAGGCATCTTGGAAAAAGAGATCCCTGGCGATCCTGAGTTTGATGTGCCTGCAAGACTGAAACAACTTATCCTGAACAAGGACTTCGGTCAATATCTGGATAAGGACGGCTCCATGCACGTATGCTTCCTCTCCAACAATGACATCACCGGTGGAAACTCCGGCAGCCCCATCATGAACGGCGACGGCGAGCTCCTCGGCTTGGCCTTCGACGGTAACTACGAGGCTTTGAGTAGCGATATCGTGTTCAACACGGAGTTGCAACGTTGTATCAACGTGGATGTCCGCTATGTGCTGTTTGTCATCGACAAGTTCGGTGGCGCCGGCTATCTGCTCAACGAGATGGACATCAGAAGATAATCCGCTCATCGCAGAATCCTATAAGGGTGGGGAAAGCAATTTCTCCACCCTTTTTTTGTGAGAGGAAACAGTAGGTCTAAAGTGAATGGCGTTTGCCGCGAGCAAATCCGTTTGTTCTTTCACAACGATTTCACTGGGAAGTCGAAGTAGGTGTCGGGGTAGGGCTCGTTGCGGAGGGTGAAATGCCACCATTCGGTGCCGATGGCTTTGAAACCGTGTCGGGTCATGGCGTTGCGGAGGATCATGCGGTTTTGGAATTGCTGCTCAGTGACGTAGTCATGGCGGAGAGGATGCGATTGGGGGTCGAGGAGGTCGAAGGTGCCGCCCATGTCCACATCCTGACCGGTAACGAGGTCCACAATGGTGAGATCTACGGTGGAGCCACGCGCGTGGCCGCTGCGGCTGCTGATGTAGCCTTTGTGGAAGAGCACCGACTTGGGCAGGTTGGGGTAGAAGTCAGCCTTCATCAGGGTGTCGTTAAGGTCGGCGGCCCAGCGTCTGAAGTGCCGCACTGCCCGCATGGGCCGGTAGGCATCATAGACCTTCAGCCGGTAGCCCTGCTGCATCAGGTCGTCATTGACTGCCTTGAGCGCGATGGCCGCCTCCCGGGTGAGTAGCGCCACCGGCTCCTCGTAGCCCTCAATACGAGTGCCCACGAAGTTGTAAGAACTGTAATATCGTATCTCTTGAAGGATTTCCGGAGCCACCTCCGACAGCATGACAAAACCTTCGTTTTCAACGGAATGGAGTGTCTTACCCCGAGAGGTGCTGTCTGCAGATGATGGCTGGAGGCTGTCACCGGCCATCATATTCGGAAGGGAGTCCGCTGGGCAAACGACCTCTTTGGAAGCCCGAGAATTTAACTTCTTCCAAGCTGTCCCACCTCCAAGTATGCCCAGAATAACCACCAACAGAACAACCCAGACAGCGACCATCAAGCCAATCCATATTTTCTTCTTCATATTCGCTTCAAAAACAAGCAGCAAAAATAGCGGTTTTTTTTGAACAATTTTTCAATCTTTTTTTTACCTTTGCGCTTTCTTAATTAATAATCTTAAATTTTCAAATTATGGATTTGACCAATATTATCAAGATGCTCACAGGTAATAACCTGATTGGGGAAATCAGCAAGAAGTTCAACATTGATTCCAGCAAGATCATCGCGGTCATCAAGGCTGCCATCCCGAAGTTCTTAAGCGCCATGCAGAAGAATGCCTCCACGGCTGCTGGTGCCTCCGCCTTGTCTCAAGCTCTCAGCAACCATGCAGGTCAGGCTCTTGGCTTGAATATTGAAGATGGTATGAAGATTTTGGGTAAAGTCTTCGGAGGCAATCTGCCTTCTGTCGTTTCAGGTCTCTCTTCCCAGACGAGCACCACAAACGATCAAGTGTCCAACATCTTGGCTTCCATTGCTCCTAATTTGTTGTCTATTCTTGGCAAGAACCATGGCTCTGCCGGAAACAACATCGGCAATGTGCTGGGTTCTCTTCTCGGTGGAGGCAGCAGCAGCTCTTCTTCCGCTTCCGGCGCTGGCAAGCTCCTTGGCGGTCTGCTTGGTAAACTGATCAAGAAGTAAGAATCGGCATACAACGATCATCGCTGTTCATGGAGCGGATATACCTTTCATGTTTGAAAGGTGTATCTGCTCCATGTTTTTAATTGTTTCAGGCCTCGTCCCGAGTGCCGCCGCCCTCTCATTATCCCCATTGGTTAGCCCTGCACCCCCGCCCGCCATTCCGCACGCGCAGCGAGCGGAACCTCACACCCATCGTCACGCGTTATCCGCAAACGGAACCTCGCCCATCGGGTCGTCCCCCGCACACCTCCGGCGTGCGTTGGGGGTTCTTGTGCCCCTCGTTGCTACCAACCCAGGCAGACCTCCGGCCTGCCTGCCCTACCCTAACCTTGACTTTGAACCTTGAACTTTGACATTGAACTTTAGCTGTTAGCCATCATCCTTGAATTACCCATAACTATTAATTATTAACTATTAACTATTAACT
>JAGCFD010000041.1 GCA_017650305.1 Bacteroidales bacterium | reverse complement strand
AAAACCAGGCATAGCCATTTTTGGGGTGCTCGGCCAACTCTTTCTCCAAGTACTTGTAAGCTGTGGCATAGTCTTGGTTGATGAAATATTGTCGCGCCTGGGTGTAGTAAGGGGTTGTGGGTTCGTAGCTCTTATGGCGTTCTTCGCCCAGCAGCCACTCGAGGCTGAAGTTGTAGAACACCATGGAGTAGTTCACACCGTCGTTGAGGGCCTCCTCCACGTAAAGGCCGATGGTGCCGTCGGGGAGCTGGCAGAGCGAGGAGTAGGCCGAAGGGTAGGGGACGATGGTGCGGTGCACGGGCCAGGTCTTCCCTTCGTCGAAGCTGACGAAGACGGTGACGTCTTTGCGTTCCTTGCCGTATGGCAGTGAGTGTAGCAGTAACATCCGCCCATTGGGAGCGGTGCAGCGGAGGATGTCGCCGTTGCAGGCCGGCGCTTCCAATTCGGGCCACACAGAGGTGGTGTCGCGCCAGGTGACTCCGCCGTCCTCGGAGATGTTGTAAAGCCGATGGCCCTCTGCACGGATGCTCATCAGAATACGTCCGTCGGAGAGTTCCACCACCTTGGCTTCGTCGCCTCTCGGAGAGGCTTTTTGCGAGCACTGCCACGTTTCGCCGTCGTCGTCGGAGTAGAAAACGTAGTTGCAGGCCATCCAGAGGGAATCCTCGCGCACGGCGGCCACGAACATCAGTCGTCCTGACGAGGTGCGCAGGCCCGCGCCCGAGGCGAAGAACGATGACCACCAGCTACGGTGCTCCGGAATCACACAGTCGGGACCGAGGATGAAGTGGGTGATGTCCTTCGGCTGGCTCCACGTGCGGCCGTAGTCGTGACTGCGGCAGAGGTAGGTGCGCAGCGGGTTGTCGGGTCGCGACTGCCAGAAGCCCACGCCGCCCACAAAGACGGCCAGGAGTCCGCCCTCTTCGTTGGTGCGTACCAAGGCGCAGTCGCCGTAGCCATGGCCCACGCCCGTGCCCTCCGCCAGGGTCAGCGGCTCGCTCCACGTGCGCCCGCCGTCGGTGCTGCGGTTGAGGAGGATGTCGATGTCCTCGGGAAGGTCGATGTCGTTGTACTTTCGCTTGTCGGTGGCCACCACCAAGGAGCCGTCGCCCGCCGTGACGATGGCTGGGATACGGTAGTTCTTCGAGTTGTGGTCGCCAGGATGGTAAATCGTGGTGCGTGTCATGAAGCCCTTGCGCGGCATGCTGGATCCTGCGGGTGTGTTGGACTGCGCGCACAACCCCAATGGGATAAGCAATAGACAGATGATCAGCAGTTTACAGGTGCTGATGCTCTCTAAAGCATATCGAGGGTATATTTGATTTCTCATAGTTGTCAGGGTGATTTCTATCGGTGTTTTTGCGGTGCAAAGATATATATTTTTGTTTCGGATGGATAATAGAGAGATGACTTTTATGAATGTTGTCTGTTTTTTCGTACTTTTGCAGGCGCAAAAACGAGGGCTATGCTATTAGATGAACTGAAAAACTATAAGGTGTATCTTGCCTCCAAATCGCCGCGCCGCAGGGAACTGCTGACGGACATGGGCGTTGAGTTTGAAATTCTTGCCGCCGAGGTGGAGGAGTCTTTTGATCCCACGCTGCCGCCGGCGGACGTGGTGCAATATCTGTCCCGACTGAAACTCTCTCCCATAGATCTCTCCCAATATCCTGACCATACGATATTCATTGCCTGTGACACGATCGTGGTTCAGGACGGGAAGATTTTGGGGAAGCCGCATGATGATGCCGAGGCGTTGGCCATGTTGCGTGCGCTGTCCGGGAACACCCATGCCGTCTATAGCGGACTGACCGTCGCCACACCCCGGAAGACGCTCACGGACTACCGCGCCACGGATGTCATGTTCGATACCCTTTCTGACGAGGAGATGTGCTATTATGTAGAAAAATACCGCCCTTTGGACAAAGCCGGTGCCTACGGGGTGCAGGAGTGGATTGGCTGTGTGGGCATCCGGGCCATCCAGGGCTCCTTCTATAACGTCATGGGCCTGCCCACGCGCCTGCTCTGGGAGATGCTGAAGATTATCACGATATAGCGCTGAAAGCGAGGGGGGGCAACGAATAATTTGATTTAGTGCTTATATACATTATGGCACCCAGAATGTTTGTGACTCAATGTGTTTCACAAAATTGATAATTGCTTGGCAGAAGAAGGGCTAAGGCATTTTGGCAATTGACTCCCCAAAAATTTAATTCTCCAACTTTTCTCTTGACAGAAAAGTTGACAAAAGGTCAAGCCGACATGAATGCTGCCCGCTCTGTCCGCCCTCTGACAGCGGCGGCAAACGGGAACAAAAATGCAGCATGAAGCATAAGGAAAGAAATTCCGAAGGCATGCATTTTTGTAAACGCAAGCGCCTTTGCACGCCGCTGTTGGAGGCCGTCCATTCACGCCGCGTCCGCACCGCATGTCGGCATCCCCGCCCGCGTGCTCTTTGGGCAGGGGTCTCAGTAAAGCAGCCTAAAACTTAATGAAAACGGTTGATTTCGCCGTTGGTCTCATCTTTGTTGTGCTATCACGTATACACTCATCTCTTTTTTTTTAACATTTAATTGTAAACTTTAAATTATTTTAAAATAATACTTGCAAAATAATAATAATTGATGTATTTTTGCGCCTCTAAATGATGAAAACATGAAAGAGGCGTTTTTACATTATATATGGCAGTATCAATTGTTTGATGCGGAGAATTTGCGTACCACATCGAACGAGTTGTTGACTGTTGTCTCAGCCGGACTTTTGAACAGGGATGCAGGACCTGATTTCAAGGGTGCGGTGGTCCGCATCGGCAATATCACGTGGGCGGGAGACGTGGAAGTCCATGTGCGTAGTTCTGATTGGTATCGACACCATCATCAGCATGATGAGAAATATAAAATGGTGGCATTGCATGTGGTTTATGAACATGATAGGGAAGTAGAGCGGCTTCCCGGGGAACTTTTCCCGACACTGGAGTTGAAGGGCTTGATTCAGGAAGGGATGTATGAGCAATATCTGCGCTTGACAAGTGCGCTGGAGGTGATCCCGTGCCACTCTTTCCTTCAGGGCATCTCTCTGTTGATGATTCGTGGCCAAATGGAAACGGTGTTGATGGAACGGCTGTTGCGGAAACAATCTCAAGTGCGTGAGACGGTGGGGCAATGCCGAGGTGACTGGCAGGAGGCGTTGTACCGATGTTTGGCGAGAGGGTTCGGACTTAAGGCCAACGCGGATGCTTTCGAGCTGATGGCCAAGAGCCTTCCCTACAAGGTGATTGCGCGTCATAGTGCCTCCGCATTGCAAGTGCAGTCTCTGGTGTTTGGCCAAGCGGGCATGTTGGAGGTTCAGGAAGGAGATGACTACTACAGACAGCTGAAGTCGGAATATGACTACCTGCGATACAAGTACCAGCTGGTACCCATAGAGATGCATCATTGGAATCTTTTGCGACTCCGACCGCAGAATTTCCCTTGTGTGCGATTGTCGCAATTTGGGAGGCTGCTGCACGAAATCCCTGACCTTTGGGGCGAACTGACTGTCAATACTTCCATGTCATATTGGTGGCGCCGTTTTTCAGTTTCGGCTGATGACTACTGGGCCACGCATTATCATTTCAACAAGCCAACATCTCGGCATAGCACGGCGGTGGGGGAGATGACAATTTCACTGCTTTTCATCAACGTGATTGTGCCGTTGTTGTTTGCCTATCGTAAATTCCGTGGTGAAGATGAGTTGCTGGAAGACACACTGAGTATGCTGGAGGAGATTCCGTTTGAAGACAACCGGATTACGAGGGGACTTGTCGATGCAGGGTTTCCATGCGAACATGCAGCTGATTCTCAGGCGCTTATAGAACTGTATGACACATATTGCAGGCCGAGACAGTGTCTGGATTGTGCCATAGGGGATTGCATTGTGAAATCATCGGTCATCAATAAAAAAGAAAACTATGAAAAATGAGAATTTAGAAAAAGGAAAGAAAGGCGAAGACTTGGCCTGGGAATATCTGCAAGGCCAGGGGTACCGCTTGTTGGAACGAAATCTCCATTGGGGACATCTTGAGTTGGACTTAGTGGTTGAGAACGACGACTTTATAGTCTTTGTTGAGGTGAAGACGCGCAAGAATAATCTCTTCGGGGAGCCCGAGACATTTGTGACGCTGCAGAAACAGCGCAATATGATTCGGGCCGCCAATGGCTATGTGATGAAGATGGGCATCAGCAAAGAGGTCCGTTTTGATGTGGTCTCCGTGATTTTGGACGAAGGGGTGTCGAGTGTCAAGCACATTCAGGATTCTTTTAAGCCGAGGTGGTAGGAGCATGAAAAAACGCGGTGCTTTTATACACCGCGTTGTAGAAAAGGAACCTATAAGCCGGGTTCTGTACTATGTTGTCATTTATCTAGGACGCAGGTCACCCTGTGTCTCAATCAACCTACCCTCCGAGTCGGGCGAGCAACCCTCAAGCCTCGGTTTATTTGGTCTTTCAACCCATAAGGTTTACCCTCAGCGTCATCACTGAACACTGGCGTGAGCTCTTGCCTCGCGATTTCACCCTTACCGGCTTGCGCCGGCGGTATCTTTTCTGTGGCACTGTCTGTCATCCCGAAAGATGCCTTCCCGTTAGGAAGTATGGCGCTCTGTGTTGCCCGGACTTTCCTCTCCCATCCGGAGATGGCAGCGACAACGAGGTTCCTTTGTGTCTCTGTTAGTTCAACATCACAGGCATGATGAGCATCAAGAGAGACTCCTTCTCAGAGTCTTCCTCGGCTGGGAAGAGCAATGCCGCGCTCTTGGGGGTTGACATCTCCAGACGGATCTCGGCTGTGTCGATGTTGCCTAACATTTCGCTCAAGAATTTGGCGTTGAAACCAATCTCCATGGGCTCGCCAACGTACTCTCCATTGATGCTCTCCTCTGCCTTGTTGGAGAAATCCATATCTTCCGCCTTGATGTTGGTGGAGGACTCGGAAAGGGAGATGCGGATTTGGAAAGTGGATTGGTTGGAGAAGATTCCCACTCTTCGAATGGATTTCAGGAACTCTTCGCGGGAGATGGTCAGCACATTCGTGTTGTTCTTCGGGATCACGCTCTCATAGTTGGGGTATTTGCCTTCCTTGAGGGATGAGTAAAGGGTGAAGTTTCCGAAGTTGAAACAGATGTGATTGGTCTCCTGTGAGTAGGTCACATGGATGTCTTCATTGATGCCCGGCAGGATGTTCTTCAAGTGGCCTAACGGTTTCTTAGGCAGAATGAAGGATACATATTCATCGTTGTTGATGGAGCGGTTGATGTAGCGTACCAGCTTGTGCGCATCCGTGGAAACGAAGGAGATGCCTTCCTCAGACAGCTCGCAGAAGACGCCCATCATGGTCGGGCGAAGCTCGTCGGTGCCAGTGGCGAACAGCGTTTTGCTGATGGCGCGGTGAAGCACTGCCGAAGGAATGTCGAAGAAGTGCGGATCCGTAATCTCATTGGGACGCGGGAACTCATCTCCGTTGAAACATGGTGCATCATACTCTCCGTTGGCTGCCGTGAACTTGAAAATGCTCTTTTCCTGGTCTATAGCGAAGACGATCGGCGTTTCCGGTATCAGCTTCAAAGTGTCCAGAAGAATCTTGGACGGGACAGCCACACTGCCTTCTCCTTCTACATTGTCGAGATCTATTACGGCAGTCATGGTGGAGTCCATGTCTGAGGCCATCAAATACAGTTTCTCATCCTTGATCGTGAAGAGAAAGTTGTCCAAAATAGGCAGCGAATTGTTAGAGCCAAGCACGCCGCTGATGGCACTTAGATTGTGAAATAACACATTTCTAGAAATGATAAACTTCATAGTTTTTCTGTTTTAAAAATGAAAGCGCAAAGATAAACTTTTTTTCGTCTTAAAAAAAATTATAACCCATATAATAGAATTTTCTATTTTTGCGTTTTTGAAAAAATTAATCTATGAAAAATATTTTGCTTATCATATTATCCTTATGTTCAATAACTTTGTGCGCCCAGGTGGATACCGCCGGCATCAACAAACGCGATGCCTCCGGTCGTAAGCAGGGCGTCTGGCGTAAGTATGAGAAAGGAAAACTGGCTTACGAGGGACAGTTCCGCAATGATGTGCCGTACGGGGTCTTCTCTTACTATCACGCCAACGGCACATTGAAGAGCAAATCGGAGTTCATAGAAGGAGTGCACAAGGTCCATACCGTCATGTTCCATACCAATGGGAAAAAAGCATCCGAAGGTATGTTCGTGGATCAGTTGAAGGATGGCAGATGGCTTTACTATTCCAATCAGGAAGTGCTGATTTCCGAGGAAAACTACAGCAAGGGGGTCCGTAATGGCGACTGGAAGACCTATTCCACCCAAACAGGTGTCCTGCTGGAAGAACGTCATTATCTGAATGGTCATCTGGATGGTGTGCATAAAACCTATTACGAGGATGGAAAGGTCTGTTTGGAGGAACGCTACATAGAAGGTCGCCAGAATGGCCGCTGTACTGCCTATTATCCTTCAGGAAAGATGTCCTCGACCGGCGAACTCCTGAACGGTCACCGGATTGGAAACTGGGATTATTATGATTCTAATGGAAAAATCCGCAGTACTGTCTATTATGAGAAGGATAAGGAGCCGAAGAACTATATCTATCTTTACAGAATGGGGTCGAGTCAAAAACTCAATCAAGACCTTGTGGCCTATTTTATGAAATATGATGATCAGAGCACCCAGGTAGTGCTGCATAATGGCAAGAAATTTATGATTGATGAAACGCTGGAGGATGTGGAGACATGGGCCGACTTTTTGGCTTTTACCAGAATCGCTCCCAGCATCATCGCATCCAATGAAGCCATCGTCGGTTATAAACCAGTTGAAGGACAGGAAGATGCTGTCATTATCAAGCTGAAGCCCGCTCCAGACGAAGAGGTCTATACCGAGGGGGTCTATGCCAAGATGATCAAGAATTTGTTTAACACAACGATGCCTGAAGAATAGCATTCTGCCGGTATCTAAAAATTGCTTTTTATGAGAAAAATTTGGACGATATTACTCGTTTTAATACCTTTTGCGCTATTTTCACAGCGTGATTATACATTTCATGCCTATCGTGGTGTGGTTGATGACGCTTACAATTTCTGGGTGTCGGTGCCTGACACTTATACCGAGAAGCAGGATACCATGCCTGTGATAGTGTTCCTGCACGGACATAGTCTCTGTGGAACTGATTTGAGCAGGGTCCGCAAATATGGCTGTTTGGACGCCATTTCCATGGGGCGGGACATCAACGCGCTGATAATTGCGCCACAAAACCCGGGAGGCCCATGGAATGCCCGCAAGGTGCTGAAGGTGATGGAGTATGTGGAGGCTCACTATAGCTTGGACACCAATAGAATATCCATTGTGGGCATGAGCCTGGGCGGCTATGGCACCTTCGAGGTGGCAGCCACCTATCCGGAAAAGTTTTCGGCAGCGATGGCTCTGTGCGGAGGCAGTTCGCGTAAGGAGTTCTGTGGCCTTAACACACTTCCTCTCTGGATTATACACGGAACTGCAGACAACGCAGTGCCTATCACCCAGTCGGAAAATATCGTGGCCGCCATGAAGAAATGCGGTCCCACCAACCTCTTGCGCTTTGACCGCTTCAAGGGTATCAACCACTCGCAGCTTGCCAAGATGTTCTACCTTCCCGATACATATCGGTGGTTGCTCAGCCACAATAAGCAAGATAGAACTGTTAACAAGGATATCTCCATTACAGTAACGGACATGAACGCCGCCTACCAGAATATCGACCGTTCGGCTAACAGAATTACGGTCGTCAATCATAACCGTAGCGGCGAAGTGACCACGGTTGCGGATAACAGTGCCGACACTGCGAAGACCGCCACTGCAAATCCCAATGCCTCGCCATCTTCCAAGCCTTCCGCCAAGACCAGCAGTTCCAAGAGTACGCCGGCTGTGCATGTGGTCAAAAGAGGCGACACGCTCTATTCTATTGCAAAACGCTATCATACTACCGTGGCAAAACTTTGTAAAATCAACCATATCAAGGAGGAAAGCATTTTATCGTTAGGACAGAAAATAAAATTGCGTTAAACGCCCCTCCGATTTCAAAAAAATATATACATTTGCCGTCCGGAAAACAAAATGTCCGATATTATTTAATTGTCAAAAGAACAGATTTCTATGGAGAAAGAACGTACATCTGATAATGCCAAAATGCAGAGGCCTGCTTCCTATAACCGAATTGAGAATGTGATGGGGACGACGGGCAAATTAACCCCTCAAGCTGTCGAATTTGAAGAGGCAGTGCTGGGAGGATTGATGATTGATTCGGAAACCGTCAGCGTTATTTTGGGAACTCTTACATTTCAGATGTTCTACAAGGAAGCTCATCAGCAAATATTCCGTGCCATAGAGGAACTCTATCGTGCCGAGCAGCCTGTTGATCTGTTGACCGTGACTAATCAGCTTCGCAAAGACAAGATGCTGGATGCCGTTGGCGGCGCCGCCTATCTGGCATCTCTGACAAACCGTGTCACATCTTCTGCCAATATCCAGTATCATGCCCGGATTGTGATGGAAAAATATGTGCTGAGAGAGTTAATCAGGAATTGTAGCTCCATCATCGAGGATGCCTATGATGAGTCTAACGATGTGCTGGATCTGTTGGACTTGGCGGAGACAAAAATATTCAGCATTATAGAACAAAACTTCAAAAGAGATAGTAAACCACTACATCAGGTAGTGCAGTCTACATTGAAGGAACTCAATGAGTTGCGTAATGCGGGATCTGACATGCATGGCGTCCCTTCCGGTATTCGTACAATCGACCAGAAGACGGGCGGATGGCAGAAGACCGACCTGATTATCCTGGCTGCTCGTCCTGGTATGGGTAAAACATCCTTTGTGCTGTCAGTAGCTCGCAATGCGGCCATTCAGTATGACAAACCAGTGGCGTTCTTCTCTTTGGAAATGTCCTCGAATCAGCTGGCACAGCGTCTGTTTGCTCTTGAATCAGGCATCAATGCGGAGAAGATAGCAAAGGGCGACCTGAGTGACGATGAGTGGATTAAGTTGATGGACAGCATCGGCAAGTTGGAGACTTCCAAGTTGATCATTGACGACACCCCTGCCATCTCTATTTTCGACCTGCGTGCTAAGTGCCGCAGGCTGAAGCATCAATATGATATCCAGATGATTGTGGTTGACTATCTCCAGCTGATGACAGTCGGTTCCGATAGTTCCAAGGGCGGTAACCGAGAGCAGGAGATTAGCTATATTTCCCGTTCGTTGAAAGCTCTGGCCAAGGACTTGAATGTGCCAGTCATCGCATTGTCACAGCTTAGCCGCCAGCCTGAGACACGTGCTACTTCCAAACGTCCTCAGCTTTCTGACCTTCGTGAGTCAGGTGCTATTGAACAGGATGCCGACATGGTGCTCTTTATCTACAGACCCGAATACTACAAGCTGGAAGTGTTTGAGGATAATACCCCGGCGCGTGGCTTGGCAGAGATCATGTTTGAGAAGAACAGACATGGCAGCACAGGCGCATTGCGCGTTCGGTTCCAAGCCCAGTACACCAAGTTCCTGGACCTTGATGCCGAGTATTTTGAAGGTGGCGAGGAGGGTGACGCAAAAACGGCTGCTATGCCCATGATGCCCCTTATCCGTCCGAATGCCAACTTCGATGTGGTGGAGTCATCCATCAATGATTCGCCAAAACCATCAGACGACGTGCCTAACCCCGATTCCAATTATACTGAAGACATGCCCTATTAACATGCTGGGTATCTAATACTTGTCTGTATGAAGAAGTTGTCTATGGAGGAGTTGCATCGTGTGACTCCAGAAGAATTCAAAAGCCAGGATAAATTTCCTGTCGTCATGGTTCTGGATAGTATCCGCAGTATGAGCAATGTGGGTTCGATTTTCCGTACCTGCGATGCGATGAATGTGGAAAAACTCTATCTCTGCGGCATCACAGCTTGCCCACCTCAGAAAGAGATTGCCAAAACCGCCCTCGGGGCGACCGAGAGTGTGGAGTGGGAATATGTGGAGAATGTAGCCGACTTGGTTCGTCGACTCCATGATGAACATTATACGATCGCTATCGTGGAACAGACAGATACATCGGTGTTTCTTCAACAAATTGATTTTCAACAATATCCAAAACTTTGTCTCGTCATGGGCAATGAGGTCTTTGGCATATCAGACGAAATTCTGCCGCTTTGCGACATGGCCATTGAGATTCCTCAATTTGGCACTAAACACTCGATGAATGTCACTATCGCCGCTGGCATGGTGCTTTGGGAGGTGGTGAAGCAGAAGTTGGAAAGGGAAGTTTGAAGTTAGGAGTTATCTGTTGTCAGTTAGAAGTTGGGAGTTGATGGCTTAAGGCTAATAGACAAAAGCCTGTGTTGAAGTCAATTTTTTTTGTATTTTTGCACGTTGTTGTCGTGCTGCTTCTCGTAGAGTAATAGTCATAGTTAAATGTCGCCATTCTCCTGCACCTCAACATTACCATAAGGATATATTCTAACTAAACAATAAGAAAAGCTTATGATAACACTTTTACGTATTGGGACAACAGAAATCATTGTGATTGTTCTGGTGGTGTTGCTACTTTTTGGTGGCAGGAAGATTCCTGAACTGATGAGAGGCCTTGGCAAGGGTGTCCGCAGTTTCAAGGAGGGGATGAATGAGGTGGAGAAAGCCACGGATGATGAGAAAGGGATGTCTGCCAAGCAAGACGAGACACCTAAGTCTACCGACACACCTGAATAGATGGCATCAGAGTCGTCGCCTTCTTTTTGGGATCATCTTGACGAGCTTCGCACCGTCCTTGTCCGGTCATTGATAGTATGGGCGGTCTGTTTTGTTGTGCTTTTTGCTTTGAAGAAGGCTCTCTTCACCATACCCTTTGCCCCTGCGACTTCTGACTTCATCTCATATCGTCTGATGTGTCGTTTGTCTGAGTGGCTGCATTGGCCTTCGCTCTGTCCAGAGGCTATGAATGTATCGTTTATCAATGTTGAGTTGGCAGCGCAGTTTATCGTGCACATGCAGGCTGCTTTCTGGGGAGGGCTGGTTTTGGCTTCTCCCTATATCGTGTATAAGTTGTATGGTTTTGTCTTGCCGGCGCTGTACGATCGTGAGCGACGATATTTGGGTTCTGTTCTGGTGAGTGCCATTCTGCTTTTTGTCTGTGGCATATTGCTTAACTACTTTGTTATCTTCCCGTTTACATTCCGTTTTCTGGGCACGTATCAGGTATATGAAGGCGTTGTGAATCAGATCTCACTTCCATCCTATATCGGAGCGATTCTTTCAATGAGTCTGATTATGGGGCTGCTGTTTGAGATACCGATTCTGGCCTATTTCTTGGCTCGCATAGGGGTTGTCACGGCCGACATGCTCCGGCGCTATCGTCGTCACGCCATTGTCATCATCGTGATTCTGGCGGCTGTGATCACTCCCACTGGCGATGCTTTTACCCTGATGCTCGTCTCTGTCCCCATCTGGCTGCTTTATGAGCTGAGTGTCTGGATTGTGAAGAGAAATCAATGATTTTTAACCCTTATTACCTTAGTATAACCTAAACTTCAAGTATATGTTGAAAAAAATCAGAACAATTTTGGCCATAGTGATGCTTTTGCTGGTCACGTTGCTTTTCTTGGGAGTATGCTGGCACATCAATCTGTGGTTTGGCTTTGTGGCAAAGATCCAGTTCTTGCCAGCCGTGCTCTCATTCAATGTTATTGTCGTGTTGTTGCTTTTGCTATTGACACTTCTGCTCGGAAGAGTATATTGCAGTGTCATCTGTCCATTAGGCATCATGCAGGACTGCTTTTCATGGGTTCATGGCAAGTTCAAGAAAAATCGTTTTTCCTATTCTCCGGAAAAGAAATGGCTTCGCTATATCGTGCTGGGTGTCTTTGTGGTGCTGCTGATTGTCGGCGTGACCCCTGTGACGACCCTCTTGGCACCATATAGCGCTTACGGTAGGATAGTAAACAGCCTCTTCAAGCCGCTCTATGACATGCTCAACAATGCGTTGGCGCACTATGAGGCCGGACACAACCTCTATAACTTTTCAGAGGTCGAGATCTGGATGCGCAGTGTGACTACTTTTGTGGTTGCCATCGTTACTTTGTTGGTGTTGGCGGTCTTGGCGTGGCGTCATGGGAGAACCTATTGCAACACGATTTGTCCGGTGGGCACGTTCCTTAGCTTCTTCGCCCGTTACTCCTTCCTGAAAGTGCATTTTGATTCTGACAAATGCAAACAATGCGGCTTGTGCGAGAAGAATTGCAAAGCCTCGGCTATAGATTTCAAAAACATGAAGGTGGATTATTCCCGCTGCGTGGTTTGTGGCGATTGCCTGGAGAAATGCAATTTTGATGCGCTTCATTATGGCCGGATGCCCAAGACAGCCGTGGCTCCCGCGCAAAAGGATGAGACGGTGGACGAGGCTCGACGTTCCTTCTTGCTGGGCGCTGGTCTCATGACTGCCGCGGTGGCTTCTGCCGAGCCGAAGATCAAAGTGGACGGTGGCCTGGCCGTTATAGAAGATAAGATACTGCCGGATCGTAAAACGCCGATCACGCCTCCTGGATCCATATCCGCACAGAATATGCGACATCACTGCACAGCTTGTCAGCTATGCGTTTCAGCTTGTCCGAATAATGTGTTGCGTCCGTCAAAAAGTCTGATGAATTTCATGCAGCCGGAGATGTCTTTTGAACGCGGATATTGCCGTCCCGAATGTACTCGCTGTAGCCAAGTGTGTCCCACGGGCGCCATTCGTCGCATCACACCGGAGGAGAAGACAGAAGTGCATGCCGGCTATGCGGTGTGGTTGAAAGACAACTGCATCCCATTGACGGATGGGGTTAGCTGTGGCAACTGCGCACGTCATTGCCCCACCGGCGCCATCCAGATGGTGGACTATGAAGGTGCCCAAGTGCCATCCATTGATACGCAGAAGTGTATCGGCTGTGGCGCTTGTGAACACCTGTGCCCAGCACGTCCATTCAGTGCCATCTACGTGGAGGGCAACGTAATGCATCATTTACAATAACCTTTAGACTTCATCAAAACTATGGATAGAAGAGATTTTATAAAACATTTGGGCGGAGCTGCTCTGGCAGCATCTTTGTTGGCCGCCTGTCGCAAAACCGAAACGCCCGCGCAGGGAGTCACCACCTTGGATGGTCAAGGTTCGATGACCTACCGTACAAATCCCAATACGGGCGACAAGATTTCCCTGCTGGGCTATGGCATGATGCGTCTGCCAGTGGAGGCGGGTGGCACCATGCGCGAGAATCCCGATTCTCCCATCAATCAGGAACTTGTCAATCAGCAGGTCGACTACGCTATTGAGCACGGAGTCAACTATTTTGACACCGCTCCCGTCTATTGCCAAGGGCTCTCTGAACGGAGCACGGGCATTGCCCTTTCGCGACATCCTCGTAATCGCTACTATATCGCCACCAAGTTGTCGAACCAAAGTCCTGCCGCTTGGTCAAGAGAGGCTTCTATGGGCATCTTCGAGAAGTCACTAAAGGAACTGAGAACCGACTATGTGGACTACCTCCTGTTGCACAGTGTCGGGATGAGTGCCAATGATCTTGATGCGATGCAGACCTTCAACGGCCGATATATGGACAATGGCATACTCGACTGGCTTGTGGAGCAGAAGGAGAAGGGGAGGATTCGCAATTTGGGCTTTTCATATCATGGTGACATTGCCATTTTCGACATGCTGCTGAAATGGCATGACGAGGGCAAATACCATTGGGATTTTGTTCAGATTGAGCTGAACTACCTCGACTGGAACTATGCCAATGAGATCAATGAGCGCAATACTGATGCCAGCTACCTGTATGAAGAGTTGCGGAAACGCAATATACCTGCCGTTATCATGGAGCCATTGCTGGGAGGCCGTTTGGGTACTTTGCCCGAGTTCATTGTGAAGCGTATGCAAGAACGGGAGCCTGAGACTCCTGTCGCGCGTTGGGCCTTCCGCTATGCGGGTACTCCCGAGGGTGTGTTGACAGTGCTCAGTGGTATGAGCTATACCGAACATCTCGTCCAGAATGTTGCCACCTATTCTCCATTGCGCCCGATCACGCCGGAGGAGAATGATTTTCTCATGCAGATAGCGGATGAGGTCTATAACCTCAAGAGCATTCCTTGTACTACTTGCAGCTATTGTATGCCATGCCCTTACGGACTGAATATCCCCGCCATCTTTTCACATTATAACAAATGTATTAATGAGGGCAGTATGCCCAATCCTGAACATCCCGGATCCCACTACAACAAACTCCGCAGGGCTTTCCTGATCGGCTATGACCGCAGCGTGCCAAAGTTGCGCCAGGCAAGTCACTGCATCGGTTGCAACCAGTGTGTCTCCCATTGTCCGCAACGTATCGATATTCCAGCAGAGATGCGTCGCGTGGACGAATTTGTGGAACAACTGAAACGGTCGTGAGTATGCACGGCCATGAGATATAGTGCTATTTGGATTAGGGGCTGGCAAAGCCCCTTTTCTATGCCACTCGTTTATGCGAACTTGCGGATGCTCTTGCCCACGTTGATCAAGTGGTCACCGATACGCTCGGCATTCTGCGCCAATGAGATGTATTCTGCACCCACTTGAGGTGTGCACTCTCCGGAAATCAGTCGCTGAATGTGCTGTGCTTCCATAGTTTCGGTGAAAAGGTCAATGCGATCCTCAACCTGGTAGGCTTTTTCCAGCTCGTCGAAGTCCAGATTGTGATAGGCATTCCGGACATGTCCGTAAAGAGTCTCAAGCAGAGTGTACATCTCGTTGATCTCCTTGATGGCAGGCTCCGAGAAGGTGTTCTTCTGCGCTTTGAGACTGTCAGCGTACTCAACAATATTTTCAGCATAGTCGCCAATACGCTCCAGGTCGCTGACGCTCTTGACAGAGGTGTTCAGGAACTTGACATCAGATTTATTCAATGGCTTCCCAGACAGTCGCGCAACGTAACTCGTCACTTCGCCATTCAGGTAGTTGAGCTCTTTTTCCGTGCTGCGGAATTTGTCGATGTCATCATATTTCAAGGTGGTGACAATGTGAATGGCCCTTTGGAAATTCTGCATGGCCATATCGGCCATATTCTCGATTTCTGCCTTTACTTGGCGTACTGCGACAACGGGCGTGCGCAACATGGTCTCATCAAGATAGTAGAGATGGGGCAGGTCTTCGGTCTGCATCACAGTGTTGCCAGGGATAAGGCGAGTTGCCGTGTTTACCAACATGTTGGTCATGGGAAGTGCCACCAAGGTGGTGCATACATTGAAAACAGTGTGGAAGAGCGCCAATTGCAGTTGCGGTGCGTAAGGAAATACTTTGTCAATGACAGTGCCGAAACTTGCCGAACCGCCTGAAAAGATATGCAACAGCAAAGCGATGAAGAGAAAGAGAATCACGCCCATCACGTTGAAGAAAAGGTGTATGAGCGCAGTGCGTTTGGCGTTGGTTCCGCTGCTCATACCCGCGATGATTGCCACCACGCAGGAACCGATGTTGGAACCCATGGTCATATAGATACCTTGATCCAATGAGATAAGTCCGCTGAACACCATCGTGATGGCAATGGAGGTCAAGACGGAAGAAGATTGGATGAGAGCGGTCAGCAAGGTTCCTATCAGCACTAAGAGAATCGGATTGGATATGCTGGCAAGAAAGTTTTTAACGGAATCCAAGGATGCAAAATTAGCCATCGCGTTAGACATGATGTGCAGACCCACGAACAGCAACCCGAAGCCAGTCAGGATGCCACCTATTTGTTTCCAGCGTTCTTGCCGAGCCCCCATGCTCATGAAGGCTCCAATGCCCGCAAAAGCGGAGAAGATGATGGTGGCGGAGATGCCATTTCCACCAAACATACCCAAAGCAACAATCTGAGCTGTAATGGTTGTACCGATATTGGCACCGTAAATGATTGTGGCTGCTTGGGCCAACGACATGATACCTACATTGACGAAACCGATTACCATCACCGTGACGGCGCCGGAACTTTGTATGGCCGCTGTGCCTAAGGTGCCGATGCCTACACCTAACCATTTGTTTTTTCCTGTTTTGGCGAATAGTTCCTTCAACTTCTGACTGTTCGCATTTTCAAGATTGGTGCTTAAGGCCTTGCATGCTACCAAGAAGACACCAATGCCGGCTGTGAGCATCAAAATGGCTGTTAGTATGCTGATAATGTTCATGATTTGAATAATGTAGTGTCCATATAGTATAAAAAAAGATGGTATGAGCCGAAGTCCACACCATCCGAAGTATGTTTGAAAAGGTCGCAATTAAGATTGTCAGCCATGATTTTTTGGCAGATATGTCGTTTGGCTATTTGTGATATGGTATGTGTCATAAATGATGCATCGGCCTTGTCGACAGGCGAACCTAATTGGCGCGGCAAATTTACTCAATTTTGGGAAACAAAAGCACAATCTCTCAGAAAAAAAAATGATGGACGGGCGTGCCAAGCGGTTGAAAAAAACAATGGATAAATCTGTTCTCTCCGAAACATTTTTTTCGTATTTTTGCAGGCTGCGATGTAGTGGTCTATATCTTCTGATAAGTCATGCTTAAAGATCGGAAAATATGCGTTGTACTGCCCGCTTATAATGCGGCGCTGACTCTTCGTAAAACATACGAGGAAATACCTTTGCATATTGTGGATGAGGTGATACTCGTGGACGACCATTCCTCGGATGACACCCTTGAGATCGCACGCGAATTGGGCATCCGCCATATCATTCATCATGCTGAAAACAAGGGATATGGCGCAAATCAGAAGAGTTGCTATAACCAGGCGTTGGCATTGGATGCCGATGTGGTCATTATGCTTCACCCGGACTATCAATATACTCCCAAACTGATTGAGTCGATGGCCTATTTGATTGTCAATGACGTTTATCCTGTGGTGCTCGGCTCCCGCATTTTAGGCAAAGGCGCCATTCGCGGCGGCATGCCCCGGTATAAGTACTTTTTCAATCGTTGCCTGACCCTTTTCCAGAATCTGGTGATGAATGAGAAACTGTCAGAGTACCATACCGGCTATCGCGCCTTCTCGGCCGATATTCTGAGAAAGATCAACTATATGGCCAATTCGGACGATTTTGTCTTTGACAATCAGATGCTGGCACAGATATTTTATGCTGGTGCTGAGATTGCGGAGATTACCTGTCCCACGAAATATTTTCCCGAGGCATCTTCCATCAATTTCAGAAGAAGTATGAAGTATGGCTTGGGCGTGCTATGTACTGCATTGCAGTATCGTTTGCAGAAATGGCATCTGGCACATTTCAACATTTTTGAAAATCGATAAAAGAAAAAATATAAATTTATGAGAAAGAGTAAATTAGGATTAAATTTTGATCAAGTCGACGATGCTAAACGATTGGCTAAAAACATTGCTGAACAGATTCAGCAGTTTGTGGATGGCTATACTACGGTTACGGTGGAACGCACACTGTGTCGTTTGATGGGCATCGATGGCGTTGATGAAAACGAGGTTCCGCTGCCTAACAGGGTGGTGGATGCCTTGTTGGAAAAAGGTGTGCTCAGCCAAGGTGTGCTGTATTATCTTGGCAATGCCATTTTGGAGACGGGCAAGTCGCCACAAGATATTGCCGAGGCAATCGCTGGTGGCAAGCTGGACATAACCACATTGCCCATTCATCCGTTGGCAGACATCCAGAAGGCTGTGCAGCCCTTCATTGAGGCTTGCTTGACACGCATCAAGGGTAATGTGGCCAAGCGTAACGAGTATCTCTCCACCATTGGCGAGGGCCCGAAACCGTACCTCTACATTATTGTGGCTACCGGTAACATCTATGAGGATGTGGTCCAAGCACAGGCAGGTGCTCGCCAGGGCGCTGACGTCATCGCAGTGATTCGTACCACTGGCCAGAGTCTGCTCGACTATGTGCCATACGGTGCCACGACCGAAGGGTTTGGTGGTACTTTTGCCACTCAGGAGAACTTCCGCATCATGCGCAAGGCCCTCGATGAGGTGGGCGAAGAGGTTGGCCGCTACATCCGCCTCTGTAACTACTGCTCCGGTCTCTGTATGCCGGAAATCGCTGCCATGGGCGCCTTGGAGCGTCTTGATGTGATGTTGAATGATGCTCTGTACGGCATCCTCTTCCGCGACATCAACCCGCAGCGTACCCTCATCGACCAGTACTTTTCCCGTATCATCAACGGATATGCCGGCGTCATCATCAACACGGGCGAGGATAACTATCTGACCACAGCCGATGCTGTCGAGGCTGCCCATACGGTGCTCGCCTCCGACCTCATCAACGAGCAGCTGGCCTTGATGGCCGCTCTCCCGGAGGAGCAGATGGGACTCGGACACGCCTTCGAGATGGACCCGATGCTGGAGAATGGCTTTCTCTTGGAGTTGGCACAGGCACAGATGACCCGCGAGATCTTCCCGAAAGCTACGCTGAAGTATATGCCTCCTACCAAGTTCATGACTGGCAACATCTTCCGCGGCCACATTCAGGATGCGCTCTTCAACATGATCGGTATCTGGACTCACCAAGGTATCCAACTGCTGGGTATGCCGACAGAGGCTATCCACACGCCTTTCATGAGCGACCGTTATCTCTCTATCGAGAATGCTCGCTATATCTTTAATGATATGCGTAGCATTGGCGAGGAGATGGAGTTTCGCGAGGGTGGTATCTGTCGCGAACGCGCCAAGACGGTCTTGAACAACACCATCGACCTGCTTAAGCAGATTGAGAAGGAGGGCATGTTCACTGCACTGGAGAAGGGTATCTTCGGCGACGTGAAACGTCCGATGAACGGTGGCAAGGGCCTCGGCGGTGTCGTTACTAAAGGCGAGTACTACTTCAACCCATTCATCAAGATGATGAAGGAAAGATGGTAGTTCTATGTAGTTAATAGTTAGAAGTTTTCAGTTATCAGTTAAAGAATTATGGAATACGATGTTGATAATCTTCCGGTAGGGACAAGGGTGAACCACGAGAAATATGGCGAGGGCATCATCAGTCAGAACAACGCGCTGACCTACAAGATCATCTTTGTGCGCGGTGGCGAGATTGAGTTTGCCAAGACCTCCGTCTCCTTGGAAGTGATCATGCCCGGTGAAATGCCGGATGACCAGAAACCTGTCCTCAGCGTCAAAGACGTGGAGCGTATGATGACCTTTGTGCTGAACAAGTACAACGCCATCGAACACAAGGTGGACTTGGGCCGCAAATGGCAGGGTGGTACTATGTTGCTCCAACCCGCCAACAAGGAACTCCAAGCCAAAGAGATTCCGATAGAGACCTTCTTCCACAAGATTGTGATGATGCGCGACCGACTGAGGGTGCTCGAACAGAACATCAACAGCAACGACCATCTGACTGATGAGGAAAAAGTGAATCTGCAACAGTATATCTCCCGCATCTACGGCAGTATGACCTCCTTTAATCTCTTGTTTGAGAATAAGGAAGACTATTTCGTAGGCGCGAAGAGCTAACATATTTATATTTTGAATGGTTTAATAGATTAGTATTTAATAATTTAATAAGAAAAAAATGAGTGGTGGATTATATTCAATGGATCAAAAGGATTTTGATCAGACATTAGACCTTACCAAAGTGAAACCTTATGGTGACACGATGAATGATGGTAAGACCCAAATAAGTTTCACATTACCGGTTCCTGCCGGCGATGAGGCCATAGAAGCTGCCAAGCAATTGATGAAGAAGATGGGTTTTGAGAACCCGCTGGTCGTCTATAGCAAAGAGCTGACAGAAGGTTTTACCTTCTTTAACTGTTATGGCTCCACGGTTCATACGGTAGACTATTCGACCATCTATGTGCCGAAAGTGGAGTCCACTGTATGGTCCATGGACGAGACGGACGACTTTATCCGGGAGCACATCGGTCGTAAGATTGTCGTGGTGGGTGCCAGCACGGGTACGGATGCGCACACGGTCGGTATCGATGCTATCATGAACATGAAAGGCTATGCCGGTCACTATGGCATTGAGCGTTACGAAATGTTCGATGCCTTGAATATGGGTAGCCAAGTGCCGAATGAGGAGTTCATCGCCAAGGCGGTGGAGATGCACGCGGACGCTCTGCTGGTGTCCCAAACGGTGACCCAGAAGGATGTCCACATCAAGAACATGACGGAGCTCATCGAGATGTTGGAGGCTGAAGGCTTGCGCGACAAACTCATCGTGATTTGCGGAGGCCCGCGCATCACGCACGAGTTGGCCAAGGAATTAGGCTTTGACGCCGGATTCGGCACTAACACCTATGCCGACGACGTGGCATCTTACATTGCCCAGGAGATGGACAGAAGGATGCACGGCAATAAATAGTCGTAGAAACAAATTGCTTCTTAAGAAAAGAGGGATCGTGCCATGGCGCGGTCTCTCTTTTGAATTATTCGTTGTTGGCTAGCTAAAAGCCAATAGCCAATGGCTAATGGCTAGTCTGCCAGCACTAACTTCTTGAATTTATCGTGGCGTTTCTCATCTTGCATGAGCAGCTGGAGCTTGAACTGGCCATCGCGGGCGCCCTCGGCAATGCACTGTGCCTTAAATGTCTCGAAGGACTCGGGGATCATGCGGTGCGTCAAAGGCATCTTCAAACGCAGGGAGTCGCGCTTGGTCTTGTACTCCACGTTGATACGCATCAGGATCTCATCCACCTTCTCGGTGAATTTCTCTGCCTGCTCCTGAGTAACGCTTTGATCCTCAAATTCATAGTAGAATTGATATCCGAGAATGTTCAGGTCGGCAAAACCGATGAAGAAGCGGGTTTTCAGTCCGGTCTCTTTCTCTGCCTCGTGTACAGCCTCGATGAACTGCCGCTCATGCAACTTCTCACCGGTGATGGTGACAATGCCGTTCACCTTTTGGATGAGATGCACGGTCGGTGTATTTTGGAAGTTGGGGCCAACCTCTAACAGGTCGTTCATGTTGTATCGGTACAGGCCGGCGAAGGTGGTCACAAACGGGCAATAGCGCTTGCCTTCCTTGAGCTCGTGCAGTTGCAGGTATGTGGGGTTCTTGCTATCCAGGTCGGCCTCGTCGATGAACTCGTAGTAGTGGAAGTGGGGGAAGAGCACTGTGTTGACGGTGTCATCCATGACCAATCCGAAACGGCATTCGGAGGCGAAATAGCCAAACTCCTGATGCAGCATTGTCTTAGGGAAGGAGTCTTTGAACTTGTCAAGATATACTTTTGTGTTACCGCATTTCCAAGTGTTGAGAATCTGAAGGTTAGGCCAGTAATGCTTGGGGAGAACATTCCCATACTTCGCCTTCATGGCGCGCAATTCAGCTGCACGCTCTGGGTTGGGCTTCAGGCAAGCCTCGATTTCAGCACGAATCTTGGGATCGATATTCAGGTCAGCCTTCAGAGTTCCATGCTCAATGTCGTTCACATATTCGTCATAAAACTTGTTAACATTGTTTTGTAACTCCACGATGGTTGAGGGGTTGGCAGTCACGATGAGCGTGATATCCTGCTCGATGCCCATGCGCATGAGTACATAGTAGCGGGCATTGTAGTCTGCAATGCCGTATACACACTGCGGATTGGAGTAGAGCACCTTCACGAAGTTGGGGCAGTCGCGTTGGGTGACGCCGGACACGGAGCCGAAGACGGTGCCGTCGGGCGCGTAGCCTTCGATGACTTTGCCAACGATGGACAAAATCTTTCCGCTGAAGACTTTATGCCTGTTCTGGATGAAGTTGTAGAGCCACACCTTGGTCATCTTGCCGTAGATGTTGCTCAGATACTCCTGCGTGATGGGAATCCATTTCGGCTCAGAGGTGGTGCCGGAAGTGGTTGCATACAAGATTGGCTTGCCTGGGAACAAGATGTTCTCTTCGCCATGTTTGTGGCGCTCCACATAAGGACGCAGGTTCTCGTAGTCGTTCACCCCAACTTTTTCCTGATAGCGTTTGTATAATTCCGTATCATTTGGAGCTTGTAAGATATAGTCGAAGTCGTGTTCTTTGCCATAGACTGTATCCTTGGCATACGTCAAAATATTTCTTAATGTCTGTTCGCTGGAAAGCCTGGGGTTCTTGGTGGCTTTCTTCAAACTGCGGTATTGGATTCCGCCTGCCATGCCCAACAATGCATTGGCGACCAACATTCTTTTCAATTCCATTTTCTGTAAAATTAGGTTAGTACTGAAATGAAGCCGCAAAGATACATTTTTTTGGCGTAGTTATTCACATTTTTTAAGAAAGTGGACTAGTAGCTATTAGCTGTTAGCTGTTAGCTATTATCTATTGTCTTGATTTCAACAAAAAAGTATATCTTTGCTCTCCATTATTTGCTGGGATTCATAATGAAAGCTATATACATATATTGTAAACGCAATCGCAAGAACTTTTGGCTGTTGGGGGTGCTCTTTCTCTGTTTGGGCATGGCGAATGCCCGGCAGGTTACGGAGAGACGGACTGTGCCAGCATTTAACTCTATCTACAACCGCTCGTTTCTGGACATCCGGTATGTGCAAGGACAGCACTACAAAGTGCTTGTCGAGATGGAAGAGTCTTTGATTCCGCTGGTGGCGACCGAAGTGGAAAAGGGCGTACTGAAAATTTATCTGAAAGGAACGGTTACCAAGCATGCGTCAGGCAAGTACCGGATTGTGGTCTACGCCCCCTTCTTGGTGGAGGCATGTAACGATGGTCCAGGGGTGATGGACCTGGGGACCTTGTCAGGCTCCACTTTCTATGCCGACAATGCCGGAGAGGGGAGTCTGTTCCTCTTTTTCGAACCTTACGAAGATATGTTTGCAAACGCCAAGGTGCGAATCCGGAACCGTTCGTCCGGAACCGTTCATGTTGATTGTGAAGCCGGCAGTGTGGAGATTGAGAGCGAAGGGGCGGGATATATGGAAGTCACGGGCTGGACATCGAACTTGCGTGTCAACAATACGGGTGCAGGCGACATCAATGCCACTGACCTGCTGGCGGAACGGGCCAACGTTAAGTTGAATGGTCAGGGAAGGATCTATGTGAATGTCAGCATCACCACGTGGGTCTCAGCCGATGGAGGCGGACTGGTGGAGATATTCGGGGACTCGGAGGTGCTGGAGTACTGAAACCACGAAGGCGGGAAACCACAAAGGCACGAAGGGCACAAAGAGAGAAAACCGCAAAGGCACAAAGGACACAAAGAGAGAAAACCACGAAGGCACAAAGGACACAAAGAGAGAAAACCGCAAAGGCACAAAGGACACAAAGGGAGAAAACCACGAAGGCACAAAGGACACGAAGACGGGAACCACAAAGAGCACAAAGAATACAAAGAACACAAAGAGTTAATGATGAAAGTATGTAAAAAAAAGGCCTCCGAGAGGGGGCCTTTAATAGTTTGACAATCAACTGAATTATCCTTTCAGCGCTTCGGCACCGCTGACGATTTCAATCAGCTCGTTGGTAATGGAGGACTGGCGGGCGTTGTTGTACTTCAGCTTCAGATCACGCAAGATCTCCGTGGCGTTGTCGGTGGCTTTGGTCATGGAGATCATACGGGCGCCGTGCTCGGAGGCGATAGAGTCGCACAGGGTCTTGTACAGCTGCGTACGCATAATCTTCGGGATCAGTTCTTCCAGCACCTCTTGCGGCGACGGTTCGATGATGTAGTCGTTGCTGGAGGCGGTCTCCTGCTCGCTGGCTATATTGGTGATGGGCAGGAACGGTTCTACCGTAACCCGTTGCGTGGCAGCATTCAGGAACTGGTTGTAGACGATGTCCACCTTGTCGATTTCACCCTTCAGGAATTGCTGTGTCAGCTGGTCGCAGATGGCCGCAACTTCTGTGAAGTCGGGGTTGTCGATCAGCGCCTCATTGCTTTGCATGACAGGGTAGAGACGAGACAGTTGCTCGCGTCCTTTCTTGCCTAAGCAGATCAACTGCAGGTTGCCGGCTTTATGCTGTTCCGCATATTGCGAATTCACCAGTTGGTTGACCGCTTTGATGATGTTGGCATTAAAGGCTCCGCAAAGTCCCTTGTTGGAGGTGATGACCACCAAGACGATCTTCTCGGGGTGGCGCTGCTCAAAGAGCGGCATTCCATCCATGGATGCAGAGGCGCTCGACAGGTCTGCCAAAATCTCATTCAGCTTCTCGGAGTAGGGGCGAAGCGACAGGATAGAACTCTGTGCACGCCTTAGTTTGGCAGCCGACACCAACTTCATGGAGCTGGTGATCTTCTGCGTGGACTCGATGGAGCTGATGCGGGTTCGTATTTCTTTGAGGTTTCCCATAATTACTTCACTTCAAATGATTTGACCACTTCGGCGCAAGCGTTCTCCAGCTGCTTCATGACATCCTCGTCAATCTTGCCTGAACGTAATACGCTTAGCACGTCCTCATGATGATCATGCATGTAGTTGAGGAAGGTGATTTCGAACTTGCGGATGTCGGCGATGGGCACATTCTGGAGCAGGCCTTTGGAACCGCAGAAGATGATGGCAATCTGTTCTTCCACTTTGTACGGCGTATATTGCGGCTGTTTCAGGATTTCCACGTTACGTGCGCCCTTGTCGAGCACATATTGTGTGGCGGCGTCCACGTCGGATCCGAACTTGGCGAAAGATTCCATCTCGCGGTATTGTGCCTGGTCGAGTTTCAGGGTTCCGGCCACCTTCTTCATGGACTTGATCTGGGCGTTGCCGCCGACACGGGACACGGAAATACCGACGTTGATGGCGGGGCGCACACCTGCGTTGAAGAGGGAGGTCTCCAAGAAGATCTGGCCATCGGTGATGGAGATCACGTTGGTGGGGATGTAGGCGGACACGTCGCCGGCCTGCGTCTCGATGATAGGCAGAGCGGTCAGGGAGCCGCCGCCTTTCACCTTGCCCTTCAAACTGGCGGGCAGGTCGTTCATCTTGGCCGCAATCTCATCGGACTCGATGATCTTGGCAGCTCTTTCGAGCAGACGGGAGTGCAGATAGAAGACATCGCCGGGGTAGGCTTCACGTCCGGGCGGACGGCGGAGCAGCAAGGAGACCTCACGATAGGCGACGGCCTGTTTGGAGAGGTCGTCGTAGATGATGAGGGCGCTGCGGCCCGTGTCGCGGAAGTACTCACCGATGGCGGCGCCAGCGAAGGGTGCATAGAACTGCATGGCGGCAGCATCGGAGGCAGTGGCCGTGACCACGATTGTGTACGGCATGGCGCCGCGCTCTGTTAGCGTCTTCACGATGGAAGCCACGGAAGAACCTTTCTGACCAACAGCCACATAGATACAATAAACAGGCTTTCCCTGGTCGTAGAACTCTTTCTGGTTGATGATGGTATCCAAGGCGATGGCGGTCTTGCCAGTCTGACGGTCGCCGATGATCAGCTCACGCTGGCCACGACCGATGGGGATCATGGCGTCCACAGCCTTGAGGCCCGTCTGCAACGGCTCTTTCACCGGTTGACGGAAGATGACACCAGGGGCCTTGCGCTCGATGGGCATCTCGCAAAGTTCACCCTCAATGGCACCTTTGCCGTCGATAGGTTCGCCCAAGGTGTTGATGACACGGCCCAGCAAGCCTTCACCTACCTTGATGGAGGCAATGCGGCCGGTACGCTTGCAAATGTCGCCTTCATTCAAACTCTTGGAGTCGCCTAACAAGACGACACCCACATTGTCTTCCTCCAGGTTGAGGGCGATACCCGTGATGTTGTCGGCACCCGACATGGTCTCAAAGGTGACCAACTCGCCGGAGCGTACATTCTGCAGACCATAGACACGGGCGATGCCGTCACCCACGAGGAGGACGGTGCCGGTCTCTTCCATTTCGGTCTTCAGATTGACATTCTGTAATTGTTGACGAAGTATGGAGGTTACTTCAGATGGTTTAATTTCTGCCATATATGTTCAATTAATAATTAACTTGATAAATGTTGTGAGCGAATTCCTGTTTCAACTTGTTGATTTTAGACAGGACGCTGGCGTCGATGTAGTTGTCGTCGAATTTGATGAGGAAGCCGCCGATAATCTCGGGATCCACCACCTGTTTGATTTGGATGGTGGATTGGGTCTTCTCCGCCAGTAACTCTTTGATTTTTTCTAGAAGGACTGTGCTGATGGGCTGTGCCGTAGTCAGCGTGGCCACCTTGATGTTATGCGCTTGGTTATACAGTTTGATGTACTCCTCGCAGATGGTGGCGATGGCAGGCTCTCTCTTCTTTTTGATGATGACCCCCAAAAAGTTGAAGGTCGTATCGCTGAGCGCATTGGCAAAGACCTGTGCGAAGATGGCGTATTTTTTGGAAGGCACGATGACGGGACTGTTCAGTACGATTTGCAGTTCCTGGTTCTCTTTCAGAACTTGGGTTATCATGGTAAGATCGTCTTTGACTACGTCAATTTGCTGGTTCTCGCCCGCATAGTCGTACAATGCTTTGGCGTATCGGCTTGCTACTTTAGGATTTTTCATGCTGTTTCTGGGTTGGAAGCTTAGAATTTTCTGCTGCCGGGTTTAACGTAAGGCTTACCTTCTTTGCAGAGCGGACACTCGTCGGCTTCCCAGCTCTGGATGTTCAGCTTTGTGGCACTGTAAACGGGGTAGGGCAGGCTGTTAGCGCTGCGGTCCACTAAGCAGGCGATGCCGATCACCTCGGCGCCGAAGGACTTGAGCACCTCGATGGTCTCTAAGGAGGACTTGCCCGTGGTGACCACATCCTCGGTGATGAGGAGGCGTTGGCCCGGCTTCACCTCAAAGCCGCGGCGCAGGGTCATAACATTGTCCACTCGCTCGGTGAAGATGGCGGGTTTGCCTAACTGACGGCCCAGCTCGTAGGCTACAATGATGCCGCCCATGGCCGGTCCCACCACCATGTCGATGTTCAAGTCTTTGACCTGTTCAGTGATGACTTTGATGACGCGCTCAGCTCTGTCTGGGTATTGTAACAATTTGGCACATTGACAGTAACGGTCGCTATGACGTCCGGAAGAGAGTAGAAAATGTCCTTCCAGTAATGCTTCGGATTGTTTTAATTCATCTATTACCATATTATATAGAATTTGCAGGCGGCAAATATACTATTTTTTAAAGACGATAATTCTCTTTTTGTTTTTTTTTTATAATCAACATGTTGATAAAAAGAGAGGGATGTTTATCTCACAAACACGCATTTTACGGGGTAGTGGTCTGAGATGAGCCAGCGGCCGTATTTGTCGGTGTCGAGGGTCTGGAAGAGGATCGGGGTGGCGTTCTTGTAGAAGATGTGGTCGATGACGATGTTGTTGGGCGCGTTGCCCCAGCCGTTGAAGGTGCCACGATGATCGGTGACGGGCGCATCCTCGCGGGCCTGACTCATGATCTTCTTCAGCGGTTCGAAGATCTCGCTCTCAATGCCGGAGTTGAAGTCGCCAGTCAGGAAGATGGGAGCTTTCTTGTCGAAGGCTTTGTTGGATTTCTTGTCGAGGGCTTCCTGCTTGATGCGCTTAGTGATGAGTTTCACGGACTCGCGGCGGGCGACCTCGCCCACATGGTCTAAGTGCGTGTTGAAGCAGTATAGATATTTTCCGGTCTTCTTGTCTTTGAAGAAACCCCATGTCACGATGCGGTGGCAGGCGGCATCCCAGCCTCGGGAGCAAACGTCTGGTGTCTCGCTGAGCCAGAAATCGCCATGTATTACCCACTCGTAGCGGTCGGCCCGGTAGAGGATGGCCATGTGCTCGCCGCCGATCTTGCCATCGTCACGGCCCACGCCAATGTATTGGTATTCCGGCAGGTTGTCAAGCATATAGCTCAACTGTGACATATACGCCTCCTGAACGCACAAAAAATCGGGCTGCTCCATCTTGACCATCTTGACCACCGCCGCCTTGCGGTTGTCCCAGATGTTGTCGCCATCCCCGGGGTTGTTGTAGCGGATGTTGAAGGAGATGACCGTGATGGTGTCCTTCTGGGCGAAAGAGATTCCCACGCAGAGGAACAGCATTATGGTGATAATAAGATTTTTTTTCATGAACTAAGAAATTAAGAATTTGAAAAATAAACGGTTATATAGCCAATAGCCAATGGCTAACGGCCAATAGCTAATAGCTAAACACATACTGGATGATGTTCGCGCCCATCTGCAAAGCCTTGGTGCGGGTGGCCTCGGAGTCTTTGTGTACGACGAAGTCCTCCCAGCCATCGCCCAAGTCGCACTCATAGGTGAAGAGGAAGACCATGCGTCCCTCATAGAAAAGAGCAAAGGCTTGGGGCGGCTTGTTGTCGTGCTCGTGAATCTTGGGCAGTCCGTTCGGGAAGTCGTACTTCTGATGGAAGATCGGATGGTTGAAGGGCAGTTCCACCAATTCCAACTCCGGGAATACCTTCTTCATCTCGCGGCGAATGTAAGTGGACATACCATAGTTGTCATCGGCGTGGAGAAAGCCACCGGCCATCAGGTACATGCGCAGGTTGGCCACTTCCGATTCGCTGAAGACCACATTGCCGTGGCCTGTCATGTGCACAAAGGGATATTGGAATATGTCGCTGCTACCGACCTCTACGGTGGCCGGCTTGCTCTCTAACGACATGCCTAAGTTCTGGTTGCAGAAGGCGATCAGGTTGGGCAGCGAAGTGGGGTTGGCATACCAGTCACCCCCACCATTATACTTCAGCAAGGCAATCTGCTGCCCTGAGCCAGTTACCCATGCCATGCACAGTAATAGGATGATATGTAGTTTTTTCATGGACATTTTATAGACTTTGACTTTGAACTTTGACTTTTAGTTATTAGCCTTTGGCCCTTAGCCATCAACCTCTTAATTTTTAATTTTTAACTCTTAACTCTTAACTCTTAACTCATAACTCCTCTCAGTATCCTCCGTTCCACTTTCTCAAGAACCATTCCACGCCGAACAGCAGCAGGATGGCGGCCAGGTACCAAGGTGAGCTGAGCAGCATCTTGTAGCGTTTCTTATAAGTGGCGATGGTCTTTATATTTTCATTGTTTTTGATCGCCTTGGTCACATTCTTCATCTCGTCGCGGGTGAAGAACTGGCCGTTGGTGGCGGTGGAGATGCTCTTTAGCAGGTCGTGGTCGGCGATCAGGTTGGCTGTCTCCAGCATCACCTCCTGTACGGTGAACTGTCCGCTCTTCGACAACTTCTTGTTGCCCACCTGGGTGGTGGCGGTCCATTGGTAGGAACCCGTTGGCAGCTCGCCGACGTTCAGGTAGTAGCCGTTGTTCTGCTTGGAGAACTGGGCCTCGTAGGTGGTGTCGCCATGACCCTTGATGCTCATCTTGACATCGGGCTCGTTGATGGCTTCATAGCTGTCGTTGTATAGCTCAGCGGTGAATTCTACGTCGCCATTCTCGCGGAACACCTGCGCGTGCTGCACCCGGAACTGGCTCTTGTCTTTGCGGGAGGCCAAATAAAGCGCCGTCTTGTTGATGATCTCATCGAAGGCTTCGTGGTTCTCTTTATACATATAATTGTAAAGCTTCCACGACCAGATGCCGGAACCGGTGATGACGCCGCTGCGAGTGCCATTGCTCTCATTAAAGACAATCAGGGGGTATTTGGTGTCAACGCCGCTAACCTTCTGATAGAGGAAGATGTTGGCGGAGACAGCGGTCTTGTAGGTGCCGAAGATGGTCTTGACGGGAGGATAACGTCCCATGATTTGGCGTGTCTCTTCAGAGAAGGAAAAACTGGTGAAGTTTTCGTTGTAAACGGGTACTGCCTGATTGGTCAGGGCTTTGGATTGTGTGATGGAGACACCGCAATTCAGCCCGTTGAAGCTGTTGAGGTCGCTTTTCGGGCCCAAGATGTAGAGCGTGGAGATGCCGCTTTTGCGTATCTGTGACAGCAGGTTGGCGGCGGATTGTCCGACTGCCGGCAGCTGATGCAAAACAAACAGGCTGTAGTCGGATGGGGTGCCGTTGAATTGGTCGATAGAGGATGCGGTGACATCGTAGTTGTCGGTCTTCTCCAGCGCCTCTTTGATGGCGGCCACATCGGGGTGGGGCGACTGATAGACGATGGCTACTTTGTCGCGCTGCTCGATGACTTCCACATAGAATTTGGTGTGGTTGTTCTTGTAGGTCACTTCTCCGTCAAGCTCAGTCAAGTCGATGGTGTAGCCATGGAGACCGGAATTCTTAGCTTCGATGCTGAGCTTTACCGTCTCGAAATGCTGCTTGCCACTGATCTGGATGGTCTTGGTGAGGATGGTGTTGCCGTTTTCAGAGACCGTCAGTTCGGCGCGTTTGCCAGCTAACTTGTTGGCTGCCACCTTGATTTCTACAGGGAAAAAGTTGCCTTTGAGGGCTTGCTTGTTGTAGTCCACATCGGCGATAAGCAGGTCTGTGCTCAACTCGGTGCTGCCCAGGCCAACTGTATAGATGGGATATTTCACCTTTTCGGCTTTGTAATAAGGATTGGCGCCAGTGTTGAAGATGCCGTCGCTGAGCATGACTACGGCCCCCACGTTGCGGTTAGCGTAGAGCATGTCCATCTCTTCAAAGAGGGAGGCAAGGTTGGTGGACTTGTCGGTCAGCGGTATCTGCAGCGCTTCGTTGTCGGGCGTAAGGCGGTTCTCGTCTCCCACCAGGTATGTCTTGACCTCATATTGCGAGCCGATGTCGGCGATGAGCTCGCCCACGCGGGCGGCATAGTCCTTGAGGTAGAAGCTGGAGTCTGGCGCGGCACGCAACGACTCGCTGTTGTCCACCGCCACGATGATTACGGGCTTGTCGGTTTCCTTGACGGTCCGCTTCAGCATGGGGGAGAGAAGTAAAAGGGCGATCAAGGTGACGGCCAGGCCGCGCAAGCAGGCCATGGCGATACGGTGCCCCTTCTCGAACTCGATGTTGTGGTTGCGAAAATATAAAAAGAGCGCATAACCAACGCCCAATGCGATGGCGAGTGGTATTAGCCAAAGGGAATGTTCTGTCAGTAACGACATGGTTTACAGGGGTTTGAATCCGATAATCTCACGCACTTCCTTGATGGTCTTGGCCGCGCTTTCCTGCGCCTTCTCAGCACCCATCTTAGCAACCTTGCTGATGTAGTCGTCTTTGGAACGCAACTCTTGAATGCGTTCGTAAATAGGCTGGATGAAGGCGATCATGTCAGCGGCCAGCTGCTTCTTCATGTCTCCGTAGCGGATGGCGCAGTTCTGATACTGCTCCTCGAAATACTGCAGCGTGTCGGGGGCGGAGACAGCCTTCATCAGGGCGAAGAGGTTCTCCACAGCCTGTGACTTGGGTTGTCCGGGCTCGGTGGGACCGCTGTCTGAAACGGCCTTCATCACTTTCTTGCGGACGACCTCAGGCGGGTCGGCCAGGTAGATGCAGGAGCCTTCGTTGTCAGACTTGGACATTTTGGTGGAGCCGTCCAGTCCGGGTATCTTGACCAGCTCGTTGCCAAAGTTGTAGGCTACGGGCAGCTTGAAGTATTCATGCTTGTAGATATGGTTGAACCGCTGTGCGAAGTCGCGGGTCATCTCCAAGTGCTGTTCCTGGTCTTTGCCCACGGGCACCTTGTCGGCGCGGTGCAAAAGGATGTCTGCAGCCATCAACACAGGGTAGTTGAGCAAGCCAGCGTTCACATTTTGCGGTTGGCGGCGCACCTTTTCCTTGAAAGAGGCCACGCGCTGCAACTCGCCGACATAGACGTTCATGGAGAGCAACAGACTCAGCTCGCATACCTGCGGCACATCGCTCTGAACGTAGATGGTGGCCTTCTCCGGGTCCAGTCCCGCAGCCATATAATCAATCAACACATTCTTCACATTGGTCTGCAAGTCAGTCGGAGTGGGATGCGTGGTGAGTGAGTGATAGTCTGCGATAAAGAAGAAACAACGCGCCTCTTCTTGCATCTTGATAAAGTTTCTTAAGGCACCGAAATAGTTGCCTAAATGTAATAATCCGGTCGGCCTAATGCCGCTAACAACTGTATCCATATTATAAATATTTTTCAGGCCGCAAATATACACAAAAAGCTGGCTTCATTTTTGTATATTTGCCGTCTTGAAAATGTCAAGGGATGAATTCTGATAATATACACTCTGTCAAAGAATTATTGCAAAATTTTGTGCGGAAAAATGGCAAACAACAATTGTATGCCGAACGAATTGTGGTCGAAAATTGGCCGCAATATGTCGGCGAGGTCTGTGCAAAATATTCGACATGCGAGACGATCACCAACGGGGTGATGCGTGTCAAAGTGAATAATGCCGCGCTGCGTTTTGAACTTATGGGGCAGAAGACAACGATTCTCAATCGGATCAATGCAGATTACGCTTTTCCCGTTGTCAAGGATATTGTATTCTTTTAAAGATGTGGATGTTTGACAGAATTCTTGTTCGTTTAGAAAAATATTGATAATGGCAAATGAGAAGATGATAGAGCTTCGGGGCGTGAAGGTTAACAACCTGAAGAACATTGATGTGGACATACCCCGCAACAAGCTGGTCGTGGTGACAGGACTTTCCGGATCCGGCAAGTCTTCGTTGGCCTTTGACACGCTGTATGCAGAAGGCCAACGGCGCTATGTGGAGAGCCTTAGTTCATACGCCCGCCAGTTTATGGGCAAAATGCACAAGCCAGAAGTCAAGTCGGTCAAGGGCATTCCGCCGGCCATTGCCATACAACAATATAGTATGTCTCACAACCCTCGTTCCACGGTCGGAACGGTGACGGAGATTTATGAGTACCTCAAATTGCTCTTTGCCCGTATCGGTCATACCTACTCGCCAGTGAGTGGGAGGGAGGTCCGTCGCGATTTTGTGGAGGACGTTGCCGAATATGTGATGTCCGTGCCTCCTGGGAAACGGGTGTATGTACTCTCCCCGGTTTACATTCCGGAAGGCAGAACGCTTATTGAGCAACTTGGCATGCTGAAACTGCAGGGCTTTAGCCGTGTGGTCTATGACAAGAAACTTTTCGACATCGATGAGTTCCTTAATGGAAAGAAGGCAACCCGTGTGGATGTGATGTTCCTGCTTGTGGACCGTTTCAAATCAGAGAATCTCGACTCTAACGGAGCACGTCTTCATGATTCACTTCAGACAGCCTTTAATGAGGGCAAGGGGGGATGCGTGATTCAGGTGGAGGGCGATACCATCACACAGAAAACCTTTAACAATCGTTTTGAAGCGGATGGTATCTCTTTTGAGGAGCCGTCTGTTAACCTCTTCAGTTTCAACAATCCATACGGTGCTTGTAAGACCTGTTTGGGTTCTGGCAGTATCGAGGGTGTGAATGCCGACCTGGTGTTTCCCGATCGTTCGCTATCTGTGGCTGAAGACGCTGTGGCTTGCTGGCATGGGGATGTCTTGAAAGAGTGGAAAACGTACTTCATGCGCAACGCCTCTAAAAGAGGCTTTCGTCTTCATTGTCCTATTGAAGATTTGACAGAAGAAGAACTAGACTTGCTATGGCATGGGGATCCTGACCATCATGTGGAGGGTATTGAACAGTTTTTCCAGTTTGTGGATGCCAATGCCTATAAAATCCAATATAGAGTCTTGCGGGCCCGCTATCGCGGTCGAGAGGTTTGTCCCGACTGCCGTGGGCATCGTCTGCGCCCCGACGCTTCTTACGTGAAGGTTAACGGTAAGAACATCATTGAGCTGGTTACCATGCAGTTGTCGGATCTCTATGTCTATTTTCAGAAGTTTCACTATGCCAATGATGCTGAGAAGAAAATCGCTGAATTGCTGGTGCGTGAGTTGACCAACCGCATCGGTGTTTTGAATGAGGTTGGTTTGGGCTATCTGACATTGGAGCGCTCTTGCAGTTCCCTGTCTGGTGGCGAAGCCCAGCGTATCAACCTGGCCACCTCCCTCGGCAGCAGCCTGGTGGGTTCTCTCTATGTGCTGGATGAACCCAGCATTGGCCTGCACCCGCGCGACACCCAGAATCTGATCAATGTGTTGAAACATCTCCGCGACATCGGCAACACCGTTGTGATAGTGGAACATGACGACGCCATCATCCGCGCCGCCGACTACATTATCGATATCGGCCCATTAGCTGGCCAAAATGGTGGCGAGGTGGTGTTTCATGGCAATATTGAACAACTGCTAAATGCAAAAGACAATCTCACAGCTTCTTATATGCGTGGCATCTTGGGAGGTTACGATTCTCAGGATTGTCTTTCTATTCCCATGCCCAAAAGCCGTCGCAAGTGGCGCAATTATGTGGAAGTGTTCGGCGCCCGTGAACATAACCTCAAAAATATTGATGTGAAACTGCCTCTGGAGTGCCTGGTGGTCATCACCGGCGTGAGTGGCTCCGGCAAGAGCAGCCTGATTTCCAATGTTGTCTATCCCGGTCTGCAGAAAATGCTTGACCAAGGAAATGTGAAGCCTGGACGATACTCAAAGATTGAGGCCGACATGAATAAGATTCGTGAAGTCGTTTTTGTTGACCAGGACCCGATTGGGCGTTCCACTCGCTCTAATCCAGTTACATACGTCAAGGCTTACGATTACATTCGCGAACTCTTCGCCACCCAGCCATTATCAAAACAGCGCAACTACCGTTCTGCCTTCTTCTCCTTCAATGTGGCTGGCGGCCGTTGTGAGGAGTGCGAGGGCGAGGGTGTGATCCGTATCAACATGCAGTTCATGGCCGATGTGGAACTCGTGTGCCCATCATGCGAAGGCAAACGCTTCCGCGATGAAGCCCTTGACGTAAAGGTTAACGACAAGACTGTCTTCGATATTCTCCAAATGACTGTTAGCGAGGCCATTGCATTCTTCCGGGAGTTGCCTATGACAGATCTTGTCAAGAACATTCTTCGCCGCCTGATACCTCTCGAAGACGTTGGCCTCGATTATCTGGTGCTTGGACAGTCTTCGTCTACTTTGTCTGGAGGTGAAGCACAACGTGTAAAACTGGCCTATTATCTGTCTCAAGAAGATAAGGATCAGAACAAACTTTTTATCTTTGACGAACCTACCACAGGACTTCATTTTCATGATATCCATAAATTGTATGCCGCCTTTAACCGTATTATTGAACGCAACAACTCCATCTGGGTTATCGAGCATAATACGGAACTGATCAAATGCGCGGATTGGATAATCGATCTTGGTCCAGAAGGTGGTGAAAAGGGCGGCCAGGTGGTTTTTGAGGGGACCCCTGAGAAATTGATTGAAAGAAAACGCTCTTACACAGCCCAAGCCTTGCAAGAAAAGATGAAGAAGTAACTACTTGCCAATCATCTTGGTAAGTCTTTTCTTTGCAAAACGGAACAAGAAGAAGAAAAAGACAAACCAAGCTGCATAGAGGATGTAGGCAAGACTTACATTTTTCAAAGCATCATTGTACATCAGCAGAAAATCATAGATGCCATGCATGATGACAGGGATGATTAGTGACAGGATCAGGTATCTTGTCCTATACCAGGGTCTGAACTTGGCGTATGCGAAGAAATAGCCCATGATAATGCCAAAAAAGCAATGGGCGGGAACGGCAAAGAGGGCGCGCGACACGGCCACCTGCAGACCATATTGGGCCACATAGTTGAAGTTCTCCAATGCCGCAAATCCAAGACCGGTAAAGGCCCCATATTCAATGCCATCATAGTATTCGTCAAAATGTTGGCTCCGCCAGATGAAGAGGAAGAGAAAGATGAACTTGCACAACTCTTCCGGGAATCCTGCGAGACCGAATGCCATATAGGCGGAGTTGATCAATGGATCGCTGAACCTGATCCCATTTAAACCGGTGATGCTTAGAATGAGCACGTCCAAAAGGGCTGCCAATACGCCACCCAGGAGCGCTTTCAAGATCATGGAAAGTGGTTCTTTTTTGTACTTGTCCTTGGAATAAATGTAGGCCATCAATAAGACAACCGGCAACAAGGAAGCGATGAGGATGATGTACATGAGACTTTGACTTTGAACTATTGGCCGTTAGCTATTGGCTATTAGCCGTTGGCCTTTTAAACTTTGAACTTTGACTTTTGACTTTAACTTACTAACTCCTTAACCTTTTAACCCTTTAACTTCCTAACCTCCTAACCTTCTAACCCTTTAACCTTTTAAACCGTAAACTAACAACTGATCACTGTTCACTCTTCACTGATCACTGATCACTGATCACAATTTCATCCACTCGTCAAACTCCTTTTCGCTGACCAATCCAAGTTGGAGAGCAGCTTCGCGCAGGGTAGTGCCGTCATGGTGGGCTTTCTGGGCAATCTTAGCAGCGTTGTAGTAGCCAATATGCGGGCTGAGTTTGGTGACGAGCATCAAGGAGTTGTTAAGATGCATCTGGATGCGTTCCAAGTTGGGTGTGATGCCTTTGAGACAATGGTCGTTGAAGGAGTTGATGACATCAGCCAGCAGACGGGCAGACTGTAGCAAGTTGCGTCCGATAAGCGGCATGAAGACGTTGAGTTGCAGATGTCCCTGCATGGCTCCGGTTGAGATGGCCACATCGTTTCCGATCACTTGACAGCACACTTGCGAGAGCGCCTCGCATTGTGTCGGATTTACCTTGCCCGGCATGATGGAAGAGCCAGGCTCATTGGCCGGCAGCACAATCTCTCCGAATCCACAACGCGGTCCCGAATTGAGCAGACGGAAGTCGTTGGCGATCTTCATCAAAGATACGGCCAGCCTCTTCAACGCGCCAGACATCTCTGCCATGGAGTCGTGGGTCGCCATCGCCTCGAACTTGTTTGGCGTGTTGGTGAATGAAAGTCCTGTGAATTTGTTGATATAGTTCAATGCATTTTTGTCATAACCTTCCGGGGTGTTGAGCCCGTCGCCGACGGCCGTGCCGCCAATGGGCAGCTCCATCAGATGCTTCATCGCATAGCGAATGGTCTCCAGACCATGTTCTAACTGGGAAAGGTGTCCCGAGAGTTCCTGGCCTAAGGTGAGGGGAGTGGCATCCATGAGGTGCGTGCGACCGATCTTCTTGATTTCCGCATATTCGGCAATCTTCTCTCGGTAGGTCTCCATCATCTTTTCAATAGCGGGCACTGTTTTCTCCAAGATAATCCTCGTGGCCGCAATACGCATGCCCGTGGGAAAGATGTCGTTGGTGGATTGTGATTTGTTGACATCGTCGTTTGGCGATAGAAACAATGTGGCATCATCCAGCCTGCCACCATGCAACTGATTCCCTCTGTGGGCAATCACCTCATTGACATTCATATTGGTCTGCGTGCCGGAGCCTGTCTGCCAAATTCGCAATGGGAATTGGTCGTCCCATTGCCCTGCCAAAATCTCGTCACAGGCTCGAACAATAAGATCGCATTTTTCTTGGGTAAGCACGCCAGCATCGCAATTGGCCATGGCGGCAGCCTTTTTGGCCGTCACGATGCCATAGATGATTTCGATGGGCATCTTCTTCTTGCCGATGACAAAATTCTCCATGGCTCGCTGCGTCTGCGCTCCCCATAGCTTGTCATTCTCCACACGCATTTCGCCTAATGTATCTTTTTCAATTCTATAATCCATATTGCAAGTATTTTATTTATAGTGTTTTAATCGTAAAATCTCCAATTAATGCCGACCCTGAAACTTTGTGCCTGCATCGGATAATATGGCGTTGTGAAATAGTTGTATCCAATCAGTCCGGCTAACAGATTGCTGCCCCTGACAAAAAATGATATTCGTTTGACTCGGAACGATATATGTAGGTCAAGATAGAGATAGTTTCCCACTTTGGTCTCTTCCTGATAACAGAACTGGTGCAGGAGAGGATTGTAGATGTCAGCATAGTAGGATGTGTTGAACATCAAGTCGCCACCCAACTGAATCTTCAGCCTTTTCTTGAAAATTCGGAAACAGTAAGCTGCAGAGAGTTTGCCGGCAAATAGCGGGACAGCAATATAAGACTTGGTAGAGTGCTGCAATGCCAGATTGACGTCCATCGAGAAATTATGTATTCTGACAGGCGCTTCGGCTTGCAGTTGGATCACATTAATGCCTTTCTTATAAATCTCCGGTTCATAATGACTGTTCATGAAGATATAATTGTGCATCATATAGTAGTTGAAACTCAGCTTATATGATGTTCGTGTCCAGTAGGCGCTGAGTTTCAGGATGTTCTGTTTGGGCCAGTCGTTGTACCACAGGCTGTTGTTGCCAATGTAATAACTGTAAAAATAGTCTGGCGAGATACGGTAAAAGTCTGCTGAAAATCCTAAGTAATGACTGTTTTTCCGACTTATGGCGAATGTGGCCTTGACAGATGCGCGCGCGTCATTCTTGTTGTAGCCGAAGAAAGAGTAGGAGATGCTTCCAAAGATATCCCATACGGTGAAGAGCCTTATGTTAGTGCGGGCAAACAAGGTCATGGTATTGCCACGGTAGTAAGGCATGAAAGCCCCGACATATTCGTGCCGGGCGCCGCCGGCGATGCGGAAGAAGTAGTGTTGGCTGCTTACCGTGTCAAAAGGGCGGTAGTTTGACCACTGCAGTGCATTGGAGATAGCGTAATATTTGATGGTGTCACGGGTGGTGTCTGTATTAATATAGTATTGGTTCTGATAGAAGTCATTATTCAGATCATGGTCATAAAATAAACTGCTAATGCTCTTAAACTGGAAGGTGTGGGTTAGGGTTCCGAAGTAGAATCCCTTTCTTTTGCCTTCCATGTTAAAATATTGCATCAGGTATGTGTCGTGTGTGTTTATCAGTGAGGATGCGTTGCTAAAGAGCACGCTGTGATTGCTATAATCCAACGTCTTGGCTGAAAGAGGGTCGCGGTCCGCGAACTCTGCATGATCGGTTATGCCACCGTTTTCGGAATATTTTCCATGATTAAGCAGATAGGAAACAAACACGCCATATCTGTTTTTGGGTGTTTGATAGTGCCCGAACACATTCATGGTAAACATGTTCGTGCCTTGATGGATGAAGTATCCTTTGTTACTATAGCCGTTCAGGTCGAAGGTGAACTTGAACTGGCGAACCTTCTGGGTATGCAACGCTTGAAAGCTGTTCTCGGATGCAAGCCCGTAGGTGTAGTTGAGTTTGGTATATGAGGTGGCCACGTCAAAGTAGTGCAGATCCGATTGCCTCCTGAAATATAGTGGAAATGGGAGGGTGATCATGGAAAAGCCGATGGGCCGCTCAAATTCAAAAATCATGTTTTTATGTGCCTGAGAGAAGATGCCCAGGTTTTGGTACATATTCAGTGGATCAGACAATGGGTTTGTCTGTGGTGTGTAGAATATGTTGGTGTCAAGAGGTTTGTATTGGACCATCTCGAACTGTTCAGGAGGAAGTGTGGTGAGGAATACCGGCATGAAGTCAGGCGATACTGCAGAGGCATTGGTGCTGTCTTTCGGGGTGGGGATATCCTCCTGAGCTTGAATGTCAGGCATCAAGCACAGTGCGCAGAAGCAGACGAGGAAATATGCCAGTATCTTTCTCATGCTTTAAAATATGTCATCGCGCAGCGTTTCTGTCGAAAGCTGCGCGATGACGAAAAAGTATTTTTTAGTATCTGTCAATGCAGTTCAGGTCGCTGAAGGCGATCTTGAGACGCTCCACGACAGACTTTTCACCTTCGCGCAAAAAGACACGCGGGTCATAGTACTTTTTGTTGGGTTTGTCTTCGCCCTCAGGGTTGCCGATCTGGGACTGGAGATAAGCTTCGTTTTTCTTGTAGTAGTTCATGACGCCCTCCCAGAAAGCCCATTGGGTGTCGGTGTCGATGTTCATCTTGACTACACCGTAATCGATAGCTTCCTTGATTTTGGCAGGCTCGGAGCCGGAACCACCATGGAAGACGAAGTTGACGGGATTCTCACCAGTGTTGAATTTGTTTTGGATGTACACTTGAGAATTGTGCAGGATAATGGGCTCCAACTTCACGTTGCCGGGTTTGTAAACGCCATGCACATTGCCGAAGGAAGCAGCGATGGTGAAGTTCGGGCTGATTTTGCTCAGCTCTTCGTAAGCGAATGCCACATCTTCTGGTTGGGTGTAGAGACGGGAGCTGTCAATGCCAGTGTTGTCCACGCCATCCTCCTCACCACCGGTGATGCCGAGTTCGATTTCGAGGGTCATCTCGATCTTGGCCATACGGGTGAGATACTTTTTACAAATCTCAATATTCTCTTTCAGAGGCTCTTCGGAAAGGTCGAGCATGTGGGAGCTGAAGAGAGGCTTTCCGTGTTTGGCATAGTATTTCTCGCCAGCATCAAGAAGACCGTCAATCCAGGGGAGCAGTTTTTTCGCAGCATGGTCAGTATGCAGCACCACGGGGATGCCGTAAGCCTCTGCCATCGTGTGCACGTGTTTGGCGCCTGCAATCGTGCCGCGGATGGCTGCAGCCTGTGCGTCATTGCTCAGCGACTTGCCGCCCACAAAAACACCGCCACCATTGGAGAACTGAATCATGACGGGCGAATTGACGGCAGCAGCTGCTTCCATTACTGCATTCATAGAGTCTGTGCCTACCACATTGACTGCCGGAAGCGCAAATTTGTTGGCTTTCGCGATTCTGAAGATTTCCTGTAAGTCTTTTCCGTAAACCACGCCGGGTTTTACCTTAGATGAGATTTTTTCTGTCATTGTTTTGTGATTATTAATGAATGATTGTTTTAGATCGTTGTTTGGAGTTTGTATTTTGCAATATTGTGTGCAAAAGTACATAATTTTGCGTTTGGCTTGATGCTATTTGTTTTTCCGGTTTCTTCGCCGCTGGATAATCCAGTTGACTACTTCGGTGCCGAGCGCGAAGGCTGTCATCCAACGAGATGTCTTGCCTGTGCGCTTGGTGGCTGTTTTACCGCTGAAAGGAATTGAACGAACCGTGCGCACGGCTTGAGCAATGCCGGACACATTGAGGTTGTCCTTCAAATGGCGCGCGCCCTTTACCTTGGACCATAGACGCTTGAAGGTCTCAATGTCGTCTTCGTAAGCATCCACATCTTTCATCAAGATGCGTTCTTGGCGACTGATTTGCTCCCGAAGTTGTTGCTTGCGGTATTCAATCTCCTTCAGACTGTTATACGGTGCTGTAGCTCTTTTTTTACTCATGGGAACCTCCTTCCGTATAATTATCAGGACCTTGTGGCGAACCAATAGGAGATGGCTCTTCGTCATTTAAAATCTCCGCCACTTCTGCATCATGAGAGGGATACAAGATCCTGCTGAATTTTCTGACAAGCGGCTTGACGAAGAGGGAGTCCTTGAAACACCATACTACAATGATCGTGATGATGAGGATGCCGCACACGATGGCGTAAGCCCATCCTGCGCCCAACACGGCGGTAAGACACTTGATAATAGCTGAGGAGAGATATACAATCACCACCAAGGCACATACGATGACGATTAGCATCGAAAAGATGACGGAGAGTAGCTGGGATGATTTTCCCAACAATTCCAATTTAAACAGATCGTAATATTCCGTAAGGTAGGTCTTCACATCCTGCGCAGTCTTCTCGTTGCGTGGTGATTTGCGAAACAGCCTGTGTATTAAATCCATAATGAGTTTATGTAACGTCCTTTTCTATGAAAAAAGCGAAAAGTGCAAGCTGGAGTCAGTCGCACTTTCCGCATGGTAGATTACTCATTGTCTTCGTTGATGATGTCGTCGAAGACCACATCTTCTTCACTGGGGGCTTCGTCTCTGCGATTCTTCAGTTTCTCAATGAGTTTGTCGATCTCTTCTTTGGTCAGTTTGCTGGATACCTTTTTGCACAACTCTTTGCCTTTGTCTGTTGTACAGAGCAGGGTGATGCCAGTGGCAGCAGCTGCACCAGCTACGAATGCTAAAATTTCAGATGCTTTCATATCGAGTAGTTTTTTGTGTTTAACGGCTGCAAATGTACACAATTTTACGATATGTTGTCATCTTGAAAAAAACAAAGGATTTGCTTGGATCTGATGATCTTCGCCATGCGTGAGGCACGACAGACGCGAACAAATTTGGGCGCTATTCTAAATAGATACTTGATCTATAAAATTTTAGAGCTTATATGCATGAAAGCACCATGCATATAAGCTCCATATTACATCTTAGGTTAATGTAAATGTTTAGCCACTTCCTAAGAATATTTTTAAGCAGAACTTTAAGCCAGCAATTAGTTTGGTTGTTGAGGATGGATAGGTGTGTTGTCCCCTTCGGTTCTTTCATTGTCCAATACACCTTGTGTGAGGTTGTCATTACCTTCCTTGCTGTAAATCCAAGACAAACCTACTGTGAACCTGACGGTGCCGTCTGTGGAAATCCAAGTGAAGGAAGTAGCATCAGGGGAGAAATATCCAAGTTGTTTCCAGACACAATTAACCATGATGTCATCGTCGTCAATGCCTTCATCTTGATCAATGAATACTATGCGGTATTCTACACCTTTTTCAAGTGTGGTGTTTACATTGTACCATGTTACCGGTAAATCTGATGATGAAACATCGCTTTTTACTGGGCTGGTGTAGTATGTTGTTGTGTTGGTTGAATTTTGGATTTTAAACTTGATATCGGGATTCCCATTTCCAAAAAGGCCAGTGTCCCAGGAAGCGTTGTTCCCGTCCAACATCGGGATTTCCTCAAGACGTAGCCAAGTGATGGTGTATGCGGAGGCTGTGGGATTGTCATCGCCTCCTCCACCTCCATTAAAATAAATAGTGAAGTTCTTTGAAGCGACATCACTTCCATTACGGTTTTTCGCTACCAATGTTATCTTGTATGTTCCAGTTTGGTAACACCTGAACGATGTCTCGAATGAATAACTGGTCTCAATGGTGCCATCAGGGCAATGCAATGTCCATTCGTATGTGTCTGATTCTAAAGAATAATTATACAGATGACAAGTTGCATAATAACTGCCATTTGTGATGTAAAATTCAAAACTAGCTTTGGGCATGGGCTTTTCACACGCAGAAAACAACACTAGAGATACTACAATAGGCACTAATGGTGTAGCAATCCATTTTACGAGGCGATTTTTCATAAATAATCTCATGCTCTCACGCGGCATTCTCACGCACCTTCCGAGACCATAAAAGGTGGGTTTCAAACAAAAAGAAACGCAGGCTCGACTTTCTTGCCTTTTGAGGTTTTCCACGACCTTGCACAACAATAAAGTAAAGCCCACGTAGCCACGTGAGCAATACAACTTTACAACTTGTTGTGCCTTTGTATAAGTGGAAATTTCAAAAGACAAGGAAAGTTATACGCTCCTATATTAGGATAGTCTTAAAGAAAGAACGGCTGTCATTTTGACGCTGCAAAAATAAATAAAATCTGAATATTTCGCTGTTAATTGACAATAAATAAAACAATAAACTATGAAGATGCTTTTAAAAGTCACTCAACTTTCTAATAGAGCAGGTGCATCTTCGACTTGTCTTTCCAGCCGGCTTCGCTCTTGTACGTTGTGAAATATACTTTGATGTCAGCCTCCGACCGGTATTCCGTGAAATAGATTTTCTTTTTGGCCTCGCTCTGGTATGGCGTGAAATACCAGATTCCCTTGTTTTCCTTGGCCTCATAGCTGTATTGGGTCTTATAGACGATGATATCCGCCTCGGAACGGTACTCGGTCACATACACCTTCACATCGGCCTCGGACTTGTAGTTGGTGGAATAGACTTTCTGCGCCTGAAGGTGGCAAAATCCTAGCGTCAGAGCGAGAAGAAGAAATAATGTTTTTTTCATATCCGATGATTTTGCGACGGCAAAGATACGAAAAAAATGTACTTTTGCACGCTGTTTATTGTGGCAACTCTTTTTTGCAACCTAAAAACTAAATAAGACAGACGGTTTATAGCATATATGATTACGCCCTCAATGACTTACAAGGAAATGTATGACCACTTGGCTAATGACTTGAAGAAAGTGGAATACAGAAAGGTGTATTTCTTGCCGAAGGCTATCAAGGAGTTTCGTAAGGCAAAAAAGTTCCCTGTATGGAAATGGTATGAATACACTGTTCCAAGTACAAACAATAAGTATGTCATCTTCTTTTGGGCTGACAATCTTAGTTGCGTTGAGCATCCCAAATCAGATTCCTTTGTAGATGTGTTCTTTGACAGGCAGCGATTTGTTGTTAAATGGGGAGCAAGTGGTTATCGCCATACTCCAAGTAGCCCTATGCAGTTAATTCGTCAAATTCACGCTTATACAAGTCACTTCCTGCATAGATACAATGAGAGATTTCTAAAAGACGAATCGCTTTCTTCCAATGATATTGCGTGCTGCTATTTGTCAAGAAATGACATTGCAATGCCAATTGAAATCAATGATGCCATCAACAAAAACATTGATGAATATGGTGAAGGTGCCAAGCAAGGATTCCGAGTAAGAGATGGTGTTTGTTTTACTCGCTCTGATCTTGAAGGAGAATTCCATCAAGATGGCGAAAGAGATAAGGACAGAGTGTATGCAATGGCGATAGTCTATACGACGTTTATGCCTGAATATATAATGACGGATGAACAGCGTTTCGCTATTGAAAAAGAGCACTGGGAGAAATGGACTGAATCTTTCAATGATTTTATTAAAGAAGCAAAAGACGGTGTGTTAACTCTTAAGCTTGAACCATAAATTATGGTAAGTTTCAACGATAACAACGATGTCAAAGTAGGTTTATATAAATTTAACTAACAAAGATAGAAAAACCATTTCATTTCCGCAATATTGACAAACGGATTTGCTCAGTCGTTCCCTGTTATTTGTGATTGATTTCTGCATCGATGATATAGATGTCGCCCTCCTCATCTTTCAAGACATTCCGTGGTAACAAATCCCAAACTTCATATTGGTTGTTTTCAAACTTGCCTTGGATTCCACCATTGTCAAAACCAATAGCAGCCATATAGGTGTCTATCTCAATTTGGGTGGCAGGCCGTGCATTCTTGATCAGTTGCTGTTGTACCACAGGCATGACTGTGCGACCTTCGAATCCGCAAAATCCAAACAAAGTGTAAGAAGTGTCGTAAAAAAGTTCATTATGCCACATTGTTCTGTCTAAAAAGCGCAAAATGCTGCCACAATTCAACAGATTGTTGACTTTATAAACAAGATCATCTGAAACATACAAATCGTTTTCGTTTCCGCTGGGACCGGGAACCCCCAATTTGTGTATGTCAGCCATAGACAACCAGATGCCTTTTTCTTTGGCATACTGTTCAGTAATGCGTTGTTCTTTGTCAAATGCATTTACATCTTTTTCGCCGCCTCTAAATTGCGCTTCATATAGTCTGCAGCGGCGACGGAGTTCATCGGCGACTTCATGGATTCTGCGATTTTCCGCAGTTTCCTCATCACTGCTTCTTTGTGAAAGTTGTTCAAAAATGTCATTGGTCATGCTCTATAATAAAAAACATCTTAAACCCGACTATCCCTCTTCATATTTAACAACTGCAAAAATATAAAAAAATCAGCAACAGACAATGATGAGTGAAAAAATAATCCCGAATTCCCCATCAAGCTGTAAGGATGCAGTCTGCTCCTAACCCCAAACTGATCACAGATCACTGTTCACTAAAAAACTGACAACTCTCATCCACCAAAATCATCATAGTGTATCATCTCCGGCGTGACGCCTAAGCTGTCGAGCATCTTTAAAACGGCTTGCAGCATCATGGGCGGACCGCAGATGTAGTATTCGATGTCTTCAGGAGCAGGATGATCTTTCAGATATTGTTGATAGATAACCTCATGGATAAATCCAGTGGGGCCTGTCCAGTGGTCTTCGGGTAGTGCGTCGGAGAGCGCGACGTGAAATCCGAAGTTGTCATGTTTAGCCGCGAGCTGCTCGAATTCGTCCATGTAGAACAGCTCTTTTCGCGAGCGGCCGCCATACCAGAAGGTGGTCTTGCGTTTCGTGCCTTTCACCTTGAACTGGTCGAAGATGTGCGAGCGCATGGGCGCCATGCCTGCGCCACCCCCGATGAACATCATCTCGCGCTCGGTGTCCTCCACGAAGAAGTCGCCGTAAGGCCCTGATACAAAGACTTTGTCGCCCGGCTTCAGGCTGTAGATATAGGATGACGCCACGCCGGGGTTGACCTTCTCCATCCGCCCTTTCTTGCGATTGAAGGGTGGGGTGGCGATGCGCACGTTGAGCATGACAATGCCGTTTTCAGCGGGATAGTTGGCCATGGAGTAGGCACGGACAGTCGGGGTGCTGTTCTTCATCCGCAGGTCAAAAAGCCCCATCTTCTGCCAGTCGGCACGATAGGGTTCCTCAATATCCATGTCGGCAAAGGGCACTGTGCAGGCTGGAATGTCGATCTGGATGTAGCCGCCGGAGCGGAAGTTCATCACCTCGCCGTCGGGTAGCCGGAGCACCAGCTCTTTGATGAAAGTGGCCACGTTGTGATTGGATACGACCGTACATTCCCACTTCTTGATGCCGAAGAAACTCTCGGGGATCTCGATTTCCATGTCCTCGCGCACCTTGACTTGACAGAAGAGGCGGTAGTGGTTGGCCGCCTCTTTGCGGGTGATGTGGGCCAGTTCGGTGGGCAGAATTTCGCCGCCACCAGAGAGCACTTTGCCGCGACACGTGCCACAAGAGCCGCCTCCGCCGCACGCAGAAGGCACGAAGACCTTTCCGTCAGAGAGCGCCTGCAGGAGTGTGCACCCTCTCTCATGCTCAATCTCCCGTCTGCCGTTGATGTTGATCTTCACCGTTCCTTCCGGAATCATCTTCTTGCGGGCAAACAACAGAATGCCCACCAGTAACCAGATGATTACCAAAAAGATTATGATCGCCGCTACCAATGTCAGTACATTCATCTTATCAACCTGCCAACTGCTATTTATTGAATTATGAAACTATTAAATTATTAAGTATTAATTTATGATGTTGTTGTTTGCTTTTCTCCAGTTCTTTTCCCTAGATTACTACCCTAATAACTATTATCTATTATCTATTAACTGTTAACAATGAACTTTGGCCGTTAGCCATTAGCCATGAATAACCAACCATTATCTATTATCTATTATCTATATTTTTCACATTCCCAAAAAGCACATAAAGCCCATTCCCAACAGCCCTGTGATGATGTATGCGATGCCGTTGCCTTGTAGCGCGGGCGGTATTTTCGCGTATTTGAGGCGTTCGCGGATGGCTGCGAAGGCGGTAATGGCTAACAGCCAGCCGAGTCCCGAACCGACCGCGTATGACAGGCTGTGTGCCACGGTCGGGAAGTTGCGCTCCTGCATGAAGAGCGAGCCGCCCAGGATAGCACAGTTGACCGCAATGAGCGGCAAGAAGATGCCCAACGCCATGTTCAGCGCCGGCAGATAACGCTCAAACACCATCTCCAACAATTGCACGATGCCGGCAATCACGGCAATGAAGAGAATCAGCGACAAGTAAGAGAGATCCACGGTGGCAAACCGACAGCCAAGCCATGTCAATGCCCCCTCCCGCAGCAGGTATTTGTCGATCAGGTAGTTGACGGGCACGGTGACGGTCAGCACAAAGCATACGGCCAAGCCCAGTCCAAAGGCAGTCTTCGCGTTCTTGGAAACGGCCAGATAAGAGCACATCCCCAAAAAGTAGGCGAAGATCATATTGTCGACAAACACCGAACGGACGAATATGTTGAAAATATCAGACATTTAATGACTTTGAACTATGAACTTAGAACTATTAACTATTATCTATTAACTATTATCTATTAACTCGCCTTCCTCCTGCTTATCCACACGATTGTTCCCACCAATATCAGCGCCATGGGCGGGAGGATCATCAGTCCGTTGTTGAGATAACCAGCTGTGTACCAGCTATCGGGGACGATTTGGTAGTTCCACAACGTGCCGGAGCCGAATAGTTCGCGGAAGAAGGCTACCACGACGAGCACCAGACCGTAGCCGAGACCGTTCATCACTCCGTCTATGAGCGAGGGCAGGGGTTTGTGCGACAAGGCAAATGCCTCCAACCGTCCCATGATGATGCAGTTGGTGATGATCAAGCCTACGAATACTGAAAGCATCTTGCTTACTTCATAGAGGTACGACTGCAGCAGTAAATCCACGAGAATGACAAAAAAGGAAACCACCAGCAACTGCACGATGATGCGGATGCGTGGCGGTATCGTGTTGCGCATCAGGGAGATGATGAAGTTAGAGCAGGCACACACCACCATCACGGACAACGCCATCACTACGGCTGGTTTTAGTTGCGCAGTGACAGCCAAGGCTGAACATACTCCCAATGTCTGCACCAGAATCGGGTTGTCTTTGCTGAGTGGTCCGAGATATTGCTTGATCATATAGTATATTTAGGCGGCAAATGTACAATTTTTTCGGTAGAGATATTCATGGTACTTCTCCTATTAAATTAACGATATTGCGGAAAAATGCAGAAACTGCGGAAGAAATGCGGAAACATAAGGAAGGATGTTGATGAAATAATTTCCGCGTATTCCGCTATTTCCGCCTGTTTCCGCATCAATAATTTTTATCATAAACCTGTTCGTTTTTTTTACTATTAGTTGTAAAATTTACTAATTATAAAAAATATTTTTAATAGAGTGTAATATTATTTGATTTTTTCCGTTATATTTAACATGATACAAGATTTTATATTTAAACAGGAATCTGCGGCAATCAACAAAGCCGCATTTGAGGTCCACAAAAGATTGGGTGTCGGATTGCATGAGAAACTATACCAAGAAGCGATGGCTATAGAACTAGAATACTTGGGAATACCTTTCGAGCGAGAAGTGTGCTACGATGTCTATTATCGGGGACAGCGTCTATGCCATCATTATTATGCTGATTTTGTCTGCTATGATAAAATAATTTTAGAGCTCAAGTCTGTTTCTATGTTAATAGACAGGCATAAAGCTCAGTTGCGGAATTATTTAGGAATTGCAGAAAAGCGATTGGGGTTGTTGTATAACTTTAACGAATTATACATAACCCCAATTAGAGTGTTAAATTCAAATATGAGGACGAGGTAGGGGAGACTACTGCTTGCGTCGTTCTGCCACAATCTCCTCCTGCTTGGCGGCGGGCATGCGCATGTATTGATAAAACTCCATGGAGTAGTTGGCGCGGCCGCTGGTCACATTACGCAGGGCGGTGGCATAGCCAAACATCTCCATCAACGGAATAAAACCGTCCAGCTTCTGGGAGCCTTTGCGAAAACGGCGCATGTTCTCAATCCGGCCACGGCGCTTGTTGATGTCGCGGGTGATGTTGCCGATGTATTCGTCAGGCGTGTTGACTTCCACCTTCATCACGGGCTCCATAAGCACAGGTGCCATCTTGTTGTATGCTTGCTTAAAGCACTGGGCCGCACAGAGCTGAAAGGCCATGTCACTGGAATCTACGGGGTGGTAGTTGCCATCCACCAGCACACAGCGCACATCAACGACGGGGTAGCCGGCCAGCGGACTCTTCTCCATGGCCGCCCGCAAACCCTTCTCAATGGAGGGGATGTACTCTCTCGGCACAACGCCGCCCTTGGTGATGTCGACAAACTCGAAGCCTTGTCCCGGATTGGGCTCAAAGCGTATGACGGTGTGGGCGAACTGGCCATGGCCGCCGGTCTGCTTGACGTGCTTGTAGTTGCACTCGAAGGGTTGGGTGATGGTCTCACGGAAGGAGACACTCGGCGCACCGACCTCGATGGGGACCTTGAATTCGTCCTTCAGACGGTCGATGATGATTTCGAGGTGGAGTTCGCCCATGCCGGCGATGATGGTCTCTTCGGTCTCATCGTCATAATGCGCGTGGAAGGAGGGGTCCTCGTTGCTCAGCTTGGCCAATGCCTCGCCCAGCTTGTCACGATTCTTGGTGTCTGTGGGGGTGACCTTCATCTCGATGACGGCGGGAGGCACGGAGATGGACTCCAGCAAGACCGGGAATTGCTCCTCGCAGAGGGTATCACCGGTGCGGGTGAACTTCATGCCCACGAGCGCCACGATTTCGCCAGTGCCCGCCTCAGAGATCTCCTCGCGCTCTTTGGCCTTGATGCGGAAGATGCGGCCCACACGCTCGTTTTTGTCCTTATTGCTATTATACAGGCTCATGCCGCTGGTCAGTTTGCCGCTGAAGATGCGGATGAAGGTCTGCTGGCCCACGTAAGGATCGTTGATGAGTTTGAAGGCCAAGGCGGAGAAATGTTCATTGTTGGAAGGATTGCGGGTGTGCGTCTTGTCGGCATCGTAAGGGTCATGCGCGACCACGGCGCCAATGTCGGTGGGGGAGGGCAGGTAGTCAATGACGGCATCCAACAGCGGCTGGATACCTTTATTCTTATAGGCAGCGCCACAGAGCACCGGGGTGATCATCAGCTTGATGGTGGTTTCGCGGATGGCTTTACGGAGCTGTTCTACCGTGACCTCGCGCTCTTCCAGGTAGGCATCGGCAATATCGTCGTCAAAGTCGGCCAATTTCTCAATGAGATTCTTGCGAGCTTCAGAAGCAGCATTGGCGAACTCGGCAGGGATGTCGTTTTCAAAGACCTCCTTTTCGGAGAAGGTCAACGCTTTCATCTTCACCAGGTCGATGCAGCCTTGGAACTCGCTCTCCGCACCCATAGGTATTTGGATAGGGACGGCGTTGGTGCCCAAGTATTTCTCCATCTGGGCGGCCACTTCCTGGAAGTCGGCGCCCGTACGGTCCATCTTGTTGACAAATGCTATACGGGGCACGCGGTACTTGTCGGCCTGGTTCCAGACGGTTTCGCTCTGCGGTTCCACGCCTCCCACGGCGCAAAAGACCGCCACCATGCCGTCGATGACACGCAGGGAACGCTCCACCTCTATGGTGAAATCCACGTGCCCTGGAGTGTCTATCAAGTTGATTTGGTGGCCTTTCCACTCGGCGGTGATGGAAGCCGACGCGATGGTGATGCCGCGTTCCTGCTCCTGTTTCATGAAATCCATCGTTGCCTGACCGTCGTGGGTTTCACCAATCTTGCGGTTCACGCCGGTAAAGTAGAGAATTCGCTCCGAACAGGTGGTTTTTCCGGCATCAATATGCGCCGCGATACCTATATTTCTCAGTTTTGATATACTTTTAGCCATATAACTATTTGATTTTCAATTATTTAAGTTTCAAACAAACAATTTGCAAAGATATAAAAAATAAGGTCTCTTTTTTGAAGATAAAGGATTTTT
>JAGCFD010000040.1 GCA_017650305.1 Bacteroidales bacterium | reverse complement strand
TTTGACACACGCTGCATTTTTGTTCACGTTTGCCGCCGCTGTCAGAGGGCGGACAGAGCGGGCGGCATTCATGTCGGCTTGATCTTTTGTAACTTTTCTATCAAGAGAAAAGTTAAAGACTATAATTGTCTGATAGACTGATGCTTACCGTAAGGCTCGATATCCGCTCTTTGCATAACACTCTCAAATAAAGAGGTTCTGTTTTCACAATCATATTTGTGCCATCATGTATATAATCACCTAAAATTATGATTTTATGAATTTATGAGCAGTGACGTTTGGATTGAAAGGGAACACCGTCAAAGTTATCCAATCCTCATTTCCCTAAAAATACTATCTTTGCAAACATAGTCCAAAGGGCTCCTTTAATTTGTAAGTATTTGAATATATGAATCTTTGGAAGATATATAATCCTGATATTCCACCTTTTATGCAGCCGTTGACGGAGGCGCCGGCGATGGTCCGCTTGCAGCACGTGGGGATGAATTGCGGCTGTGAGTACACCTCCTTCCCGATGTTTGAAGGACTGGACTACAGCTCCCGATACGACCACAGTGTCGGCTGCGCTCTCATCGTGTGGCACTTCACCCATGACGTACGTCAGGCTGTGGCCGCCCTCTTGCATGATATATCCACACCGGTGTTTGCCCATGTGGTCGATTTTCTGAATGGAGATCATCTGAAGCAAGAGTCCACGGAAGATGCGACCGAGAAGGTCATAGCCAATTCCCCTGAGCTGATGGCAGCATTGTCGAGGTTAGGTATTCATCTGGAAGAAGTGTCTGACTATCACCTGTACCCGATTGCCGACAATGACACGCCGCGACTTTCTGCCGACAGACTGGAATATACGCTGGGTAATGTGCTGAACTATCGGCTGGCACCAGGGGCGACCATTCAAGAGTGGTATGATCATCTGGTAGTCGGGAAGAATGAAGTGGGGGAGGATGAGCTGATGTTTGACGACTTCGCGACTGCGGAGGCATTTGCCCATGCCGCTCTCCACATGTCTCGCGTGTACGTGTCAGACGAGGACCGTTATGCGATGCAGATGTTGGCAGAACTACTGCGCAAACACATCAATCGCGGAGTCATAACCCAATCCGATCTCTATCTGACTGAGCCTGAGGTTGTCAGTAAGTTGGAGGCAGACTTGTTGGCGGCTAATGACTGGCGGGTGTTCCGAGCATTGCGAAAGATGCATAAGGGCTCGCATCCTGAGAAGAGTAGGGTGATCGCGGCCAAAAAGCGCTATATAAACCCGATGGTGCGCGATAAAGGTCGTGTGGCAGATCTGTCTCAAACCGTGCATGAGGAGATGCAACGCTTCCTGGGAAACTCTTTTGAAGAAGAGATATGGGGCGAATAATAATATGGTTATATCATTTTTAAGAATATGAAAAGAAAAGAGATCTATTTTGCCGGCGGATGCTTTTGGGGCACGCAACATTTTTTTAAACAGCTGGAAGGCGTACTCGAAACAGAAACGGGCTTTGCCAATGGCGACACCGAAAACCCAACATACGAAGAGGTCTATACCGACACTACGGGCTTCGCTGAGACCGTCAAGGTGGTCTATGACGCAGAGCAATTGGACCTGTCGTTTCTGTTGGACATGTTCTTCCACGCCATCGACCCGACCATGCTGAATCAGCAAGGGCACGATGTGGGTACGCGCTATCGCACAGGCGTCTATTACACCGATGAGCAGGAACTTCCCTTGATTCGCGATTTCTTCAAGCGGAAACAGCAGGATTATGACTTGCCCATCGTGACTGAAATGGAGCCTTTGCGTAACTATTTCCCCGCCGATGGATATCATCAAGACTATCTGGACAAGCATCCTGACGGCTATTGTCATCTGCCTCAGGAACTCTTTCTCTTTGCCAAGAATGCCAAGATGAAAAAGTAGGGGTTGGCGTGTCAAAGGGTGGCTGTTTTTGTGTATCTTTGCACTTTCTAAATATTATCCGATATGAAACGTTATCCCCTTATTATGTGTTTGATACTCACAACAGTACTTGGCGCCAGCTGCCGGAAACACCAAACAGAGACCGCCTCTAACGACAATCCTTTCTTCAAAGAATGGGATACCCCATACGGCGTGCCGCCTTTTGACGAGATTCAAAAATCGCACTATCTGCCCGCTTTCGAGGAGGGCATCAAGCAGCAGCGCGAGGCTATCGAGACTATTGTCAACAACAGCGAAGAGCCTACCTTTGGCAATACCATTATCCCCTACGAGTACAGCGGTGAGCTGCTGAACAAGGTCGCAGCCGTCTTCCTGAACTTAGTTGAATGCTGCAATGATGCTGAGATGAAGAAGCTTTCCGACACCATCATCCCGATGCTGACCAAGCATGAGGATGACATCATGCTGAGCCAGAAGCTCTTTGCCCGCATCAAATGCGTATATGAGAACCAGGAGAAAGAACAATTGAACAGCGAGCAGAAACGTCTGTTGGAGATCATCTATAAAAGTTTTGTGCGTGGTGGCGCCAACGTGCCCGCCGACAAGCAAGACCGCTTCCGTAAAATCAACGAGCAACTCTCCAAGCTGACCTTAAAGTTCGGCAACAACGTGCTCGACGCCACCAACTCCTACAAGTTAGTGGTCAGCGACGTGAAAAAACTGAAGGGCCTTACCGAGGATCAACTGCACAATGCTTTGGAGGCTGGCAAGAAAGACAAAGCCACCGCCGGCAAGTATGTCTTCACCTTGGACATCCCCACCTGGGAACCCTTCCTGATGAACTGTGAGGACCGTGAGCTCCGCAAGGAGATCTGGACTGCATACGCTAGCCGCTGCTTAGGTGGCAAGTTTGACAACGCCGCCGTCATCAACAAGATCGCCAACCTCCGTATGGAGCGTGCCAAGATGTTAGGCTTTGACAGCTATGCTGCATACGTCTTGGATGACTGTATGGCCAAGACGCCGGATGCCGTGTATGCCTTGTTGCACCAAGTGTGGAATCCAGCTTTGGCCAAGGCCAAGACCGAGGCCGCCGACTACCAGAAAATGCTGAGCAAGGATCACCCGGGCGCCAAGTTAGAAGCCTTCGACTGGCGCTATTACAGTGAGAAGATGAGAAAAGAGAAATACGACCTCGACGACGAGGCCATCCGTCCCTATTTCGCATTGGATACTGCGGTGAAGGGTCTTTTCTATGTTTGCAACAATCTCTATGGAATCACCTTTAAAGAGAATACTGAGCTGCCCATCTATCACCCTGACGTGAAGGCATTTGAAGTATATGACGCGGGTGAGGTCATTGCCGTCGTCTATATGGACTTCTTCCCGCGTGAGAGCAAGCGCTCGGGCGCCTGGATGACCAACTTCCGCGAGCAGTATTACACGCGTGACGGCGAAAACCAGATTCCGATTGTGTCACTGGTCTTCAACTTCACCAAACCTTCCGGCAACAAGCCTTCCATGTTGAATGTGGATCAGGTGGAGACGCTTTTCCACGAGTTCGGCCACGCGCTCCACAGCATATTCTCCAACTGCCATTATCGCACACTCTCTGGCACCAACGTGCCGCGTGACTTCGTGGAGATGCCTTCCCAGTTCATGGAGCACTTCGCCTTCGAGCCGGAAGTGATGAAGGCATACGCTCATCATTACAAGACAGGTGAAACCATCCCGGATTCACTCATCAAGAAGATTTCCGCAGCCTCCACCTTCGGCCAAGGTTTCATCAATACGGAACTCCTCGCCGCTTCTCTGCTCGATATGGACTACCACGTCATCACCGCTAAAACCGACTTCAAGCTTCCCGAATTTGAAGACGAGAGCATGAACAAGATAGGTCTCATCTCTTCCATCATCTCCAGATACAAGAGTCCCTATTTCCAGCATGTCTTCTCTGGCGGTTATGCCGCTGGCTACTATAGCTACACTTGGGCTGCCATGCTGGACAACGACGCCTTTGAGGCCTTCCGTGAGAATGGCATCTTCGACAAGAACACAGCCACATCTTTCCGCACCAATATTTTGGAAAAAGGCAATACGGAGGATGCGATGACTCTCTATGTGGCTTTCCGTGGGCATGAGCCTTCCATCGATCCTCTTCTGAGAAACAGAGGTCTTAAATAAGCTTTCCGATGGATCCTATCCAAGAGAAAATCGACAAGCTGACGGAAGAACTGCACCGTCACAACTACTACTATTACATGCTGGACGAGCCGCGGATCAGCGACTACGACTTTGACCAGTTGTTACAGCAGTTGGCCGAGTTAGAGCGCCAATATCCGCAGTATGCGCATCCCGACAGTCCGACCCAGCGGGTAGGCGGCACCATCACCAAGCAGTTTGAGACGGCCCGACATGTCTATCCGATGTTGTCGTTAGGCAACACCTATTCGGAGGGAGACCTGTTGGAGTTCGACACGCGGGTGCGTGGTCTGCTCAGTCGCCAGCCTGCCTACGCCTGTGAGCTCAAGTACGACGGGGTTGCCATCAGCCTGATCTACGAAGATGGCGTGCTCGTGCGTGCCGTCACGCGTGGTGATGGGGTGCAGGGCGACGTGGTGACCGCCAACGTCAAGACCATCGGCACGGTGCCGTTGCATCTGACGGGCGACGTGCCCCCGCTCTTGGAGGCGCGGGGCGAAATCGTGATGCCCTTCGCCAGCTTCGAGGCCCTGAACGCCGAGCGCGAGGAGATCGGGGAACAGCCCTTTGCCAACCCCCGCAACGCCGCCTCCGGCAGCCTGAAACTGCAGAACTCTGCCGAGGTGGCCAAGCGCGGCCTCCAGTTCAAACTCTACTACGCCTTAGGCGAGAACCTGCCCTTCCAGACGCACTATGACGGCCTCCAGACACTTCACCAGTGGGGCTTCCGCCTGCCCGACGTGTTGGAGCTGAAACCTGACATCCAGGGTGTGATGGACTTTATCGCCCACTGGCACGAGCATAAGAAAGAGTTGCCGTTCCCAATAGACGGCATCGTCATCAAGATCAACGACTTTGAGCAGCAGACGCAGGTGGGCAGCACCGCCAAGAGTCCCCGTTGGGCCATCGCCTACAAGTTTCCCGCCGAGCGCGTGGCCACGCCGTTACTCTCCGTCGATTTCCAGGTGGGCCGCACAGGCATCGTGACGCCCGTGGCCAACCTGCAGCCCGTCAGTCTCGCCGGCACCGTGGTGAAACGCGCCACCCTCAACAACCGCGACTTCATCAAGGATATGGACATCCACTATGGCGACTGGCTCTTCGTGGAGAAGGGTGGGGAGATCATCCCCAAGATTGTGGGCGTGGACGAGGCTCACCGCGCGGTGGATGCCCAGCCCGTCCAGTTCGTGACCCACTGCCCCGTCTGTGGCACCGAACTGCGCAACAACGAGGGCGAGGCGGGACTCTTCTGTCCCAACGAATTGCACTGCGCTCCCCAGATCAAGGGCCGCCTAGAACACTTCATCTCCCGCAAGGCCATGAACATCGACTCCCTCGGCGAAGGGAAAATAGACATGCTCTACACCAACGGCCTCGTGCGTAACGCGGCCGACCTCTACGACCTGACCTTTGACTCGCTCTTCGGCTTGGAGAAGGTGGTGGAAGACGAGAACGGGAAGAGTAGGGTGCTGAGCTTTAAGGAAAAGAGCGTGCAGAACATCCTGAATGGTCTCGAGGCGTCCAAGAAAGTGCCTTTTGAGCGCGTGCTCTACGCCATCGGCATCCGCTATGTGGGCGAGGTGACGGCCAAAAAGCTGGCCCGCTATTTCCGCAACATCGACACGCTGGCCTCCGCCACGAAGGAGGAACTGATGAGCGTGGAGGATGTGGGCGATCGCGTGGCCGACAGCATCATCCAGCACTTCAACAGCACCGAGAACCTCCAGGTGGTCATGCGCCTGCGCGAGGCCGGTCTCCAGTTCGAAGTGGATGAACAGACTGTCCAGCCAGCCTCTCAGAAGCTGAACGGCATGAACATCATCGTCAGCGGCGTCTTCTCCATCCCCCGCGATGAGCTCAAGGCGATCATCGAACAGAATGGCGGTAAGAATGTCTCTTCTATCTCCAAGAACACCACCTTCGTACTTGCCGGAGAGAAGATGGGACCCGAGAAACGCAAAAAGGCCGAAACACTCAATATCCCCATCTATTCCGAAGAGGATTTCTGGAAACTGATTAAAGATGAAGAAGATTCGTAATATCATATTCGATTTTGGAGGCGTCCTCTACCGCATCCGTTATCAGAATATAGCGGATGCCTTTGCCCGCTATGGCTTTCAGGATTTTGACAAACTCTATTCCAAAGCCCATCAGACAGAAGCCCTCGACCTTTTTGAAGAGGGGAAAATGTCGGTGCCGGAGTTTTATGACCATATCCGTTCCATTGCGCCTTGCCATCTTACAGATGCACAGATAGCGGAGTGCTGGAACGCCATCCTGATAGATTTTCCGAACACTTCCGAACAATTATTGCAAAAAGTGCGGAACCATTACCGGATCTTCCTCTTTAGCAATACCAACCAGCTGAATTACGAGGCCTTTACGGAACAGATGATACAGAAGTTTGGCTATTCCGTGCCCGAAAAATATATGGAGCGTTGCTACTATTCGCAAATCCTCCACATCCGCAAGCCGAAGCTGGAAGGTTTCCAGCATATTCTGGAAGAAAACGGCCTCTTGCCAGAAGAGACGCTCTTCATCGACGACTCTCCGCAACATATCGCCTCCGCCCGTCTGTTAGGATTGCAGACACACCATTTGGCTGAAGGCGAGACGGTCAACGACCTTTTTGACGAGGATGGGGTTTATAAAATGGAGAAATTTCCATATCGGACTCTCTTTTTGGATCGAGACGGAGTGCTGAACAAACGTATTGTGGACGGTTATGTGACCCGTCCTGAAGAGTTTCGGTTCCTGCCCGGAGTGCTTGAGGCTATGTCGCTGTTGCGTCCTCTGTTTGATCGCATTATCCTGGTGTCCAATCAGCAAGGGGTCGGGAAGGGACTCTTATCGATGCTCGCCCTGGAGGATGTTCATGACTATATGCAAATGCGCTTGGAAGAGCACAATACGCCGTTGGATGCCATCTATGTGTGTCCCCATTTGGCATCAGAACATTGCGATTGTCGAAAACCGAATATCGGCATGGCCCTACAGGCAAAGAAGGATTTTCCCGACATAGATTTCTCCAAATCCCTGATGGTCGGCGACTCTGCTTCGGATATGCTGTTTGCCGCCAATGCGGGAATCGTTCCCGTCAGCGTGGGTGATGATCCGGAATGCCGGAAACTGTCATGCTGGCATTTTGCTGATCTATTAGATTTTGCCAAGAATATATCTAGTTGTATTTAAAGATGTTGCAAGGATTATGTTAACCTACTTCTTTATATGGTTTATCTGCTATCCGCTGTCGTTATTGCCGATGGCGCTGCTCTATCTGTTGGCAGTTCCCGTATATTTGGTGGTTAACCATGTGGTCCATTATAGAAGAAAGGTGGTGGCGGAAAATCTCCGGAAGGCCTTCCCTGAGAAAACACCTGCTGAATTACGTCGTCTCAGAAACCGCTACTACTGGCATCTGTCCCAGATAGCCGTAGAGATGATCAAGATGCTGACCTTGCCGAAATGGATGTTGAAATATCGCTACTATTGTGCCAATCCCGAGTTGGTGAACCGCTATTACGAGCAGGGGAAGAGCGTGATCCTGATGTCGTCGCACTACAACGACTGGGAGTGGATGATCATCGCGTTGGACGGCATGTTCCAGCATCATGGCGTGGGGGTGGGGAAGGCCAACAGCGACAAGGTCTTTGAGAAGTTGGTGAACCGCGCCCGCACCCGCTATGGCACGGAGGTGGTCTTTGCCGACACCGTGCGCGACACATTCGCCCGCTATGCAGAGGGCGCACCGGCAGCCTTCATGATGCTGGCAGACCAGTCGCCTAATGACAAGCACCGCTGCTATGTCACGGACTTCCTGCATCAGAAGACCGGCTTTATCTACGGGCCGGAGCACTTCGCCCGCAAATACGACATGCCTGTGCTCTACTATCAGGTTGTCAAAGAACGGTTGGGCCGATACCGAGTCGAGTTGCAACTCATCACCGAGCAACCCCAGCAGGAAGAGCAATATGCCATTACAGAGCAATATGTGCAGCTGCTGGAGCATACCATTCGTCAGGAACCGGCCTACTGGCTGTGGAGCCATCGGCGGTGGAAGTTCAAGTTTGGGGCGTAAGAGGAAGACCCTGTATGTCTTCCATAATATATTATTAACTATTAAAGTTTTTTATCATGAAAAGATACTTCTTGTTAATTTTCGTTATTATGGCCATATTGGGCACTTCCTGTAACCGTGGATGTATTTTTCCTCGGGAGCATACAAATACTCCCTTCTCTTTTGTTACATATTTGCAGAATACCTTAGACTATTCCATTAGTGTGCAAGCGTATTATATTCCCTTTGACGATGATACTGCATGGACTACCCACGATGAAAAAGCTTGTGGTGATCCTATTGAAATTCAACCAGGTGAGGCGAAGGTGATTGTGGATTATGTGTTGCCTTCCCGGATAGAGATTCGGGACGGCCAGACGGGCTCTTTGTTACATGAATATAGACATCAGCCTTTATTTACGGAAATGTATCCTACTCATGATGATGCTCTTAACAGAATTGATAAGCCGAATGAGGTCTATGGATTCCTCTCTTACGATGAAATTGGTCCAATCGAATCCATTGGTGAATACGAGAAAGGCGAATTTTGGGGCGCCTATTTTGTGAAAGACAATCGTTATTTGTCGCAGAATATCGATTGGGAAGAGTATCCGATATGGTTTCAATACAAGGAAGCTACGGATTATCTGCTTCAGGCTTCTAATGATGTTTTGAAAGAACGGGTTGATTTGTATGAAGTGTATTTTGACGGTTATGCGGTTGTGCAGTTTCTGACCACCAATACCTCGGCGGAGTGCTTCGTACAAAGGTAGATGTGCTCTGAGAATGTAGTGTGAAATAGTTAGGAATCAGGGTTTATATTCATTAAATCGAAGAAAAAGTGCAATAATCTGAGTCGTTATTCGTCTAAAAAAATGTGATCTGAGATTTCAACGATCTGTCATCTCCTTTATAACTGGCATTACTGGAACTGATGACATAATGTAAACCCTAAAATATTGATATGAAGAAGATTCTCTTTTCTCTTTTACTGCTCTTAATGTCATCTGCCATGTTTGCACAGGTGGCGATTTTACGTTTCACTGGTCGTGATACCACTGACAAATTCGTGAAACTTGATCATCTGATTGTCAAAAATCTGACAAGAGGCTGGCAGGAGACTCTACAATATCCGGACACCACATTGACCATTTCTTTCCATCCATCCTCCGTAGAGGATTTGGATGCATGGCAGCCGTCTTCTTTGCAATGGACTAACAATTATCCAAATCCATTCCAAGGTTCTTCAATGGCAAGCTTGGCAGTGGGAGACGAGGGCGATGTGATGGTGGACATTACCGATATCACAGGGCGCATGGTTGCTTCTTCACATGAGGGCTTGCTGCAACCGGGTGTTTATCAATGGAACATCTCGCTAGCTTCAACGGGCGTGTATTTTCTCACGGCGCGTCAGAATGGTAGAACAGCTTCTGTGAAATTAGTGAACCAGGGCAATGGAGGAAAGAATGAAATCCAATACAGGGGTAATGAAGAGAAGCCAACGATGGATATCTATGAGGTGTCAAATCCTAAAGGACATACGCCCGGGCCGTTTAATGCTGGAGATTCGATGGAATATGAGGCCTTTGCCATGATTAATGGTGAGGAGATGGTGAGGGTGACCACGGTGGAACAATGGTCGTGTTTTACGACTATCAAACTCTATTTCGCTTTTCAACCAGGTTTTAATGATGGCTATCCTTGTAAGCGTTTCCCGACTGTAACGGATCATGAGGGTAATGTGTACAATACGGTTCAGATTGGTAACCAGTGTTGGATGAAGGAGAATTTGCGTACCACCAGCTATCCTGATGGCACCCTCATTCCCATTGGTACGGAACTTGACCAGTCAACGCCCTATCGTTATGCCCCCAACTTCGACACCAGTAATGTAGCCACCTATGGCTATGTCTATAACTTCCCTGCCATTATTTATGGCTCTCCCTTTACCAGCGATTTGAATCCGTCTGGCGTGCGGGGTATCTGCCCTGTAGGTTGGCATCTGCCGAGTGATGCGGAATGGGAGCAGCTGAAAAGCTATGTGGGAGGTCTGTACGGATGTGTGACCAAGTCCTTGGCAGCCCCCATCTTGTGGCAAAGTGCAGGTACTAACAATTGTTATCCCGGTAATGACCCCACCCATAACAATGTCACAGGCTTTACGGCACTCCCGGCAGGCGAGTGCTTATATAGCACCCTGTACTACTATGGACTTGGACAGAAAGCTGGCTTCTGGAGTTGTACGGAAACCTGCAATAATCATGTGCTGACCCGGGACCTGAATTACAATAATTCCAATATGTCTGTGGCTATTGATTCTGGGAAGGACTATGCTTTTTCCGTGCGATGTGTTCGCGACTAAATCGGGATCAAGCTTTGAGACCGTTTTATTCTTTGTTTTTTATTATTTTTGCAGATGCAAGAGGAAAATCTTACTTCTTGAAAATTAGATGTTTGGATTTTTCTCGATGTGCTACAAAACTAATTATCCAATAGAACAATACCTATGAACGAGACATTACAAACCATCCAGAACCACGTGAGCGTGCGTCAATATACGGATAAAAAGATCAGTGAAGAGATGCTGCAACAGATCTTGAAGGCCGCCTGTAGCGGCTCTACCATGGGCAATATGCAGCTCTTCAGCATCATCGTGACCGAAGATGAGGCGATGAAGCGGAAGATGGCCCCGCTGCACTTCAACCAGCCCATGGCTACGCAGGCCCCGTTGATCCTCACGTTCTGCGCCGATTTCAACCGTTTCAACCGCTTTTGCGAGTTCCGTGACGCGGAGACCGAGGCCTATAGCAACATGCAAAGCTACCACTGGGCCGTCATCGATGCGCTCATCGCCGCCCAGAACGCCTGCGTGGCTGCAGAGTCCCTCGGCCTGGGCTTCTGCTGGCTCGGCACCATCACCTACAATGTGGACAAGTTCATCGAGGTGCTCCAGCTGCCCAAGCATGTCATCCCGGTAGCCTGCATCCCCATGGGCTACCCCGTGGAGAAGCCCGCCCTGACACAGAAGCTGCCCGTGGAGGCGATGATCCACCGCGAGACCTATCACGACTACGACCAGGCCCGCATCGACGCCCTTTATGCTGAAAAGGAACATTCGGAAGAGACGGCCGGAATCCTTCGCGAGAACCCCGACTGCGAGAATCTTGCCCAGGTCTTTACGAAGCACCGCTATACCAAAAACGACAATGAAGCCTTTGCCAAGGTGCTGATGGAGACATTGAAAAAACAAGGCTTCTTTGCTGACTTATAAATCACTAACACAAACATTATGAAGAAAATCCTGCTCTTTGCCGCCCTTCTTTGCGGCCTCTGCGCCTGCAAGCATACCGACAAGTTGCCCGCTGTACATACTCAAAGCCTGGATTCCAAGTCGGGCTGTATCAGCAACGACTGGCAATTCCAATATCAGGGACAGTGGTACCCCGCCACGGTGCCCGGCAATATCCATACCGACCTGCTGGCCAACAACCTGATCCCAGACCCGTTCTATGGCACCAACGAGGACTCCGTGCAGTGGGTCGCTGACAGCACCTGGACCTACCGACTTGTCTTCGATGCCAACTGCGCAGGCGAGGGACAGTCGTATGAGCACCACCGGCTGGTCTTCGACGGCCTCGATACCTACGCCGAGGTGTGGCTGAACGGCGAACTGCTTCGCCCTATGGAAAAGGAGGATTATGCTCTGATGACGAACAATATGTTCCGCAGATGGAGTTTCCCTGTGAGCGAGCTTTTGAAAGAAAAGGGTAACGAACTGATCGTGCGCTTCTATCCCTCTGTGCCCTTTGAAGACACCGCCGCGGCCCAGCTGCCGTACAAACTGCCCGACAACCGTGTCTTCTCCCGCAAGGCCCAGTACGAGTCGGGTTGGGACTGGGGCCCGAAGCTCATCACCTGCGGCATCTGGAAGAATGTGCGCCTGGAGAGCTTCAACGACTTGAGGCTGGATTATGTGTATGTGTATGATACGGTTCCATCCCTGGTGAAAGGTAAAGACTGGCAGACGCTGGTGCTGGTGGAAGTGAGTTCTTTCGATCATAGCCATCATAAAGTCAATCTGACGGTGGAGGCAAGCGATGATAAAGGATTGGTTGCCAAAGTGGAGATGAAGGTGGAACTGGAGCCCGGCGAAAATCTTGTGGAAGTCCCTGTCAAGATTCCGAATCCTGTCCTCTGGTGGCCCAACGGAATGGGCGAGCAGCATCTGTACACCTACTCAGTCACAGTTCACGACCGCCAGTATGAGCAGCAGTGTGTGGTGCGGCACGGTCTGCGCACCATTGAACTGATTCGCGAGAAGGACAGCATTGGCGAGTCGTTTGCTTTCCGAGTCAACGGCAAGCCCTTCTTCGCGCGCGGGGCCGACTGGATCCCGGCCTCATCGTATGAGGGCACCCTGTGCGCCGACGGGGATGTCTATTGCCGCCTGCTGAACGACTGCCGCGATGCAAATATGAATATGGTCCGCGTCTGGGGCGGGGGCATCTACGAACACGACGACTTCTATAATCTATGTGATGATCTGGGCCTCTTGGTGTGGCAGGACTTCATGTTCGCCTGCAATCTCTATCCCGCCGACAAGGCATTCCTGCGCAATGTGGACTTTGAGGCGATTCACCAGCTCAAACGCCTGCGCAACCATCCCTGTATTGCCATCTTCTGCGGCAACAACGAGGTGCATAACGGTTTGGAGGACTGGGGTTGGCAGACGGCCCTCGGCTATGACGACGCCACCAACCAAAAGCTCCATGCCGACTATAGCAAGCTCTTTGAGGAGTGCTTGGCCAAGGAGGTCGAGGAATGGGCTCCCGGCACCCCGTACGTTCACTCTTCTCCGGTCTTCGGCTGGGGCCACCCAGAGTGCTGTACCCACGGATGTTCCCACTACTGGGGTGTCTGGTGGGGCGAGCAGCCTTTCGACGTGTGGATGGAGAAGACGGGCCGCTTTATGTCGGAGTACGGATTCCAGTCCTATCCGGCCATGAGCACCATCGGAACCTTCGCCACCGCCGACCAGCAGAATCTCAAGTCTCCCGTGATGCGCAATCACCAGAAGCACGGACGGGGCGTAGAAATCATCGGCAAAGCGATGGAGGAGGAACTTGGGGTGGATACCTATTGGGACCTGAAAGAGTTCTCCTACCGGAGCCAGTTAGTGCAGGCTCTGGGCATTCGCCGCGCCATCGACGCCCACCGCATCCAGCACGACCGCTGCCGCGGAACCCTCTGCTGGCAACTTAACGACTGCTGGCCCGTGGCCTCGTGGAGTTCCATCGACTATACAGGGCGCTGGAAGGCCCTCCATTACCAGTTCCGCGATGCGTATCAGAATGTGACCCTCTGTGTCAATTCCCAAGAAAAATACAGCAAAAACGATGTCTATATCGTCAACGACAGCCTCAAGGATGTCTCCTGCGAGGTGCGCTGGCAAGTGCTGAAGATGGATGGCACGCCCGTCACGAAGGAGCAGTCGCTGAAGCAAAAGGTGCCCAGCGACAAGGCTGTGAAAGTGCTGTCTCTGAATGCCGCCGATTATCCCAACAAGGCCGATCAGGTCTTCGCCAAGGTCCAACTCTATCTCAACGGAAAACTCCATGCTGAACGGACACTCTTTTTCGTCCCGTTGGGAGATCTGTCCATTCCTCATGATGATATCCAGCAGAAGGTGGTCTATTATGCGGATTATGCGGAGATTACCCTGACGTCTAAAGTCCTCCATTATGGGGTTTGTGTGGAAACAGAGGAACCAATGCCGGTGCGCTATTCAGACAATTACTTCATCTTGAGACCTGATGAACCCAAGAAGATAACCGTCTATTATGACCCGGCCAACCTGCAAGGGGACAAGCCGACCTTCAAGGTGCAAGATTTCACACCTTTCCATGTTGAATTCGTCTCTTTTTGTGACTTTGGGAATTAATAGATCAGCATCACACTGCCTTTGCGCTGTTCCACCGTGCCATCGGGGAGGGTGTAGTAAATCTTATAGACATACACGTCCATAGGAGCTACTTTGCCATCGTAATAGCCGTCCCATCCCTGGTATGGATTATGGGTGGAGAAGATGAGCGTGCCCATCCGGTTCCAGATGTTGAAACTGTATCCTTCCGCAGAAACGAAGGAGCTTACAGGCTGGAAAACCTTGTTGATGGTCTGCAAAGGTGTGAAAGCATTGGGGATATAGATAGAAGGCAATTGTCTTACTTCCAGTTGGTTGGAAATGCACTCGTCTTGGAATCCATAGTCGTTCATCGTCTCATGCGCCACCACATAGTACTTGAAGATGGAGCCGGACTCGTATAGGTTGTTGACATCATCGTAGTAGGTGTTGATAGTGGAAGGGGAGATGTGCTCGGGTATCAGAGCGAAGGTCAGCTCAGATTCTGTCTTGCGATAAAGTTCGTAGTAGTCCACATCTCCGTTCCATTCGCCGTAATTGCTCCATTGAAGCACATCCTCGTGGGCGTTGGTGGCCTCGCCTGTCAGCAAGATGTTGTGCGCAATGTTGGAGTAACCGGCAGGAATATCACAGTTGTTGATAATGTAAGTCCTGTAGTAGTAAGTGCTGTGGTTGAAGTCGGCATTCTCGTCTTGGAAGATGTAAGAGGCTCCGTTGAAGTTCTGGGTCTCTAAGTCTTGGAAGTTGATACCATCACTGCTGCGCTGCAGGGTGATAGAGTGGAAGTCCAGCGTGTCTCCACTGGTGAAAACTTTCACCTGGATATATTCATTGTCAATAACCGAAACGGAGCGGATGTAAGACATGTCTGCGGATTCGTCGGCATCCAAACTGAAGATGAGATGGTTGGTGGAGGCGGTGATGCCTTCGGTGTTGCTGAAGGCACGCACAAAAACCCAATATTCAGTGTTGAGCGACAGATTCTGTATGGTGTTGTTGGTGTTGTTAGTTGTAAGAACACTTTCCCAAGTAGCCCCTTGATCGGAACTTAAGAATACCTCGAAGTGGTTCAATCCACCCGTCATGTTGGTGTAGGTGTTCCATGAGAAGGAGGCAGAATGGTTGCAGGCATCGATCGCTCCCTGATACAATTGCATGTCGCATTGCTCGTTTTCAGTCATGGGAGAACTGTTGGAACAGGAGTCCAAAACGGCAATACGGTAACATCGTTCACCGCCAAATGGATCAATCCAGGAGGTGCTGTTGTAGACCGTGTCTAATGGCTCCCAACCATTGTTAAGATAATAGACGATATAACCGTACATATAGGGCTCGTCGGAATGAAAGCCCAACATCACATGATTGTCTTCCGTATAAGAAACGCTGTCCAAGATGGGCGTGGGGGGAGCGGAGCGGTCCACCACATACACGGAACCGATGGGCGTTCTGAAAACACAGCTGTGATTCGGACTGTAGTTGTTGGTGATACCCACTTGATAGTACAAGAAGTTGTAGCAAACGTCAGCGGTGTCTACATAATGGCGCTCAGCCGAAGCCGGCACTGTGGCAAACGGGACAGGGTTGAAGTCATTTTCGAAATCACGCATCTTGTACAGGAAATAGGTGTCACCCCAAGTGGAACCGGACATCTGAGATGAGGGCGCTTCCCACTCGAGAATCACTAAGGAACTGTCAGCATTGGGGGTTACCGTCAGACTGATGGTCTGCACTATGTTGGAATTGAAGGTGGCGCCGCTTTCGGTCACTGCTTCAATGTAACAACTGTAAATGCTGGACGGCGTGATGTTGTTAAGCACGGTGCTGCCATAATTGCACATGGTATATTCGTTGCCTGGCGTGACAGAGCCTACCATGCTGCCATTCACATAAAAGTTGTAGGATACAAAAGAGGCGCAATCACTTGAGTTGTCCCAAGACATCTTTACACGTGTGTTGTTGTTCTGCAATTCCACACACTGTAAAACCGGTGGGTCTAAGGCGTAACACCCTATTATGCAGAATAGAAACAAATATGTAGAAAGGATATGCCTAAACATCTTGACGATTATCTAATTCTTTACCAACGATGATTTGGGTGAAATTATTGTATGAGAAATATTTTTTTGCTTCTTTTATAATATCCTCAGGATGAATATGTTGCATAAATTCCAGCATTTTCTGAACCATTATCTGGTCGGTACTGTTTTTCTTCCAGAAGGCATATTTGGACATATAAGCGACTGAAGTGCTGATTTCTTGAATGAGGGAGCCAGTGATGTAGGTCTTGACGGTCTCCAGCTCATCTTCTGACACTGGCTCGTTTTGCAAGCGTTCCAATTCAGAGAAACAGGCGTCAATGGCCTCTTGGGTGTGCAATGCGTCCACATCACTTTGGATAGCGAAGATGGATTGACGTCCGAGAAAGACAAAACTGTTGCCGATACCGTATGTGTATCCCAATTTCTCGCGCACTCGTTGCATGAGCCGGGATCCAAAATAACCTCCGGATATGGTTGACAACACTTTGAATGGAGTGGATATGACATCGGCATAGCCCAGATGGGGCATGGCCAGGCAGATGGAGGACTGGACACTGTCAGGCACCTCCATGTTGAGCATCGGCGACGGGTCCATCGGCATCTTAAACACGGGCATTTCAAGTGTCCGTTGACCATGGCTGATTTTGCCGAATATGTTTCGTATTTGGTCAAGAGTCTCTTTGTCTAAAAGTCCAGTGCAATATAAAGTGATGTTCTCAGCACAGAAGTTCTCCCGATGATATTGCTCCAGGTCGGGGATTGTGATCGCTTCATAACTCTCTTCTGTAGAAAGTTGCCCTGCCGCACATTGGTTGCCCAACATGGCTTGCAGCATGAGACGGGAAGCTATGAAGCTGTTTTTCTTCAGGTTGTTACGCAAAGATTGAATCCGTTGCTGGCGGATGATGTTGAAATAATCTTCCCGGTACTTTGGGGCGGAAATCATCTCGAAGATGATGGGCAGGATATTGGGAATATTCCGCTTGGGCACCACCATTTTGAGACTGACACTGTCAAGGTAAACATCGGTGTCGTATGCGGAACCGTAAAAGTCTAACAAGTCCGCTATCTCGGAAGCATGATATTTGGGATGACTACCTTTGAGAAGGCTGTATGTGAAAAGCGAAAGATGCTTTTTCGGCTCATAGATGGCACCAGAACGGATGTCAAGCTGAATGTGGATGAGCTCCAATTCATTGTTGGGGAAAACATAAAGAGGTATGTCGTTCTCCAAGATTTCAAGTGTTGGATCTGCTAAAGGAACGGAGAGTAAGGGCCGTATGTCTGGAGCAATGCTTCTGTCGATCATGAGTGTTTATTTGAGAAGGACAACTTGTCCCTTAAGGGTTTTGGTGTTGCCGTCAGGGTCGGTATAGCGGATAACGTACAGGTAAGCGCCAGAGGGGAGCAGTGTGCCGTGGTTGTATCCATCCCAGCCTTGCTCAATATTGCGAGAGGTGAACACGCGGCCGCCATTGCGGGAGAAAATGTTGATTTCGTAATCTTTGACTGTGAAACTGGCTTTCGGCATAAAGAGATCATTGGTGCCGTTGCCGTCAGGAGTGAAGGAGTTGGGAACAAAGATCTGATAGGCACTTTCAGCTTCTGCAGCGGGCTCTGACTGACTTTTGGGAGTGATCATCTCTGATTCGGTTTCAGTTTCCGGTTTGGAGATCCGCAAAGGCTCATCCTCTATTCTGATGGTCTTTTTTTCAGAAACTGTTGGTGCGGCCGGGGTGGCGACTGTTGTCGTGGTGCTGGCCAATTGGTTGTTGGCCGTCACTTTGTTGTTTGCGATGGGATTGTCAACACTCAGCGAAGATGTGCTGGGCGCAACCATAGGCTCATTGCTACTCGGTGTGCTCTCTCCATACACATAGGTGTTGGTAACTGGCTTTGTTTCAGCTGGATTCACGGGGTTGTCAGCTGTCGCAGAAGCATCGGGGGCCAAAGCCTCTCGGAGCGCAGGGGATGCCTGGGCGGTCTCTTCAACGGTAACTGGCTGCGTTGGCTCGGCAGCGGGAACGGTCTTCTCAGGACGGGTCAGCAGCAAAGAACCGACCACTATGCCAATGATTCCCACCGTGGCGCCTCCTCCCCAAGTGGCCCAACGCCTGATCTTGCAGGCTCTGTTGTACTTGACAAGGCGCGTATCAGATGAAATCTTCTGCCATTCCGCTTCTTCCACCGGAACGGTGTATTCCGACAAGGCTCTCTTTATATCTTTCATAATATCTCTATTTCTTTTCCTAGATATGCTTGTATTCTCTTTCTCAATGATTGCTTGGCGCGTGATATCAATGTGCGCACGTTGGTGGGTGTCATCCCCATAATCTCCACAATCTCCCTCTCGTTGAATCCATCCACTTCGTAAAGATTGAATGCCATCTTCTGATTGACAGGCAGGGTGTTGATGATCTCTATGATCTGATCCATGGTGAGAGTGTCATTCTGCCTTTCAGAAGAAGGATAGTTCATCATCGTCTCCTCATCAGCCGCCGTTTTTCGCAAGTTCTGACTTCGCAAAAAGTCAATGCACTTGTTGACCGAAATGCGATATATCCAAGACTTCAGCGATGAGTCCATTTTATAGGCATGTATGTTTGTCAAAATTGTTACAACAATGTCGTGAAACAAATCCTTCGCCTCCTCAGTCTGATACCCGACATAACGGTAACATACAGCCTTGATAATCGGACCATACGTCTTGTATAATTGCTCCTGACAGGACTGGTCTCCCCGTCTGCATCCGTTTATGATATCCTTCTCTTCGCTTGTCATCATTCTGATAACACTTTTATAAGACGATTGACAAAAGTTTTTGTTGCAGTAATTAAAAAAAATTTTTTCTTTGCAGCTTTATTGTAGGCTGTATGGAGAAACTGCAAAAATCGTATTTTTTACAGAAAGATGTGGTGTTCCTGGCAAAAGATTTGCTGGGTAAACATATTTTTACCTGTATTGATGGGCAAATTACTGGTGGAATTATCTCAGAGACAGAGGCATACGTTGCTGAGGTGGATAAAGCGTCCCATGCCTATAATCATAGGAGAACCAAACGTAACGAGATGATGTATCATGAAGGAGGGGTTGTTTATATGTACATCTGCTATGGTATGCACCACATGCTTAACATTGTTACCAACGAAGAGGATGTCGCTGATGCCATCCTGATAAGAGGTATTATTCCTACCCATGGAGAAGAACTTATCTTAAAAAGAACAGGCAAGACGCACATCACTTCGTCCGTCACTTCCGGACCTGGCAAAGTGAGCAAAGCACTTGGACTGACTATTGCGGATAACGGCACACCATTGGATTCCGAGAAAGTCTGGCTTGAGGATAGGGGAGAGGCTGTTTCGGAAGAAGAGATTCAGGCCACTCCTCGTATTGGGGTCGATTATGCAGGTGAAGATGCCAAACTTCCTTATCGTTTTGTGCTGAAAAGATCTTAGATGTCGACACCGGGAACGGGTTGTATGCTGTCAAACTCAACAGAGTCTTTCTCCGTATTGTTTCTGTGCAGAATGCTCTCCAGCGGTCTTCTGAACAATGAGTCTGGAAGATTAGAGGTGTCTTTCATCTGGATGATATTGGCCATGACTTCCTCCAACATCTTCTGAATCAGATCATTGTCGCTGATGTAATACTCCATGGAATGTGTGAACTGGTCCTTGGTTATGCCATAGCGATCGTAAATGTCTTTATATAGCGTGAGGGTAAGATCTTCGGCAGGCACGGAGTCTAACGAAGCATAGATGAAGGCTTCTGCCAAGTAGCTGTCCGTCAAGATTTCCACCATCTTCTTACGGTTAATCAAATCTTCTGGTTTCTCAGCCACAACCTGTTTCTTGTGGCAAGCTGTACTGAGTGTAAGCAGTGCTAATAGGATGAGTGAAAGACGTTTCATGACATATTACAGATTAAGGTTCTCAATAGGTGTAAGACCGAGTTTGGAGCCTTCTTCCAGCATTCTGGCGATGGCAGCCTCACGAGTGTTCTCAATTTCGCAATCCAAGATGGCATTGCTGACGGCATCTTTGATGATGCCTATCTCTCTACAAGGCAATAGGTTGAAGGCTTGCATGATGTCTTCGCCAGTGATGGGCGGGCGCCAGTTGCGCATCTTGTCTTTTTCTTCTATGTCGATCAGTTTCTCGCGTACTTTGGCAAAGTTCTGGAAGCAACGATGGATCTTGGAGGAGTTCTTGGAGGTGACGTCAGCCTCGCAGAGGCGCATAAGGTCGTCAATATCGTCTCCGGCCTCAAACAGCAGGCGGCGCACGGCGGAGTCGGTAATAGTATCCTCCACAAGTGCGATCGGACGCAGGTGCAGGCCCACAAGCTTCTGCACATATTTCATCTTCTCGTTGTTAGGCATGTGCAGCCGATGGAAGATGCGGCTGACCATCTTGGCGCCCACGACCTCATGGCCATGGAAGGTCCAGCCTACCTGGGGGTCGAAGCGCTTGGTGGCGGGTTTGGCGATGTCGTGCAACAAGGCAGCCCAGACAAGCCACAAGTTGGTGGTTGACATGGCGACGTTATCTACCACTTCCAGTGTGTGCAAGTAGTTGTCTTTGTGGCCTTTGCCATTCACAATATCCACGCCCTTGAGCGCCAGGAGCTCGGGAAGGAACTTCTCCAGCAGGCCAGCTTCATCCAGCAGTTTGATACCTCTTGACGGCCTGATGCAGAGCAGGATCTTGTTGAACTCCTCCATGATTCTTTCATTGGAGATGATTTCCAGACGGTAGGCGTTTCTTTGTATCGAAGCGAAGGTCTCCGGGAAGATGTCAAAGTTGAGTTGTGTGGCGAAGCGCACGGCGCGCATCATGCGCAAGGGGTCATCGGAAAAGGTCTTGTCGGGATCGCAAGGCGTACGGATAATCTTGTCTTGGATGTCTTGCAATCCGTTGAAAGGATCGATTAGCTCGTAGGGCGTCTCCCCATTGAGCGAGATGGCCATGGCGTTGATGGTGAAGTCGCGCCGCAACTGGTCATCCTCCAACGTGCCGTCTTCCACGATGGGTTTTCGGGAGTCGCGGCTGTACGATTCCCGGCGCGCCCCTACGAACTCGATGTCGTTGTCCTGAAATCTGAACTGCGCAGTTCCGAAGTTCTTGTATTTGTTGACATGCAGATTGGGAGAGATGAGCGCTGCGGTGGCAGTGGCCAACTCAATGCCGCTGCCGACAGTCACAATGTCAATGTCGGTGTTGTGGCGGCGCATGATGAGGTCACGCACGACTCCACCCACGACAAAAGCTTCCAATCCCAAAGAATCTGCAGCTTTGGCGATGTACGGATAGATAGGATGTGTTAGATATTTCTGGTAGTTCATCTTCTATTTTCGATATTGTCCAATTAAAACACCGGATACATTCCATGCGCTGAAACTGCCACCTTCAGGCTCTCCCTGCGGGATGGCGATCGTCATGGTGTGATGCCCAGGCTTCAGACCTGAAAGGGTGACATGCACGGGTTGTGTGGCAGTGCCCGGACACCAGCCGGAACGGGAATAGTCGGACGATGACATGCCATTCCAGAAGTTGCCGGACGCAGGGTTCGAGGTTCGGTAGGTGCCGCAGTCTTCGCGCCACGGAGTGAAACTGTAATAACGCTGGCCGTCAATCAAAATGGTGTTCTCCTTGGGAACGAACTCGTCGCCCGTGTCCCAGCCGCCATGACCTGTGGTGATGAATCTAAGCTCCAACCGTTCAATGCCCTCCGGCACATCAAAGGTGACGGTCAGACTGTCGGTGCCGAAAAGACGCCCGTAGTTTTGTCCTGCCATCTCCATCACATTGCAGGTGTTGAAGAGAGGCTCGACAATATATCCCGTCTTGTCGTCAAATTCCCAGGTGTCTCCCTCGGGGTAGGCCTTCAATGTGAGGGACAATTTGTGCCCGCCGCCGTCATAGTTGCCGATGAAAGCACCGATGAAAACGTCTCCATCCAACAACGGAAGCAGGTCGCTGATGTCCTGTTTGTAGTAAACCTCGTTGGCCCAATCCCTGTCGCCCAAAGAACGGTACTGGTTGAAATGGCGTACGCCAAAGGGGGTGAAGAAACGCATCATCTCCACCACCGGGTCATAGTCTGCCGTTCTGATTATTCCGTGATATTGGCTGCCGTTTTTGTCGGTGAAGTAGGGGAGCACCTCAACACTGTCTCTCAAGGCCTGAAGCATGGTCGTGGCCTTGTCGGCAGGAATGATGAAGATGGAACCTGTGCGGTCGTATGCATCGCCATTGGAATACTCCGTGACCTCGGCGAAGACCTTGTAGTGTTCGGGCAGACGATCCATCTTGACGCGCTTCACGATCAGGGTGCCGTTGGCGCAACGAACCACACTGTCGTAAGGGAATGCAGTAGGCTTGGGTAACTTCGGGTTGAAGCATATCTGGGCTTCATCGAAGATGGGCCGCGTGATGACTTTACGGTCGATTTCCATTTTGTGGAGCTCCGAACCGGTTACCCGCGTTCCCTGTTTGCCATTCAGCGGACCGATGTGCTTGTCTTTCATGACGGAAACCAGGCGCAGGATGGCATTGCCGTTCCGACGATACTGCACCAAGACACCGGGCAGGTCCACAAAGTTGATTGACGGGGTGGCCCTGAATTTCAGATCCTGGGTTACCCAGAGCTCAATCTTGTTGGAGAATAGGGTGATCGTGTATTTGTCGCAGAGATATCCCTGTACTTTTTCAGTGCCCTCTTTTTTGTAGTTGGCGGCTCCGTCCAACGTGAAGACAGCGTAGTGGCTGCCATCAGGGTATTGCAGTTGGGAGACGACGGAGTCTTCATCATAATAGACGTAGGTGTAGGATCTGGCGATGCCGGGGATGGGATGTGCGGGGGGCGCGTCCGCGGAGTGGATCATCAGATGGTCGCCCAGTCGCACCACCTCTGTGTGAGAGGTGTCTTGGCCACCGATAGTGAAGGACTCGTAAATCAGTCGATGTTGGGCTTCACAGACTAAAGATGTGACGACAATTAAGGTTATGAGGAGAATTCGTTTCATATCATGTTACATTTTTTTATGAGGCGGCAAAGGTACACAAATTAAGAATACGAAAAGTTGAGGTTGGGAGGTTAAAGTTATCATTAGTATTAACGTTTATGGTTCAAAGTTCATGGTCCCTTCCTTTCACTTCTTTTTTTTTTATTATTTTTGCCAGCTAAAATGAAAGAACAGACCAAACATTATTTCTGGATGCCTTTGATCGCAGTGCTGCTTCTCTTGGCGGCAATAGGTGCGGTTTTCATTGGAGTGGTGCACATTCCCGCCAAGAGTGTGATGGTCTGCATCTTGCAAAAGTTTGGCTTGTTTTCCGGGGTGACTATGCCCGATTTCTACACGCTGACCTTGTGGCAGTTGCGCATTCCCCGCATCGTGATGAGCCTGTTGGCGGGCGCCTCCTTGGCTATTTGCGGCGGCGTGTTCCAGAGCATTTTCCGGAATCCGATTTGCGACCCATACATCTTGGGCATCTCCTCCGGCGCCTCCCTGGGTGCAGCTATCGCCATCATTATAGGATGGGATACCTTCTTGTTCGGCATCACAGCGCTGGCGCTGGTCACGGCACTTGCTACGTTGTTGTTCATAGTTGGCGTGGCCAAGATCAAGGGCGGGCATGCCACGCAAACACTTCTGCTGACCGGCATAGCCCTCAACTTCTTCATGTCGGCAGTGATCACGCTGCTGATTGTGGTCAACCAACAAGAGATGCATAAGATCTATTTTTGGACGATGGGCAGCCTGTCATCCATCTCCTGGCCGGAGATCGCCATCATGTTTCCTCTGATGCTGGCGGCGGTGGGCGTCTTGTTCTTTTATGCCAAAGACCTTAACATCTTGCAGATGGGCGGCGAGTCGGCACAGACCTTGGGCGTGAATACACGACGTACTGTCATCGTCACACTGGTGACCTCATCAGTCTTGGTGTCTGTGATCGTCTCCTTCTGCGGTGTGATCGGCTTCATCGGACTCATCGTACCTCATATCGCCAGAATCTTGTTCGGAAGCAACAACAGGCATCTGTTCGCCTATTCACTGCTCTTTGGCGCATTCTTCCTGTTAATAGCCGATACGCTGGCGCGCACAATTGCTGCACCCGCCGAATTGCCCGTGGGAAGCATCACCGCATTGGCCGGCGCTCCCTATTTCGTTTATCTCGTGCTGAGAAAGTCGTAGTTATTGGATGATGACGCCTTTGCTCAAGGCCTCGTCATAAAGCTTGTTCACATATTCTTCCAGATATTGTTGGCGGCGCTGGTTCATCAACATCATGCGCACCGCCGCCTGCTCTTCATCTGTCTCGCTGACAGACCGCTGGTTCTTGTATTTGAGAATGACAAGCAGATAATGACTGTCTCCAGTCTGCTTCTCAAGATTCGGATGCTCCTTGATTTTCGCCGGATCAATGGATAATGAGGTCTCTTGCTCTATATCGTCAACGTACAACCACTGGTCGTCATCCAGCATGTATTCCACAGAATCTCCCAACAAAGCTACCAAGGTGTCTTTTTCTGTGTTTCGACGCTCAGGGTCAAACAGAATGGCTTTCACTTTCGGCAGGATAGGGGAGCCTTTGGATAATTTGATGTAGTTCAGCTGGATGATGGGCTTCTTGACCGCATAACTGTTGTTGTAGCGTTTGTTAAACTCCGTCATCTCTTGCTGAAAATTCTCATCTTCTGGAAGGTCTTTGGTGAGTTTATCAAATAGAGCGTTGATTAACAGGTTGTTACGATATTCTTCAAGCTGCTTGTCAAAGTTTTTTTCACCGATGCCAAGCGTTTTCTCGGCTTCATGCAGAAGCAGTTGCTCGCGAATCCATTGGTTGATATAGTCGTGAACCAAATTCAGGCTATCCTCAGGCGAGAGACCGGAGGGCATGTTCTTGCGTATCTCGGATTGATATAGCTTGTGGTAATATACTTCTGCCACCAGCTTGTCTTTCTCTCTATGACAAGCGGTTAGCATCAAGAGTGCTGCTATGGCAACAGGAAGTAATTTACGCATCATTATCGTTTCAGAATGCTGGAGAATACCTTTTCATCCACCTTGATCGGATATTTGGCGCGCAATTCTTTTATCCATTCTTGCTCCAGAAAGTCTTGATAACGCGTGATGACCAATGCACGTACTTCGCTCATCGGTTTGTAAGGAGATTCTGCCTCGGGATCATCATTCGGGAAATTGGTCTTGATCTTTTCATAGAAGTTTGCCAAACCCACGCTGTCTTGGATGGCAGCACCCCAAACTTTCTGGGTGTTGATTTCATAAAGAAGAATGCCGTCGTGGAATTCGCGAACCAAGTCTCTGAATTCCGGATATTTCTCTTTCAGATGTTTTCTTTCATATAGAAGAATATTCTCATTTACAAAGTTGGGATATACTTGTTCCAGAAAGTCTGCAACGGTGCCGTTGATTTTAACGCCTTGATAACGTGATAGATATTTGGCAAATTCTTGCGCTGTTAGTTTTTGGTCGGCAAAGGTGCACATCGGTTTCAGTTTCTCAATGCCTTTGAGGAAGGACAGGCTGTTGTCGGTGGATTGGAAATAGTTGGCATCAACATGCTTGTTAAAGAATTTGATGGCTTTGTTTTTGCCGCTTTCTTCGTAGTTGTACTCTTTTTTGAGTCGTTCCACAAGAACCTCTTTGCTCTTTTGGGCACGACTGTCGCGGGATATGCGTTGTTTGATCATGTAACGGCTTTCATCGTTGACGATGGCCTTGGCGACAGAGTCACAACGGAGGAAGTGCCAGCCGATTGCGGTCGGGACAGGGGCGGTCATCATACCTGGACGGGCTTTGATGGCAGCGGAGACATAGTTGCCGGGTCTGCGGCTTGGGATGAAAGGCTCCATGTGGCCGCCATTGTCTTTCGTGGCTTTGTCATCGGAATAGCGTTTTGCCAAAGTATCAAAGGGAATCCCTTGGTTATAAGCGCCCTGAATCTCATTCAGCCGTTCCATGATCTCCGGTCTGACGGTACCACTCAAAGCGGCAGAGTCAGCCACAAAGATCTGGGAGACCCAAATCTTGCCCATGGCAGGCACTTTGTCCTGGACATAGACGATGTGGTATCCGAACTGGGTGCGGAAGGGCATGGAGACACTGCCGACAGGAGTGCTGTAAGCGGCTGTCTCAAAGGGATAGATCATCTCGAAGATGGAGAAATAGCCAAGCTCGCCCTTGTTGCCATAATGATGGGTGTTGTTCTGTGGGTTGACATATTCACGGGCCGACTCATCCTCGGAATAGAGAGCGGCAGCCTCGTTGAAGTTAAGGCCATTCATGATCTTATTGCGGATGTCGAGAATCTTGTTGTATGCAGCCAAAGTGTCCTTGGGAGAGGCTGACGGATTGCAGCGCACCAGGATGTGGGAGGCACGGACCTGACTCTTGGAACGCTCGTAAGCTTCTTCAACTAACTCGTCACTCACATGATTGTCAACGAGATAAGGCTGGGCGGACTGAGTCTCGTAGGAACCCAATTCCGCAATGAAGCTGGCGCTGGTGTCCAACTGCATCGCTTCAGCTTCCTGTACCTTCAGCCTATAATTGATGAAGAGCTCGCGGTACTCGCGCAGGTCGTTCTCCGTAGCTTCACTCAACAGGTTGTTCTTCTGATAGGCTTTTACAAAATCACTAACAGTGATAGTCTCTTTACCGATTGTCATCAATACTCGGTTGTCCTCCTGGGCAAAAATTGCCATGCATCCTAAGCATAAGGCAAATAAAACAGCAATTCGTTTCATTTTATTTATTGTAATTATTTGTTAATCAATTTTATAGAACAAAATTACCCATTTAAATATGGAAGAGCAAAGATATAAAATTCTTTTTTGATTGGATGGGGTATTTTTGAAGGCATGCCAGTCTCTTGAAATATTTTTTATTTTTGCTAATTAAAAGAAATTTTTCATCATCCAATCGCCTAGTCGATAATAACCTTTTAATCTGATATGCCATAATCGTTTACTTGCTTAAAACTAACAATTCATGATAAAAAAGATTCCAATCCAGATATTGCTATTGAGTTGCGCGCTGCTGCTGACTTCCTGCTACAGCAACCGCAGGCTGTCGGGCACGGGCGGTGTCAAAGCCCTCGCAGACAGTATTTGGACATACGGTATCAGCCATCCGGACGGTTTCACCTTGGACATCAACACGATGACAGAGCCGGTGAATGGGGTTGTCGTGGCGTACGCTGCCACGCAGGGGAGCCACTCGCGCAAACAACTCGGACGGGTGGTGCGGCACGCGAAGCGGCATGACGGCTATGTCGGCGGCTGGCTGGATACCACCGACAGTCTTTACTATTTCGACAGCTCCCGCCTCTTTCCTGAAGACTCTCTCGATGCCGCCATCCGTTTCGGTGTTGAAAACGACCAACTTGCAGTGTTTGTTCTGTCGGAGGGGCGCGAGGTGCGGCTGGACGCTCAAAACAGGTCACCCGAATGGACGCTTCAAGAGGCCAAATGTGCAGAAGGTCTGAACATACAGCCCACGGAAGACACCATCATCGTGAAATTGAACTGGTGGCTCGCCAAGGCGGAACTCCGCGACTTCTCGCTGGCGCATCTCGACAGTGTGATGAACACTCTTTGTCATCCTGGTGCCCGTTTTGAAATCACCTATTGGGATTATCAATACGAATACTGGTCTTATATCCCAGCGAAAATGAGAGCAGAGTACCTCTATGACAGGATGAACGAAATGTGTCCGAACAGCATCACGGCGGTCAATATCCGGAATGAAGTGTTGAAGGAAGGGGAGAAAATCCCGAATCAGATACCCTATAAGGTCCTGATGATTTGCCGAAAACATTGATAAGGAACGGTTTTCGTCACGGTTCTGTCACACAAAGATTCAAAGATAGCATACAGAAAAGTGAAACCGTTATAGCGGATTGATTCTTTTCAACTATGGCAAGTGTGTGTGAGATTCACTGAAAATCAACGTATATACTCGTTTCCGTCTTCCAAGATGCGGCGGCGGGTCGAGTCGAAATCGCGGTTCACGAAGCTTCTGGTTTTGTCGAAACACGGGGTGGTGATGTCGCTGAGGTCGATGATGGTGTGGAAAAGATCGTCAAGCATGTAGGGGGTGTGCAGTCGGCTTTCGACAGGGAAGTGGTGGGCGGCGAGGTGCTCCTTTTGCGAGGGCGACAGCCACAAGATGAACGGGATCTCGACATTGGCGTGCGGGATCCTGTCCGAATAGTTATGCCCGCAGTAGTCGCCTTCGTCGTACACATTCTCGCCGTGGTCGGAGAAGTAGATGGCCGATACACGCACCTTCCGATGCGACGAACTGTAGCGACTCAGCATCGAGAAAAGGGAATCCACCACGAAGTCGTTGTAATAGACCGCGTTGTCGTAGGCGTTCGTTACCCGTGTGCGCTTGTCGCCTCTTTCTTTGAACAGGGCAAATTCGCTGGGGTAACGTTTGTCGTACTGGGTGTGGCAGCCTAAAAGGTGAACGAAAACCACCTTGTGTTTCGTACTGTCGTGGATGGCGGATTGCAGCGGCTCGAAAAGCCGTTGGTCGAACGATGCTATCTGCGTGCTCTCCATCGAAGAGTTGGAAGTGACATTGACGAACCTCTTCACGTCGGCATGCTGAACCAGATTGGTGACGCCGTTTTCCCATAGCCCGATTGGCGACTGGTTCGAAATCCAATACGAACGATATGGGGTCGAGTGCAGAACGTCGAAGATGTGGATGCAGCTGTCGAGGGGCTGATGCTGCTCCATGTTGTTGCTTGTCAGGAAGTTCATCACCGAATAGAGCGTGTTCGAGTTAGCGCTCACCACATTGTCGAATACCAGGATGTCGTTTCGCGCCTGCAGCCGCGGCGTCGTTTCGCGTCCATAACCGTAAAGTGACATGTGGTTGCGGTTGCACGATTCGCCCACGACTACCACCACAAGCGTGGAATCTTCGGTCGCCACATCTGCGTCGAGTTGAAACAGGTCGCGGATTTTCAACCGGTTGTACTCTTTCGATTCTTGGGCAAAAGAGACCACTGCACGCTCCACGTCTGGAACCGCAAGTCGGAGAAAGCGTTTGTTGACGATATTGTCGGTGAAGAATATCGCGACGGAAAGCCATAGGACCGACCAGACGATTATCTCGCCTTTCGATTTGAACGCGAGAGGCGGGATGCGCTTCAAGGTGACGACAAACAAAGCGACATAGGGGACGAATAGCAACAGCCAGGGGGTCGTCTTAATGGTCATGAATTCCGTGGCTTCGTTGAAGTTGGTGTTCAGGAACACGAAAATGGAGGAGGCGTTCAGCGGGCATTTCAGCACCACCCAATGGAAAAGATTGACGAAGCCGTCTACAAACAGCAGGCACGCAGCGGTCGCATAGAGCCACTTTTTATGAAAAAGGACGTAGGGAATGAGGAGCACCGCCGTCCACATCAGCAGCAACAGTACGCTGCGGAACTCAAAGACATAGTAGTTGAGCAGCGCTCCCGCGGCGGGAGTGAAGATCACCATGGCGATGAGCCAGAGCAGGTTTAGCTTGTCTTTTGTCGTCTCTTTCATATCGATTGCTGTGTAAAGCAAAAAAAAGCAGCAAAACTTGCTGCTTTTTTGCTTCGGGCGGCAGGTCGGATTCGAACCGACGACCCACGGAACCACAATCCGGTACTCTAACCAACTGAGCTACAACCGCCATCTGGGTGTCTCAAAAAGACGCGGCAAAAATACACTTTTTTTCTTTCTCTACAACCTTATGCCAAATTTTATTTTTGGATTTCTATATCAGCTCTTTAGCTAATAAGTTAGGGCTCTCAGGAGCTAATCCCGACTCTTTTTCATGGCAGCAATGGAGAGGAAAAGTCCTAAAATGATACTGCAGAATGCGGCAAAGAGCACCTGGAAGTCTTTCGGGAGACAGAAGGTGAGCGTGTGTGCCGGAATCCAGAACAGAGGGATGGTCTTCTTGAAAACAAATCCCCACTGCACGTTCCAGTCGATGGCAGATAGATATTGCCGCATCGGCATAACTTTGGCAAGACAGCTGACTTTGCCGTGGTGTTCCGCGATATGCATGTCACACACTTTGTGCAATGTCATGAAAACAGGAGCGAAGGAGGTGTTCATCATCACGCTGATGCAGAAGGCTCCCAACAGCTTCATGCCGGAGAACTCGCCTGCCATGGCCGCCGGCATCGAAGCAAATGGGGCATAATGCGACAAGAAACCAGGAATGCCTAATGAAAATACTTTCATCGCTAATGCAATCCACATGCCCAAGAAGCCCCAAATGATGAACTTCGGCAACAGCCCGAACTCGTTGGGCAGGTAGGTGCCATTCTTGATGCGCGACCCCAACATCTCGCCAAAGGTGGCCAAAATGCCAAATTTCAAAAAGGCCATGCATAGCGGAATATGCTGGTTTCCTGCAAGATAAGCATTATATACGGCAGGGAAGATGAAGAAGGGGAGCAGACAGACGATGACTATGGCGATGACAATGAAATCAACTTTTCTCATGATACAATATTTATATATGAATGTCCTTTTGTTTGAAGCGTGCAAATGTACACAAATTTCCAATATGCTCCAAACAGCAAGATGGAGACACCGGCAACATCCATTTCAGAAATGATGGCATGGTTATTCACATGATAAAAATAATATAAATATCAGATTGTTAACAATTGCAGATGCTCAAAACCGGGAAAAATTGAGACTATGTTTTTCATATCCTTTTTTTTTTATTTTTGCGCACTAAATTGTTTAACAAAAATTGATTAAAAATGAATAGACTATTTTTCTTGTTGATCGCCATGTTATTGGTTTGTTCTTGTACGAAACCTGAACCAGATCCAGTGTATCCGCCATCTGATAACACTGATACAACGGCGGTGAGTCAAGACACGACTTGGAATGAGCCGTTGGATAATATTTATCAGTTTTCTGTTCTGGATGGCAATGGGGACAGTGTTTCACTTGGTCTGTATCGTGGTAAAGTATTGTTGGTGGTGAATTCCGCCACCCAATGTGGCTATACTCCCCAATACACTCGTCTGGAGCAATGGTACGAGGATTATCAGGACCAAGGATTTGTCATTCTGGATTTCCCCTGTAACCAGTTCGGTAGTCAGGCTCCAGGCACCTATGATGACATCCATGATTTCTGTACGGTCAACTATAACATATCATTCCCTCAGTTTGACAAGATTTTGGTGAATGGTCCCAATGCTTCACCATTGTATGTCTGGCTCAAGAGCAAAAAACCGGGTGATATCCAGTGGAATTTCACCAAGTTTTTGATTGACAGGAACGGGGAAGTGGTGGAGCGCTTTGAGCCGAACTACAATATGAATAATGTACAGCATGCTATTGAAGCGCAACTTGGACGATAATCGCCTTCGTATGGTATTTTTTCCATTTTTTATGTCAATTTAGCTATTATGAACAGACATGTAATCATTATCATCGGGATAGCCTTGGTATTAGGCTGTTCTTGCCAACCGAAAGCCGAGGAAGTTTCGGAAACTGCAAATAAAGAAATTGTAATAAACACTACTATGGAAGATCTTTTAACACGTCGAAGTGTACGCTCCTACACGGATGAAATTCCTCCCATGGAGGTTATTGAAGAAATCTGTAAAGCCGGCACCTATGCTCCTACCGGTATGAATCGACAAAGTCCTATCATCCTTGCCGTCACCAATCGTGAGGTGCGTGACCGTCTTAGCGAGTTGAACGCACAAGTGATGGGTTCTGACGATGATCCTTTTTACGGTGCACCGGTTGTATTGGTGGTGCTGGCAGACAAAAATGTACGCACCTATGTGGAAGACGGCAGTCTGGTGATGGGCAATCTGATGAATGCTGCCCATGCCAAAGGTTTAGGTTCTTGCTGGATCCACCGAGCAAAAGAGGTTTTTGAAACCGAAGAGGGTAAAAAGATCTTGAAAGATCTGGGTGTAGAGGGGGACTATGTTGGCATTGGGAACTGCATCCTCGGCTACACAGATGGTGACTATCCTCAACCTGCCCCACGTAAAGAAAACTGGGTGTATTGGGTTAAATAGTCAAGCTCAACTAAAGAGAAAAAGGGTGGTTTGAGATTCTCAAACCACCCTTTTTTATCAGGATTATGCCAAGCTCCACTCGGCGCCGTCCTTGGTGTCTTTCACCACGATGCCGGCGGCGTTCAGCTCGTCGCGGATTTTATCCGACAACGCCCAGTTTTTCTCGGCCTTGGCGGTCTTGCGCATGTCCAAAACCAGATCCATGGCTTTCGCTAAGGCATCGTGCTCGCGCGTGTCGCCTTGCGCCAGTTCGGGTTTGATGCCTAAGATGTCAAAGAAGAAGGTGCGGAAGGTGGTCTTCAGCAGCTCGATATCTTCTGCGGTCAGGGTGGCGTGGCCGTCTTTCACTGCATTGATGATACGTGCTGCATCGAAAAGCTCGGCGATGACCTTCGGCGTGTTGAAGTCGTCGTTCATAGCCTCATAGCAACGCTCTTGTAAAGCAGCGATGTTCTCTGAAGAGGTGTTGCCTGCTTTGAGCGTATCCAGATGACGCTCAGCGGCATACAGCTTCTCCAAGCCTTTTTCAGCAGATTGCAATGCAGCATTGCTGAAATCGACCGTGCCGCGATAAGAGGCCTGCAAAACGAAATAACGGATGGTCATCGGGGAGTAGGCTTTTTCCAATTTGGGATGGTTGCCCGTGAAGAATTCATTGAGGGTGATAAAGTTGCCCAATGACTTGCCCATCTTCTGTCCTTCAATGGTGATCATGTTGTTGTGCATCCAATATTTGACCGAGCTTTTGCCATTGGCCACAGTGCTCTGACATACTTCCGACTCGTGATGCGGGAAGAGCAAGTCCATGCCACCGCCGTGGATGTCGAACTGTTCGCCCAAGTATTTGGTGCTCATGGCAGTACATTCAATATGCCAACCGGGGAAACCGATGCTCCAAGGAGAATTCCAGCGCATGATGTGCTCCGGGGCAGCCTTCTTCCAGAGGGCGAAATCGGCGGGGTTGTGCTTTTCGCTCTGACCGTCCAGCTCTCGAGTGTTTGCGATGAGCTCGGAAAGCACACGACCGGAGAGCTTGCCGTAGCCGAAGTCGCGGTCGAACTTCTCCACATCAAAATAGACGGAACCTTCAGACACGTAGGCGTAACCTTTATCCAGGATCTTCTGAACCATCTCGATCTGTTCAATGATGTGACCAGAGGCGCGAGGCTCAATGGAAGGGCCCTTTACGTTGAGAGCATCCATGGCCTTGTGATAGCTGTCCATGTAATACTGTGCCACCTCCATCGGCTCAAGTTGCTCCAAACGGGCTTTCTTGGCGATTTTGTCTTCGCCTTCGTCGGCATCGTGCTCCAGATGACCTACGTCCGTGATGTTGCGTACATAACGAACCTTGTATCCGATATGAGTAAGATAGCGGAAGACGACATCGAATGTTACGGCTGGACGAGCGTGCCCCAGATGAGGCTCGCCATATACTGTCGGCCCGCATACATATAAACCGACGTGGTCGGGTACGATAGGGGTCAACAACTCCTTTCGTTTACTTAAAGTGTTAAATATTAAAACTTTGCCTTTGTTGTCAGTATTCGTCATGATGAGATATTATTTGTTGAATAATTGTTCTATTTGTTCTTCGTATTTCTTTAACAGCATATTGCGTTTGAGTTTGAGGGTGGGGGTGAGCTCTCCCGTCTGAATAGACCATTCATAACCCACCAAAGAGAAACTCTTGATCTTCTCGGTGTCGCCGAAGAATTTGTTGTATTGATCCACAATCTTCTTGAACTTCTTCACCACGTCAGGATGGTGTATCATCTCTTCGTTGGTGGTGTATTCTATCTCGTGGTGATGACACCAGCTCCTAAGGTCGGTGAAGTTGGGGACGATCAGGGCGGCGGCGAACTTCTTGTTCTCGCCCACCACGAGGATGTTGTCAATCAAGGGATCCTCTGCGAATTTGTTCTCAATGATGGTGGGGACAACATACTTGCCGAAGGCGGTCTTGAACATCTCTTTCTTACGTCCGGTGATCTTGAGACGCCCGCCTGGTGTGAGCTTGCCCAAGTCGCCAGTGTGAAGCCATCCGTCTTCATCAATAGCCTCTGCCGTCAGGTCTGGAGCATTATAATAGCCTTTCATCACATGTTTGCCTTTGGTGAGGATCTCGCCGTCATCGGCAATACGCACTCTGGTGCCGGGGAGCACATGGCCGGCAGCGCCAAATTCCAAGCCGCCTTTGAAAAAGTCGCTCACAGCAATAACGGGTGCGGACTCGGTGGTGCCGTATCCTTCAAGAATAGGAACACCCATAGCCCAGAATATACGGGCGATACGCGGTTGGATGGCTGCACCGCCGGAAACGATGACCTTGAAGTTCCCGCCCAAAGCCTCGTGCCATTTGTTCAAGACCAGTTTACGCGCCAGTCTAAGCTTCCGCTGATAAGACTTGGTGCTGTTGAATTCATATTCCAAGGCCACGTCATTGGCCCAGAAGAAGATCTTTTTCTTGATACCTGTCAGTTTGTTGCCCTGCGCCAGGATCTTATCGTAAACCTTCTCCAACAGTCGGGGCACTGTGGTGAAAATATCGGGTTTCAAGTCTGCCATGTCCTGCTGAATCTTCGCGATGCTTTCGGTGTAATAAATCGGAAGGCCAAGCGACTGGAACGCATAGTTCAGCATACGTTCATATACATGGCAAAGAGGCAGGTAGCTGAGAATCCGGTTGTTCTCCTTTGTCGGGATGATGGGCAAGACGCCACGGATGTTGGTGAGAAAATTCTCATGTGTCAGCATCACACCCTTGGGATTGCCTGTCGTGCCGGACGTATAGACCAGGGAAACCACATCGTCTGGCGAGATGCTGTCCTTGATCTCTTGCAGGTACTGAGGACTCGGATTGGAGCGTCCTACTTCGATGAGTTCGTTTAAGTGTCTATATCCCAAAAGGTTGCGGAATGTATAGACACGATCGTTCAATTCTGGAATATTGGAGATGATATTCGTGATCTTTCGCAACAATTCCCAACCGGACACGAAGATCAGCTTCACATTTGCATGGTGCAGGATATAGTCATAATCGCTTTCGCTGATGGTTGGGTAGATGGCAACGTGAATGGCTCCAATCTGCATGATGGCCATGTCGAGAAAGTTCCATTCAGGACGATTAGCGGTGATGGTAGCCACACAGTCGCCCTTCTTGATGCCAAGTTGGAGCAGACCGTAAGAGATGCTGTTCACGATCTGGATATAACGTTGGGTGCTGTATTTGATCCAGACACCGTTCTCTTTACCACATAGGGCATCCTCGATAGGGAATTCCTTTAAATTTCTATCTAGGATATCAAACAAACGAGTAATTTCCATAATAATAAAAAATCGGGCAAAAATACAATTTTTATATTGCATAGCGCATGTTGCCTACAATCTGAGACAACATATTCTTCGCCCTGAGCAACTGGATTTTAACGTTAGAGAGGGAAATATTAAGATTTTCGGATATTTCTTCGTAGGAGAGTTCGTCGTAATAGCGGAGTTCTACCACCTTGCGATATTTCTCAGGCAATTGTTGCACAGCAGATCGTAGCAGCGAGATACGTTGTTTGTCAATGACCACATCCTCAGGAGTTTGGGAATGATTGGATTGTGTGCGGTCTATAATCTGCTCCGTAGTGCTGCTGAACAGATCTTCGTCAATACACTGCGGTGAATTGTGCTTGTGACGGATATAGTCGATGCTGTTGTTGACTGCGATGCGATACAGCCATGTGGAGAAGGCATACTGAGGGGAATAGGCATGCAGGTTGCGGAAAGCCTTGCCGAAGGTCTCCTGTGTCAGATCTTCGGCGTCATCGCTGTTTTTCACGATTTTCATCATCAGATAGTAGATGCTGTCGCGATACAGACTCATCAGCTCTGCGTATGCCCGCTGATCGTTAAAGTCCAGCGCTTTGCGCAAAAGGAGGTAATCCCGTTTGGCCTTTTCAGTGGAATATTGTAAGTTTCCCATTATTTGAATCTTTGTTGATGAAAATGTGCACTAATGTAATATAAAGGATTCATGACCGCAAATATAAGGTCGTAGAGGAGTAGGGCAGGGATAGTCTGCTTCTCGTTGAGGCGTTTTGCTGAAAAGCCATACACCAAATACATGCTGACAAATCGCAAAAATGCAACTCCAAGCACGATGGCGAGCAGTACCAAGTTTTTACAGCTTAATATGATAGCAAATGTCAGTGCTATGTAGAACAAGAGATTGATGATGCCAAAAGCATTGAGAAGAAATCTGTTCTTGAATGTATTGTACTTCCGAGTATAGAACAGCCCTTCTTTGTGGTGACACCAGTAGTTGTAGTATGCAGTACGTTGGAGAACCGTGAAAGAATCAGGTGAATAGACCACGGCAGTGTTTTTCTGATTGGATGCCTTGCTGATGAAGATGTCCTCATCACCGTAAACCAGATGGTTGTGGGATGCAAAACCTTTCTGATTGTAGAAAAGAGTCTTGGAGAATCCGATGTTCTTATGGTCGCCACGATAGGTGGAGTGGGCAAGAGCCAAAGAGAAATATTGCAAAGCAGAGACCATGGTGTCAAAATGCAAAAGCCTGTTGAAAGGATTGTTGCGTTTCTGATAGGTGCTGTAACCTAATACGATATGGGTGGTCTCGGTAAACTGGCCTGCCACATGTTCCAGCCAATGGACTGAACTTGGCGCGCATTCAGCATCGGTGAAGACGAGATTCTCATATTTTGCGCATCTGATACCGATGGACATGGCATACTTGTTTCCTCGGATGCTGGTCACGGCGGAATCCAGGTTCACAACGTGAATGTTGCTATATTGCTGTTGATACTCCAGCAACAACAGTTGTGTGTCGTCCTTGGAGTTGTCGTTCACAATGACCAGTTCGAAATTAGGGTAGTGCTGGTTCAGAAGACGAGGGAGCGTCTTCAGGAGGGCTGCGGCGGCATCTTTTACCACCATAATGACCGATACGGGCGGTGCATCCGGTCCGATATCAGGCACGGCTGGGTGCGCCGGAAAGCAAATCGCGCATACAGCACATAGTAATACAGTAACTCTGTGAAAGTTATGGCTGCAAATAATACAAAAATTACGAGCGATAAATTATCGTCGAACATAGGTTGGTTTGGTTTAGGTTTCAGATTGCAAAAATAATTTTTTTTGCATCGTAAAATGTAGTATTTTTGCCGCAATTTACTAACAAAATGAAGTTTATAATTAATCGAAAAGACGAGAAAAGTCACGCTAGAGCGGGTGTCATCACAACCGCCCATGGAGAAATCGAAACTCCCATATTTATGCCGGTAGGCACGCTCGGTGCTGTCAAGGCATTGCATATCAAGAATTTATATGAGGATGTCAAAGCCCAGATCATTCTCGGAAACACGTATCATCTCTATCTAAGACCGGGTACGGATGTGCTCAAGGCCGTCGGGGGATTGCATAAGTTCAACGGCTGGAACAGACCGATTCTGACTGACAGTGGCGGATTTCAGGTGTTTTCTCTGAGTCACCGCAGAAAAATCAACCCGGAGGAAGGTGTGTGGTTCCTGTCACATATTGATGGATCCAAGCATCTCTTCAGTCCTGAGAATGTGATGGATACGGAACGTGCCATAGGCGCCGACATCATCATGGCTTTTGATGAGTGTATACCGTATCCATGCGATTATCAGTATGCAAAAAAATCGATGGAGACCACATTCAAGTGGCTGAAGCGCTGTGTGAAACGGTTGGAGGAAACAGAACCGCTCTATGGATACGAGCAGACTTTGTTTCCGATTGTGCAAGGTGGTGTGTATCATGATCTTAGAATAAAATCCGCCGAGTATTGCGACTCGGTGAACCCGGACGGAATAGCCATCGGTGGGGTAGCGGTAGGGGAGCCCGTGGAGCAGATGTACGAGATCGCAGACCTCTGTTGCAGAGCCCTCCCCGAGAATAAACCCCGCTATCTGATGGGTGTCGGCACGCCTGCCAACATCATCGAAAACATCGCTCTGGGTGTGGATATGTTCGACTGTGTGATGCCAACTCGCAATGGCCGCAACGGCATGATCTTCACCTGGGACGGCATCCTCAATATGCGCAACGAAAAATGGAAATATGATTTCACACCGATCGATGCCAACAGCGATCTTTTCGCCGACCAGCAATACACACGCGCATATCTGCGCCATCTATACGTCGCTGATGAAATGCTCGGACCGATGATCGGAAGCATCCATAATTTGCATTTCTATCTGGATCTCGTTCAGACAGCCCGTAAGAAAATCCTCGAGGGAACGTTTGCATCCTGGAAAAATGAAATTCTCCCGAAGATATCGCAGCGACTGTAACTTGAACTTTGACTTTGAATTTTAGTGACCGACTGGTCAAAATCGTCCGAATATTCAATTCTCAGGGCGATATCAATTTCTGCGTACCTATATATTGATTTGTCCGATAATTTATATTATGTTAAATAGAGTTCGGGGAGCAGAATAAGAACAAGCGGATTTGTTCTGTACCGACGACTTTCACACTACTCTAAGATGCTGAATACAGAAATGATTTTAAAAAAAATCTCTCAGTGAGTACCATTAGTTCCGAACAAATCAACTTGTCAGAATAATTATTAGGCTTCGTATGTATGTTCCACGCGTTCCCATTTGCGGAACCAGCTGCGAATACGCAAACCGATGACGCCGAAGATAGCTTCTTTGAAAATGCCGGAACTCATCTTGGAAATGCCCGCTTCACGGTCTTTGAAAATGATCGGTACTTCCACGACTTTGTATTTCAATTTGTACATATTGAATTTCATCTCGATTTGGAAACCATATCCAATATGTTTGATCTTGTCAAAATCCACACACCGTAATGCGGACGCTCTGTAGCATTTGAAACCAGCCGTGGTATCCATGATGGGCATGCCGAGCATGATTCTCACATACATAGAGCCATAATAAGACATCAGCAGGCGTCCCATGGGCCAATTCAAGACGTTAACCCCTTTGCAATAGCGTGATCCGATGGCCAAATCGGCATTTTGCTCTACGCAGGCATTGTAAAGTCGCTGTAAATCAGCGGGATCGTGGCTGAAGTCGGCGTCCATCTCAAAGATAAAGTCGTAATTGCGGGCCAAACCCCACTTGAAACCATGTATATAAGCGGTCCCCAGGCCTAATTTGCCGGTACGTTGTTCCAGAAAGAGTCTGTCTGGAAACTCCTGCATGAGTGTCTTCACGATGTCGGCAGTTCCATCAGGCGAGTTGTCGTCGATTATCAAAATATGCACGTCAATCTCTTTATAGATGGCGCGAATGATATTCTCTATATTCTCCTTTTCCTTGTATGTAGGAATAATAACCAGTCTTTTATCCATAGTTTTTCTTATTATCTGTTAGTTTTTATAGTTGTCAGTTACTTAGTCAATGTGATATATACGGGCAAGTGGTCGCTGTAGCCTCCTTGGTAGATGCCGCCGGCATACATACGCCACGGATAGTTGGTGTAAGATCCTGATTTAGTGAGCAAATAGTCTTTGCGGAAAATGTGAGCCATGAAAAACTTATAACCGCCACGGACAGGGTTTACCAATCCGGCTGAAACAATAATATTGTCGATCAGTTCCCAGGAGTCGCGGTATGCGTAGGACCCTACCCCATTTCGATACATTTGCCACATAGGGTTATAGAGATCGTTTGGCGCAAGGTCTTTGGTGTTGGTTCTGGTACGCAGGCACTCCATCAGGCTCTTGGAATTCGGATTGTCATTCAAGTCACCCATGATGACGATTTTGGCATTGGGAGATGCATTCATAATGGAGTCTGCGATATATCTGGCCAGTTTGCCGGCGCCTAATCTATACGGAAGAGACCTCTTCTCGCCGCCACTCTTGGAAGGCCAGTGGTTGACAATCACGTGAAGCGTGTCCTCGCCATCAAGAATTCCCGTCATCAGCCATTGGTCACGGGTGATGAAATCGGGATTCTCTGGAAATATGAGCGGAAAAGCTTTGGTGGAGAGCACTTTGAAGCGACTTGGGTTGTAAATAAACGACACGTCAACACCTCTTCTGTCCGGAGATTCGTGGTGGCAGACCTCCAATTTGTAAGGAGCCAGAAGTTCTGTGGCAATCAAATCACGCAGAACAGACTCGTTTTCAACCTCGGAGACACCCAATATAGCCAAACCTCCAGGCATCTGTGCCATATCAGAGATGACTTGCGAGAGCATCTTCAACTTGAGAAGATATTTCTCCGATGTCCATTGATAATCACCTTCAGGCAGGAATTGCTCGTCGTTTTTATTAGGGTCGTTGATTGTATCAAACAGATTCTCAACATTATAGAAGCCAATGTTGACTCTATTTTGAATACTTTGGGCTTGTGTCAAACCCCATATCAGCAATGTGAAGAGAATAATTAAACCGGTACGTTTCATTTTTCTAAAAATTGAGATGCAAAAATAATAAAAAAAAGAGATTTCAATGCCACCAAACTCTTTTTTTAGGGTGGCTCCCCTACTCCACTTTACGGCCGTGTGATTTCGATGATTTGATGTGCGATAATGTGTTCGTCTAAGATCTGGTGCACCCGATGTTCGTCAGTGTCGGAGATGAAAACCTGCCCGAAGTGATCATTTCCTACCATGTTGAGCAGTTCAGCAATACGGACCCTGTCCAATTTGTCAAATATATCATCTAACAAAAGGATAGGTTTGATCTGTTTTTTCTCGTAGCTATAGTCAAATTGTGCCAGGCGCATGGCCAAGGAAAATGATTTTTGTTGTCCTTGCGAACCGAAGCGTTTGACCGGTTGTCCGTTAATCAGGAATAGGTATTCGTCTTTATGAACACCAAAATTGGAGAATCCGGTTTTAGCATCCAAAGAGAGGTTCTGTCGGATGCCAGTGTCGAAAGAGAACTCTGAAAGTCCTGATTGATAGATGATTTCCACTCGTTCTGCCTCTTTGGAGAGTTGTGCATAGTGTTTCTGAAAGATGTGTTGTATTTGTGAGATGAAATCTCGGCGGCATTCATAGATGGCTTGTCCCAGGGGACTCATCTGCTCGTCGAAGATGGTAAGCAGAGTGTCCTCAAAATGACGGTTCTCCTGCATCTGTTTGAGCAGCGTGTTTCGTTGCTGGAGAAGTTTGCGATAGGAAATCAGTTGCTGCAGGTATTCTGAGTCGAACTGAGAAATGACGGCATCGAAGAACTTGCGGCGCACCTCGCTGCCGCCATGGATGATCTCGCTATCATACGGGGAAACCATCACCACGGGATACTGACCGATATGGGCACTGAGACGCGGGTACTCTTTCTTGTTTGCTCTCATAGACTTATGCCCATTTCGGTAGGTGCAGCTTATCAATGCGCTGTTGTCCGTCTCCCGCTGGCAGAAGGTGCCATGGATAGCGAAAAAGTCCGTGTTGAAACGCACAGAGAATATGTCTTGTGCCGAAAAATAGCTTTTGCAGAACGAGAGGTAATAGATAGCGTCGAGGAGATTGGTTTTCCCGCTGCCGTTTTTGCCTACAATGGCATTCACGTTCTCGTTAAATGAGAATTCAGCCTCCTCGTAGCTTTTGAAGTTGGAGAGTTGTATGTTCTTGAGATACATCTATTATAAAATATGTAGAGACGGTTTGCAAGCCGTCTCTACCAAGATAAATGCAATTTATTATAAGCCAATAATATTCAAGCCTTGATTGAAGCGGATGTCTCTTGGGATGCCGGCTTTGTTGATACGGTCGAGATCCTTTTGGAGATTGCTGCCAACGGTACCATGTTTCTTGCTGAACTGTTGGGCAAATTCAAAGTCACCTTCAGCTTGAGTCTTCAGAATGAGGGCAATCCAACTGTTCATAGCCTCACGGGCTTTGTCGTAGTCGATGTGATAGGTCCCGTTGCCGGTGCGTTTGAAGGCGCCGTTCTCTTCCAGATAGTTGTAGCACATCATATTGGCGATGCCGTGGGCCTCTTTGGCGCCGAATCTGACAGAGCGGAGCAATCCCACGATGTAGGTGGTGATGGCATCCTCCACGGAGATGTCGGTGATTTCGCCTTTGTCAATCAAATTGCAGACAAGGTAGAGTCCGATGATGTCGGCCTTGGCCTCTTCCCAGCTGGTGTTCTCGGTCTGCATGGCCTCGTCCACAGAGCCTTTGTCGTTGATGGTCTGTTTAACGCCTAAGCCGTGGGCCACCTCATGGAAAGTCACATTCCAGAAGAAGGCATCGAAGGTGATGTGGTTTTGCTCAGACGGTTCGATCACAATCTCGCCGATGGGCTTCATGATCTTGTCGAACTTGGCCTGCATGGCGTTGCGCAGCTGGAAGCGGCGGGAGCCTTTTTCCTCCTGGATCTTGTCGTCATTCGGCAGGTTGATGGCGATGGTCTTGCCAGCCGCATTGCAGTCGCCACCGTAGAAGATGACATCATAGATGTTCATGTCGGAAGAGGTGCCCGGCACGTAGTTTTTCTTGTGTTGGGGCTCGCATGGCAGTTCTTTCTGCAGCTGCGGCAACATGGCGACAAACTTGTCCAACTTGCCACTCTCCTCTTCGTCTTTCACCAGCACAAATGCCTCGTAGGAGGTCTTCACGCTGTTAAGCTCATCGTCATAGTTCTCGATAGGACCGAACACGAAGTCCAGTTTGGTGTCTTTCATGTCCATCCAGGCGAGGTCTGATTTGTAGTAGTCGTCGGTCAGAAGGGCTTTCTTGCGTTCTGTGAGATATTTCTTCATGGATTTGTTGTCGGCGATGGAGATAGCCTTGTCGAGCAGTTTGCACACCTTGTCGATTTTATCCTTGTACATCTCGTGATACCAGAGGGTTTTCAAGTTGTTGTTCTCGTCTCGCACCAGCACCGTATAGTGGGAGTTCTTGTTGGGGTCGTCGTAGGCCTCGAACTCCTCTTTCGTGATGTCGTGGGGATAGTAGTTGGCGGTGACGGGCTTCTCGCCATAGCCGGAGATGAAAGGTTTGTTGCCACGCAGACGGTCCCAAGCGCCATAGTTGATCATGGCATAGTCTTTGACCCATGGGTCGCTGATGGTGTCCAGGATGGACTTGTCGCCGAAGGTCTGCTCCCAGAACAGCTCGTCCATGATCTCTCCGATCTCGAAGAAGATGGGGAGCAGCTGTTTGTCGTTTTCGCTCAGTTTTGAGATGTCGGTGGTGAGGTCAAAGTAGGCGTACTCCTCCACCTTCTGCTGCATCTCGCTGATCTTCTCGCCCGTGACGGGATCTGTTTTTTTCTTGCTACATTGCGTTGACATCAGCAGGATGCCGCCAAGCAGGATAACCATAGTAATTGATTTTTTCATAAGAATCTTATTTTGAATGAATAATAAACAAAGAAAGAGCCTCTATGGATGCATTTTTCCCATCATACCATAGAGGCTGCAAATATAATTATTTTATGGATGTCTGCTGGAAGAAAAATCTCAATCCAGGATGCAGCGGACCGAGAAGCCGCTCTTGCGATCGGAGACGATGTCAATGCCGGGAGCTGAATTGCCATTAAACACCACTACAGATTGGGCACTGGGGCCATTGGCTTGGCATCCTAAAGTGGTGCTCCATAACATTGACTCACTTCCAGGTGGTGAATATGACGCAGTGGTATAATAATTGTAAACACCCGCTGGTAATATCGAAAAACCAGTGGCATTATTGGTGGAAGGGTTGTTGCCTGGGGCGCAAGACCAACTTGCGAAATTCCAATAATTTGTGGAAGCCCATGCTTTGGCAGTATTGTAAGAGTTGTTGTTGCAGAAGTATTGGCTCTGGCTTCGCACATAGTTGTCCAGTTGTTGCCATTCCGCTATACTGGGCACATGCCAGCCCTCTGGACAAATACCTTGCACGCCCGAAGGATTGCTGTCGCTCCCGTTGGCGCCGTGCATCACGGCAGGCCAGTTGTAGAAATAGCCAAAGAGCGCCACATTGGCACTGTCATTGTTGGGATAATAACGGTAAGCGTCTGTATTGCTGCCGTCAACTCCCAAAGGGATCATCGTTCCGTCAGTGTATCTGACAGAGCGGAGATTTTCTTTCGTCCAGCATTGGTTGCCGATCTGGACCGTGTTGTAAACATTGCCGTCGTAGTCATACACATACGGGAGTCGCTTACAAGGAAGGCCGTCATTAATCCCTTGCGGGAAAGCAAAATAAAGCTTGATAAACTGTGTACTACTCTGTTCCTGCACCAGACTCAAAGATATTACGTCAGATCCGTTGATGGTGGCATAACCGATATATTCCATCTGGTCCCCTTGATGGAACGGTTGGTAGGAATTGCCCTTGGGTGACAAGCCGTCAAGATCTTCTTGAGAAGAGAGGCCATGGTATTTGATTCCATTCTTTCCCCCATTTCCCTGGTTTACAATCTTGACAGATGCAGATTTGCCGTTCTGCTTTGCTATGAGAAAATAGATGCCTGCCGCAGCAAACGTCATGTCCAACTGGTGGGATCCGGGAAGAACGGATGTCATACGAGAAGACTCTACGACACGCCCCGTCATATCCGTGATATCAATTGTCACATCGCCGGCCTCCTGCACACGTAGGGTTGTCAGGACGTTTCCTTGGCACGGGTTGGGACTGCAAGACCAGTGGAGAGGCTCGGCAGCCTGCCAGGTTTCCACGCCATTGGGTCCGGGGGTGGTATGCAGTTGCAGGACGGTATCAGGCCAATAGAGGGTCTCCTGCCAGCCTTGGGAGAGGTTCTTCACCTGGATTTGTTCAAGACGCACATAGCGGTTGCTGGTATCCCGCCCCGAAAAATACAAATACACCGTCTGGGCGTAAAACACCGTAGCGGTCATAACTATCACAAGGGAGAGTAAAAGCTTCTTCATCATAAATGATTAAATCTGTTGTCAATAAGAAATGGTTCATATTTACATCCTATAAGACGAATGAACACCTATTTTTATTACACTTTGCCAACAAAAATTTTTGGGAGTTATATACATGATGGCACAACAAAGATGAGACCGACGGCAAAACCAATCGTTTTCATTTAATCTTAGGGTGCTTTAGGGGGGACACCAGCCCATAGAGCACGCGGGCGGGCATGCCGACATGCGGTGCGGACGCGGCGTGAATGGCCGGCCTCCAACAGCGGCGTGCAAAGGCGCTTGCGTTTACAAAAATGCAAAGCCATCAGAGTTAGTTTCCTTTTTGCTCTGGCCGGCATTTTTGTTCACGTTTGCCG
>JAGCFD010000039.1 GCA_017650305.1 Bacteroidales bacterium | reverse complement strand
GAAAAAAAGTTAAATTTGAAGGAATCCCTTTTGAAGGTAATTTAGAGGAACTCATTATACAAGCGCTCATTGAGAAACAAGGCGTTGATATAAAGTGTATGAATCTGAAAAAAGTTAATCACGCCTATTTTGATTACTTTATCGTCTGCACCGGCAATTCCAAACCACATGTGGAGACATTGTGTGATTTCGTCCAGGAAACAACACAACGAGTTGCCGGCGTCAAACCGGAACATGTAGAAGGACTTGAAAACTGCGAGTGGGTACTGTTGGACTATTTTAATATATTGGTCCACATTTTCCAACCCGAAGCCCGCGACTATTACAAGGTCGAAGCTCTCTGGAATGACGCTGAGATTCAATCATTTTAACCCTTTTAATGACCATCATTTTTTATGGCACAAAAGAATAATAACCCTCTTGGCAACATGAACGGGAAAAAGGACAATCCCAAAAATAATAAAAACAAAATATCCAATACCCTTTCCTATATATACATATTGATAGCTGTGGCCATTGGTATTTATTTCCTTAGGGCAACGAATACCACTATGCAAGAGATTGACAACACACAGTTCAAGCAGATGGTGGAAAATAGGGATGTGGATAGGATGGAGTATGTGAATAAAAGCCATAGAGCCAATGTCTATCTGACAAAAGAAGCCTTGAAACAATCTCGTTACGAGAGCGTTAGCAAAAATGTGGAAGGCCCTCAATATTATATCTCCGTTAGCGACTATTCCTCATTTCAGGAGGAACTGAAGGATATCAAGACCAATGCCATCAAAAAAGCTTTGGCCGCGGATACGACACTGACCGAGACTGACATTATTGACAACTATGACTTCCCGGTCAAACAAGACAATTCCCGTAATTGGGGGTGGGATCTGATGATCTGGTTCTTGCCTATGTTGTTGATAATAGGCATGATGGTGATGTGGATGCGCTCCATGCGCGGTGGCTCGGGTCCTGGCGGCGGTGGCAATATCTTCAATATTGGCAAATCCCGTGCCCAGGAATTCGATGAGAAGTCCGGTCAACTGGTCACCTTCAAGGATGTGGCTGGTCTGGAAGGTGCCAAATTTGAAATCGAGGAGGTTGTCGACTTCCTTAAAAATCCTAAGAAATATACCGTGCTGGGTGGCAAGATCCCTAAAGGCGTGTTGCTGGTCGGCCCTCCGGGCACCGGTAAAACCCTCTTGGCGAAAGCCGTGGCCGGCGAAGCCAAAGTCCCTTTCTTCTCCTTGTCGGGATCAGACTTCGTGGAGATGTTCGTGGGCGTAGGCGCATCCCGCGTGCGCGACCTCTTTAAAACAGCCAAGGAGAAGGCTCCATGTATCATCTTTATCGATGAAATTGACGCTATCGGTCGTGCCCGTGGCAAAAATGCCATGAGCAATGTGAACGACGAGCGCGAAAGCACTCTTAACCAGTTGTTGACCGAGATGGACGGCTTCTCCACCAATGCCGGCGTAATCATCATGGCTGCCACCAACCGTGCCGACATCCTCGACCGCGCATTGCTGCGAGCAGGACGTTTTGATCGTCAAATACAGGTCGAACTGCCCAACCTCAGCGAGCGCAAAGGCATCTTCGGTGTCCACGTCCGCAATATCAAGATCGGCCCGGATGTCGACCTCGACTTTTTTGCCAAACAAACGCCCGGTTTCTCCGGCGCCGATATCGCCAATGTGTGTAACGAGGCAGCCCTGATCGCCGCCCGTAACAATAAGGAGTTTGTCGAGAAGGAGGACTTCCTCGCCGCCGTAGACCGTATCATAGGCGGCTTGGAGCGGCGGAGTAGCGTCTTCACCCCGGAAGAAAAGCGTGCCGTGGCCTATCACGAAGCAGGTCACGCCACAGTCAGCTGGCTCCTGCGCTATGCCTCACCCCTGGTCAAGGTTACCATCGTGCCCCGCGGCAAAGCCCTTGGCGCCGCATGGTATCTTCCCGAAGAACGCCAACTGACTAACTACGACCAGTTGGTGGATGAGATGACGGCACTCCTCGGCGGCCGTGCTGCGGAAGATGCTGTCTTCGGTCAGGTATCCACAGGCGCCCTCAACGACCTCGAAAGAACCTCTAAAATGGCCTATGCCATGGTCGCCTACTATGGCCTCGACAAAAAGATTGGCAATGTGAGCTACTATGACTCTACTGGCCAACAAGAGTTCGCCTTCGGGAAACCCTATAGCGAGAAAACGGCTCAAGATATCGACAAACAGGTCCACGACCTGGTCGAATCATGTTACCAACGCGCTAAGTCTATTTTGGAGCAACACATGGCAGAACTGGAACAGTTGGCCCAATTGCTGCTGGAAAGAGAGGTCATTTTTGCTGAAGATGTAGAACGTATCCTTGGGGAAAGACCTTTCGCCAAAAAAGATGACGAACCCCAAACCACAGCAACCCCGGAGAAGCCTTCGGAACCTACCCAAGAAACTGACTCCGAGCCAACTCCCAGCCAGAATCTTGACTCACAAAACGATTTATCAGAACAGCCTAGCATTTCCGAATAACAATGGATTCAGACAGACTACAATCAGAGAAACCTAAGGATGTCATCCGCAAGAGGATGCGTGATGTCAATCATATTAAATCCCTTCAGAATGAACAGGATTTGGAGAAGTATGCTTTCTTCTCTAAGTTCCAACAGCCTATCGTGGATGAGTTCGTCCAGCATTTCCGTGCTGGCGGCGGGAAATTCTTCCCCTTTCCGAAAGAGGTGATCTATAATAGCCTTGCCCAATTCTTGGAGAAACAAAAGTATAATTCCCTGGTCGCATTGACCCCGAATATTCATTCTTTCCTCCAAAAACGCGGCATACCCTTCTCCAATGTGGTCCCATTTGGTGAACCGGCCGACGCCGCCATCGTATTCTCCGATATGCTGATTGCCTGCTCGGGTAGCGTTGGCTTCTCTCCACGCACGATATTGTATCCCTCGATCCGCAATATCGCTAAAGACATTATTGTGATGACGCGTTCCCGATGCGTATTCCCGACTCATGCCGATGCCATGGCCTATGTGCTCTCTCACGGTGATGATCCCGACAGTTCCATCGTGGAGTTCGTGACGCCGAAGAATGTTGTCGACGATGAGGGCAAACCGGTCTATACTCCTCAGGAACCTCGCATGTTCGTCTTCCTGGTGCAGGATGATATGTAAATTCATAGGTTGATGAGCAACGGGAAGATCAAAAATCTGGCAATTAGGGCTACATCTGGCGCCGTATATGCGGCACTGATGGTGCTCGCCACCCTTTATCCCATAGGGATGATACCGCTGATGTGTTTTCTCTCTGTGGTAGGACTGGTGGAGTTTTTCAGAATGAGAGGTGAACCTTCCGACAATCTATCCCGCAATATTTTGATTGTATGGACGGTGCTTGTGTATCTGTTCTTCCTTCTGGGACAACTGTCGCCCATGATTCCGATAGGCCAATACCAGATCTTCCACTATTTCATCTTGTTGTTTTTCTTCCTTGTTATTGTAGAAATCTTTAGAAAAAGGGAGGATTCCTTGCGATATGTCGGCGCAGACCTCTTCGCCATGTTCTGGATTGTGCTGCCGATGGCTCTCTTGACAGATGCTTGCCTGAATAAAGCCTACGGTGGAGTGGTCCTGTTGTCCTTTGTGCTGATATGGATTAATGACTCTTTTGCCTATATGGGTGGCAGTCTCTATGGTCGCCATAAGATGATAGAACGAATCTCTCCCAACAAAACGTGGGAAGGAACCATCACGGGAATAGTGTTCACGATGCTGGCTTCCCTGCTTGCCGGTTATTTCTGGGCAGAGAAGATTTTAGAGCAGGCATCTTTCCATTGGTATGGATGGCTGCTGTTCGGATTGTCGGTTGCGGTACTCGCCACAATGGGAGATCTTCTTGAATCATTGCTGAAAAGGCAGGCTGGAGTGAAAGACTCCGGACGCATCATGCCTGGCCATGGCGGTGTGCTCGACCGCATGGACTCCATTCTCCTGACCGCCTATCCAGTGGTCACTTTCCTTGCGATATTGTTGATGTTATGATTTGACAACACTCTCCGTCTCGCCTTCGTAGAAACGAGTGCGGATGATGTCTCCCGCTTTCAGTTCTGATGTTTTCATGACGGCTTTGCCATCTTTCATGGTGATGCTGAATCCTCGTTTTAAAATGTTGTCGGGGTGGAGTAGGGCGATCTTCTCCTCAGTGTTTGTCAAGCTCTGTTTGGCGTTTTGAAGTAGCCTCCCGCTATGAATGGTTATCTGGGATGAGAGGTCTGAGAGTCTCTCTTGCTGTTGCTTGACATGCTGGGGAGCGGTTCTGCTGACGCTCTTTGCAAAGTTGTTCAACAGGTTGTGTTGCTCTATGGTGAGCCGCTGAACATAAAGTGATAGATTCTGAGAGATGGTCAGCAGGGTGTTGCGCTGCTTCTGAAGCAGTGAGGAGGCGGATTGCTTGAATCTGTTCTCCACGAGCGTCTGCTCCAACTTCTGCTTTGCGATGCGTTTTTCGGCAATGTCCGCAATCCGTCTGCGGCATGTCTCCACGATTTCGTCAAAGTTCTTGAAGGATTGGAGGAGTGTGTAGGCGACTTCCGTGGGCGTGATCTTGTGGGTGTGCGCCACCATGTCCACCACGGTCAGATTGGTGGAGTGCCCAATGCCCGTCAACACAGGAAGAGGGTAGGTGGCTACCATGTGAGCCATCTGGTAGTCATCATAGCAGCTGAGCCCCACATCGCCGCCACCGCCTCTGACGATGACAACGCAGTCAAAATCAGCTTTGCGGTTCTCAATGGCCGCCAACTGGGATGTGATGCCCGTGATGGCTTTTTCTCCTTGCAGTATGCTGGGGAACAGGGTGGTCTCAAAACAGTATCCGTCCCGGTTCTCCCGAAGGGTTGTGATGAAATCACTGTATCCTTTGCTCGTTTCTACGGAGATGACTGCTATGCGTTTGGGAAGAAGCGGAAGTTGCAACTTGCGGTTGTTCTCGAAAATGCCTTCCTTTTTCAGCTTTTCGATGCACTCGGCCCGATTTTTCATTAGCTCGCCTAATGTGAAGGTGGGCTCAATGTCTTGGAGGTGCAATGCGAGACCATGCTTCGGACTATATTCTATCTTGGCGAGGCAAAGGATGCTGATGTTCTCGCGCAGCGGCTCGCCCGTGATGCGCTTGAACCGTGCGTTGATTTGTTGGTATTGAGTGGACCAGATGACACCCCGTATCTCGGCTTTGATCTTGTCGCCCTCTTTCTCAATAAGCTCGGGATAACAGTGGCCGGAGTGGGGATAATAGTTCAGTTTCAGGATTTCCGCCTTGATGAAGTAGGGTTGCGGATAGGTCCGCTCGATAACATTGTGGAGGCTCATCGCAATTTCGGAGAGTGCGTAGATGGGATGGCCGTTGAATGTCTCGCGTTGGTTTTCCATGATGAGAGTTATTCGGAATAAACCGTTTTCCCGGCTTTCAGGGTTTTGAGAATACGTCCATATACGGTTACTCCGGCAAAAGGCGTGTTCTTTCCTCTGGAGGCAAATGAAGCTGGGTCAATTTGATAAGGGTTCTGCAAATCCGCCCATACGAGGTCGGCTTGCATGCCCTCCTGGATGCGGCCTTTGTTGAGGCGCATCATCTCGGAAGGCTTGGTCGACATCAGACGGATGAGTTGCTGTAATGACAAATGGCCGCCACGCACCAGCTTGGTGTAGCAGAGCGCGAAGGCGGTTTCTATGCCGGAGATGCCGTTGGCACCGTTGGCCTTGTCTTCGGGTGTGTGTGGCGCGTGGTCAGTGCTGATGACTTCGGCGGTGCCGTCTTGCAATGCGCAGATGAGCGCCTCTATGTCGTTGTCAGTCCGGAAGGGAGGCGCCACCCGATAGTGCTTGGCCTGCTCTGCGTTGTAGAAGATGTGGTGCGGACAGATCTCGCAGGATACGGCCAGCCCTTCGCGCTTGGCTTCGCGTATCGCCTCGATGGCCTCGCGTGTGCTGACGTGGCAGAAATGAATGCTGCCGCCTGTCTTCCGGCATAAATCCAGATCCCGGAAAGTCATCATGTTCTCCGCCATCCGAAGGTCTGCAGGACTGTATCGGGCATCTTCTTCGTGCGCCATGATGAGGAATCCTTTTTCCTTGCAGATGAGGAAAATCTGCTCCATGATGTCGTCCCGATTCACTCCCTTGCCGTCGTCCGAAACGAATGGGATGGCGCCTGCGGGAATCGCCGTCAGATGTGAGCAGTCTTGCCCCAACTCCCCGATGGTCATGCTGACAGCCTGATTGCCGTGAATGAGCCCTGTGGCACGAACGCGGGCCTCCACGTCACGAGCCTTGTCCAAAGTGTCAACAACCGGCAAGGTGTTCGGCATCATGTTGACGGCTGTGTAGCCGCCTCTGACAGCCGCGTGGCTGCCCGACACTACGTCCTCTTTGTAGGTCAGCCCCGGATCCCTGAAGTGCACATGCAAATCGGTGAATGCCGGCATGACGACCGGTTGTGACGCGTCTGGCTGCACGTCAAGATATTCAAGGCTCTTGATGATCCCATCTTCAATGGTAAGGTTCGCAACCGCATCTTGCAGGTCGTCGATGATGTGTATGCCCTTCAACTCTGTCATTTTTCTTCTGGTTATCTTGTGTTTTCTAATTTTTGAATGATAAAACAAAGCATGTACGGCCGTCTGACCGCACATGCTCTGCATGGGTCGGTTCCTGAGGATCTGTTATTTGTTTTTCAACAGGTCGCGGATCTCAGTGAGCAGAACTTCTTCCTTGGTGGGTTCTGGAGCAGGTGCCGGAGCCTCTTCCTCTTCTTTCTTGCGGAGGGCAGAGAGCTTATTGATGCCTTTGACCACCATGAAGATACAGATGGCCACGATCAGGAAGTCAATGGTCACTTGGATGAAGTTACCATAGTTCCAGGTCACAGGATCCATCAGTTTTTCCACGGTCTGGGGAAGACCATCTTCTCCCACAACCGTTTCCATCACCTTGCGTTGCGGAAACGTCAAGCTCAATTTGGTGAAATCCGTACCACCGAGAAGCCATCCGATAGGAGGCATCAAGATGTCATTAACCAAAGAGGTGATGATTTTGCCGAACGCACCACCGATGATGACACCGATGGCCATGTCCATCACGTTGCCTTTTAAAGCGAATTCTTTGAATTCCTTAAGTAAACCTGATTTTGCCATACTTGTTGTGTTTTTAATGATACAATAAATTTTTCGCAAAAATAAAAAAAAATACAATCGTTGATAAGGAGATTCCAATCTCCGCAAAATTTATTATTTTTGCCAACTCTAAAATTATAATGTATGAAATTGAAAAATTTGTTGATTGTCTTGTTGGCTCTCTTACTATGTGCTTCTTGTAAGGTTGAAGACCAATCTACTCCGGAATATGCTACCAAGGAGTTCCTGAAATCTTTCAACACGGGAGATTTTACCAATGTTTACAAGTATACCCCTGCAAAGGAACATATTATCATTGAGCAACTTGAGAAGATGATGAACGAAAATAAGGAGCAGTTTGACAAGGTGAAGAAAAACAGACTCGACATCACCAGCGTCACATGCACGGAACAAACCGACAGTACGGCTGTCTGCCACTGCAAATATTCGCTCAATGGTAAAGTGAAGGAACAAGACATGAATCTCAAAAAGGAGGATGGCCATTGGTGTGTTAAGCTCTCCTTGTAGGTTTTGACGTATGACATTAACTATTAAATAAATTGAATCGATGGATTTTGTAGAAGAATTGAAATGGCGTGGCATGTTGCATAATATCATGCCCGGAACGCAGGAACTGTTGAACAAAGAAGTATGTACGGCCTATTTGGGCATCGACCCGACTGCCGACTCTCTCCATATTGGCCATTTGGTAGGTATCATGATGCTGTCGCATTTCCAACGTTGCGGCCATCGCCCTATCGCCTTGTTGGGTGGCGCCACCGGCATGATCGGCGATCCATCTGGCAAGTCGCAAGAACGAAACCTCTTGGATGAAGAGACCCTCAAACATAACCAGGAATGTATCAAGAAACAGTTGAGCAAGTTCCTGGATTTTGAGTCGGAAGGCCCCACCGCCGCACAACTGGTGAATAACTATACGTGGATGAGCAAGTTCTCTTTCCTGGAGTTTATCCGAGATATTGGCAAGCATATCACAGTCAACTATATGATGGCTAAAGATTCTGTCAAGAAGCGCTTCAATGGAGAAGGTGACGGCATGTCATTCACCGAGTTCTCATACCAGCTGGTGCAAGGATACGATTTCTTATACCTTTTCCAGAACTATGGCTGTAGACTGCAGCTGGGTGGCTCTGACCAATGGGGCAATATCACCACCGGCACTGAAATGATTCGCCGTATCGCCAATGGTGAAGCGTACGCGCTGACTTGTCCCCTCATCACGAAAGCCGATGGCGGCAAGTTCGGCAAGACAGAAAAGGGTAATATCTGGCTTGATCCCGAGCGCACCTCCCCCTATGCCTTCTATCAGTTCTGGCTCAACTGCTCCGATGACGACAGCAAACGCTATATCCGCATTTTCACACACTTCACGAAAGAGGAAATTGAAGCGATGGAGAAAGAACACGATGCAGCCCCGCATCTTCGCATTCTCCAAAAAGCCCTGGCCAAAGACCTGACTATCCGTGTCCACTCTGAGGATGATTACAATGCTGCTGTTAACGCATCTGAGATCCTTTTCGGCAAAGGCACGTCTGAGAGCCTCGCCGCCCTGCCGGAGAAACTGTTCCTCTCCGTTTTCGAGGGCGTGCCTCAAGTGGAAGTGCCCAAGTCCGTTGTCGAAAACGGCTGCGGCGTGGTGGACTTCCTGTCTGAACATACCAACATCTTTGCATCCAAAGGTGAAGCCCGTCGTATGCTCAAGGATAATGGCGTCTCCATTAACAAGAACAAGGTTAAAGAGGATCTTACCGTAACCTCCGATTTGGTGATGAACGGTCATTATATCTTGGTTCAGAAAGGCAAGAAGAATTATTATATTGTACACATTGCCTAATTCGCCATTATGAAAATTGGAAGCATCATACTGATTATTGTCGTCGGTCTTCTGCTGATGATCTTGGACTTTCTCGTCATCCCTGGCGGGGTGGTGGCCATCTTTGGAGTGCTCTGCATGATTGCCGGTATCGTCGGCACATTCGTGATCTATGGAGCCACGGCAGGCACTATCATGATTTTTGCAGTCGCTATCGTCACATTGCTCTCGTTCTACTTTATGATGCGAACCAAGACCTGGCGAAAGCTTCAGCTGCATACACAGATCGATGGTAAGATGAATGAGATCAGCGAGCAGCTTAAACCTGGCGATACAGGCGTGGCGTTGTCCCGCTTGGCCCAAAAAGGCACTGGCCTCTTTGGAGATCAGAAGGTGGAGGTGACCTCTATGCAGGATTTTGTAGATGTGAACACCCCCATCGAGATAGTTAAGATTGAACAAAATGAGATATTCGTAAAACCTTTAAATTAATATCATTATGACAAGTACGATCTTTATTGTTGTTGCCATTGTCATCTTAGTCATCGTCTTTTTCTGGATGGTGCCTTTGAGACTGTGGTTCATCGCCATCTTGAATGGTGTGCATATTTCCTTGATTCAGCTTATCCTGATGCGTTGGCGTCGCGTTCCCCCAGATAAGATTGTGAACTCTATGATCACTGCTTCCAAAGCAGGTATTCCGTTGGGTCGTGACCAACTGGAAGCCCACTATCTGGCCGGTGGCCATATCTCGGCTGTGGTGAATGCGTTGATCTCTGCCGACAAGGCTAATATCCCGTTGGACTTCAAGGCTGCTACCGCCATCGACCTTGCCGGCCGTAACTTGGTGGAAGCCATCCAGACATCCGTGAATCCGAAGGTGATCAACACTCCTCCGGTTGCCGCCGTGGCTAAGGATGGTATTCAGCTTATCGCCAAGGCTCGTGTGACGGTACGTACCAACATCCGCCAACTCGTGGGTGGCGCCGGCGAAGAGACTATCATCGCCCGCGTAGGCGAGGGCATCGTGACCGCTATCGGTTCTGCCGAGACCCACAAGATGGTGCTGGAAAATCCTGACTCCATCTCCAAGTTGGTGCTTTCCAAAGGCTTGGATTCTGGCACAGCCTTCGAGATCCTCTCCATCGATATTGCCGATGTGGATGTGGGTAAGAACATCGGCGCTATGCTGCAGATGGATCAGGCTAATGCCGACAAGAACATTGCACAAGCCAAGGCCGAAGAGCGCCGCGCCATGGCTGTGGCTTCCGAACAGGAAATGAAAGCTAAGGCTCAAGAGGCCCGTGCCAAAGTTATCCTCGCAGAAGCAGAAGTGCCACTCGCCCTCGCCGAAGCATTCCGCACCGGCAACCTGGGCGTGATGGATTACTACCGCCTTGAAAATATTAAAGCCGACACCCAAATGCGCGATGGCATTAGCAAAATCGGTCAGGATAAGACTCCCAAAAAATAATCAGATGAAAAAAATATTCCTAATCATATCGCTTTTTTGTATGAGCAGTTTGTTGATCGCACAAGATATTCAGCTCCCCTTGCCCCAGACCAAAGGAGGCCTGCCATTGAATGAAACGCTATTCCGTCGTTCCACTTCCCGGGAATTCTCAACTACAAAGCTCTCTATTCAGCAGATCTCCGATCTTTTGTGGTGCGCCAATGGCGTCAACCGCCCCGATGGCAAGCGTACAGCTCCCTCAGCACGTAACGCTCAAGAAATTGACATCTACGTCTTCTTGCCTGATGCAACCTATCTGTACAATGCCGAGGATAACAAGCTGATCTTCATCTCGGGTGATGATCTGCGCACCGTGGCCTCTCATAGTGCCTTTGCAAAGGTGGCTCCTGTCATGCTGCTTTTTGTAGCCAACTATGACAAGATGAAAGGCTTTGACGAATCTGCCAAAGAGTTCTATGGCGCTACCGATGCCGGTTTCGTGAGCCAGAATGTCTATCTCTATTGTGCCTCCAATACCCTCAGTACTGTCGTGCTGGGGCACATCAATCGCGATGACCTTAAAACTGCTTTGAAATTCAATGGTAAGGCGATTCTGGCCCAATGTGTCGGATACCCAGCAGATAAAGAATGAGAAAGAGACTGATTTTAATATGGTTTTTGGGCATGGCCGTCACTGGTTGTGCCCAAGTTGCATCTGGATCTTTCCAGTATCAATACCGGATGGTCCGGATGGATTCTACCTGGGACTCCAAGGTGGATCCCATGTTGCAACAATATGTCGAGATCAAACACCAACAGCTGGAAGAGATGATAAACATTGTTATCGGACATTCGGAGCGGACCTTGAACTCCTTTGTGCCGGAGAGCCCGCTCTCAAACTTTCTGACAACCTTGCTGCTGGAGCGCGGACCGCAATATGTTGACGACCCCATGTTCGCCCAATGCGATATGTCGTTGCTTAATTTTGGCGGCATCCGTTCCCAGATTCCCGCCGGAGATGTGCGTGTGGCCGACATCTATGATGTCTCCCCGTTTGAAAACACGTTGGTCTTTCTGCAAATCAAAGGAAGCGAGTTGCGCAAGGCCCTCATGCGCTTTACCGATAAGAAAAATGAACCGATGGCTGGTGTTGTGATGACTTATCGCAACGGCAAACCCGTCAAGATTCTCGTTGGCAAAGAACCCTTGGACGACAATCGTCTCTATACGATGGTCACCCTCGATTTCATCGCTAAGGGCGGAGATGGGATAATCAGCGGAGTGCAGTTCGAAAATGCCGTATATGTCAACATGATTTTTCGAGATTTCCTTATTGAGGAGATTAAGGAGATGACCAGTGCGGGCAAGTCAATAGACGGTCGTCTGGAGGGCCGTGTTGTCATCGAGCGTCAACCGTAACGTATGAACTTATTTAGACTTAAAAAATTAGGATAGAATGATTACTTTCTGCATAGCACTTGTGGTGCTGCTTGTCGGTTATCTGGTGTATGGAACCTTCATGGAGCGTATTTTCGGCGCCGATGGTGACCGGAAGACGCCGGCCGTCACCATGGAAGATGGTGTGGATTATGTGCCGATGAAACCGTGGCGCATATTCTTGATCCAATTCCTCAATATTGCGGGTGTGGGCCCCATCTGCGGTGCCATCATGGGCGCGCAATTTGGCACATCCTCATTCCTTTGGATTGTCTTTGGCAGTATCTTCGCCGGTGCTGTCCACGACTACCTCGCGGGCATGATGTCTCTGCGCAACAAGGGCTGCAGCCTTCCAGAAATCCATGGCGAATATCTGGGCAATGGCATCAAACAGTTCATGCGTGGTTTTATGGTGCTGCTGATGATTCTGGTGGGTGTGGTGTTTGTGAATACCCCGGCCACCTTGCTTACGGTACACTTCACTCCCAATATGAGCGTGTTCGTCTGGGTGGGCATCGTGCTGGTATATTATCTCATCGCCACCTTGCTGCCTATCGACAAACTCATCGGCCGAATCTATCCTGTTTTCGGTTTTCTCCTCTTGGGTATGGCCCTCGCTATTGTGGTGGCATTTTTCGTTTACCGTCCCGAGATACCCGAACTCTGGTCGGGATTGCAGAATCGTCATCCCAATGCTGCCCACAACCCCATATTCCCGATGATGTTCATCTCTATCGCCTGTGGTGCCATCTCCGGATTCCATGCCACCCAGTCACCTTTGATGGCACGCTGTATGGTCAATGAAAAACAAGGCCGTCCCATCTTTTACGGCGCCATGATCACCGAAGGCGTCGTGGCCTTGATCTGGGCTGCTGCAGCCACCTACTTCTTCAGCCCCGAGAGTGGTATTGATACGGTCGGCAAGTCGGGACCTGCCATGGTCGGTCTCATCGCCGACACCTGGTTCCCGAAGGTTATTGCCATCATTACCATCTTGGGCGTTATCAGCGCAGCCGTCACATCCGGCGATACCGCCCTGCGCTCTGCCCGTCTTATCGTGGCCGATTTTATGCACTACGATCAGAAACCTGTCAAGAACAGACTGTTCATCGCCATCCCCATTTTTATTGTCACGCTGTTTTTCCTGATTTTCAGTTTGATGGATGCCAATGGCTTTGATGTTATTTGGCGCTACTTCGCATGGGCTAACCAACTTCTGGCAACCTTCACCCTGTGGGCCATCACGGTCTATCTGAGACGCAACAAAGGCAAGTTGTGGTATCTGTTGACCTTGTTGCCTGCGTTGTTCATGACCATGGTGACCTCCAGTTTCCTGCTTGTGGCAGAAAAGGAGGGCCTCGGACGATGGCTCTCTCGTGGAACCGGTTATGCTCTCGCCGCTGCCATCACGCTCGGAATCCTGATTGTTTTCCTGGTCAAATCCTATAAAAGAGAAAAATCGCAAGTCGTCAATGGGTAGGATATTAGCTATAGATTACGGTCAGAAAAGAGTCGGGTTTGCCGTGACGGATGAATTGCGAATCTGCGCGAATCCACTGGATACCATTCCAGTGGCGCAAGCGTTCGATTTTTTGAAAAAATACCTTCAAACGGAGAAGGTGGACGTGGTCGTGATAGGAGAACCGCGCAAGCTGGATAACACTCCCTCCGACTCAACCCGCTATATAGAACCCTTTGTCAACAGACTGCGGAAGGAGCTGCCCAATATCTCGCCCAACACCACCATTGCCCGTGTGGACGAGCGCTTCACTTCCCGAATGGCCTTCCAATCGATGATTGATGCCGGATTGAAGAAGAAAGACCGCCAAAACAAAGCGCTGATCGACAAGGTGAGCGCCGCTATCATTCTACAGACCTATATGGAACAATTGGCCTTCAACTCCGACCCCCAACCCAACCTATAACTATAAAACTAAAAACTATAAACAACAATAACTATTAACTGTTAACTATTAACTATCAACTATTTATGGTGTTACCTATTTACGTTTACGGAGAACCTGTCTTGCGCAAAGTGGCGCATGAGGTTGATGTAGAGAATACAGACTGGAAACCGCTCGTGGCGGATATGTTCGAGACCATGTACCATGCCGGTGGCGTGGGCCTTGCCGCTCCCCAAATCGGAAAAGATATTCGGCTCTTTGTCATTGATTCCGAGCCTTTTAAAGAATCATTCCCCAATGTCAGAATCTTCAAGGGAGCCTTCATCAATCCCATTATCACCGAAGAGTGGGGCGAGGATTTCGTGTTCGGCGAAGGATGCCTCAGTCTCCCTAATCTCAATGAAGATGTGGTTCGTAAATCTAATATCCACATTGAGTATTATGACGCTGACGGACAGTTCCATGAGGAAGATTTCGACGGCCTTGTGGCCCGCGTCATACAGCACGAGTACGATCATCTGGAGGGAAAAGTCTTTGTGGATCGTCTCTCCTCCATCAAGAAGATGGTACTGAAACGTTCTCTCAATGACATTGCCACAGGCAAGACACATACTTCCTATAAGACGGTTCACCCCAAAAAGTAAGTGCGATGAGACGATATACGATTCTGCTGCTTTGCGCCTTGTTGGTCGCAGGCTATTCTTGCCATCGGAAAACCCAAAATCCAGGTGACAGTGGGAAGAGTGTTGAAATGTCGGCTATGCTCAGTGAATATCATCATGCTGACTCGCTTTACCATCTGGGAATTATTGACACGGGAGCCTTTAATCGCTTCATCCGCTCCGCGATGTCGTTTGCAGAACAAGACTCTCAAAAGGAGGTTGCGGCCGATATGCTCTACAAGGCCGGCATTGGCAGTATGATCCTGGCCAAGTCTGCTGTCACACGCGATGAAACGGCCCGGTATGCCAAACAAGCTCTGAAGATTTTCTATGATTTTCAAGAAAAATACCCAGAGCATGAGAATGCCAAGTACTGCTATTATCAGCGAGGTATCATCTATGACGATATCTTAGGCGATTACACCAGCGCTCAAGACCAATATAGAGACTTTGTAAACCGCTATCCTAATGATAGTTTGGCGGTTCAGCTAAGCGACTACCTCAAGATTCTCGGCAAAGACGAGCGCCAGCTGGAAGAGATGCTGGATCTGAAATGAGTTGTCAGATATCAGAGACCAGTTAAATTCAAAATCTTATGGCTAACGGCCAATAGCCAACGGCTAACGGCTAACAGCCAACAGCTAAAATAGCGTTGGATCCAATTGCTTGATATGGAAGCTTTTCCTGTGATAGGGGGAGCGTCCATATTCTTTGATGGCGGCTATCTGTTTGGGCGACGGATAGCCTTTGTTGTGTTTCCAGTCATACATGGGATATTCCTCGTGAAGTTGCTCCATCAACTTGTCGCGGTGCGTCTTGGCCAAGATGGATGCAGCCGCGATGGAGAGGTACTGGGCATCACCCTTGACGATACAGCGGAAGGGAATGTGATGCTGGTCGTGGAATTTGTTGCCATCGATCAGGAGAAGCTCCGGACGCACGGAGAGCGCGCCAACAGCATTGTTCATGCACTGAATAGAGGCTTGGAGAATGTTGATCTTGTCAATGACCTGCTCGCTGAGTGTCTGAACGGACCATGCGATGGCGTCCCGTTCGATGATGAGCCGGATCTCCTCGCGCTGCTTGGCGGTTAACTGCTTGGAGTCATTGATCAGGTCATTGTGATAATCATGAGGTAAGATCACAGCTGCCGCACACACCGGACCCGCCACACACCCGCGCCCGACTTCGTCACACCCGCATTCAATGACAACCTTTTCTGAAAAATGGGATTTTAGAGCCATAAAAGAACACAAGAAGCAATGATGAAAAAAGTGTGAACCCAGTTGCGTTGCTCCATCAAACTGGCTATGGAGAAGATGATGGAGGTCGGCATCAGCACGTATGGTAACGCCGTGGGTAAGCGGTATGGCGATAACAACATGATGATTATCGAAGTGATAATCAATAAGATGCAGAAAATATACCGGCGACGTAAAGCCACAATCTTGTTGTCGAAATAAATCTTTTCGGAGAAAGAGAATACCACCAAAGTCAAGCCCAACACTCCAAGCATCAGCCAGTCAAGCCATTGTATGGATGAGGCGTGATGGATGATGTGGAAAAACTTCATCTTGTGGAGGCCTTCCATGATGCTTGACATAGAATCAGAGAGAAATCCGTAGGTGAAAAAATAGAGGTATATGAAAACAAAGCCGGTAAGCAAGATGAGAATCTCTTTGAATTTGGAGATTCGGGTGATGATGATGATAAGGACCAAAAAAGCCATCAGCCAGATGGAATTGTAGTCAAAAAGCGTGTTGATTCCGATGATGAGGCCGCAGCTGAAAAGCCTGTGACTGATGGGATTCCCGTGTTCGTTTTCCGAATTCAGCACGAGTACTATAGCGGTGGTGGCGAAGGTAAAGAATACGGGCGAGAAAAGGATGAAGGAGTGGTTGAGATCAAAAAGAAGAAGGAAGAATACGATTGGCATGTATGTCGTACTTTCCGCAAATTTGCTGATGCTGAAGAAGGTCTGGACCATCAAGGCGGACAAAAGTGTCAAGGTGATGGCGAGTGCCTTGTATGACCATGGATTGCTGGAAAAAAACGGATAGGTCGCTTGGTATAGGAAGGCCTGATTGTCAGGGGGCAATATTTGCATCTGGGTGATGATGCCTATCACAGCCCATGTTGCCAGTCCTACGGCTGCAATTAGTTGTATTACAGTGTTTTTATTTAGATAGTAGAACATGGTTGGGCAATCTTGTCAGTGAAAAAACGGAATAGATGGATGGGGTGGGGTGGCACTGTCCGAGTGATCTCTTCGCTGGTGAAGCTCTCTTCGCGCAGTCCGTCTGGCGTAAAAGAGAAACATCGTACCATGACCTGAGAGTCAGTGAATTGGTAAAGGCCATTGTCAATACGGCAAATGGCATCCTCCACGGTCATCCGAAAGTAGTATTGCATGCGTTCTCGTGATAGCAGCGTGTCAGTCGCGACATTTTGGCGGACGAGCTCGCGTTGGGCTTCCGACCAGGAAGCTGAGACAGGGACCACCGTTTTGCCCGTCAGCAGGCAGGCAAACAGCGCAGCGTATGATTGCACATCTTCCTCCATCAACAGCATGACAACGCTGTCGTTGAGGGTGTCCAACTCGTTCATGATGGGGGCGACAAACTGCACAAACGCAGCATTGGTGTATTTGTGACCGCCTATATCAAGGCAGGTTTCGTTAGGTTGAAGCCTTACACTTTTCAAAAATGGTGCTATGACTGTTGTGGTGAACATGGAGGAAAAATTTCGCCTGCAAAAATAAAAATTTCAAGTTATACTAAATAGCATAAAAATCGTATTTTTGCAGCCTTTATTTTGTATTAGAGTAATTATTAAATTAAAGATATGAAAGCAACCTTTAGAACCGCTTTTTGCTGCATCGTGATGATGATGTTAGCATGGACGAATTTGACTGCCCAGGCTACCCGACTGAATTTTTCTGACACTGTCAGTATTCAGAAGTGTGAGAACGAGTTCCCGATTTTCTATGATGACACGGTCTTCAGAGAACCCGGAAACTTTATTTTGGCGAAATACGATACGTTGTCAGAGGATACTCTCTACACGTTGTATATTGTTCAGTCTTTGCCCAACTCTGACACCCTCGTTGATCTGGGCGTATGTCCGGATGGACTCCCGATCTTCTATAGCGATTATCTGTTGACGGACACTGGAGTTTATCAACTGCCCTTCGTAAACCATTATGGCTGTGACAGCTTGGTTAAAGTCGATGTCCACTTTTTGCCAACCTATGATCTGCATGACACAATGCTGGTGACGGTCTGTTCCTACGATCTTCCGTATGTGCTGGATGAGGACCATCAGTTCAATGCTCCTGGCGCGTATGATGTGCCTTATCCCACCCAGGCAGGATGCGACAGCTTGAATGTCTTTCTGAAATTATCTGTGGTACAGTCAAATGTAGACAGTCTGAACGTTAAAGTGTGTCAAGGGAATTATCCTCTTGTTATGGATACTACCGTGCTTACCTCTGGTTTGGTGAATTGGACTGTGGTGGATTCCCTCCCCGAAACAATTGACAGCTCTCTGTTCTATTTTGATGCCCCTGGTACTTACACTTACTTTTTTGACGGTGCCTCTTCTTGCCCCGATGTGTATACACTGAACATTACAACGATTGAGTATGAAGACACAATCCGCATAGATGTCTGTGAGTCGGATGTCCCTTACGATTTCCAGGGCATCACATTGACGGTGGACACCACATTCAAAATTCCTGTTGTGGATTGTGATACCTTCTCCCAGGTCATTTTCTCCGTTCATCCTAAATATGCAGATGAGGCCTATGATACGATCACGATTTGTCAGAACCAGATGCCGTATGATGATCCCGTCACCCATCTTACATATCTCACGCCCGGTGTTGTGGAGTACTACACTCCTTCCATGTATGGCTGTGACAGTTTGACAACCCACAGGACAGTTATCGTGGTTGACAATCCAGTTGACACGCTCACAATCCTGGTGGGTGAAAGTTGGTATCCCACACTCTATGGCGACTCGATGATTGCTGAAGAGGGTGAGTATGATGTGGCTGTGCCTGACACGGTCGCTTTCGGTTGCGATACCCTCCGCCACCTGTATGTGGTTACCGTTCCGAGTGTATACGACACCGTTGAGGCGGTCACCTGCTCCAATGAACCCTATATCTATCTGGATTCCGCTTTGACGGAGGAAGGAAGTTATGATTTCATTTTGCAGAATGCTGCGGGCGGCGACAGCGTGGTGACGGTGATCCTCTCCTTGTTGCCATCCTACGTTATGGATACATTGTTCTTCAATGCTCACGAGATCTATCTTCCTTTCGTTTATGACACTTTGGAGATGTATGAGACGGGTGATTATACCATGCATTATCAGACTGCAGAAGGATGTGACAGCTTGCAGCCCGTACATCTGTATGTCATCCCGGCTGTGTACAATCCTGACACCATTATTCAAGAGATTTGCAGCAGCCAGCTTCCTTATGAGTTCGCCGATAGCTTGTTGACAGAAGGCGGCTTGTATGCTTTCATCACAGATGCAACAGAACCTGGCTATGATTCTGTATATTACTATCGTTTGATCGTACATGAGAATCCCGCTCCCACTATTGCTGGCGAACAATACCTTTGCGCAGGCGGTTCTGAGAACCTTACCGCAGAGCCGGCGGACTTGTCATATCTGTGGAATACTGGCGAGACCTCCCAGATAATCTCGGTTGCAGAGTCTGGCACATACGTGGTCACGGTCACAGACGAGTTTGATTGTCAAGGCTCTGAAGAATTTACCGTGACAGTTGTGGAATTGCCAAACATCCAGCTTGCGGGGAATCAGGAGATTTGTGCCGGCAACAGTGCCGTTTTGACTGTATCGGGCGGTTCCTCATACATCTGGGAAAACGGCAGCACGACTGATACCGTTGAGGTGTATCCTTCCGCTACTACAACTTACCATGTCACTGCCACCAACGATTATAACTGCTCCCGCGAAGGTTATCTTACGGTGGTTGTTAATGAGTTGCCGGTCGTTTATATTAATGGTCAGGACACGATCTGTGAAGGTGCCACTACTACCTTTGCCGCAAGCGGTACGGGTGTTGATTATGCCTGGTCTAACGGCTCTTCTGCAACATTCATCACCGTGAATACGCAAGGGCTGTATACACTTACCGTTACGGATGCCAACGGCTGTTCCAGTACGGCCAGCCGCCACCTCGTTGTGTTCAATAATCCGACAGTGCAGATTATCGGTAGAACCAGTTTCTGTGTGGGGTCCACGACTATGGTGACGGCCACAGGCGCTGCCTCTTACGAGTGGAGTTCTGGTGAGTTGACACAATCCATTTCCACCTTGTATGCGGGTACCTATACGGTGACTGGTACGGACGCTCATGGCTGTTCTTCCACGGCACAAGTGACACTGGTATCCAGTCAGGTGACAGCTTCCATCTCCGGCAACCGGTTCTTCTGCGAGAATGGTAGCACAACCCTCACTGTTACCGGTAACGAAGCTTACACTTACCAATGGTATGATGGCAGTACAACAGAGAGTGTGACCATTAATGCACCTGGCCTCTACACGGTAACCGTTACCAACTCTTTAGGATGTAGCAGCACTATTCAAGCGAATGTTACGCAATATGCTCTCCCGACACCGACCATTACGGGTTCCGTATCTATCTGTCAGGGTAGTACCACGACCTTGCGTGCCAACGGCGGCGTGAGTTATCAATGGGATGACGGCTCCACTCAGGCTATTTTGACGGTCTCCACGGCTGGTACTTATGTTGTGACAGCCACGGCTAATAACGGCTGTAGCGCTGCCGTCTCTGCCACCGTGGTGGTGAACCCGACACCGACGCTGACACTCTTGTCCAACGAACAACTCTGTCAAGGACAATCGGTTTCCATTTATGCTATCTCTTCCACGGGCAATAGCTATAATTGGTCTACCGGCCAGAATACCTCCTTCATCACTGTCTCCCCGACATCGAACACCATGTACACGGTTTTGGTGACAGATGCCAATGGCTGCACCAATACGGCCAGCACCACCATTACGGTTTCTCCGTCTCCGTCGGTGTTTGTCACGGGACCCTCTTCTGTTTGTCAGGGCACACCTGCCCAACTGACTGCTGTGGGCGGCACCACATATCTGTGGAACAACGGCAGCACTTCCAGCACCATTCAAGCTACCACCTCCGGCACCTATCAGGTTACGGCTACCGATGCTAACGGATGTTCGGGAAATGCTTCCTTCACACTTCAAGTCAGTCCGATACCCAGCGCAAATATTGCAGGCGATCTTCATATTTGCCAAGGCGGAAGTACGACGCTCTCTGCCCCCTCCGGTTTCACTTACCGCTGGGATGACAATAGTACCTCACAGACGCGCACGGTCAACACCTCGGGTACTTACACGGTGACCGTCACGAACGATGCTGGCTGCTATGCTACAGGCTCCGCTACCGTGGCTGTCCACCAGAAACCGACTCTGAATTTTGGAGTTCAGCATACCATCTGCCAGGGAGAAAGCTATACCTACTCCTTGCCGCAGTCTGAGAATATCAACTATGTTTGGTCTAACGGTTCTACTGGCCACGAACTGACCGTTAACACTGCAGGCACCTATTCCGTGACCGCCACCAACCAGTATGGCTGTTCCACTACCGGCACCGACCAGTTGACAGTGCTGGCCACTCCGAATGCTGCCATCAACGGCAATCTGACCATCTGTCAGGGCCAGAGCACCACATTGCGTGCGACGGGCGGTGTCTCTTATCTCTGGGATGATGCCTCCACACAGTCTTATATCAATGTTACCTCCTCCGGCACCTATTCTGTGACGGTTACGGGCAATAATGGTTGTAGTGCCACGACCTCTGCGACGGTTATTGTGAATCCGTCACCTTCCCTGAGCCTCCTGGCCAACGAGACACTCTGCGCTGGCGATGCGGTTACCATCTATGCTATCTCCGCTCCTGGCAATACATACAACTGGTCTTCCGGCCAGACTACTTCCGTCATTACCGTATCTCCTACTGTGAATACCATGTACACGGTTTTGGTTAGCGATCCTAATGGTTGTACGGCAACAGCCAGCACTACCATCACGGTTGCTCAACAACCTAACATCTTGATTTCCGGAACGCATACAGCTTGCTACGGAGACACGGTTACGCTTACCGCTGTTGGTGCTACCAGCTATCTCTGGAGCAATGGCGCAACTACCGCCGTTAATAGAGTGACCTCCACCGGAAATTACTCTGTAACCGCAACGGACGCTAATGGTTGCCATAACACGTCTTCCTTTGATGTGACGGTCAGCCCGATCCCGACAGCCAATATCACGGGCAACCTTAGCATTTGTCAAGGTGGAAGCACAACCCTGACAGCTCCTGCCGGCTATACGTACCATTGGTCTGACAACAGTACTGAACGCACTTTGACCGTCAACACCTCTGGCGTCTATTCCGTAACCGTCAGCAATGGCTCTGGCTGCTCTGCTACCGGATCTGCTACGGTGGCGGTTCATGCAAAGCCCACACTCAATTTCGGTGTACAACATACCATTTGCGAAGGACAATCCTATACCTATTCGTTGCCTAATGACGCTAACTTGACTTACGTTTGGTCTAATGGCGCTACTGGGCACGAGTTAACCGTTAGTAGTGCCGGCACCTACTCGGTGACTGTCACTAACGAATTCGGCTGCTCTACTTCGGCAACAGACCAGATGACTGTTTTGACCGCTCCGACAGCTTCTATTGATGGCAATCTCACCATCTGTCAGGGACAGACCACGAACCTCCGCGCTTCAGGCGGTGTGACCTATCTCTGGGATGATGCCTCCACACAGTCATATCATAATGTGACTACCTCCGGCACCTACACCGTCACCGTCACTGCCAATAATGGTTGTACGGCTTCTGCCTCAGCTACCGTGATCGTCAATCCGACACCTTCCTTGAGCATCCTCTCCAATGAGGTCCTTTGTGTCGGCGATGCAGTCACCTTGTACGCCATCTCCGCTTCCGGAAACACTTACAACTGGTCCACAGGCCAAACGACCTCCATCATAACGGTGTCTCCGACTGTAAACACGATGTACACAGTGCTGGTTACCGATCCTAATGGCTGTACTGCCACAGCCAGTACGAACATCTCTGTGGTGCAACTGCCCGTCATCCATGTCAATGGCGCCAATGTGGCTTGCCAAGGTGATACGGTAGTGCTGACAGCTACCGGTGCCACATCCTACGTGTGGAGCAATGGCGCAAACAGCAACGTGAATCCGGTCACGACAAGCGGTACCTATTCAGTGACGGCAACCGACGCCAACGGCTGTCATGGCATTGCTTCGGCATCTGTTCAGATCAGTCCTATCCCGACAGCTTCCATCACAGGAAATCTTAATATCTGCCAAGGTCAAAGCACTACCTTGTCAGCTCCTTCGGGATATGCATACCAATGGTCCAACAATAGCACCGCCCAGTCTATCCAGGTTAATGCTCCTGGCGTCTATAAAGTGACGGTTAGCAATGCTGCCGGCTGTTCCTCTTCCGATTCTGTCGAGGTTGTTGTCCACGAGCTGCCGACACTTACGTTTGGCATGCAGCACGACATCTGTGCCGGTCAAAGCTATACCTACACACTGCCGCAACTTGCCAATATCACCTACACATGGTCTAACGGTTCTTCCGGTTCCCAGATTACCGTTGATTCCGCCGGTGTCTATACGGTGACTGCCACTAATGAGTTTGGCTGTTCCACTTCTGCCAGTGATCAGCTGGTGGTTCATCCGCTGCCAACCCCGACCATCAATGGTAACGTCTCTATCTGTCGTGGCGAGGCTGCCATCCTCTCTGCTCATGGCGGAACCTCTTACGTGTGGTCTAATGGCGCCACCACGGAGGATATTGCCATGTATCCGACTACAACTTCTACATACGCAGTCACCGCAACATCTGTGTATGGCTGTAGCGCTGCCACCGCTGTCACCGTGACAGTCAAGGTGCTTCCGTCTATTAACTTTGTCGGTAATACCTCTATTTGTGAGGGTAATAGCACCACAATTTCTGTGACAGGTGGTAATAACTATACCTGGTCAACAGGCTCTACTAATAACTCAATCACCGTATCTACCCCTGGAACATACTTCGTGACGGCCACGAACTCTTTGGGTTGTTCACGTGCTGATTCGGTACATGTGACTCAATTGCCGTTGCCTGTCGTCACGCTTCAGGGTGAAAACAATATCTGTGCTGGTCAGGCTGCCATGCTGACCGCAACAGGCGCTGCCCAATATGTGTGGAGCACTCAAGATGTAGGCTCTGTGATCTCTGTGATGCCGCAGACTACGACTATCTACACGGTTACGGCTACAAACGCCCAAGGTTGCTCCACCACAGCATCGAGAACTGTGACGGTCAACGCCCTTCCCGATGTGCAGATTGCTGGAGTGCTGACCATCTGCCAGGGCGAGACCACGAATTTGAGCGCTTCGGGCGCCTTCTCATATATGTGGTCCACAGGTTCTAACTCGGCTAATATCACTGTCTCTGAAGGTGGCAACTATACGGTTGTCGGAACGGCTGTCAACGGTTGCCAAGCTTCCCAAACGGTTACCCTTACGGTGAACCCGGTGCCCGTGATGTCTATCCAGGGTAGTCCTACTCTCTGTACAAATGAGAGCCAGACTCTGGTGGCAACGGGAGCTACGGCATATCTTTGGAATGACGGAACGACCACAGACAATCTGACTGTCAATACCGGTGGCATTTACACTGTGACGGGTACCAATGCGTATGGATGCTCCTCCAGCACCAGCCTGAATGTCGCTTCTATCGCGGTTCCATACATCTCTATTGTGGGTCAGTCTGATTATTGTGAAGGCTCCTTCACTACTTTGTACGCTTCTACTGATGCTACCCAATATTTGTGGAATACAGGCGAGACCACACAGTCTATTGTCGTCAATGCGGCCACCAGCGATTTGTATTCATTGACGGTGACTGGCGACAATGGTTGTCATAATACTGCAGAACTTCAGGTTAATGTTCATGAGACTTACCAAGTGAATATAACCGATGAGGTCTGCCAAGGAACAGCATATACGAACAATGGATTCAATCTTCCCGAACAGACTGTCGCTGGCAACTTCGTTCATACGCTTCACCTGCAGAGTCAGTTCGGATGTGACAGCGTCATCACGTTGATGCTCTTGGTGAAGCCTCTGCCTTCCGCTGTTGGTGAGATTTCAGGTAATCCGTATATCTCCACCTATGGTTCTTACATGTACTCTATCACTGCCAATGATGTGACTCGCTACGAATGGCGCATCACCCACCCGCAATGGGTACTCACCGACAATAATGTCAGCTCAGCCTTCGTGCAAATCAACACGAATGGTACTGGCACGCTGACTGCCCGTTTGATCAACAACTGCGGCTTTATTGAAAAGTCTATTGTCATCACTTGCGGTGTGAGCGTTGAGGAGTATGTCAACGATTCCCAGATCTTGATTTACCCGAATCCGGTTCAGGATGTGCTGACAATCCACACGGCTGAGGCAGCTTCTTCTGTGGCTTACGTCACATTGGTGGATAACCTGGGTCGCACGCTGCAGACCATAGCTTCGGACGGCAGCGATGTGAATATCTCATGTGCCTCTTATGCTGCCGGCATCTATTACGTACGTTGCCTCGACAGCAATCACAACACCGTGGATGTCCGAAAGATCATCGTCAAAAAATAAGACTAAATAGAATCATTCAAATCATAACTAATAACCTGCAATGGAATATAATTTTCAGGAAATTGAAGCTAAGTGGCAAGAAAAATGGAGAGAGTCGAAAGTTTATAAGACAGAGATAGATCTTCAGAAACCGAAATACTATGTGCTGGACATGTTCCCGTATCCCTCTGGTGCGGGACTCCATGTCGGTCACCCGCTGGGCTATATCGCCTCCGATATCTACTCCCGGTACAAACGTCAGAAGGGGTTCAATGTGCTGCATCCCATGGGTTACGATGCTTTCGGCCTGCCTGCGGAGCAGTATGCCATCCAGACTGGCCAGCAGCCTGCGATAACCACTGATCAGAACGTGAAGCGTTATCGTGAGCAGCTGGATAAGATTGGTTTCGCATTCGACTGGGACCGCGAGTTCCGCACCTGCGATCCGGAGTACTATAAATGGACGCAGTGGACCTTTCTCCAGATCTTCAACTCCTATTACTGCAACAAGCGTGGCAAGGCGCGTCCTATTGATGAACTGATTGACGCCTTCAGCAAGAATGGCACCGAAGGTCTGGATGTAGCCCAGACCACTCCGATGACTTTTTCGGCAGAAGAGTGGAAGGCCGCATCTGAAAAGGAACAGCAGGAGATCTTGATGAACTACCGTTTGGCTTATCTGGCAGATACGTGGGTGAACTGGTGTCCGAAATTGGGCACGGTGTTGGCCAATGATGAGGTCGTGAATGGACTCTCTGTGCGTGGCGGCTTCCCAGTGGAGCGCAAGCTGATGAGACAGTGGATCCTGAGAGTCTCCGCGTACGCGGAGCGACTCTTGGAGGGCCTTGACAGGGTGGAGTGGACTGATTCCCTGAAGGAGATTCAACGTAACTGGATCGGTCGTAGCGAGGGCGCTGCGGTGTGGTTCCCCCTGGCTCAACAGGGTCAGTACGACTGGAAACGAATCTATATGGGCGGCAACTACGATGGCCTCCAATGCGAACCCTCTTTTGAGATATTCACTACCCGTCCCGACACCATCTTCGGTGTGACCTTCATGGTGCTCTGTCCTGAACATGAGATGATCGAACATATCACCACGCCTGAGCAGAAGGCTGAGGTGGAAGCCTACGTCACATGGGCCAAGAACCGCTCCGAGCGCGAACGCCAGGCTGATGTCAAGAAGGTGAGCGGCGTCTTTACGGGCGCCTATGCGGTCAACCCCATCACAGAGGAACGCATCCCGATATGGATCAGCGACTATGTGCTATCCGACTACGGCACAGGCGCCATCATGGCAGTGCCTGCCCACGACAGCCGTGACTTCGCCTTCGCACGTCACTTCAACCTGCCCATCCGTCAGGTGGTCGCCCCCGAGCCGGATGCGCTGAGCAACCCCGACACCTGGGCCGAGAGCATGGATGCCAAGACGGGCTATTGCGTCAATTCCGGATTCATCACGGGCATGACCGTCAAGGAAGGCGGCAAGGCCGTGATTGAGAAGGTGAAGGATATGGGCATCGGCTATGGCACAGTCAATTATCGTCTGCGCGATGCTATATTCAGCCGCCAACGCTACTGGGGCGAACCATTCCCAATATATTATAAAGATGGTATGCCTTATCCTATCCCGGAATCTGAATTGCCTGTCCAACTGCCTTACGTGGATGAATTCAAGCCCACGGAGACCGGCGAGCCTCCACTTGCCCGCGCAAAGGACTGGACCTATAATGGATACCAAATGGAGTATAATACGATGCCCGGTTTCGCAGGCTCTTCCGGTTATTATCTCCGCTATATGGATCCTCATAACGACGAACGCTATTTCTCCAAGGAGGCTAATGACTATTGGCAGAATGTGGATTTGTATGTCGGTGGGGCCGAACATGCTACGGGACACCTCATCTATTCCCGCTTCTGGAACAAGTTCCTCTTCGATATGGGCCTTTGCTGCAAAGATGAACCCTTCCAGAAACTGATCAACCAAGGTATGATCCAAGGCCGCTCGAATTTCGTGTATCGTGTGGTGGGAACCAACCAATATGTCTCTCTTGGACTGAAAGACCAGTACGAGACCATGCCCATCCATGTGGATGTCAATATCGTGCATAATGATCTGTTGGACGTTGAGGCTTTCAAGAAGTGGATGCCGGAGTTCGCCGATGCCGAGTTTATCTTGGAAGATGGCAAGTATGTCTGCGGTTGGGAGGTGGAGAAGATGTCTAAGTCCAAATACAATGTCCAGAACCCAGATGATCTTGTCGAACGCTACGGCGCTGACACATTGCGCATGTATGAGATGTTCCTCGGACCTGTGGAGATGTCCAAGCCCTGGGATACGAATGGCATCGAGGGCGTCTTCCGCTTCATCAAGAAGTTTTGGCGCCTCTACCATAATGCCGAAGGCGTTTGGATGGTCAATGATGATGAGCCGACCCGCGCGGAGTTCAAAATCCTCCACAAGACGATCAAGAAGATTGAAGATGACAACGAAAAGTTCTCCTTCAATACGGCCGTGAGCGCCTTCATGATCTGCGTCAACGAACTGGCCGATGCCAAGTGCTGCAAACGTCAGATCTTGGAACCGCTCTGTGTGCTGATCTCCGCTTACGCACCACATCTGGCAGAAGAACTGTGGTCATTGTTGGGTCATACGGATTTTGTGGTGAACGCCCCTTACCCGGTCTTTGACGAGTCCTATATGCAAGAGAGTGAGTTTACCTATCCGGTCTCCTTCAATGGCAAAATGCGCTTGAAAATGACCTTCCCGGTGACCTATACTCTGAAGGAAATCGAACCCATCCTTATGGCTGATGCCGGCGTTCAAAAGTGGCTCGATGGCAAAACACCGAAAAAAATCATCGTCGTTCCGAAGCGAATCATTAATATCGTCTTGTAAAAGAAGGCAGAGATCCAGACTATGAAACAGAAGGATTTTGTCTTGAATCTCTGCATCCTTTTATTTCTCAATCTGTTAGTAAAACCCTTCTGGATCCTGGGGATAGATGTCGGGGTGCAAAATCAGGTTGGAGCGGCTGAATATGGCCTTTATTTTGCCGTTTTCAACTTCTCCTACATGTTTTATATGCTGCTGGACATGGGCATTTGCAATTTCAATAATCGCAATATCGCCCGCAATAACCAGCTTCTCGACAAGCACTTGTCATCTATTTTGGTGCTTAGGTTCCTCCTTTGTATAGTCTATTTCGTGGTCATCTATGCGGTGGCATTGCTTATAGGCTATCGGGGTGTCCAATTGAAACTGCTTTTCTGGGTCGGTTTCAACCAATTCCTGAACGCCACCATGCTCTACCTGCGTTCCAATGTGTCTGCCTTGATGATGTTCAAGACGGATAGTTTTCTCTCGGTGCTTGATCGACTGTTGGCGATACTCTTCTGTGGAATGTTGCTGTGGGGCCATGTGACGGACGAGCCTTTCAGAATAGAGTGGTTCGTGTACAGTCAGACCGCCGCCTATCTCATTGCTATTGCGGTGGCGCTGGCCATTGTTCTTTGGAAATCCAAACTGCGAAAACTGACATGGGACAAGGCCTTTTTTCTGCTTATCTTGAAGAAAAGTCTTCCTTTCGCTTTGCTGACGTTCCTGATGGCGATTTATAATCGTATCGATCCTGTCATGATTGAGCGTATCCTTCCAGGGGATATTTCCTCCACTCAAGCTGGAATCTATGCTTCAGCCTTCAGATTGCTTGATGCATTGGTGATGATAGCCTACTTGTTCTCGGTGATCTTGCTCCCGCTTTTTTCAAAGATGTTAAAGGAGAAAGAGAATGTGGTCCCCATAGTGCGCACAGCCTTCTCTTTGCTTTATCTTTATGCTGTGACGATGGTGGTGGTGCTCTCTGTCTATCGAGAGCCTGTGATGCAGATACTTTATGCCGACCATGTGTCGGAGAGCGTTCAGGTGTTCTCTGTGTTGATTTGCGGACTGATACCCATCTCGTTTACCTATGTCTTTGGCACATTGCTTACGGCAAACGGTAATCTTCGCAAATTGAATGTTACGGCAGTTGTAGGCATCTTGATCAATATCCTGTTGAATCTGATTCTCATCCCGCATTGGCATGCCCGAGGCGCCGCCATCACGAGTCTGTGCACCCAATCGGTGGTTTCCCTGCTTCAGTGGATTATTGCCATGCGTGAGCTGAAGGTGCCTTTCAGGTCGCTTCCCTGGATCTCCACACTGTTGTTTACGGCCCTGCTGGTGCCCATGACAATACTCTCTGCCCGATGGCTCGACTTCAGCCATGTATGCCCGTCAAGACCCGGAGTGGCCCTGCTGCTTTCTCTGCTCGTGGTGTCGGTTGCCTCACTCGTTATTGGGGTCGTCACTCGTCTGGTGCGGGTCTCCGAGGCCAAGCATCTCATCTGATGCTGCATCCAAGGCGGTATCTACGGCCTCGTCGATGTCTTCTAATGTGGGAATCGGATTCTTGGGACTCTGCTTTACACCGATTTTGATCAGATTGTTGGCCGAAACAATAATGCTCTTGCCTTTGTTCACAAGCTTCTTTTTGCCGTCATCGAAAGCGGTTTGGGCCTTCTTGAGTGCGTTGCCTACATCATCATAGTTCTTCATAAACAGACCTACACGATCGATCATTTCTCCGGCAAGTTTGTAAACCAACTCGTGGTTTTGCGCCTGCTTGATCTGGGTCCAGGTCATGCGGATGATTTGGAGAGCGGCGTAGAGCGACTGCTCATCGGCGATGAACACATTCTTCTCCATGGCTTTGCGCCACAGGTCTGGCTGACTGTTGAGGGCAGTCCATAATGCGCCGGTGTGAGGCACGAACATGATGACGTAGTCCATTCTCACCTTGGGCGGTTGTATGTATGAAGAGTAGTCCTTTTTGGAAAGCTCCGCTACATGCTGGTTCAGACTGCTGATGTGCGCTTTCAGTCGTTGCTGGCGTTCTTCTTCCGTATCGGCATTGACGAAGTCGAAAAAGGCTGTCAGCGACACTTTTGAGTCGATGATGACTTCGCGCTTCTGGTCAAGGTGGAGGATGACGTCGGGAATCATCGTGCTGCCATCCTCGTTCTTTACAATTGTTCCCTTGCTGTCGCGGATAGGAGCCTGAGTGTCGAAATGCACCCCTTTGGTCAATCCTTGCAATTCTAACAATTCGGTGAGCACGGTCTCGCCCCAGTTGCCTTGCAGTTTGCTTTTGTGCTTGAAGGCATTGGTCAGTTCCTCAGTCGTTTTCTGTGTGGCAACGCTCTGGTTGATCATTTGTTTCAGCTGTGCTTCCATGGCCCCTTTGAAGTCGGCCACATCCTTGGAGGAGTTCTGCATGGCCTGTTCCATATTTTTAATGGTCTCTTTCAGCGGATCGACAATCTGGCCGATGTTGGTGGCGCTTGTCTCGGCAAACTCCTTCTGCCGCGCCTTCAGCATCTCCTCGGTGGCGGCTTTGTTGTCGGTGGCAATGCGCGACAGCGTGTCGTTGATGCTCTTTTTCTGTTCCGCCAAAGACTCTTCATAGTGAGACTTGAGCGTCTCCATCGCCTTCTTGTTGGCCTCGTCTTTGGCCTCCAACAACGATTTGTAGTGCTCTTGCTCGCCAGTCTTCATGTCGGCCAGACGTTTTTCATATTCTTTCTTGGCATCCTGCAGGTCGCTCTGGGCCTGACTCCGCACCTCTTCCAACAAGGTGTTGGCAGATTCGAGGTTGGCTTTGATGATGCTGTTCTTACTTCTGAGGATTAGACCCACGACGAGAGAACCTAAAACGATGCCTGCAATGGCAGAGATGATGACGATAACCAAAGAGTATTCCATAATGATTTGATGATTAGTGATTAGTGATTTTGTTTTTAATTTTTATGCGACTGTTATTCTCTTGCAAAAATAGTGCCGAAAAAAGTGTGATGCAAGTGACATTTTATTGATCAAAAATGGAAAAATTATTATCTTTGCCATTTCAAATAAACGTCAATTATGAAGAAAATAATCGCCCTGTTTGTTTTTCTGCTGTCCATTGCCTTCACCGGCACCATTTCTGCTCAAACCCAGACATTCCTTTGGCAGAATGTGAATCGTAATTATTTGATAAGAATGCCAGACCATCACGATGGGACTCCGCCGGTAGTCTTCTTTCTGCACGGTCTGGGTGACAATATTACCCGCCTTGACAATGAGTTCCACTTCGCTCAGATCGCCAATGAATACGGCTGGGCGATGGTGGCCCCGGAAGCCCGCAACCTCGGCATCGGCAATATGTGGAATGCCGCATTGATGAATAGCGACGTGGACGACTCCGGCTTCCTGATGGCTTTGCTTGATTCGCTCACAGCTCAATATGGCCTGGATCCCGACAGTGTCTTCTTCACGGGCTTCTCCATGGGAGGTTTCATGACGCACCGTATGGCCATCGAACATGGCGATCGTATCATGGCCTGCGCGCCCGTCAGCGGCCTTATTACAACTGTCATGGCGGCTCAGACTCCGGTGACGCCTGTGCGGATGCTGCACATTCACGGCACAAACGACAATGTGGTGGGGTACAACGGTTATTCCTCCACTTTCGGGTCAAATCTCGGTCTCGGTGTGGATGCTATCCTCCAATACTGGCAAACGGCCAACGGATGTACGGGCGAACCTGCTATTGACACGTTGCCAGACGTTCACAACGATGGCCTTCGCTTCGTACACTATACCTACCAGGGAGGTGTCGACCTGCAGCACGTGAAGGTGATTGGCGGCACCCACACTTGGTATCTGAGTCCCAATCAATATGATGTGGGCTATATGTCACTCATCCATGATTTCTTTGTCGGAACGGCTGGCGGTACAGGAATGGAAAGTCGCCAGATTGAGAATGTCCAGGTGTGGCCTAATCCCAGCGATGGCCTTGTCCATGTGGGAGTCAAGGCACCCACGACCCTTGAAGTCGTGGATATGCAGGGACGGGTGGTGGAGCGTTTTCATCTTGACGCCACGACTGCACAACTTGACCTTCGTCATCTCCCGCAGGGCATTTACGTGTTGACCATTAAAGGTCTGGAGGTGGCTAAGATGGTGCTGCAACACTAAGTCGTGAGATCATCATTCATCAACAAAAGATATTAATCATTAAAAAACTAAAGATATGGCTTATCATTTTAAAAATCTGGTTTTTGAAGGCGGCGGTGTGAAGGGCATCGCGTATGTGGGCGCTTTGGAAGTGCTTGACAGCAGAGGAATTCTACAGAATATTGAGAGAGTGGCGGGCACGTCCGCCGGCGCCATGATGGCTGTGCTGGTCGGTATGCGCTATACGGCCGAAGAGGTTCGGAATATCCTTTGGAAACTGAATTTCAAGGATTTTATGGACGATTCGGTCGGCGTTGTGCGTGACACAAAACGTCTGATGAACGAATATGGCTGGTATCAAGGATACTATTTCAGAAACTTGATAGCCAGTTTTATCCAACGGAAAACCGGCAATGGCGAGGCCACTTTTGAAGAGATAGCCAACACCCACAAGTATCGGGATATCTACTTGGTCGGCGCCGACCTCTCGACCGGCCTCTCCAAGATGTACAGCGCCCTGCATACCCCTAAGGTGAAAGTGGCAGACGCCGCCCGTGTATCCATGTCCATCCCTCTCTTCTTCGCCGCCAAAAGAGACGAAAAAAATAATCACGTGCTGGTGGATGGAGGTCTCTTGGACAACTACTCTGTCAAGACTTTCGACCAGGTTTCCTATCTCGCCGACAGGAATCATGCCCGTCGTACAGAATATTACGAGAAGATCAATGAGTTGCTGAAGATGAACAGAGCCAGCGTCGTCAACGAGTATGTGTATAACAAGGAGACATTGGGCTTTCGCCTGGATGCGAAAGAGGAGATTGCCATGTACCTCGGCCAAGGCCCCGCACCATGCAAAAAGATCGACGATTTTCTCTCTTACACCAAAGCGTTGGTGACCACGCTGATTGATTCCCAAAACAACACCCACCTGCACAGTGATGATTGGCAGCGTACGGTCTATATTGATACGTTAGGAGTCGGGGCAGTGGATTTTGACATCAATGATGAAATGAAGAAGGAGCTGGTGAAATCAGGAAAGACTTATGCTGAAGCCTATTTCCAGTGGTATGACAATGACGAGGAAAAAGCCAACAAGTAAGGGCTGAGTTGGATGCATGATTTTTATGGGATCTAATGATGATAATATGTTAGAAAATCGAGCAAATCAATTTTTGGAACGCTATCGCGAGATTGAAGAGTGGGTGGCCGACAATCTGAATGTCCAGGATATGAAGGAACTGGAGCAGATGCCGCGTTACCATAGCATCCGGAGCAATTTGGCCTTTTGCAGGACCTTGCGCAATCTGCTTTCCCATCGCGACTGGTCAAAGGGTGGGCAGGATTTGGTTGTGGTGACAGATGCCGCCTTGAAGCAGGTCAACACGCTCTATTACACACTGAATCCGCAGACCCTGATGCGTCTCGCTATTCCTAAGAGCCGAATCTTTGCTCCATCATGGACCGATTCCGTCCTGTCTGCGATGAGGGTTATGACTCGCAACGACTATTCCTACGTCCCAGTTATGGACGGCTTCAGCGTGGAGGGAGTCTTTAGCGCCAAAGTGGTGATGCGCTATCTGGCCGATGGCTCGGGGAATGCCATCTCTGACGATCTGACATTTCAAGACCTCAAACCCTATCTTTCCGAACAGCAGGGCGAGTGGCGGAAGTATGACTTTCTCAGCGCCGACGCCACCCTGGAGGATGCTTCCCGCATGTTCCAGGCTTCCAGAGACCGGAGACATCGTCCCGATGTGCTCTTCATCACGGATAACGGACGCCAAGATGGGAAGTTGTTGGCCATGATCACCCCTCAGAATATTGTGGGTGTGTGAGAGTGACCCCGAATTATCATTCTTCTTTTTTTCAATACTACAATAAAGTAAAAAACGTATCTTTGCCTTCTCATTAATAAAATTAGATGATTATGAAAATACCTGCATCTGAATTGCCGAAACAGCCCGATGGGGCCATCTATCACTTGAATCTTCACCCAGAAGAGTTGGCCGACAATGTTATCCTGGTGGGCGACCCCGGTCGTGTGGAGATGTTCTCCAAGATGTTTGATACCATAGAACTTAAACGCCAGAATCGTGAACTCGTGACCCATACAGGTCTTTACAAGGGCAAACGGGTGTCTGTGATGTCAACAGGAATGGGAACGGATAATATCGACATAGTCCTGAACGAGTTGGATGCCTTGGCCAATATCGACCTGAAGACTAACGAGGTGTTGCCTGAGCACCGTACGTTGAAGCTGGTCCGTGTAGGCACATCCGGTGCGTTGCAGGAAGATATCGAGGTGGGCACGCCCGTGGCTTCCGCCTTCGGCATGGGCATTGACGGTGTTTTGAATTATTACGATACCTCAGGCTGCCTGGACAAGGAACTTGCGGAGGCTTTTATCCAGCAGACCTCCTGGAGTTCGCTGCTCCCGCATCCCTACTGCACGCCGGCAGCTCCCGACTTGCTGGAGCGAGTAGCTCACGATATGCGCCAGGGTATTACGATTAGCGCTCCCGGCTTCTTCGGCCCGCAAGGCCGTCAGGTCCGTGCCAAACTGATGTATCCAGAACTGAATCAAGCCATCGAGGCCTTTGATTATAAAGGCCACAAGGTGACCAATATGGAGATGGAATGTTCTGCTATTTATGGATTGGGTAGAGTGCTTGGTCATCAGGCGCTAACGGTGTGTTTGATCATCGCCAACCGCGTTACGGGCCGCTTCTTGGATTCCTATCACGACCAGATGGAAAAGCTCGGTCGCACAGTTCTGGATAGAATTTAGTGCTGGGAACTCGCTAAATAAATACAATCTCTTTAAAGCCGCATAGCGACTCGGACCCGTCGCGCATGGAGAGTCTGAGTCGCCCGAAGGCGTCCAAGCCGATGATTTTCGCCTCGCGCCGCTCGCCCTTTATGATGTATTCATGCCATTCGTTCAGCTGGTACAGCGATTCGATGTACGATGGATTGATGGCAATGTCCGCATCCCAGTCGTAGTCGTCAAAACATTCTTGCAATATCTCCCAATATTGACATGTCAACTCTTCAACGGAAAAGATTTTGCCAGTCTCAAGGTGAAGGCTGGTGGGGTGGGGGATGTCGTCGGGGAAATGGTCTTGGTTGATGTTGATGCCGATGCCGGCAATGGTGTATTGTAGCGCATCGCCTCTGAGATGGTGCTCGATGAGGATGCCGGCAATCTTCTTCCCGTTAACGTAAATGTCGTTGGGCCACTTGATGGCTACTTCGGGCAGGTGTTGCAGCAGAAACTTGCGCGTGGCGACCGCAAAATACTGGTTGAAGAGAAACTGCCGGGCGGCGCTGGTCCGGGCGGTGAAATAGATGGATAGCAGCATGTTCTTGCCGCGTTCGCTGAACCATTTGTTGGTCCCCATCCCATGTCCATCTTCTTGAAAATCGGTGAAAACGGCCGTGAAAGGCGTCAGCGGAACACCTCGGGAGATGCCCTCGGCAGCCTCTTCCGCTAACCATTGGTTTGTAGATGGAATGTCAGGTATGAATTGTAAAACAGGGTCTATCATGATCTCGTGACTAATGACGTGGCGAAAATAGAAAATTTTCAGAGAGTTTTCCGGGTGTTTGGTGGATTTATATCCGTAAAAATTATATCTTTGCCCCCTAATTTTTTCTGAAGATGAAGAAGCTTAAAATATTGTCCGCTTTCGTGCTCGCTTTGGTACTCTTTTCTGCTTGCGAGGATAACACTGACACGTATGTGAACCAGTTGTATACCAATTCACAGAAGATACAGGCTATCACCACTTGTTTGAACAGTTCTGTCGATTCTGCGGTGGCCCATTTGTGCACATACAACGGGTTCTACAATTATAAGGATGCTGCCTATCGGATCGATTTCGCTAATCTGCAAAGCTCCATTTTTGACACACTTGCCAACCATAATTATGGCTTCATGACCGATTCTTTAATTCTTCGTGCTAATAGATTGGCTGAGAGTTGCGCCGCTAACGTAAGCTCTGCCTACAAAGACGCTGTCTCGGATCTGGATATCGAGAATCCAGACAAGCTGTTCTATGGAGAAAGCGGAACCATCACCGACTACTTCAAGTTCATGAAGTACGACTATATTAAAAATGCTCTTCAATCACCCGTTTCCATCCGTATGGAGCTTTTCAACGTTTCCACTCTTTGGAACGACATCCTCAATATCTATCGCCAATATAATCCCGCACCTGTCACGGTGGACATCCAAAACCAGATAGTGACGGGCTTGATGGATGGAATTTTCGAGGAGATGCGTTTGGAAGAAGAACTCATCCGCACCGATTCCACTCACCGCGTTGAAGGTGATTCTATTCTGGTCAGATAAGTTATCTGTCGCTCTTCATCATGAAAAAAGGTCTCATCATATTGTGTTCGCTGGCAGTGCTGCTTTTGACCTCATGTGCCACTATGGATCATTGGCTTTATGGCGCCTCCGACTATTTCATCAACGAAGATTCCACCGACTCGGAGAATGATCTCTATTGGGATGATTTTGAGTGGGATATCTGGACTGATGAGTACGAATATGAGTGAGGAGTTGTCAGTTAGCAGTTTGGAGTTAGAAGGTTAGGAGGTTAAGAGGTTAGTAGGTTAGTAGGTTAATAGGTTAGGAGGCTAACGACCAATAGCCAAAGTTCAAAGTCAAAGTTCAAAGTCAAGGTTCAAAGTCAAAGTTCAGAGTCAAAGTTCAAAGTTAACAGCTAACGGCCAACGTCTTCATTTTCCCAAATAATAGTGTCCACTTTTGAGGCAAACCCCGACCAGTTGCCCAAGACGTTGCCTCCTCTGAGATTGGAGGATACAGGGGCGGGGTTGGTGAATGGGTTGGATCCGAATATGGCATCACTTCCGCCCGTGATCATGAAACGGTACGTCTCGTGGTCGATGAGACTGTGCCGCACATAGATGGTGTCCCCGCGCATATAGTTGAAACTGAAGTAGGCCTTCCTGGTCTCTTCGTCCATTTCGGGCATCAGGAAGGAGGAAACGCCGGCGCGCAGCACCTCAAAGTTGAAGGTCTGCCCGTTGAAGGTCTGGTCGTCAAAGGCCATAGGCAATGAATAGACCCAAAGACGATCGGTGAATAAGTGGTTGCGCACCTTGACAGAGAAGGAATAGTAGTTGTCTTCGGCCGGATTGTCGGTTAGCAGACAACGCACATTTCCCCTATGATTGTTGAATTCGCCAGTTATGTAGGTGGAGTCTATCCAGATGCTGTCGAGGTCGAAAGTGGACGGGATGGTGGTGTGTGCGGTGTAAGTCGTGTCGTTGCAAATGACGGTCAGGGTGTAGCCCATGCGCTCGCGTCCCCGCAAGGTGGGGCTGACAAATGCCATGTAATAGGGCGATTCCCCGTATAACTGGAACGACAGCTGCTCGGTCTCCCCGTCGTCAGCCGTGACCCACACCTCGGCATCCCGCACCAGCACATTCTGCAGGATATATTGAATGTCGATTTCGGAAAAGAAGGGAATGCTTCTTGATAGGACCACCATAGCCGGTTTGTCGTTCTCGATGGTCCCCTCAATCACCAGCTTGGAGGTGTAGTCGGGCAACTCTACCTCTATCTCGGTCTGACAGCCCAGACAAACCAAGGTGAGCAAGATGATGATATGGTAGAGTGCTTTTTTCATAATTGTTAGAATTTAAAGTTCCAAGTGATAGACGGGATGATGGGGAACAAGCTCATCTGATAGGCCTGTGTCTCCAAGGAGAAATTGGGGTTCTCAGGCGAGAAGTCGGCGTTGGTTCTTGTTTCGAAGAAGATGAAGAACGGGTTTTTGCGGTTATAAACATTGTAGATGGAGAAGTTGAGGCCGGTTTCCCATTTCCGGGTCTTCTTGATGGTCCAGTCCAATGAGATGTCGAGACGGTGGTAAGGCTTGATGCGGAATTCGTTGCGACCGCTATACTCAGTGATGTAGGATCCCATGTAGAAATAGTAGCCTATGGGGATGGTCATGGTGTTGCCGGTCTGATATACCCAAAGGGCTGAAACGCTCAGCTTGTTGCGGATGATCTCGTAGCACAAGCTGATAGACACGTCATGGCGACGATCGTACTTGGCCCAGAAGGGCTCGCCGTTGTTGAGGTCGTCAAACTGTCTTCGCGTGAAGCCTAACGTGTAGCCGATGAATCCGGTGAAACGCCCACGGGTTTTGCGGACAAAGAACTCGGCCCCGGTGGCCCAGCCTTTGCCAAAGACATACAGCTGGTCCGGATTGATGGTGACGAAGCTGAAGTCGAGGCCGTCACGATATTCGGCCAGGTTGTACATCTGTTTGAAATATAGGTCGATATAGGCCTCAAACATGTTCTGATGGAAGTTGCGGAACACGCCGAGGGAGTATTGCCAAACCCGCTGGGGCTTCAGGATGTCCGTGGAGGGCATCCAGACGTCGGTAGGTAAGGTGATGCTGGCGATGGAGATCTGGTGCAGAAATTGGTAGTTTAGAGTGGCGGACACCTTGATGGATGTCAGGGAGTCGAGCAGGAAACGAGCGGAGAAGCGCGGTTCAACTTTGTTATATTGGCTGATTGTCTGCCCGGGGCGATAGATAATGGAGTCGGCCACATATCCAAGGTCGTCAAGTACATAGCGGGTGAAGGCGCCTAAGTGGGTGAAGTTGGTATAACGAACACCCATGTTGAGTTTCAACCATGGGGTAGGGTCGTACTCGGTGTGAGCATATAAGCTGAATTCGTTGGCAAGATATGGCTGCACTTTCGGCAGGGAGAAGTCAAAGCCGGTGCCTGCCTGCACGGCATATTGTCCTGGATGGCACACGTGGAAGATGTTGTGTACGCCAGTCTTGATGGTGACCTTCGGGATGGGCAAGATGGTGAGCTCGCTCTTCAGCGTGTAGTCGCGGATGCCAGAGTTGAGCTTGAACTCATAGACGTCCAGACGCATCTCCGTGCCAAAATCGTAGTAGCTGAAGGTGGCGGAGGTGTTGAGAAAGAGCTTGTTGCTGATGATGTAGTTCCAGCGCGCGGAGGCGGCTGCGTTGCGCCAAACGAAAATGGCCTTGGTCTGCTGAGAGTTTGATTGGAAGCCGTAGTGGTCATTGCCATAATAGGCCCCGAAATAGAGCCTGTGTTTGTTGTTGATGACGACGTTGAACTTGGCGTTAAGATCGTAAAAGTAGAAGCCCATGCCCTTTAGCGGAGAGGTAGGCTTGAGGAAGGGCTGGATGATCAGGTCAGCATAGGTGCGGCGTGCCGAGATGAGGAATGACGCCTTGTCCTTTTTGAAGGGTCCTTGAAGGGTTAGATGCGAGAAGATGAGTCCGATGCCGCCGTCCACCTCAAATCGTTTCATGTTGCCCTCTTTCTGGGTGACGTTGAGGATGGAGGCAGCGCGCCCGCCGTAGTTGGCCGGCATGCCCGACTTGATCATCTCGATGTTCTTGACGGCGTCAGCGTTGAAGATGGAGAAAAAGCCGAAAAGGTGACCGCAGTTGTAGATGGTGGCCTCGTCAAGCATGATGAGGTTCTGGTCGGTGCCGCCGCCGCGCACGTAATAGCCGCTGTTGCCCTCGCCGCCCGATTGGACTCCCGGCAGCAATTGGATGGAACGGATGATGTCCGCCTCGCCCATCAACGCCGGCAACGCCTTGATAGTCTCAATCTTCATCTCCATGCGGCCTACATCCGCACTCTCCACATTGTTGTTGGTACGTTCTCCCTTGATCACCACCTCCTCGCCCAGGATGGCATCCGGCACTAAATCAATGTCGTATCGCTGACTCTTGCGCAGATCCATGACGGTCTTCTGCTCCTTGTACGACATGTAGTTGACGCTCACCTCATAGACTCCGGCCGGAACCGTGATGGAGTAAAAGCCCGCCTGGTTGGTGACGCACCCATCCACTACTTTATGATGCATGGTGTCGGAAAGCAGAATATAGACACCCAACAACGTCTCCCCGTTGGAATCGTCTTTGATGGTCCCTGACAGAGTGACGTTTTGCGCCCACATCGAGAAGGTGCTGACTGTCAGTGCGAAAAACGCGAAGAGCCGGAGTGTGAAGTTGTGACGCATATTTATAAGATGTCTCTTTGAAAAAGGCTGCAAAGATATAGTTTTTTCTCTTTTTGGCCGATGAAGGTAGGGCTATTTTTCTTACTTTTGCTTTTTTTATGAAAATGATGAAGAAAGCCAATCCACATCGGGTGATTCCTGTTTTCATCCCGCAACGCGCTTGCCCGTTCCGATGCTCCTACTGCAACCAGTTCGCCATTGCTGGCCAACCGAAGGTGCCTACGCCTGATGAGGCAAAGGCTGTCATAGAGTCCCACCTGGCCACCATGCCGAAGGATGCGGAGGTCCGCATTGCTTTCTTTGGAGGAAGCTTTACGGGCATGCGGCTTTCCGAACAGGAAGCATTCCTTCAGGTGGCTGAGCCTTATGTGCGAAGCGGACTAGTGAACGGAATCCAGTTGTCCACACGTCCCGATTATATCACGCCTGAGGTCCTGGAACTCTTGAAAGCCTATCGGGTGGTGCTCATTGAGCTAGGGGCGCAGTCTCTGGATGATGAGATCTTGTCGCGGGTGGGGCGTGGACACACGGTGGCGCAGGTCAGAGAGGCCTCGCGGATGATCACGGAGGCTGGCTTCTCCTTGGGCTTGCAGATGATGATCGGACTGCCGGGCGATACGAAGGAGAAGGCCATGCGCACGGCGGAGACCATCGTGGAGTTGGGCGCCTCGTGCACCCGGATATATCCCACGTTGGTCGTCAAGGACACGCTCTTGGCTGAGCAGTATCGGCAAGGACAGTATCAACCGTTGGACCTCGAGACAGCGGTGGAGTGGTGCAAGGACCTGTACCGCTATTTTGTGGGACATGGGGTTACAATACTCAGGATGGGGCTTCATCCATCGGAAGGGTTGCTCAAGGGCACCGACTATCTGGCCGGTCCTTTCCATGTGTCGTTCAAAGAGCTGGTGCTGACGGCCTTGTGGCGCGACTGCATCGCAGAAGCCGTTGCGGCGCATGACGGACCGGTGGTGGTGAAGGTCCCCGCCCAGGAGATCAACTATGCGGTAGGGTACGCCTCCGCCAACAAGAAAGCATTTCCCCAGGTGCGGTTTGAGGTGGAGGGGTGAGGTTTTTTAGTATTGTGGTGGGAAAAGTTGAGGATTGGTGACAGATTGTGTCACAAAGATGCGCTGATTGAATTTTTTTTTAAATTTTTTATATGTTTTATTCGGAGATTTGAAATAAAATAGTATTTTTGCAGCACAATTTAAAGCAAATCACAATAAGGATTATTCCGTTGTGAAAACATTCAGAGCGGGGACTGCATTCTCGCTCTTTTTTTATGAAAACTTTCTAACATGAAAAAAATATTAGGACTTGACTTAGGCACCAACAGCATCGGTTGGGCGGTGGTGAATGCGGAGGAAGTTACCCGCGAAAATGAAACAACGTACCTGAAACCTGTGGAAATTAGTGCTGCAGGCAGCAGAATTATTCCAATGGATGAAGGCACTTTAGGCGATTTTGACAGGGGTAACACTAAATCGCAAACGGCGGATAGAACAAAATTCAGAATGGTTCGTCGCATTCATGAACGGTATCTTCTCCGCCGTGAGCGCATGTTGCGGGTGCTGAAGAATATGGGTTTCTTACCAGACCACTTAGCCGAACAAATTGATCAATATGGTAAATTTATAGACAACAAAGAACCCAAACTGGCTTGGAGAGTCAATCAGGAAGGGAGAGCAGAATTTCTTTTCTTAAACTCATTCAATGAGATGTTGGCGGACTTTGCCCAAAACCAGCCTCAACTCGTTGCAAACGGGAAAAAGGTTCCTTATGACTGGACAATATATTATTTGCGCAAAAAGGCGTTGACACAAAAACTCGAAAAAGAGGAGCTTGCATGGATATTATTACAATTCAATCAAAAACGCGGCTATTATCAATTACGTGGCGAGGATGAGGAAGAAAAAGTGTCACCCAAAACGAGACAATATTTTGACAGGCAAATCATTGCTGATATTATTGATACTGGGCAAGTCTATAAGGAGCTGAAAGTTTTAACCATTGTTCTTCAAAATGGAGATGTTGGCAAAATATTCAAGAAAAATGTTCCGAATTGGATTGGACAAGAAAAAAATATCATAGCCACTGTTGATATAGATAAAGACGGTAATGATAAATATGATGAAAACGGACAATTAAGCAGAAGGTTTAGGATTCCGACTGAAGCTGAGTGGGATAGTGAGTGGAAGTTGATAAAAATAAAAACGGAAGAAGATCTCAATAATAGTGACAAGACCATCGGTTGCTACATCTACGACACCCTATTACAGAAACCCGATCAAAAAATAATCGGTAAATTGGTCCGAACGGTAGAACGCAAATTTTATAAAGAAGAATTAAAGAATATTCTTGAAAAGCAGAAGACTTTTGTTCCCGAATTACAAGATGCAGAACTCTATCAGAGTTGCATTGAACTGTTGTACCCAAATAATGAAGCCCATAGGAACAATATTGCAAAACCAGACTTTACCAAGTTGTTTGTTGAAGATATTCTGTTTTACCAACGTCCTCTAAAGAGCAAGAAATCGCTGATTAGCGACTGCCCTTATGAAACGCGATATGACAAAGAAGGAAAACCATATCCAGTGAAGTGTGTTGCCAAATCGAATCCGTTATTCCAAGAATTTCGATTGTGGCAGTTTGTGCAATACATTAGGATTTATCAACGAGAAGACGATATTGACGTCACTCAAGAGTTCTTAAAGTCAGAAGATGAATACGTTAAGCTGTTTGATTGGCTGAATGATAGAGCCTCCATCAAGCAAGACACATTGTTGAACTCCTATTTTAAGATAAAGAAACTGAAAGGACAAGAACATTATCCCTATCGTTGGAATTATGTGGAGGATAAGGAATATCCTTGCAATGAAACAAGAGCTACCATCCTTGCTGGATTGACCAAGTGCTGTGTCAATGCTGACTTCCTTTCGCCCGAGACAGAAATGCATCTTTGGCACATTTTATATTCGGTTGAAGATAAAATCGAAATCAACAAGGCCTTGGCTAAGTTTGCTGAGAAATACGAGTTGTCTGACAGTTTTGTAGAAGTGTTCAGTAAAGTGAAGCCTTTCAAAAAAGACTACGGTTCCTATTCCGAGAAGGCAATAAAAAAGTTGCTTCCTCTGATGCGAATGGGGAAATTCTGGAACGAAAGTAGCATCAACCCTGAAACCCGGGACAAAATAGAGAAGATTATCTCTGGCGAATATGACGACTATATCAAAACTCGAGTTAGAGAAAAGGCGATTAATCTGATTGACATTTCTCATTTCAGAGGTTTGCCTGTATGGTTGGCGTGTTACATCGTTTATGGTCGCCACTCCGAAGCTAAGGAAATAGAGAAATGGGGAAAGCCCGAAGATATAGACCTTTATCTTAAGAAATTCAAACAACATTCATTGCGAAATCCTATCGTGGAACAGGTGATAACCGAAACGCTGCGAACCGTTCGCGACATCTGGAGACAAGAGGGGCAGATAGACGAGATCCACGTGGAACTTGGGCGTGAGATGAAGAATCCAGCCGACAAGCGCAAAAAGATGACGGAGCGTATATTAGAGAACGAGAGCGCCAATCTGCGCATAAAGGCGATGCTGATGGAGTTTACGAATCCTGAATATGAGATTGAGAATGTCCGTCCGTATTCGCCAAGTCAGCAGGATATTTTGAGGATTTACGAAGAAAGTGCATTGGACAATCTCACCAAAGATGACAAAGATTTTGATTTCGTCAACAAAATTTCCAAAACAGCACAGCCTTCAAAGTTGGAGATTTCCAAGTACAAACTTTGGTTGGAACAAAAATACCGTTCCCCCTACACGGGCGAAGTGATTCCACTTGCCAAGCTATTCACATCCGCATACGAGATTGAACATGTGATTCCCCAATCGCGCTACTTCGATGATTCATTCAGCAATAAAGTGATTTGCGAAGCTGAGGTAAACAAACTGAAGGACAAACTTCTGGGGTATGAGTTCATCAAGGCACACCATGGAGAAAAAGTACAGTTAAGCCAAGGGAAAGTGGTTGAAATATTTTCAGTTGAAGCATATCAAAAATTCGTAAAAGACCACTATTCATCCAACCGCCCCAAAATGAGAAAACTGCTGATGGAAGATATTCCCGATGATTTTATTGAACGTCAGTTGAACGACAGCCGCTATATTAGCAAGTTGGTGAAAGGCCTGCTGTCGAATATTGTGCGTGAAAAGGATGCCAATGGCGAATGGGAGCAGGAGGCTGTTTCAAAGAATGTTATCTCGTGCAACGGTTCCATCACTGACCGACTGAAGAAAGACTGGGGAATGAACGACGTATGGAACAGCATTGTCCTGCCACGTTTCAAAAGGTTGAACCAATTAACAGGAAAAGATTGTTTTACGAAGATCATTAATGGCCACGAGGTGCCAGACATGCCGCTTGAACTTCAGAAAGGTTTCAACAAAAAACGTATTGACCATCGGCATCATGCAATGGATGCCATTGTGATTGCTTGTACCACACGCAATCACGTGAACCTGCTCAATAATGAGGCGGCACATTCAAAACATAATGCAAACCGCTATCAGCTACAGCGCAAGCTTCGTAGATTCGAGAAAATGTTGATTGACGGCAAAGAACGTGAAATAGCCAAAGAGTTTACCACACCTTGGGATTCGTTCACCACGGATGCAAGGCAAACTCTGGAAAGCATCATTGTTAGTTTCAAGCAAAACTTGCGTGTCATCAACAAAACAACAAACCTTTATCAGCATTTTGACAATGAAGGCAAGAAGGTTATGGTGATACAAGCGCAAGGGGATAGTTGGGCAATCCGCAAATCGATGCATAAAGACACCGGTTGGGGAGAAGTTAACTTGCGTTTTAAAAAGTCAGTATCTTTGAATGAAGCTCTGAAAAGTCCCAAGCGCATCGTCAATAAAGATTTCAAACAGAAAGTGCTTGAGTTATTGGCGAAAGGTAAGACTTCCAAAGACATCAAGAAATATGTCGAGGACAACAAAGATGTTTGGTCGGATGTAGATATTAAGAAAATAGAGGTTTACTATTTTACTCAAGAGACCAAAGAACGATATTTCGCTACTCGTTTTATGAGTGATTTGGTCGATTATATGTCAGGGATAAAAGAATATAACAAGGCTTTAGATAGAATTGGCGGCATTACTGATACAGGCATTCAGAAGATTCTAAAAGCTCATCTGCAAACTAAAGACAATAATCCTGAACTTGCTTTTTCTGCTGATGGCATTGATGAAATGAACCGCAACATTGTCGAACTGAATGGCGGTAGGCCACATAAACCGATTTATAAAGTGCGTCGTTACGAAAGTGGTAACAAGTATTCTATTGGACAAACTGGGTGCAAGGCTAAAAAATTTGTTGAAGCCGACAAGGGAACAAACCTCTTCTTTGCAATTTTTAGTTCTGATAAATTGAATAAGGAAAGTGAAGAGATGGTGAATGTTCGTTCATATTTGACCATTCCGCTCAATGAGATGGTTGATTGCCAGAAAAAGTTTGGAGCAAAATGGCACGATAATATTGAAACCTGTCTGAAAGAGAAAGAACTCGTTTCTGCCGATGCACATCTGCTATTCATTCTCTCACCCAATGATTTGGTATATTTGCCTACTGCTGAAGAGTTGAGAGATGGTGTTAAGGTGATTGACAAGAAAAGGATATATAAGATGGTAAGTTGCACGGGGAATCAGTGCTTCTTTATAGATGAAAAAGTAGCCAAAACAATTGTAGATAAAGTGGAGTTTACTTCGACGAACAAAGCTGAACGTGCCATTACAGGAGAAATGATAAAGGAAACTTGCATTCCATTGAAGGTTGACCGAATAGGCAACATCATTGAATTTAACAATCAAAAACTATGAGCAACATCAAACTATTTCAAGACAGGAAAATCCGTTCCGTATGGAATGAAGAAGAAGAGCAATGGTATTTTTCGGTATATGACGTTGTTGAAGCTTTGACGGATAGTAAAGACCCTAAGCAATACATCAAAAAAATGCGTTCGCGCGACGAGGCCTTGAATCTCAACTGGGGTACAATTTGTACCCCTGTAGAAATGATTGCACTGGATGGCAAAAAACGTAAAGTGCAGTCAGCTAATGTGAAAGGTCTTTTCCGGATAGTCCAATCCATACCTTCACCTAAAGCTGAACCCTTCAAGCAATGGCTGGCACAGGTCGGCTATGAGCGTATGCTGGAGATTGAGAATCCCGAACTCGCTCAGGAACGCATGAAGGAACTCTACGAAAAAAAAGGATACCCTAAAGATTGGATAGACAAACGCCTGCGAGGCATTGCCATCCGTCAGAACCTGACCGATGAGTGGAAACGGCGCGGCATAACCGAAGAACGGGACTTTGCCATTTTGACAGCAGAAATCTCAAAAGCCACTTTTGGAATGACCCCTTCCGAGTATAAGGAATTCAAAGGCTTGACGAGGAAAAACCAAAACCTCCGTGATCACATGGATGATTTGGAACTGATCTTCACGATGCTGGGTGAGCGCGTCACCACGGAGATTTCTCAAAAAGAGGAACCTGATACTTTTTCTGAAAGCAAAAAAATCGCCAAACGCGGTGGAAAAGTGGCCGGTGTCGCACGCAAGGAGACGGAAAAGGAACTGGGAAGAAGCGTTTCCACACCAAACAATTTTTTGCCACCCTCGGAGAAACAAAAATCTCTAAAATAGTATGATTAAACGTACCCTCTGCTTTAGCAATCCTGCCTACCTGTCGCTTAAAAACGAGCAACTGGTCATCAAACTTCCACAGGTGGAAAAGAATACAACCATGCCGGAGACTTTAAAGGATGATCTTGTAAAAACCATCCCAATAGAGGATATAGGGGTGGTGGTTTTGGACAATAAACAGATTACGATCACACAAGGTTTGATGGAAGCGCTACTGGAAAACAATTGTGCGGTTATCACTTGTGACATGAGCCATTTGCCTGTGGGCTTATTACTTCCGTTGTGCGGGAATACTATTCAGAATGAGCGATTCCGTCATCAATTGGACGCATCTTTGCCGCTGAAAAAGCAACTATGGCAACAGACCATTCAGCAGAAAATCCATAATCAAGCTGCTGTGCTTGCAGATTGCAGAGATGTGCCCGTAACCAATATGATGAAGTGGGAAAAGGATGTGCGGAGTGGCGATCCCGACAATCTAGAGGGTAGGGCGGCGGTTTTCTATTGGAAGAATCTTTTTCCCAAACAACCGGATTTCACTCGAGATAGAGATGGCGTTGCTCCCAATAACATGCTGAACTATGGCTATGCCATTCTACGGGCGGTAATTGCCCGCTCTCTGGTTAGTTCCGGCTTGTTGCCGACATGGGGTATTCACCATCATAACCGCTACAATGCCTATTGTCTGGCTGATGATATTATGGAGCCTTATCGGCCTTATGTGGATGAACTGATAGTGAACTATACCGATGAACATGGTTATGTGGAAGAATTGACCACAGAAGTGAAGAAGGTTATGCTCTCCATTCCTGTGTTGGATGTGAAAATTAACGGACAACGCAGTCCTCTCATGTTAGCCGCTACACAAACAACCGCTTCGTTGGCTCGCTGCTTCAGCGGAGAGAGCCGAAAGATCATATATCCGGAAAAATGATTGCCGAACGTTATAGCGAATACCGCATCATGTGGGTCCTAGTGCTATTTGACTTACCGACCGAGACCAAAAAAGAGCGAAAAGCGTATGCCGATTTCCGAAAGAAAATCCTGAAAGACGGATTTAACATGTTCCAGTTCTCCATTTATATGCGCCATTGTGCCAGTCGTGAGAATGCAGACGTACACATTAAACGAGTAAAGTCGTTTTTACCGCCCACAGGAGATATTGGTATTATGTGTATCACAGACAAACAATTCGGAGAAATCGAGATATTTCACAGCCGTGAGAAGAAGTCGGTGGAACAGCCATGTCAGCAGTTGGAGCTGTTCTAGGAATGAAAAAAGTGAGTGGAGAACCCAGTCAGAACACTTTATCTTATCTGATTTTTTTATTGAAATAATCGCTGTAAATACTTGATAAACAATGCAGACTGAATAACGTGTTGTTGATTCAGTCTGCAAAGATACATTTTAAAAGCAAATCACAACGACTATCCGCCCGGAGGCTGATAACCTCAAGTTGTTGATTCAGTCTGCAAAG
>JAGCFD010000003.1 GCA_017650305.1 Bacteroidales bacterium | reverse complement strand
TCCTTTTTGCTCTGGCCGGCATTTTTGTTCACGTTTGCCGCCGCTGTCAGAGGGCGGACAGAGCGGGCGGCATTCATGTCGGCTTGATCTTTTGTAACTTTTCTATCAAGAGAAAAGTTAAGGGTTGTAATTATTTGATATACTGATACTTGTTACAAAGTACAATGTCCACTCTTTGCATAACACTCTCAAACAAAGAGGTTCTGTTTTCACAATCATGTTTGTGCCATCATGTATATAATCACCAATTTTTATATCTTTGCCATTTCAAATAATGACAAAGATGAATAGGTGCATTTTATCCTTTTTTACATTTTTTATGATGCTGGCCTTTTCGGCTTCAGCCATTGACACATCTCCCGTCGTCACCTCTCCCAACCAGAAGCTGAAGGTGACACTCCAGCTGACTGACGGGGTGTTGATCTATAAGATTGAAGATGATCAGGGTCCAGTGCTGGACTATTCTCAAGTATCCATGGATTTGGGAGACAAAGGGACTTTGGGTTGGAATCCCGCCCTCAATTGCAAGAAAGTGACCCGCAGGGGCATTCGCCAACAGGTGTCCGCTCCTTTTTACAAAAGGGCATATATCCCCGATAACTACAATGAACTGACATTGTTTTTCAGGAACTATAAGGTTGTTTTCCGCGTCTATGACAGTGGAGTAGCCTATCGTTTCGAGACATTCTTCCAGGACTCGCTGGAGGTGAAAGACGAGCAGGCCACCTTTGCTTTCGCTGGTGATTTTCCGGCGTACGTCCCCTATGTCGTGAATGACCGGAAGGAGGGTGAGCCCATGGATAAGCTCTTTGAGACCTCTTTTGAAAACCAGTATATGCACTTGAACCATCTATCCGAGATGAATCCCTATCGCATTGCATTTCTGCCGTTGCTGGTGGAGCTTCCGCAGGGTCGCAAGGTGGTCATCACGGAATCGGATCTGCGCGACTACCCCGGCATGTACCTCCGAAATGGGGTGTCTGAGCACTACAAGGCGCTGACCGGATGCTTTGCCCCATGCCCGAAGCGGGTGGAGCAGGGTGGCCACAATAATCTGCAATACAGGGTGAAGGAACGTCACGACTATCTGGCCAAGACGGTAGGCACCCGCACATTTCCGTGGCGCGTGATCGCCATCTCTCATCAGGATAGGGAGCTGGCCGACAACGATCTCGTCTATCTGCTGGCCACCCCGTCCAAAGTGTCTGATGTTTCGTGGATTAAACCTGGCAAGGTGGCCTGGGACTGGTGGAACAACTGGAATATCTGGGGTGTGGATTTCAAAGCGGGCATCAACAACGATACCTATAAATATTATATTGATTTTGCCTCTGAGAAGGGTATCGAGTATGTGATCTTGGATGAGGGCTGGGCGGTCAACAAGCAGGCCGACCTCTTTCAGGTAGTGCCCGAGATAGACTTGCCCATGCTTGTAAACTATGCCAAATCCAAGGGTGTGGGCATCGTGCTGTGGGCCGGCTATGCGGCGATGGACAAGGATATGGAGAAGGTCTGTCAACACTATTCCCAGATGGGCGTGAAAGGCTTCAAGGTGGACTTTATGGACCGAGACGACCAGTTGGTGGTCAACTTCTACGAGCGTATGGCTGCAATGGCGGCAAAATACCATCTCTTTGTGGACTTTCACGGGGCTTACAAGCCGACTGGCCTCAGCCGTACCTATCCGAACGTGCTGAACTATGAGGGCGTGTTCGGTCTGGAGCAGTGCAAGTGGATCGGCCCCGAGGTGGATATGGTGACCTATGAGACCACCATCCCCTTCATCCGGATGCTGGCCGGTCCGATGGACTTCACCCAGGGGGCCATGCGCAATGCCTCGCAAGGATGCTTCTCGCCTTCGTGGAGTGAGCCGATGAGCCAGGGCACGCGCTGCCGCCAGCTGGCCGAGTATGTCATCTTTGACGCGCCCTTCGCCATGCTCTGCGATGCCCCGACCGCCTATCTGAAAGAACCCGAATGTACGGAGTTCATCGCTCAGGTGCCTACCGTGTGGGACGAGACCCGCGTGCTTGACGGAGAGGTGGGGAAATATATTGTGACGGCGCGTCGCAAGGGCACGACCTGGTATGTGGGGGCTATCACCAATTGGGAAAAACGGTCTGTCACGATGGACCTCAGTGCCCTGGGCGTCAATGGCGGCCGCGTCACGATCTTCACCGATGGCCCTAATGCCCAGCTGAAAGGAGTCGATTACAAAAAGAGGACCCTGAGTGTGCGCGACATGTCGCAGCTTACGCTGGAGCTGGCCCCGGGTGGCGGCGCCGTGGTCATTGTTGAATAGGGATTGATCTTTCCACAGCATAAAAAAAAACGCGCCATGTTAGCGCGTTTTTTTGTTTGCATTTTTTCTTAAAGACCTCTTGAGAGATCTTTCTGACGATTAGTATTCGTCTTCGTTGAAGAAAAAGTCCTCCTTGGTTGGGTAGTCAGGCCATAAATCCATAATGGAGTCGTAGGTCTCACCCTCATCATCTATCTCCTGAAGATTCTCAATGACCTCCATTGGAGCGCCGGAACGGATAGCGTAGTCTAACAGCTCGTCACGGGTTGCCGGCCAGGGGGCATCTTCCAATTTAGTTGCTAATTCTAACGTCCAATACATGACAATTTTTTTAGGGTTATAATGGTCTTTTTTGAGGCGGCAAAAATAATATAATTTTCAAACAAATGACAATTTTTAAATAATTTTTATCTTATTGATTTCCAGTTGATTTCGTCAACGTTCATCGTTTTGTGGTAGAATCGGGCCAAAATAAATAGATAATCGGAGAGTCGATTTGTCATTTTTTGAATGTCTTGATAGCGGGTGTCATTGCGCATAAGTCTGACGATATTTCGTTCAGCTCTCCGGCACACTGTGCGGCACACGTGAAGGGTGGCGATCACTTGATTTCCTTGAGGCAGAATGAATCCCGTCATCTTGGGGAGCTCGGCCTGCATACGGTCGATCTCTTTTTCGATTTCCGATGTGAATTCTGCCAGATGCACATCTTTAAAATAGGTATCCCATTCTTGTGTCGGAGTGGCCAGCAGGCTTCCTGCCACAAAGAGCATATTTTGCACCTTTGTGAGAAAATCCTCCGATTTTTGGGCGATGACCATCCCGATATGTGCATTCAATTCATCGATGGTTCCGTATGCTTCCAATAGCAAATCGTCCTTGTAAACTCTTGATCCATCAACTAATGATGTGGTTCCGTTGTCTCCAGTTTTAGTGTATATTTTCATTAGAATTATTTTTTGCAAAGATAAAAAAAAAATGTACTTTTGCGCCTCGTTAAACAACGCGATTAAGAGATGTCTCCTTAGCTCAGTTGGTAGAGCAATTGACTCTTAATCAATGGGTCCAGGGTTCGAGTCCCTGAGGGGACACTGAAAAGACGGTTTTTGCGACCGTCTTTTTTTTGTTTACGGCTGCAGGATTTCTCGAAATGGCGTGTAGTTGCCGCCGTTGGGGCCGCCCTTGATGGCGAAGTAAATGTGCTGGAAGGCGTGAGCGAACTCGGGCTCCGCCAGCATCTCTTTGAAAAGTTGCGCAATGTGGCGGGGCGGGTTGCCGAAGGCGCCACAACCCCAGGCACCCAACACGAGCGTTCTCTGCCGGTGCGCTAGGGCAATCCGGAACAGCGTGCGCATCTTGTTGTAGATGGTCGGCAGCACGGAGTCGGCTATGCGCTCCTCGCCGTCTTGCACGACGGTTCGCGGATGATTGACACCGGCCACGGCAATGCAGTTGATGCGGAAGGGCTCCTCCAACAAGGCATAACCGCGCGCTTCCGTGTCGCGGAATACGGTCACGCCCGGGCTGAAGATGCCTCCGAACTGTCTGTGCATAGGGTAGGAGTCCGACGCACGCTTCACGCCAAACATGTGGCCGAAGTCAATATATTGGTAAAGCGAGCGGTAGTAGTCGGAACAACGGAAGAGGTACTCTTCCTGCGCTCCGGAGCCGTTCAGGACACCGCCGCCCGGCATAGTCGCACTCGCCATGTTGAGCACGCAAACCTCTTCGTGCTGCTCCTGCACCAAGACGCGCGCAAAGGCCAGACAATCGCGCGGCACAACCTCCAGCTCCGTCTGGAACTCTTCCGACTCCTCCTGTCTGGGGAGCTTCCGGCTGTAAAAACAGGTCTCTTCTGCCAGCTGATAGTTCAACGGCAACGCTATTCGCCGCCCATCATCCATGGCATAGCCACCCTCGCTTACAACCTGTGTCGTGTGAAAGAAGACTTCCTGGCGTAACTGCTTGATGACCGGATGACTGTACGGCTTTTGTGCCTTGGCAAATCGATATGTCCAATCCTGGGCGTCCCAGGTCTGCGCTGTCAAATTCATGTGCTATTGTTTTTAAAGTGCAAAAATGCAAAAAAAATCCCTCTCTTCTCCGAAAAATCATTAAAAATCCCTCGATTATCATCCGCTTCCAATTTTTGAAAAGTGGTTTGTATCCTGTTTATATCCTGTTTCTATTTTGTTAATTAGTTTATTGTCAATGTGTTGTATTTTATAACGTGGGGGCAAAACCCGATGGAAGAAAAAAATGATGACAGAAGATGAAAGTAGAGAAAAAAAGTGTATTTTTGCAGCCTTGAAAAAATGTGAAATAAATAAAAGAATATAAAGAGATGAAACACGAATTGATTCAGTACGTAGAGGACAATTTCATTACGAGGAATGAGTTTCCGAAATTTAAAGCTGGTGACACCATCACCGTTTCTTATAAGATTGTGGAAGGTTCCAAGGAGAGAATCCAGCAATTCCAGGGTGTGGTGCTGCAAATTAAAGGCGAAGGCACCAACAAGACTTTCACAGTAAGAAAGATCTCCGGTGGTATTGGTGTGGAGAGAGTTTTCCGCTTCGACACCCCTCTGATTGCCGGCATCGCCGTCAACAAACGCGGTGTGGTTCGCAGAGCCCGCATCTATTATTTGAGAAACCTCACTGGTAAGAAGGCCCGTATCAAAGAGAAAAGAGGCTAATAATAGTTTGTTATTAAAGACATTAGACTTTCCTCTCATGGAAAGTCTTTTTTTTTTATTTTTGCAGCCTTAAAAATACACGATGGCACTCATACAGGAATTCGAACATACTGGCAACTTTCTCTTCAAATATAGAGGTCAGATTCCGGTGATTATCTTCTTGATCGCCCTGCCTGTCGTCTGCTGCACCAACGAGGCTTGGTATCATGAGGTCGGGCTGAGGCATTACGATGGCTGGCACATCGCAATCAGCGTCATAGCCATGCTGATTTCTCTCTCGGGACTCGTCCTGCGCGCCTATACGGTCAGCACCACGCCGAAAGGCACTTCCGGCCGCAATACGAAGTCGCAAGTGGCCAACCAACTCAACACCCAAGGGGTCTATTCGGTGGTGCGCCATCCGCTCTACCTTGCCAACTATCTGATATGGGCCGGCATCCTCGTCTTCACGATGAATGTCTGGGCTTTCCTGATCGTTTCTCTCGTTTACTGGCTCTACTATGAACGCATCATGTTCGCTGAGGAGGCCTTCCTCCGCAGCCGGTTCGCCGAGCAGTTCGAGGAGTGGTCTGCCCGTGTGCCCGCCTTCCTGCCCCGCCTGCGCAACCGCGAGAAAAGTCCGATGACATTCTCCTGGAAGACCTTCGTGCGCCGAGAGTATGTGACGATCTATTCGACAATCTTCACCTATACTCTTGTCGATTACCTGCTGTTCTGCCTGATGCACCAGCACATCATCACCTGCATCCCCTTGCATCGATGGCTGCGCCCATCTTTGTGGGTGCTCGCCGTGGCTACCGTACTGCTGATCACCATCCATCTGATCAAACATCACACCAGCCTCCTGCAAAATGAAAATCGAGATTAATCTTAAATTTTTGATATTATGAATATTACTCACATCGAACACATTGCTATCGCCGTTAAGAGTCTGGAAACGGCTATCCCGTATTACGAGAACATTCTGGGTCTCAAATGCTACAATATCGAAGAGGTGGCTGACCAGAAGGTAAGAACCGCCTTCTTCAAGGTGGGACAAACCAAAATTGAGCTCCTGGAGCCGACTTGCGAAGAGAGCACTGTCGCCAAGTTCATAGAGAACAAAGGTGAAGGCATCCATCATGTCGCATTTGCCGTTCCCGACACTGGTGAAGCTCTCAATGAGCTGGCATCCAAGGAGATCCGACTGATTGACAAGGCTCCTCGCGGTGGCGCTGAGAACCTGATGATCGGCTTTGCTCACCCTAAGGCCACTGGCGGCGTCCTGACCGAGTTCTGCTGCCCGAAGCATGACTAATCCGGAGATTCTATGAACCAAAAATCACCCTGGTATATTTGCCTCAAGTGGGGGCTGATATTCGGTGCCGTGGCTGTCATCTTCGAGGTGGTCCGCATGGTGGCGCGCAACCTGGAGTTTTCAAACCAGGCCGCGGGCAGCCTTGCCCTGATCATCCTCTATGTGCTGGTACTCTATGCCGGCGTCAAGGAGTTCAAGGAGCACTACCCCCAACGTCTCTCCTTCGCCAAAGCTTTTCTGAGCTGCATCCTGATATCCGCTGTGGGTTGCGTCATCCTCTTCGGCTTTGAAGTGCTGCAATATTCCAAGATCGATCCCGACGGCTTGGAGAAACGCTACGAGACATCATTAACCAACTACCGTCGCGTGGTTGAGAAGGATACGGTCTCTACTGCCGAGCTGAATCTCTATTTGGATACGCTCTCGTCTATTGTCGGGATAAGTCAAGATCAGGTGATGGACGCCCAAGACACGGTGGTGGACGACGGGATGAAGGTCGAAGTGAAAAAGGGTCTCGACCTGTTGCAGAAATACTACCGTGCAACCCTCACCAACGAATTCCAGAAGAGAAGCATGCAGCCGATAGATACGGTTTGGGATCTTTCCCACTTCTCGATGAAGGCTCGTCGCACTTTGATGCAGACACTGGAACTTTATGTAAACCAAAACGATAAGGCGCCTTCCACGCTGTATGTGCAGCAGATTGTCCAACGTGCCGAGAACCTTTTGCGTGATTATAGTGTTGCCGATATCCGTTTTGAAAAAAAGAAGGCTGATATACCGCATTATACGAGTCCGGTGACCTATGCGGCTATAAACTCCTTCTTCTCCTGGATTTATGCGCTCTTGGTCGGCATCTTTGTCTCGGTATATCATTATCGTTCCAAAAATGCCATAGATGAGGTTCCGGTGGAGGAAACGGAGGAAGAACCCGATGAAACTGAAATTCTTTCCGAGGAAGAAACTGATAATCAAGAAGAAAACGTTTAAATATGGATATATCTGTCATTATTTCCCTTTTGAATGAAGCGGAATCCATCCCCGAACTGGTGAGCTGGATTCAGCGTGTTATGGATGAACACCAGTTCTCATACGAAATTTTGATGATCGACGATGGTTCCACCGACAACTCCTGGCAGCTCATTGAGGAGATGCACCGCCAGGATGAACGTGTGAAGGGCATCCGCTTCCGTCGCAACTATGGCAAGTCGGCAGCCCTCAATACGGGCTTCGAGAATTGTCAGGGCGATGTGGTCATCACGATGGATGCTGATCTGCAAGACTCTCCTGACGAGATTCCTGAACTTTACCGCATGGTCAAGGAAGACGGCTACGACCTTGTGTCTGGATGGAAGAAGGTTCGCTATGATGACAAGCTGACCAAGAACTTGCCCTCCAAGTTCTTCAATTGGACTACCCGCAAGATGTCGGGCATCCAGCTTCACGATTTCAACTGCGGCCTGAAGGCATATCGCAAGGATGTGGTGAAGTCTATCGAGGTGTACAGCGAGATGCACCGATATATTCCCGTTATCGCCAAGTGGGCGGGTTTCACCAAGATAGGGGAGAAACCAGTTCAGCACCAGAAGCGCAAATACGGAGTGTCGAAGTTTGGCTGGGATCGTTTTGTCAACGGATATCTCGACCTTCTCACCATCTCCTTCGCCACCCGTTTCGGCAAGAAACCGATGCACTTTTTCGGATTGTGGGGCTCTGTCTCTTTCTTGCTGGGACTTATCTTCACCATCTGGATCATCGTGGCCAAGTTGGTGCACCAGCATTCTGGAGTGCATTATCGCGCCGTCACCGACCAGCCGCTATTTTTCCTGGCGCTCTTAGCCATGGTGATCGGTTTCATGATGTTTTTGGCAGGCTTCCTCGGCGAGCTCATCGCTCGGAACGGTTCCGACAGAAACAAATATTTAATTTCTGAAAAATTAATCTAATCCCCCTTATGGCAGTCTAACTGTCTTTGTTTTTATTCGAAATTTTAATGATCAAATTAATTATTCTATGAAAAAAATCATGTTATTATTGCTGGTTGTGATAACCAGTTTGGGATTGTCCGCACAATCCACGCAGAATGTAACCATCCAGACCAATGGCAAATGTGGACGCTGTGCCAAGGTGATGCAGACTGCAGTTCCTACGTTTGAAGGTGTTCAGGCTTGTAGCTACGATATGGCTACCGCCAAGCTTACCGTGTCTTATGATCCTAAGCTGACGACGGCTGATGCCATTCGCAAAGGTGTCAGCAAACTCGGTTATGATGCCGACAAGGTGAAGGCTGACGCTGAGGCTCGTGCCAAATTGCCCGCTTGCTGTCGTGGCGAAGCCCAATGCGGCGGCGAAGCCAAAGCAGGCGAACACAAGTGCTCTGGTCATGCACAGGCAGGCGAGCACAAATGCGCTGGCGAAGCCAAAGCTGGTGAACACAAATGTGCAGGTCATGCCCAGGCCAGCGAGCACAAATGTGCCAACGCTCAAGGCGGCGAGCACAAGTGTGCCGGCGAAGCCAAAGCTTCTGGACAAAAATGTTGCGGTGATGCCAAGGCTGGTGAGCACAAATGCGCCAATGCCCAAGGTGGCGAACACAAATGTGCCGGCCATAAATAATAAGTGGTAACCCAAAGTTCCAACAGGCGCTGACATTCATTTGTCGGCGCCTTTTTTGTGATTATGTACCTGATGGCACCTGTGTGTCAATGTCGGATGGCATCTTGCCATGATGCTTGTGACGTGCCCGCCGCAAAAAGAGATTCTGCGCCATCAGGTATATAACTCTTTTTTTGCGACAGCATGACATAATGTCAGTAGCTAAAATGGGGTGAAAATGTTTTTGGCACAATTGTTGTATGATATGATTTCGTGTTTCTAAAAAGGATGAGACACAAACAAATTAGTAATAACAATAAAAATTATACAACAATGGGAAAAATAATTGGAATTGACTTAGGAACCACCAACTCATGTGTGGCAGTAATGGAAGGCAACGAGCCGGTTGTCATCCCCAACAGCGAAGGCAGAAGAACCACTCCTTCTATCGTGGCTTTTGTCGGCAATAACGAGCGTAAGGTCGGAGACCCTGCCAAGAGACAGGCCATCACCAACCCTACCAAGACGATCTTCTCCATCAAGCGTTTCATGGGCGAGACCTATGACCGTGTAGTCAAGGAGGTGGAGCGCGTGCCCTACACTGTGGAACGTGCCTCCAACAATATGCCAAAGGTGAAAATTGACGATCGCAGCTATACTGCCCAGGAGATCTCCGCCATGATTCTGCAAAAGATGAAGAAAACGGCTGAGGACTATCTTGGACAGGAAGTGACAGAAGCTGTCATCACCGTGCCTGCATACTTCAGCGATTCACAGCGTCAGGCCACCAAGGAGGCTGGCGAGATTGCCGGTCTGAACGTGAAACGTATTATCAACGAACCTACGGCTGCCGCTTTGGCATACGGCCTTGACAAGAAGAAAGCAGACTCCAAAGTGGCTGTTTTCGACCTTGGTGGCGGTACATTCGATATCTCCATCCTGGAACTCGGTGACGGTGTCTTTGAGGTGAAGTCCACCAATGGTGACACCCACCTGGGCGGCGATGACTTCGACCACAAGATCATCGACTGGCTGGCCGAGGAGTTCATGAAAGACTATAACGTGGATTTGCGTAAGGATGCCATGGCCTTGCAGCGTCTGAAAGAGGCTGCTGAGAAAGCCAAGATTGAGCTGTCCAGCTCCAACTCCACGGAAATCAACTTGCCGTACATCATGCCGATTGATGGTGTGCCGCAACACTTGGTGCGCACCTTAACCCGTGCTCAGTTCGAGCAACTGTGCGATGACCTGATCCGCGCCACCATCGAGCCTTGTAAGAAGGCGTTGTCAGACGCAGGCTATACAACCTCCGACATTGACGAGGTGATCCTCGTGGGCGGTTCCACCCGTATCCCGGCTATCCAGGAGATCGTGGAGAAGTTCTTTGGCAAGACCCCGTCCAAGGGCGTTAATCCTGACGAGGTGGTCGCCATCGGCGCCTCCATCCAAGGCGGCGTGCTGAGCGGTGATGTGAAAGACATCCTCTTGCTGGATGTCACCCCGCTTTCCTTAGGTCTGGAGACCCTGGGTGGCGTGATGACCAAGCTCATCGAGAGCAACACCACCATCCCGACCAAGAAGACGGAGACCTTCACCACGGCTGTGGACAACCAGACCTCTGTGGAGATCCACGTGTTGCAGGGCGAGCGTCCAATGGCCGCACAGAATAAGAGCATCGGTCGTTTCCACCTCGATGGCATCCCCGCTGCTATGAGAGGCGTGCCGCAAATCGAAGTCACCTTCGACATCGACTCCAACGGCATCCTCAACGTGACCGCACGCGACAAAGCCACGGGCAAGGAGCAGAAGATCCGTATCGAAGCTTCCTCCGGTCTCTCCGACAGTGAGATCCAGAGAATGAAAGCCGAAGCTGAGGCCAATGCCGATGCCGACAAGAAGGCCAAAGAGGAGATTGACAAACTGAATGCTGCCGATAGCTTGGTGTTCCAAACCGAGAAACAGCTGAAGGAGTTCGGCGAGCAGGTGCCTGCCGAAGACAAGGCCAAGATCGAGGCTGCTGCTGCCAAGTTGAAGACCGCACACGACAACAAAGACTTTGCGGCTATTGATGCTGCCACGGCCGAGTTGCAGGGCGCATGGCAGGCTGCTTCCGCCAAGATGTATCAACAGACGGGCGGTGCCCAACAGCCTGGCGCCGGTTTCAACCAGCAAGCCGGTGGCGCTCAAGGCCCTCAGGGCGGTGCCAACAACGGCGGCAACGACTCAGAAGTCCAAGATGTTGATTTTGAGGAGGTCAAGTAAGACACCCCCTAACACATAATCAAAAAAAGGTGCTGACCACAAATCAGCACCTTTTTTTATCGTGTCAGTAACTCGTTACTTCTTCTTTTTGATATGCTCAATGATCTCCAAGAGTGCCAGTGTTATCTGTCCGTCTTTTCCGTGGGCCTCCGGCTCAACGTCTGATAGGAGCGCATTGGAACAGATATTGCCATGAGCCCTCTCTGCCTTCTTCTTGGGATTCTTTGTCACTTTGTACTCTTCCCACTCGTCGGCAAGCAGAGGCCGGAAACCTGCGATCAGCTCCTCTGTCACCCAGCGGTTGTGCTCTGTGTAAATGAGAGCTTGCATGTCATCCTCCATGGCATTCCGTATGTGATCAATTTCGTCTTCTGTGGAACAGCCGATGGAGCGGAGCTTGGTGTATATCATGTTGGCACTGTAAATGCTGGACCATTTGTCTGAAACGGAAATGGCATCCCACAGACGATCAGCCCACGCTTCGTCTTTCTCGTTCCATGACTTTTTATAGATTTCCAGGTCTTCGTTCTTCGCATAAACTAATGCCCAATAGGCATTGATCCACTTCCCTTCATCTTCTCCAATCAAATCGTTGCAGTAGGTCTCCTCATTCAAGCCGAACGGAATCAGCTTGTCGTATTTGGTGCAGTCGTCGTCGGGATTGTTCACACTCTTGATGATGGCATCGCTTTCTTTTTGGTAAACCAACACTTGATAGGCGTTTCGGAGTGCCTGGTCGGGCAGGTACAGGGCTGTTTGCGCCGCTTGCTGGTCGTTGGGCAAGCAAATGGCAATGGTCGTGATGGCGGATGGGTCATTGGCCGCATCGGTCAGATATTGCCGTACCGGCGCAGACTCCACCCGTCCGTTGATGAACTCCCATTGGATGTCGGTGAAGTTGGGGCCGAGGTGATGGTACGGACTCGAGGCCTCCTCGATGGGATTTACCCACGATTCGTCGGATAAAGAGTACAGCGTCTTGCTCTCTTCTTCCGTGTCGACATATTTCCACCGCATCATCTCGAATACATTGGGTGTCCTGCTCTTGAAAGACTCCATCCCCTCTTGTGCATTGCAGTCGATGAATGTGATGTGAGTGCGGGTGGTGTCGTCGTCTTCTTTAAAGTTGGGGTAGTGGGCCGTCTGGGCTGTTTCTACAGCCAGGGCAGTCCCCATGCGTGACATGCCGATGATGATCATGTGTACATGCTGCGTGTCTCCTTTCCGAATGCCATCATAACCATCTATGGGCTTGTAGGTGGAGTTTTTGTCGGTGGCGCCTGCCACCAGAACTTTTTTTGCCCAGTTGTCATACAGGTTGAAAGGATGAAAATGTATGGCGCCTGCCACTTCCTTCTTCAGTTTTGAGAACTGGAAGACACTGGACAGAGTCTGGTGCTCGAATAGCATCTTGCAGAAAAGCCTGTTCTTCAGCCGAGTGGGGTCTTCGGGGTCAACATCCGGATGGGCCTCCCGCCAAAGTTTTGAGACGACGACAAGGCTGTCGAGGTTGATGGAATCATGGGCCTCCATCGTGTCATCGCCAATGATGTAAACGGCTTTGCATTCTGCAATGTTCAGGTCGCGGAGCTCTTCCCCGAGTTGCTCATGCCATGTAATACAACCGTATTCTTGACCATCCAGTCATCCAAGGCTATTTGAAGGGAGCTCCTGACTTCGGTGGCGTCTTGTCCGCTCTGTATCAAAATGAAGGTCTCTTCGTCTTCAGATCCGTGCTCGGTCCGTAGTGTCTTGACAAGGGAAGGGACGCTTGGATTGTAGCCGATGATGATGATATGGTCTTTCAGTTTATAAGAAATCTCGCCATTTTGGTATGCCTCCACGCGGCGGTCCAGGATGTTGCATGCCACCGTGATCAGTAAACCGCTCAAGATGATGAGTCCCAGGAAATCGACAATGATGGTGAACACGACAGGCATCTTGTCAGATTCTGTGGGACCGATAAGGAGGATTAGCAGATTGGAGAATCTTTCGCCCAAGGTTCCTTCACCCGGAAGAAAACAGTAGATGGCGTAGAGGATGAAAAGCACGATCAGAAATACAGCCATGAACCATCCGATCTGCTTGCCGATACTGCTGGAGAAGGAGCGGTCAAAGTATAAAGCTGGATTTCTGAAGAAGTCCTTGCACGACTGTCGCAAGTTTTTAAATGGGGTGAATTTCTTGTCGCTCTTCATCATAGATTTATCCTTTTCTGTTGTTTCGCAAGCTTCATGCTAAGGCGTCGAAGCATTTTTTGTTTGGTCTTAACAAACGAGGTGGCAAAATTAATGTTTTTTAATTTGGCAAACAAATCTTATTTGCAAATAATTATCCGTGATGAGGGATACATGCTTCGGTGCCGTTTCTGCAAGGTTTTTTGTATTTTTGCGGCCGCTTAAAGCAGTCTTGATACACTTGTCGTCATGATGTCTAAAAAGAGGATCCTGTTTATCGTAAACCCTATATCGGGCAATCGCAACAAGAGGCGATTTCCCGACATTGCTGCTTCCGTGTTGGGTGACGACATGTCGTATGAGATTGTCTTTACAGAGTCTGTCGGGCATGCCACCAAATTGGCGACGGAGGCAGTGGGCGACTATGACATTGTCGCGGCTGTGGGTGGCGACGGGACTCTCAATGAGGTGGCTCGCGGACTTATTGGCACAGACACGCCTTTGGCTATCATACCGTCCGGTTCCGGCAACGGACTGGCCCGCTGTCTGGGCATTCCGCTTCATGTCGACAAGGCCCTGCGTCTTTTGTCCCAAGGTTCTGTTAAGAGCATCGACACCGCTTCAGTCAATGGCAAGCCGTTCTTGAGCGTGGCCGGCATCGGCCTGGATGCCCAAACCGCTTACGACTTTGCTGCAGACCCCAGACGCGGATTCTTGACATACGCCCGTTATGCTGTCCGTAATTATCTTCACTACAAACCGGAAGAGGTGCGGATAACCTTGGAAGATCGTGAGACGGTGGTCTGTAGCCCGTTGCTTGTCACTTTCGCGAACTCCAATCAGTTTGGGTATCACGCCATCATCGCCCCGCACGCCTCTCTCCAGGACGGCCTGTTGGACACCTGCGTGCTTTACCGCCCGTCTTTGTTGAAAGCGCCTGCCGCGGTGATCAAGATGATGCTCGGACGACTGAACAAGTCCCGGCTTCACACGGACTACCAAGCAGCCCATATCCATCTTGAACGTCCTGCCCCCGGCGTGGTGAATGTGGATGGGGAACCCGTGATGATGACCGAAACCCTCGATATTCGCATTGTGCCTAAATCTCTTCGGGTTGTTTGTCCGGACAAGTGAAATAATGAAATAACATTGGCTTTTTAGGCTTTAGTAGAAATAAAATAGTGATGCAGAAATTGTCGCAAATAATAAAGAAACTCTTTCAGAATGATTTCACGGTGCTGATTCTCAGGTTGTTCCTGCTTTATGTCTGTATTTTTGTCACCCAAGTGGCATTTTATGGATATAACCGAGTCTTGCTGGGTTCGCTGACATGGTCGGAGATCCCTTCGTTGCTTCATGGTTCGTTTAAGTTTTCCACAGCATCCATCTTCTATCTGAACGCACCATTTATTTTTCTTTCGCTGTTGCCTTTTCATTTTCGGGAAAATGAAAAATATCAGAAAGCGCTTCGCTGGTTGTTTCTGATTTCCAATTCCATTGGCATTGTTGTCTTGAATCTGGCTGATGTCATCTATTACCGATATGCATTCAAGCGCATTACGCTTGAGGAGATGCATTTTTTCCGTGAGAATGACAACACATTCGACATCCTCTTCAAGTCGATGGGGGAGAATTGGTATCTTCTGTTGTTGGCCGTGGCGTTGATTGTATTTCTTGTATTTGCCTATAAGAAAATAAAATACCATCCTACCGAGATACAGAAAAAGAAGACTTATTATGTGGTTTGTTCTTTCATATTGGTCTTCTCCGTGTTGATATGGATGTTGGGGATCAGGAGTTTTGTCGATATCAAGGCGCGTCCTATCACTATTGCCAACGCTGCCTATTACGCCAAGTCTCCGCAGAAAGGTTCGATGGTGTTGAGCAATCCTTTCTGTATATTCCGAACTATAGGGGTCCGACAGATGGATATGCCCGTTTATTACGATGAGGCCGAGGTGGCGAAGTCCTTCACGCCATACCATGATCCGAAGCTGCTCAATCCGGCGGTGGCTGAGGGGAAGAATGTGGTGCTTTTCGTTTTGGAGAGTTTCAGCCGGGAGCATTCGCAGTATCTGGCTCCGCATCTGAATCCGCAAGGAGGCTTCACGCCTTTTCTGGATTCTCTGATGCAAGAGGGGCTCGTCTTTACGAATGCCTTCGCCAATGGTGTGAAGTCTATCGAAGCATTGCCTTCCGTGCTGACCTCCATTCCCTCCTATCGCACGCCATTTGCGTTGTCACCGCAGACATTGACCGATCTGGATGGATTGCCAAGGCTTCTTGCCAATCAAGGCTACGGGACCTACTTCTTCTGTGGAACCCATGCCAACCAGATGGGCTTTGAAGCGTTCTGTCATCTGTGCGGGGTGGAGCATTTCTTTAACCGGACAGATTTCGAGAAACAGCATCCCGGTGGAAAGAATGCCAATGTGTGGGGTATTTGGGATATGCCATTCCTTCAGTATGTGGCAGAAGAACTCGATCGTTTGGACACACCCTTCTTTTCCACTGTTTTCACGTTGAGTTCCCATCATCCTTATGATTTGCCGGACGGCTATATGGAAAAGATGCCCAAAGGTACCACCTCTGTCCAGCCTTGTGTGGCCTATTCGGACCTTTCCCTGCGGGAGTTCTTCAAGAAGGCTTCCAAGATGCCATGGTTTGAAAACACCCTCTTCATTTTCGTGGCGGACCATGTCTCGCCGCAAATGGCTGCAGAAGAGACTCGTACGCCAAAGGGCAATACGGCTATCATATATTTTATGTACACTCCGGACCATTCTGTGCGTGGGCGTTATGAGCATGTGACGCAGCAGATAGACATTATGCCCACCGTCCTCGGTCTCATGGGTTATCAGAAACCCTATTTCGCCTTTGGCCGGGATGTCTTCAATGAGCCGGAGCGCAGGCCTATGGTGTTAAATTGTGTTAATCAGACCTATCAGGCGTTGACAGATTCCTTGAGTCTCTATTTCGATGGCGACCGATGCTTGTATGCTTTTTCTGCTGACGACACCCTGCAAGAACGTGATATTCTGAATCTTGGCAATGCGGCCCAGCGTTCATTGGAACACGATCTTAAGGTAAGATTGCAGTCCTATTATTCTCATGTCCGAAAAGGAGAGCTGAGGGTAAAATAACCTACTAACCTACTAACCTACTAACCCTTTAACCTATTAACCTATTAACCCTTTAACCCACTAACCCTTTAACCCACTAATCCACGAATGAATCCAAAACTTTTCGCGGATAGTAATATTTTTTTTTGTACTTTTGCACGTTTTTTTTAGAATTGCATAAAATGCGTAAAGAAGTTGATTTTTTGGTAATTGGATCTGGCGTGGCCGGGCTTTGTTTTGCTTTAAAGGCCGCGAATTTCGGCAAAGTTTGCATGGTTACCAAGTCTAAAATTGACGAGGGCTCCACTCGCTTTGCTCAAGGTGGTATCGCTTCGGTTGTTTATCAGCCGGACTCTTATGAGAAGCATATCCACGATACCATGGTGGCTGGTGCTGAGCTTTCAGACAAGCACATCGTGGAGCTGACTATCCGCGAGGCCACGGCCCGTGTGATGGAATTGGTAGAGTGGGGCGTGGATTTCGACAAGAACAAGGACGGCAAGTTCGCGCTGGCCAAGGAGGGCGGTCACTCCGAGTATCGGGTGCTGCATCACAAGGATATGACCGGTGCCGAGATTGAGGAGAAGTTGATTCTTGCCGCCAAGAAGAATCCCAACATTGAGATTTACGAGAACAAGATAGCGGTGGAGATCATCACCCAGCACCATTTGGGTGTGGAGGTGACGCGCCGCTCCAACGATATCACCTGCTATGGCGCCTACGTCTTTAATCCGGACGCACAGCGTGTGGAGACGGTTCTGGCCAAGATTACGATGATGGCCACAGGCGGTATCGGAATGGTCTACGAGCACACCACCAACCCTTTGGTGGCGACAGGCGACGGCATTGCGATGGTGTATCGTGCCAAGGGCGCGGTGCGCGGCATGGAGTTCGTGCAGTTCCATCCCACCTCCCTGTACAATCCGAAAGAGTCTCCCTCCTTCCTCATCACGGAGGCTATGCGCGGCGCCGGCGCGATCCTGAAAGATGCCAATGGCGTCTCTTTTATGGAGAAGTATGACAAGCGCGGATCCCTCGCACCTCGCGATATTGTGGCGCGTGCCATTGACAACGAGATGAAACGACAAGGTGTGGACCATGTATATCTCGACACCACTGTCATCAAGAAACAGGAGATCTTTGAACACTTCCCCAACATATACGCCAAGTGCCTCAGCATCGGCATTGACATCACCAAGGAGATGATCCCGGTGGTGCCTGTGGCCCACTACTCCTGTGGCGGCATCCAGACTGACGAGTGGGGCGCCACATCCATCCGGAATCTATATGCTTCCGGCGAGTGCGCATCCACAGGACTGCACGGTGCCAACCGATTGGCTTCCAACTCCCTGCTGGAGGCGCTTGTCTTCTCCCACCGCGCCTGCCTCAAGTCGGTGGAAGACCTGCCCAACCTCTCATTCTGTCACGAAGTGCCCGACTGGAACAGCGACGGCACCGTGCTCAACGAGGAGATGGTGCTCATCACACAATCCCGAAAGGAGCTCCAGACCATCATGAGCGCATACGTGGGCATCGTCCGTTCTAACCTGCGCTTGCAGCGCGCTTTCGACCGTCTGGACATTCTCTATCGTGAGACCGAGGAACTGTACAAGAAATCCATCATCAATCCCGAAATCTGCGAACTCCGCAACATGATCAATGTCGGCTATCTGATCATCCGTCATGCCATGAACCGCAAGGAGAGTAGGGGATTGCATTATTCGTTAGATTATCCACCTTATAACCAATAAGATGAAAAATTTTGACATTTATACATTAGGTTGCAAACTGAATTACAGCGAGTCGTCTGCCATCGCAGCCAAGCTGGTTGAGAATGGCTGGACGCAAGGCGGTATCCCGGAGGTCATCATCATCAACACCTGTGCGGTGACATCCTCCGCGGAAAAGAAGACGCGGAATCTGGCCTCCAAACTGCATCGCGAAAACCCCTTGGCCTCGCTGGTCCTCATCGGCTGTTACAGCGCTTTGAAGCCGGAACTGCTCGAACGCTGGTCGGGAGTCATCAAGGTCTTCGGAAGCCATAACAAGATGGGCGTGGTGGACTATATCGTCAACCGGGCCGAGCACCAGGCACCGAACTTCTTTGATGCCTATTCGCTCACCGACCGCACCCGCTCGTTCCTGAAAATACAGGATGGCTGCAACAACCATTGCACCTACTGCACGGTCTGGATTGCCCGTGGCAAGAGTCGCAGCGACACCAAGGAGAATGTGCTTGCTAACATTAAGAAGATTGCCGATGCCGGCCTGCACGAGGTGAACCTCACCGGCGTTAACGTTGGCGACTTCGGTCGCGGCACCAAGGTGGATTTCCTCGCACTGCTCAAGGCTATTGTCAAACAGAATGCCATCGAGCGCGTGCGTATCTCGTCCATCGAGCCCGATTTGCTCTCCGAGGATATCATCAAGCTGGTGGCCAAATCGCCTATTCTGATGCCTCACTTCCACATGCCTCTGCAGTCTGGATGCAACCGCATCCTCAAAGATATGCATCGCCGTTATACTAAAGAGGAGTATGCCGCCAAGGTGGCTCTCATCCGCCAGAAGATGCCAAACGCATGTATCGCCTGCGATGTCATTGTGGGTTTCCCGGGTGAGACTGACGAGGAGTTTGAAGAGACCTATACCTTCCTGGAAGAGCTTCCTATCAGCTACATGCATGTTTTCCCCTACTCACGACGCCCGCGTACACATGCCAATATGATGGATAATCAGATTGGTGATACCGTCAAGCACGAACGTACTGAACGGCTGCTCGAGCTCTCCCGTGCCAAGAAGATGGAGTTCTACAAACAGTGCGAGGGTCAGGAACATCCCGTCTTGATTGAGTCTGAAGTGGTGGAGGATCAGCTTTGCGGTTTCACGGACAACTATATCCGCGTGACCGTCCCATACGATGAAAAGCTCGTCAATACGATACAAACTGTCACGATCGAGCAATGCCACACCATATTGTAAGATTGCGGAATGGCTTGCGCGTCATTCATGTGGAGACCAACTCCCCGATATCACATTTCGGGGTGCTGGTGGATATCGGCACTCGTGACGAGCCGCAACGGACTCCCGGCCTGGCCCATTTCCTGGAACACACCATCTTTAAAGGCACCCAGAAGCGCAATGCTTACCGGGTCATCAGCCGTATGGAGGCGGTGGGCGGCGACCTGAACGCCAGCACCTCCAAGGAGGAGACCTATTTTCATACATCCTTCCTCTCTCAAGACTATCCTCGCGCCGTGGAACTGCTGTCGGACATCCTTTGCCACTCCATTTTCCCGGAAAAGGAGATAGACAAGGAGAAAACAGTTGTGATGGAAGAGATCAGCTACTACAAAGACACCCCTTCGGAGTTGATATTCGATGATTTTGAGGGGCTTGTCTTCGAGAACCATCCGCTGGGCCGAAATATATTAGGAACCAGACAGAGTGTCAAGAAGATGACGCGCAATGACCTGCTGGGATTGATGAGCCAGTATTACAATGTGCATAATATAGTGCTTGCCTCGGTCGGCAATATTAGTCTGCAACGACTGTTGAAGCTGTGCGAGCGCTATTTCGGCGAGATGGAGTTGGCTCAGGAACCGAAGCACAGAGAGCCGTTTGCAAACTATCAGCCCCACATGCTTAGGGTGCACAAACACGCCGTCCAGACCAACGTGATGATGGGCATGCCGGCGTATGCCATCATAGACGACAAGCGTGTGCCTTTCCTCTTGCTGACCAATCTGTTGGGCGGACAAGGGATGAATACTCGCCTGAATATGAGCATGCGCGAGAAGCGAGGACTGGCCTATACCGTTGAGGCCAACTACACCTCCTTCTCCGACACAGGACTCTTCTCGGTCTATTTCGGGTGCGCCGCCCAGAATACCGACCATTGTGTGGAGCTGGTGCTCAGAGAGGCGGAGAACCTGCGTCATCAGAAGCTGGGAAGCATGCAGCTCTATTATGCTAAGAAACAGTTGATAGGACAAATGGCTTTGGCCAATGAGGCGAAACTTAACGAGATGCTATCCATCGGTCATGCGGCCCTTTTCTTCGAGGAGGTTGACACAATGGAGGAGAGCATCCGGGAGATTGAGGCGCTCACTGCTGACGACATCCTGACTGTCGCGAATGAGATACTAGATCCCGACAACTTCACCACACTTATTTTTGAACATTCCTGATTGTTATAAACTATGTTGTCGATATACTCTAAAAATCTGGAAAATGCTGTTAACGAGATTGCCAAGTTGCCGGGTGTCGGCAAGCGCACGGCGCTTCGTCTTGCCTTGCATCTGCTGAAGACCGAGTCGGAGGACGTGATGCGCCTCACTGACCGCATCAACAAGCTGAAAACCGACATCTTCTTCTGCAAGAAATGCTACAACGTCTCAGACAGCGAGATTTGCGATATCTGTGCCAACCCCAAGCGTGACGCTTCGGTCATCTGCGTGGTGCAGGATATCCGCGACATCATAGCCCTGGAGAACACCCATCAGTACAACGGTGTCTATCATGTGCTCGGTGGCGTCATCTCTCCGATGGATGGCATCGGCATACAACAACTGAACCTGCAGGAACTCTTCGACCGTGTGGATCAGGAGCCCGTCAGCGAGTTGATTTTAGCCCTTCCCTCCACAGTCGAGGGTGACACCACGAACTTCTATATCTATAAGAATGTAAAAGATAAAGTTGAAAAAGTCACCACTATTGCCCGGGGTATCGGGGTGGGGGAGGAGCTGGAGTATGCCGACGAGGCTACGCTCGGGCGCTCGCTGCTCTCTCGCACAGACTTCGACACTACCTATCGTAAAAATGGCTGACATACAAGATTTTGATGATGAAAAAACTGATTATGCTGCTCGTTATGGCATCGTTTATGCTGACGAGCAAAGCTCAAACGGAAGACACAATGGATAATTCGCAATGCTTTTCACCTTTTGACTTTGGTCTCTCGGAAGCCCTGACCGACAGCGCACGCTACGAGGTTCTCTATCAAACCCATCTGGCCGCTGCGACTGCCGGTGGCGATGTTTCCTACGAGGGCATAGAATCATTGACGATAGAGGTGACGGCTGGAAGTAAGAGTATCCCGTTGACTCTTAACAATGATTTCCACGGCCTGAAGTTGACTGTTCGCAACAATGCCCAGAAATTCTTCCTTTTTGAGATGGTCCAATCGGCCACCCCTGTCGAGATAGACAAGAAGATGGTGGACGAAGGCGATTTCCGGGATGTGGATTCTCTGGCCGACGGTTCCTGGCTCTTGGTCTTGGAAGATGAGACTCCTTGGGTGGCCAATCGCGCCGGCTATGCGTACGGCGCCATGCGCAAGGACCTGCTCTTCGTCCAAAAGGGAAAGGCAAAGAATACCCCGGTGGCTTCATACGCTACCGACACCACTCACCTGAAAGCATCCTATTATCCTGCCAACCCGGAGCTGAAGACCATATCCAATCTGACCATTCTGCGTGACAGCTCTGCCACATATAAAACCAAATGCTTCTATGTGGAAGGACAGAACAATCTCAAAATCAGTAATGTACAGCTATATACGCCGCAAAATAGCACGATGTACGCCGATGAGGCCATCACGGTCGTCAACTCCGCCAACATTACGATGGAGGATGTGTTCATCGACGGCACCTATTCTCAGGAGAAGAAGTATGGTTATGGCATCATGATGAATAATGTGTGGAATGCGACCTTCCTGCGACTCACCGCCCATGCCCAATGGGGCGTGTTCGGAACGAATAACATGAGTCAGGTCACATTGCGCGACTGCGACATCAACCGCTTTGATGTCCACTGCTATGGAAAAGACATCTTTTTCTATAACTGCAAGTTCAGCAAACTCTACAATCAGTTTTCGTCTGTTTTCGGCAACATTTTGTATGATGGTTGTCGTTTCGTGAACTTCGTGCCTGTGTTGGTGGAGACATCTTATAATGTTTACACACCTTTCGATTTGACATTCAAGAATTGCGTCATGGAGGCTGGCGTCTCCCGCAACTTCTTGATATCCATTGGAAAACTGCAGAATCAGACAGTCTCCCGTCCAGAGCTCTCCCGTAAGAGCTGGCCCAATGTCACCATCCAGAACTTGATTGTCAATGTGCCAGACAAAGTGTCGGAGATTATCCTTTTCAAGCCTACGGGCGATATAACCTACGGAAAATCTGTTGATTATGTGTCAAAAGTTAAGATTGACGGCCTGTCATTCCATTATTCCGGCTCGGGGCATTCCGCCAATTTTGTGATTTCCAGTGCGGCAGTCACCGCAACCAAGACGGTGCAGTATGATATCCGCAATATGGACCTGCTGCCAGTCTCCAATGCCGAAATCAAACAAGCGACCAAAAAATACAGCTATCCGGCCAGCCTTACCATCAATCTTTGTCGCAGCAAAGAGGATGTCGTGAAGATTCTGAATTCAAGATTGAACTATAATGTCTTGACCAACAGCCAGTATAATATCCGTTTCACCAGTTGTACGGTGGGCATGATTCGCTATGCTGCCGAGGTCAACAATACCAAGCGCGTCTATAAGCAGTGCAATCTGTATCTCAACAATGCGGATGACAATCGGTACTTTATAGACAATCGTGCCGAATATGAGAAATGCACCTTCATTCCTTGCAGCACCAAGATGTTCGTGGATTTTTATGGTTCCAAGAATGATGTGGTCATCAAGAACTGCAAGACTACTCGTGCCACGGCCTTGTTCTATCGTGGCAGTTCTACCAATGCAGAGTTGAAGAGCTATCAGGTGAAGGGGGAACGGAAAATCAGATAGATATGCTTCAGCCATAGGCTAATGCTAATGGTGTGTTTGCTTCCCATAGGGCAGGGGGCATATACATGGTGATGCCCTGTATGGTTGAGAGTCTAAGAGATACGTAAATCACAATGTTTTTTGATGCACTCATTTTTGTTGTGTCATCAGCTGTTAATATTTGGTAATTATATACATGATGGCACAAATATAGATTGTGAAAACAGAACCTCTTTGTTTGAGAGTGTTATGCAAAGAGTGGATATTGAACTTTGTGGCAAGTATCAGTCTATCAGACGATTATAGTCTTTAACTTTTCTCTTGATAGAAAAGTTACAAAAGATCAAGCCGACATGAATGCCGCCCGCTCTGTCCGCCCTCTGACAGCGGCGGCAAACGTGAACAAAAATGCAGCTGTTTGCAAAAGGGAAAAGACACGGCAGGCATGCATTTTTGTAAACGCAAGCGCCTTTGCACGCCGCTGTTGGAGGCCGGCCATT
>JAGCFD010000038.1 GCA_017650305.1 Bacteroidales bacterium | reverse complement strand
CAGTTGCCAACATCACCAGAGTTGCGATGACAACAAAGGGCAGGTTGAACTGCATTAGAAAAAAAGTCCCGATATAAGCACCTATCCCGTAGAATGCCGCTTGGCACATCGTCAAGAGGTTGGCCATGCCCACTGTTAAATTAGCACTCAACACCAAGATGATGTAGATGCAAATCATAATTCCAGTACTCAGACATATTTCTATCATACGTTACGTTGTTTGTAACCCGCAATGCCTTGGGGACGGATGAATAGTAGGGTTAGTAGTAACACGAAGGTGGCGGCATTTAACCAATTCTCCGAAAACTTATATGCTGTGATTCCTTGCAATAAGCCAAGGGTGATGCCGCCTAACACGCAGGTGCCCAAACGCCCCATTCCACCAATGATCATGGCCACCATTGCATTGATGATCACATTCATTCCCATGTGAGGGTTGAGGCCGGTGTCATAGGCTGCAAGACAACTGCTAATAGCAATAAAAGCTCCGCTCAATAAAAAAACAAAGATGCGTGTGTGCGACGTGTTGTAGCCCAAAGTTTCATAAAGTACACTGTCGGAACTTAAGGCTCTTAGACGTATTCCCCATGGTGTTTTTGCAATAAATAGGAAAAATATGATGATGATGATGATGCCCACCACTAATTGCCACATTTGAGGTGTCGTGATGATTGCATCGCCTAAGGAAAAAAGATGATGTGTTGCATTGTCAATCATCTTGGTCTCGTTTCCAAAAATCATAGCCAGAAGATTGACGATTACAGTCATCATGCCAATGGAGGCAACCATGGCCACGTTGTTGGATGCCTCGCGGTTTTTCAAGGGGCGGTACACTGAAACATCGGTTAACAGGCTCAATCCCATGGTGAGAAGAATAGCGATGAGAGCAGATACTATTATTGGTGACCCAAAAGTGACTGCAAATAAATAGAATATGTAGGCTGCAAAAACATAAATGGCCGCCGCCGCGATATGGAACACCTTGGTGGTGTTATATACCAAGGCAAAACCTATCGCCAGTAAGGAATAGAGAATTCCAGAGATTAAGCCGTTTATGACGAATTGTCCTAACATCTATACTTTTTCAAAAACGCACAAAAATATATCTTATCCAATTATCTGAAATTATCTGCTTTGTGATTTGTTAAAAATCACTGTAATACAAATTGTCATTGCCCTCTTCAATCATGATATTTAACTGATTCAGCCAAGTTTTCTCTTCAGGAAGTACCCCTTGTGGCAATCGGTTCGGCTCAATGGCCAGCTGATTGGCAAATACCTTTGCAGCATTGTTCAAGTCCTTGAATATCTTTTCGTCATCAATGTCGCCGCGTTCATCCAAAAGATCAATGAAATAACGGTGGCGCAACACTGAGTAGATGTTGATGACGGGATCTTCCACCCATCCTTGCCTTGATACTCGGAAACCAAGGTCTAACTTGGTCTTGTTGAACCAAAATGCAAGGAAAAGCCGACGGACAACCAGCACATTGCGGAGTTCGCGGTTCAGCTCGATGCCCCATTGCGTCTTCAGGTCAAAAAGTTCGGCACAATTGTCAGGGTCAAAGGCTTTCTCATAATACTGCCATAATTGTGTGGCAGTAGTAGAAATTTCGATTTCGAATGAATGCCATCCCGTTGCATTCCGTTGTTCAACATATTGCTGGGCAAACGACTTGAAAAACTTCTTGTAAGCCACTTTCTTTCCGTTTTCCTTGCGATAGTCGAGCTTGAAATTGTTAGTCCATGCCTCGCCAGTGGGCAGCGAAGCGATGAGTGTCGTGTTGCGGTCGATTTTCTGTTGGATGATTGGGATATACATTTTCCATAAGGCCTCGTCGTGATGGAAATCTTTGGTGATGAGGGTGTGCTCGAAATCAAGGTGTTGGTCCACTTCACGGGTGCTGCTGTCGTCAGTAGAAGTCAAGGAAAATAGTGCGTAGTGCCCTTTGTTTGCAGCGTATTGCAGTAATTCAAAACCAAGCATCTCCTGATGTTCATTTGTTCCGGGCTTGAGGAGCTGCCAATCGCAGATGATGGCGGCAATTCCGTTTCCGGAATCTTCGTCGATAAAGTGTTTGGCATCTAATGCTTGCTGAAACGGCACAATCTCAAAGTATTTTTCCAATGCAGCTGTCGCCCAATGCAGGTCATCGGGATTGTCATCAACGACAACAACTTTGCAGCGGTTGTTGCTCTCGTATTGGGGCACGTGACTTGTTTCTTGGGAATAAAGGGTGAGGCTGCTTATCAACTCTTGAATCTTATTGTAGAATACATCTTCATCTTTTGCGGAATGAGCTTCCATGATGGTGATTGCAAGTTCTTTGGCTTTCTGATAGACCGTCGTTGTGGAAAGCATTTCAATACGTCTCAAAGAGTTGCATACCTTGTCATGACTGGTGCTCATGCGGAGGTCGTGCCGGAAGAGGTCGATGAGATGCTTTACATCCACCAGCAGGTTGGAAAGATAGGCCAATGTGGCCTGTGACAGCGGCATGGCATTTTCAAAAGAGGTAAACAAATCTTGATGCTTGAAAGGCAGTTGGAGAAACCACGTTCCTCTGGCATTCAATATATTGTATTTGACCTCTTCCTGCGCAGTAAAATAGGCTTTGGACATGAACGATAACACGCACATTGGGGCAAGCATTTTCAGCCGAAGTCGCAGGGTTGCCGCCACATCAATGCCAAAGAAGCTGGAAAGCGCATGACTGCCCCATTCGAGTTCCGCAAAGACGATGCAACTGTCGAAACCGCTCACATCCTCACCAGTAAATCGTTCCAAATCGCTGTCGGAGGTTACGAAACGCACAGGTATATCCCCAAGCCATTGCGAAACGGCCAACTGGAGCTTTTCGTCACATATTACCAAGCAATTCTTCAGCATTTCTATTTTGGTATATTTGCAAAAATAGGTTTTTTTGTCCTTTTACGATTTCTCGATCTTTACACCTTCGGGAACATTTGCATCTTTAAGCAACAAAGGATTACTTATGACGATGGTTTTCAAGTTGTCGCAATCTGAAAAAGCTCCTTCTCCAATCTTATTCACTGAATCTGGTATGACAATGCTCACTATTTTATCATAGGATGAAAAAGCCTCTTCCTCTATCTCCGTCACAGGATATGTTCTTCCTCTAATCTCCCATTCCGAAGGAATCACAACATCTCTTTCTGTCAAAGGAGAACCACCATCTTCAAAATCGCATACGACAAGACCATCTTCTGTCTTATTTAATCTAAAATAGAACTTTGTCATATTTCCTTCTCGTAATTCACGATTCTGTTTATTCCATTTGGCTTTGAAATTAAACATGTAATCTTTTAATGATTCTGACGGGCAACCCCTAAAAACATCTTCGCCATATTCTATCAACGATTCAGGAGTATTTATTTTCTGCAAACATAGGCAAGAAAAAAATGCATCATCTTCAATCACCTTTATGGAATCAGGGAGGACAACACTTTCCAAATTAGAACATAAACAAAATGCATTATCTCCTATAATAGTCACAGAGGGAGGAATGATGATGCCCTTCAAACTCTCACACCATTCAAAAGCGTATGCTCCAATCTCTATTACCGTATTTGGAATAACCGTGGCGGCACAGCCATGAGTGAGTGTGTTGGTGTCTGTTAGGATAATGGCGTTGCAATTTTCGCGCGAATCAAACACTTTGTTGCCTTCAGAAACCTCAATACATGTCAAACTATTGCATAGACCGAATAATCCATAACCAATTGCCGATACAGAATCCGAAATGAGAATTCTCGACATGTTCTTACAACCAGTGAAAGCACCAGCTCCAATTTCTGTTACCGTGGGAGAGATAATGATGGACTTTAGGTTTTCGCAAAAATCAAATGCGTTATCTCCAATCTCTGTCACTGGATACACTTTGCCTTCATATTCCTGCTCGGAAGGGATAACGAGGTCTCCTTCGATGTTCTCTCCACCCGTGACGACAAGGCCGTCGTTAGTTTCGTTTAATTCGTATTTCAGTTCCATATTAATTTATTTATAAATTTTCATCTCCGTCAATATAAAACTCAACCAGCTTTTGGAAGTCTTCTTCCGACATGCGGTCAAATTCACCTGGATCCGATGTAATCACTTCGTAACCATCCCAAAAATCTGCTTTTCTGAATCCTTCTATATTGGGGGTTTTATGACCATCCAGTTCGTCGCAAAAGCGAACGCTGCTTCCCGGGTACGCAATCCTAAGAAAACGGATAAATTCAATAACATATAGTGAAAGTTGGGCGTCCGTCATTTTCTCTTTGTTGAAGTCTCCCTCAAAGCATACTCCGATTGAGTTTTGGTTATAGTCCTTAGCATGGGCACCGACAGTGTCGCGCGGACGGCACGTGTATATCTCGCCCTCTTTATTGATGAAATAATGATAACCAATGCCGGCCCACCCTCTATTCTGGTGCCATCTGTGAATGTCCTCGGCTGTATGGCGGGATTTTACACCGGAATGGTGTAGGATGATATATTCAGTCTCTTTGCGAGGCTTGAGTTCTTCGTTAAATTTCAGTTGCAGCTGATGCGTCATATTCGTTTTCTTTTTATTTGTTAGTATTGTCTTGTTGGTTTATAGTTTTCATGAAATCTTTTTCTTCTTCTTTAAGTGCCAAGTCCCTTTTGTTCTCCCATAATAGTGTCGCATCCAAACGGGATTGTTTTCTAAATTGATCGGAATACTCTGATGCTTTTGTCTTTTTTGGGACTTCAGTGCCATTATTTCCAAAAAGAAAATTGTCAGGAGAGGCTGCGTAACAACTTTTATTTAACGATTTGAATTGTTCTCCTATAGCCCGGAAGGCGAGGTCATGGACAGAAAATCTCCTGTTTCGTTCTGTCTGGACATCCTCTCTGTTAGGTGCGAAAGTGAGGTTCTGTCTCCTATATTCATTGAAATCCTCCAATATGTGATTTTCGGTGACGAAATGTTCAATGCACAGAAACAATCTTCTAAACAAGAGTATCTGGACAAATCGAACAAGGTCATCCTGAAGTGGCTCCATCGTCATGTCAAGAGAACTTCGAAAATTTTTACCTCCGCGTTGCATGTTATTTCCTATTTGGGTACGGAAATCTTTGCAACATTTGTTGAAGGTCAGAAAATCGCACGTGTTGTTCACGTTATTATTAATGTCAATGAGCTTCTTGAAGTGGTCATACATTTCCGTGGCTTTACAATTGACAAAGTCATTCAGTTCATTAAAACTTAATAATTTGACGTGCTCAATTTTTTCGGATTGCCCATCTTCTTTCAAGTTTGTGAAACTAAAGCTGATGGGGAACCCCATGTCGGATTCAAGATAATGATAGAAGTAGTTAAAGATAATATGAATGTCATTTGAGCCCTTTTCTATTCTGTCGTCCAATACTTCTTTGATGCCATAAAGGAACTTTTCAATGTTTGCATTTGAGCCGAACGCTTCACTCTTTAGCATGATGCGTTTTACTATGTCCGGTTTGACCTGGTCAAATACGCTTCGAGATACGTTGGAGACAATATAATAGAGAGGTTTTCGGGATATGGCTGACATTTCTTCAATCATATTATAGCCTAAATATTGTAGCAGCCCATTTTTATCTCGCAATTCTATGTCGCAAATCACAACATCAGGTTGATAACTGGTAAAATTAGATGAGTTTTCCCTCTCCGTTAATACAGACATTGATGCCGAATCAGATATGATGACTATTTTGAATTGTTCGGAGTGATTGTCACAAAATTCTTTGAAACGTATCACGTTCTCATCACTTTCATTATCCTCCAAAAACAAGATTTTTAGTTTATACTTCTCGGTTTGATCAGCATGCACGGGTGCTGGTTCAAGATTCCAATGGTCAAGCAGTTTCTGGCAAAAAGCATGCAAATCGTCTCGTTCAGACAATTCTTTCATCCACATACTTTTGTCTGTGGTGAAATGATGCTCGATAATGTGCTCTATCTGCTTGATTTCAACACTGTGTTTCTTGCGGTAGTTTTCTATGGGTCCGTCGTTGTTCGGATTAAAATCACTGATTGAGTGGTGAATTCTCAGAAGCATTCCCTTCAAGCTGCAGTAGAACATTCTTGTATAGGCCAAATCTTTTTGGCCCATTTTTTTCATGGAGCCTTTTGGCGGTAAATAATCAAGAATTTTTAGTAAAAATTCCGTTGGATTTCCTGAAGGCAATTGTAGGAATTCATGTTGCAATGCTGGAGTCATTATAATATCCGCATCCTCCTTGAATTTGGCAAGTCTATCAGCTTGGAGAAATGAGACAAACACCACGGGGGCTGTCAATCCCTTTTCTCCTCGCAGGTATTGTTGAACTAATGTGATGCCCTTGAAGTCGCTTAAAGGAGCTTCGGAGGAGGTGATATCCCACCCCAGTTCGCACAACACAACAAATAGATCAACATCCTTGATCTTTTTCACTCCTTTAAGATCTTTTGTGCAGCTACAGACGATGAAGTCATTCCCCTGCTTTTTTTTAAGTTGTTCTCCAAATGCGTTGTTGTTCCAGCATACAATAATTTTGGACATGTTACTTGCTGCTAAATGGTTTTATTGGGTGTAAGATAAATCGAAGTTGCAAAAATATGAAAAAAAATGATTGGTGGTTTGAGTGGATGTCACTGTTTGGGTTGAAGATTCAGCGACGGTACAATCCTCCCCAACTAATGTTTAGTGGGGGAGGAGTTGCGGGTTTCGGGAATAACAAAGTTTCCGTTCTTGTCCAAGAGGAAGCCGACGCCTTCGCTATAGCAGATGAAATAGCCGACGCCAAACGTCTCCACCTTGTCCCACATCCATTCGGGATCCACTATAAGATTCATGTTTTGGTCAACAACACCCACGCCCAATTCGTAGCTGATGTCAAAAGTGTAGTATACGTCTGATGACTCACGTTCTGGACTATTGAGAGGTTCCGCTGCAGATTCGCATTCTGTGACATCAAAGAGGATGTAAACAGGGATTGCTTGTGCACTATCCGGTCTTATTAGCATTGAATTGTTAGATGAGCTGTCCTTGTATATGATTCCGACGGGGAGACTTGAAATGTGTTCTTTGTTGGCCAGTACGCAATTCAAATCCTTGCTGTAAAGATTAAAGCCCTCATTGTCCTCCACTATGAACCCGTCGTAGTGGTCGGTTTCATAAATGTTGCGACTTTTGATTAGGACCTTCCCAGTTGTGTCAATAATGCCGTCATGTTCGTGGGAGATTTGAAGATTGCACTTGTTGTCCTTAAAGTATGGTGAACAATACCTGAAGGGATAGTCTTCGTAATAAACATCCTCATTGAAGTAGAACTGGCATGGGATCACCTCTTTGCCGGTGTGGTAGTTGATGAAGCCAATCTTCTTGTTGTTGTCAAGGCAGGCAAGCAGATGATTCCCAGGCTGGTTCTCGAAGCTCCCCATGTCGAGATAGGGCTCTGAAAGAATGCCCGTTTTCAGAGAATAGGTGTAGCATTTCTTGATTCCTTGCAACAGGAAGACAGAATCGTACACTGTGTAATCCTGGAAGTGGTGGAATTTTTTCTGAACCACCTTCCCGGTTGATGTGACGGCTTTGATTTTCACGCCACCACCTTTTGTGAATTTGTAGCCAAATTGGCTTGAGGGGGGTGTAGTTTGTTGCCCGGTGCTATCTGGCGAGGCGGGAAGGGTGGCTGCTTGTACGAAACCCAAGCAGAGAATGACGATGAGAGCACCGATGGCCAGTGTGAAACCGGTGGTGCGGAGAGCCTTTCTTACGATGTCCAGATTGCTTAAACGATTTGCATTCATAGTGATTGATTTTTAAGGTTTAGAATTAATGAATTATATATGTCTGTTTATTGGTTGTTGATGCCGCGAAAATACAAAATCTAACATAGTGGAGTTAGAGTATGGTTAGAGTGGTGGCGGCGTGTGTGAAATTTTGACAGTGATTAGTTTTCCCGAAAGATGATTCTTACAAGTCGTTTTACTATTCGCAAAAACGCTCTTTCTTTGTTTCCGTTTGCGACAAAGTGTTCAGTTTCGTGCTCTTTATGTTGTTGAATGGCTTGTGTGAGATTGAAGATGCTCTCTTTTTTGTTAGTGATTTTTATGTCTGAACGAAGACCTATACCGTTTAACAATGACGCATCATTAATGAAGATTTCTTTTAGGTTGCGGCAGGCCATAAAGGCTCCGAATCCTATTTTCTTCACTGACTCAGGAATTACAATCTCCGTTAAACTGGAGCATCCGTAGAATGCGTCCTCCTCTATTGTTTCTACGGAATCTGAGATGATGACATGCTGAAGTTTTTCGCACATGTAAAAAGTATTCTCTTCAATTGTTTCTACGGAGTTGGGGATTTCGATGCTGGTTAAGCCGGTGCATTCATAGAAGGCCATTGCTCTGATCCTTGTAACAGTATTTGGGATAATTGTGTTGTTGCAACCCCAAAGAAGTGTGTTGGTGGCCGTTTCGATTAGAGCGTTGCAGTCTTCGCGCGAATCATATATAGGATTGTCCTCTGAAACAATAATAGAAGATAAATTATTTGTACCAGTGAAAGCGCCATCTCCAATCTTGGTCACAGATTTAGGGATGAAAATGCTTTTTAAACTGAAGCACCCGCCGAATGCGTCGTCTCCAATCTCAGTGACAGAGTCGGGGATAACCAGGTTGCATAAGTCTGGGCAAGCATGAAATGCCATTTTGCCGATTTTTGTTACTGAGTTGGGGATTATAATTTCTTCTAAATTTGTGCAGCAGCAGAAAGCCTGATATCCAATTTGCGTTATGGTGCTGGGAATGATTGTGCTGGAACAACCTTGAATAAGAGTGCTAGTGGCGGTTTCAATAATGGCGTTACAATTTTCACGTGAGTCATATACGTTATTATCTTCAGCCACTGAGATGAATAACCCTTTCTCGGAGGAGAATACGTTATAACCAATTTTGGTCACAGATTTAGGGATGTGGAGGCTCTCCATGCTGTCGCAAGCATAAAATGCACCATCGCCGATCTCCAGCACAGATTCAGGGATGGTTATGTGATTTAGTTCGCAAAATGCAAATGCCATTTTTCCAATCTTCATCACAGATTCCGGGATGCAAACTTGTCTTAGTTGAGTTTGTCTGGCAAACGCTTCATCTCCAATTGCTATTACTGGATACATCACGCCTTTAAACTCTTGTGCGGAAGGAATCGTAAGTTCATTAGCAATGTCTTCACCGCCAGTGACGATAAGACCGTCTTGTTTTTTGTTTAGTTCAAAGTTAAGTTTCATAATTACTATATTATTATTGTTTAGGGTCTTGGTTAGTTGTATTGTTGTCTTAAATACAAAGTGAAAAATTCATGCGTATGTGGGGTCAATATGTGTGAAAGGTTGATCATATTTTATGGGCAGGGTTAGTTTAACTCATCTGATCTTTCTGCTCTTTTTGAAATGTAAATGGCGATGATGATCAGAATACCGGCAATTAGTATTTGAATATTGAAGGTGCCTTTGAAATAGAGTGTGGCAATCAGCAAAGATAGAATAGGGGTCAGATACGATAGCACGCTAAAATTCTCAAGGGCTGGGTGTTTAGTCATCACGTATGCCCACAGCACATACGAGAGGCTTATCCCTATGACAGAATAGAGAAGTATGCAGGTCAGAGCTGGAGTGTTCGCCACATCGGTTAAGTTGAATTTGCCACAAGCTGTGGAAAAAATAAGCATGATCAATGCCGACACGCCCTGCCCCAAAGCAGGTATCAGATATACTGATGAATTCAACTCTTCGTGGGTGCTGAGTATGACGGAATAGAAAGCCCATAGGAAGGCAGCTGCAACACCTAAAAGGAGTGCCCACACATCCTTGTTGTTCATTCCACCACCCCCTAATACTTCTGGAACAAACAAGACAAGAATTGCAATGAAACCTACCAGAGTGGAATAGATACCCGCTTTGGAAGGGCTTTTTTTCTTGAGACCCAGAAGAAGAACGATGAGCATGGGCCACATGTAATTGCCTATCTGGGCATATTGAATCCGGACGGACATCCCTTCTGCTGAGGTGACAAATAGATCGTAAAACCCGTTACACAGTATGGCCGGTATTATAGCTTTAAGCACCGTCTTGTTCTTAAATGCCTTGAATTCACCTCGTTTGATGACTATTGGAAGTAATACCAAAAATGCCAATGCGTTATAGACAACGATGTCTGTGAGATAGTTGTTGTTTGAAAAGATGACCATCTGCTTGACCAAGGTCGCGGAGGTGGCCCAAATCAAGATGACTAACAATCCTAATGCCGTGTACTTTGTTTTGTTTTCTTCCATATAAATAATATGTGTTTTTAGTTAGGCTATCAATGATCCTATCCCGTAATAACGATGCCGCAAAAATACAAAATCTGAAAAAACCATGATAGAGTATAGATAGAGTGTGGTATGCTTGGATTGATTTGTGATTGTTTTGTTTCAAAATCACTATGATGTTGTTGTAGGGTGTTCAAAAAAGAATATTTTTGCAATGAACAAAAGAACAATCTCTCTGAGGTCACCAATTGTTGTGTCAAGAGTTTTCGACAGTTACCTTTTATCTATTACGCCATCAACATAAAATTCTTCAATAGGAGACCAATTTTCAATATAATTGCTTCTGACTGGTTCTGAATTTGGCGCAACTGCAATCGTTATATGAGAATGTTTGTTCTGTGTTTTATAATTAGACACGCCAAATGCAATTGCTTCTTCTGATATTCCAATGGAATCAATCTTCAAGGTCTGACATTCTCCTATAATTGAATTTAATTTTTCAGCAAATATCTCTTTAGAAATATCTCCATCGTTATAGATGATTGTCATGTGGTCTGCGTATAATTTCCAATCATTTTTGATGATAACACGATTCTTGGTCTTGTCAAACAATATCTCTTTTGTTTTTTCATCAAAAAAAACACCGTAATATTTCCAATCACTATTCATTGTTAATTCTTTTCTTTGGATAGGACATTAAAGATCTCGTTACAATAATTTATGGTTGCAATAGCAATTATACTGTAATTATTTCGTCAACCTCCTGTTCTTCAAGGACGTCCATGGTTTCATACGTTCTTATCATTGATTCTGCATCAATTTGGTCTTGGCGTCGTAAAATACAATTTTCCAATGGAGTAGTGAATTGAACACCCACAATGTGGACATTCAATTCACGCAAGACTTCTATTAAAGGGTCTCGGTATATCTTTTTTAAGTTTGTGTCATCAATAATGAAATCTTTACCCTGTGATGCCAGGTCGCGAATCAGTTCATATTCCTTTTCTGTTACTATTTCTTCCATCTCTGGAAGTAAAATTACCTTCTCCTCCGGATCGGATGTGTATCCCAGACAATAATCCTGGAATTCATTCCCGAATCCTGTACTCCTCAAGATGTCTCTTGAAACAATTGGCAAATCGGGATGCTCCATCCTGCACCATGTGGTTTTTCCTGCGCCAGGGATGCCGACCAATAAATATACGTTTGTCATATTGTTATGGAATTAAAGACAGGTATCTATGCGCAAAGGCAATGTTGACCGGAAGCTGCATGATGGCGTTAGACAGTTTTGGATGTAATCCTTTCTCAGACACCATTTTCGCGACCTCATCAGATTTGGCGGCAATCTCTTCATCGCTTTCAGCTTCAATGATGATGTCGGTTTTGGCGAGACTGTCGCAAATGTATAGTATCCCCATTTCTACCTTGAAACCGGGATGCTCTTTCATGCTTGTCAGACAGTAGTCTTTGCATTCTTGGCTTTGAATGAAAGCGATGGTGAATTTTTCACCTCTCTTTTTAGGGATGTCCCGGATTTTTCCAAGTTCATAATGGAGTCCGGCGCATTGCGCTATGTAGTCAATCTGCAAATCGGTCAATCCCTGCGAGACGAAAAATTGCCGTACATCTCTGTTTCCTCGTATCAGTTCTTCCGATAGTTTTTCATGCCCGTTAAAGTGTGCGTTGGGTTGTCCATTCTCCATTTTAATGAACCTTCCGGTAAATTTGCCTAAATCATGGAAGGGGATGCTTAGTCTAAGGAGGTCATTTTTGCTGATCCTGTCAATTTCATCATCAAGATAGACATTCATTTTCTTGCAAAGTCCCCATTCCTTAAGATATTGTGGTAGAGTGTGGTCGTAATGGTAGGCAAACTTTCGGGTATGGGTAATGATACCGAACTGGTGCCATTTGGGCTTGTGTTCGGCAGGGGCATCTGGGTTGGCAATGAAAGATTGGTTTTCAGGGGTGTCTTTAATGAATTTTGAGGCATTGTTTTTAAGAAATTCAAAAGCCTCTTCCATGACTCTTGGGATAATCAAAAGATTTTGGTTGATTTTCATTAACTTGATTTTACGTTGTTATAAAGATGTTGCTGATTGAGTAGGCAAAGATAGTAAATATATGGATAGAAGTCATGAGGGAATCAAAATTATTTAAGCTTCTCGTATGGAAGAGGGCCCTCTGATTCTAACCTCTGTTTTGTATAAATACAAGTGGTTAAGTACCCCACGAGGTGTCCCTCGTTGCCCGAATTTAGGAATTAGGAATGGTGGCGAAAACGTTTTGGCTGTCCCTATGCAGAAGATGACGATTAATTTACGTGCGGACAGTATGAAATCGGTAAACAGGAGTTTCTTTCTTGTGGAGACTGATTTTTTGGAGCATTTTGCATTCATGGCTAGGTTGATTAATTGAATATTAGTGAGTTAGATGGGATTGTCCGTTGCTTATCGATGCCGCAAAAATACAAAAACCACAATGTTGTAAATAGTGTATGGATAGAGAGAGCATTGTTTAGTGAGGTGGGAATGTAAACATCCCCTTTTGGTGGCCCTCCCCAAAAATGTAAACATCCCCAAAAATCGGACGGTTGAAAAGTGGACAAAAAATAATATTTTTGTAACACCAAAAACCGAAAGAGATGAAAAAGTCAAAACATTCAGACAGCGAGAAGGTTAGGGCTGTCAAAGCATTGGAAAGCGGGGCGACGGCTCTCTGTCGCGAGTTCGGTATATCAAGGTCGACAATGTTATGTTCTGTGCCATGGGAAAGCCCAAGAACATACATTGCGACAATGGTCCGGAGTTCATCGCCGGGATATTCCATGAGTGGTGCAAGGCCAATGATATAAACCTGATGTATATACAGCCTGGCCATCCGACGCAGAACAGTTATATAGAGCGTTTCAACGGCAGTTGCCGCCGTGCGGTGCTGGACGCGTATCTATTTAGGACACTGGATGATGTGAGGAAAATCACGGGTGAATGGAACCGTGACTACAATGAGAACCGGCCGCACGATTCTCTTGGGGACATGTCCCCAAGAGAATACAAATTGAATTATATTGAAAATTTAAGTACTTTTGCAAGTCCAATTTAAAACTGTCATAAAAGGGGGATGTTTACACAATATTTCGTGTTGCGGCAATAGTTCATTTATAAAAAATGATATTTTTGTCGCCGTTTTTGAAATAGTCATTTAAATGGACCCTATTATGAAACCGGCAAGAATTAAACTTATCATCGCGGCAATGCTTTTCGCCGCTGCAATTGTCTCCTCCTGCGGCAACAAACACAGTGGCCCGACAGAGGCTAAAGTGCCAAAGTTTGAGCAGAAGTTCCTTCAAAAGACCTTTTGGATTCACAACACATCAAACGATTCCACTGAACTCACTTTCTCTTCTATGGAAGAAGCAGAATGGAAGCTGCTGAATGCAAAACTTGACTATGATGATTTTGTGAGGTTTCTCTCATCATTTCCCGAATCGATGGATTGTCCATTCGATTCGCTTTTCCGTGATGGTTCCTTTTGCGGATTATGTCCTCCTGAAGTCATATCCGACGATGGGAATATGCGTTGCTTTAGAGAATATCCTTCTTCAGGTCATGCGGTACCTCGTATGATTGTTCAATATAGAATTAACGATGAGGTTCGTGTCGCTGAAGAAGGTTCCCCGTCCGACAATTGCTACTATTGTCTCGCTCCAGACACCGTATATACTTTTAATATAGGGGAATCCACGCTGTATCTTGTGTCAGGGTACATTGGTTATACTGGACATGGATCTTGTTATGGTTTGATGGCGTATGAGCTAGGTGCCACGGATTTTCATCCAGCATTTGTTTTTCCGGCGGATACAACATTGCCCGATCACTTATGGAAACAACATGTTTTAGATGTGGTAATTTGCTCTAATGCAGATGCGGTGTCAGGAAAGGATCTGTTCTATTATGACAAGGATAGATCCACCATATATGTCCGAGAGATTGTAAACAAAGATAATGGTGAAGAATCTGGTTGCATTACAAAAATAACCGACTGCTATTGGAAATATGTTTGGAATGGAAAAGAGTTTGTGAATAGAGGGCGCGTTTGCGAAAAATGATATTTTTACCATTGTTTTCAATTAGTCATTATTAAGTGAAAAAACGATTAGATTATGTTCTATTCACTATTCACCCATTTCAATACTTTTCCTGGCGCGAGACTGTTTACTTACATCTCTTTCCGTGCCATCATCGCTGGGGTGTTGGCGTTGTGCATTAGCATCTGGTTCGGAAAGTGGTTCATCAGTTGGATGAAATGTCATCAGTTTTATGAAACCCAACGTGACGAGAAAATCGATCCGGCATCCAAGGACAAGAAGAATACGCCTACAATGGGTGGCCTTGTCGTCATCGCGGCCATCTTGGTGCCTTGTCTGCTATTGGGCAAACTGTCAAATATCTACATGATTTTGCTGCTCGTCACCACCGTACTGATGGGCGCACTCGGATTTGCGGATGATTACATTAAGACCTTCCGCAAAAGAAGGCAGGCCTGAATGGTTGGTGGAAGATTGCTGTACAGGTGACCCTTGGGCTGATTGTCGGGCTGACCCTGCGTTTCAGTCCTGCGGTGACGATGAACGAAGTGGTGACTAGCCACATAGAGAACAATGTCGTGGTGGTGGATAAAAGTCCGGAAATTAAATCCACGCAAACCACCATTCCGTTCGTGAAACACCACAACTTCAACTATGCGGACTTGTTTTCATGGCTTGGGGAGAAGAATATGTACCGCGCAGGCTGGATATTCTTTGTCCTGCTGACCGCATTCGTGGTGGCGGCATTGAGTAACGGAGCCAACCTCAATGATGGTATGGACGGCATGTGTGCCGGAAACTCGGCCATCATTGCCGTCGCATTGCTGCTACTGGCATATATGAGCGGTAATGTGGTGCTGACAGAATATTTCGATGTAATGTATATCCCGGGTTCCGAGGAACTGGTTGTCTTCCTTGCATCGTTTGTCGGTGCCTTGGTGGGCTACTTGTGGTGGAACGGTTTCCCAGCGCAAGTGTTTCTTGGCGACACGGGCAGTCTCGCCATTGGCGGCATTATTGGTGTGAGTGCGATGGTCATCCACAAGGAACTGATGATGCCACTCCTTTGTGGCGTTTTTCTGGTGGAGAGCATCACAGTCATTATTCAAACGGGTGTCTATAAAATTTGCAAAAAACGTGGCCGCCATTTTCGTATTTGGCGGAGCACGCCAATCCATGACCATTTTCGCAAAACTGTTGCGCAAATGAAAGAAGAGGTTGACCCAACCTGTACTTTCTTCTTTAGCGATGATAGTCGCATAGTTCTCGGTCCCGATGGAAAGCCTGATCAAAAACTTGAACCAAAAATCGTATTACGTTTCTGTATCATTACGCTCATTCTCGCCGCATTAACTGTTTTGACACTGAAGATTCGATAGGTCACATCTGAACACAACACTTCTCGGCACACTGAGCTTTAAGAGTGTGCTGAGACATGACGGCAACCGAAAAAAAATACAAAAGATTGTCTCTCAGTAAGCGACAACTTGAGCAAATGATGTTTTGCTAAAGTGCTCCCATGCGCGCATATCTGAGCAATCGCGCACGCGCCCCGGAATCTTTAATAGGAGATTCCACATACACTGTCTTGATCGTGAAGTCGACAAATGCGTGGATGAAAACGCGTTCGTCTTTATCTCTGAATGTTACATGGGAAGATCCCCTCTGGTTGGCTTTGTCAGGGTCAACCACTATTTTCCATCTTGTTGTTTCCATTTTCTTGTCATTTTAATACTCTGCAAAAATACATAATTTTCTTGATTGTAGGATATGACGGTCAAACTTATTATCAACTTTTGTCTTGCATGGAGCCACGACGAACAGCGATAGGAGCTTGATGTGGCTCAGGTTGTTTTTTCCTAAAAAAATGAGACCATCATAAAGGAAAATTCGTTACTTTTGCTTCGCGAAAATGGGCTGCGCTCGGCATGGTTCAAGTAAGCTTGCCCCTGCTCTCGTTTGCACCATTTTTGCTGCCGTGATGAATGCTCGTGGGAGAAAAGATGCGGTGGCTCATTGCTTTTAAAATACTGAATGTCAATCACTTTTTTAAGAATACAACAAGAAAAATACCAGGAAGAGTTGTTGATAACTTGCTGAATATAAATAATATACATTAACAATCCAATTATTAGTCATATACTTAATAAAAATATTATGAAAGAATGGAAAATCGTTGTTGACGCAACAAAAGCAAAAGAACAAGGAGTGACTACGATCGGTTTTATGAAAGATGGAAAACTTGTCAATTCAAAAGCTTTTTTTGATCGCGAAGAAATGACCATCTATGTTGAAGTTCCAATAGAAAAACCGTCAGTGCGGGAAAGAATCATTAAGTATGCCCATCGTTGTTAACTTGCTGTTGGATATCCAACTCGTATTTTTTCACGGAATGAACTTTTCTCTTTTCCCGTAACATCAGATCTAAAAACCCCTCAACTATGACAAAATTTCGAACCGAAATCTCCAACGCTTTCCAAGCGTACATCCAGGCCCTTGTGGAGGAAACGATAGAAAACGGCGCCATTCCCGAAGCGCACAGGGAGAATCTCCGCCGCTTCTGCGAACTTGAAGGAGTAAACTATAACATCCTCGTAGAGAATCTAAACGACCTGATAGGCCTGCTGCAATATGAGCCCGACTCGCTGACCAAAGCTGAGAAATACCTGGTGAAGGCGTTGGCTTATCATTGTTACTATTCTTTGCGCAAGAAAGAGCTGAACACCGATTCTGCTTGTGGTGTTGAGCCAGCTTCGGATGCGCCTTCTACCTTGAACTTCTCGGTTAACGGTGCGATATTCAAAATGCTAAGGGTGAACGGCGGTTCGTTCCAGATGGGCGCTACACAGGAGCAGGATGAGGATGAGCAAAATGTGCATGATGTGACATTAGACTCCTTCTATTTGGGTGAGACTCCCGTGACCCAGGCGCTATGGAAAGCGGTGATGGAGGACAATCCCAGCCAAGTTGAAGGAGATGATCTGCCCGTGGATAATGTGAGTTGGGATGACGCGGTGAACCTGTTCCTGCCTCGGCTGAATGAACTGACCAAAATGAATTTCCGGCTCCCGACAGAGGCGGAATGGGAATATGCTGCCCGGGGTGGCGACCGAAGCCATGGATATAGATATGCAGGGAGTGACGATGTAAACGAGGTGGCGTGGTATGATAAAAACAGTTTTAAGATGCCTCATCCTGTCAAGAGCTTGCGTCCTAATGAATTGGGACTCTATGACATGAGTGGTAATGTGTGGGAGTGGTGCTCTGACTGGTACGATGAATACGGAGATTTCGCAGTGGAGAATCCCCAAGGGCCTTCGTCTGGCGACGAGCGTGTGCTGCGTGGAGGGAGTTGGCAATACTCATCTCGTTGCTGCCGGGTCTCAAACCGCGGTTACCACGATCCCGGAAACCACTTCTTTAATGGTTTGCGCCTTGCTTTGTCGGAGTGATAGCAGACAGTTTATCCCCCAAACCTCTTCCCATCCGCCACGTAGTTCTGCAGCGTGATGACCATCCTCTCCACACCCTTTTTGTGCTGACTGTCGGCAGGAAGACTGTAGTAGCGCTTCTTGGCCGCTTCGAGTATGCCAATCGCCGTTTCGTGAGCCAAGAAAAGACGCCGACTGCCACATGTCTTTATGAATTCTGTTAGCGACTCTTCTTCCCCCTCTTGTGCGATGCCTTGCGACAAAACTGACGCTATCTCACGGAGCAGGATGTGCCGGGGCATGTTTTTCGCTTCCGCGTTGATTTCAGCCGTCAAGGATTGGATGGTGCTCGTTTGCTCGTAACCGTCCGTGCGCCTCAAAATCAGGATGGAGGCATCGTCGCCATCAGTGTGGGGAATCCTGCCCGTGGCGGCAACGAGGTCGCCACCGCCCAGCGCGGTCTCCACATGCTCGGCGAAGTTGGTGGCGTTGTACATGCCGTCAGAGCAGAGTACAAGGCTTCTCCCAGGCAAGAAGTCTATCTGGCCGGTATGGAATAGATGCTTCCTGTCGCCGATGGCGCTGTTGATGGGGGTGATGATGGTGGCTACAGCCCCGTGGTCTGTACGGACCTTGCCATTTACCTTCGGGATGAAGGATTCCCCGTGATCGTCAACGGTGATCTGCTCAAACCCTGAGCCCCAACCATACCGGTAGATGCGCGTGTCGCCAGCATTGAGCCAAAGCGCATGGTCTTCTGCTGGTCTCCAAACGACAGCACTGAAGCATGATTTTTCTCCTTTTTCAGCTAAAATGGGGTCAATCTCTTCGCAAAAACGCCGCATGGTCTCCTCGTCGATCATCTGTCTCTCCAGATGGGTGCGGCATTTTTCAATGAATAACTCGCAGGCGGTTTCCGAGGCCTCCGCATCGTTAATGCAAGAGCCTACACCGTCAGCGAGTGCCGCCACAACGCAAGATCCTGTCTCCAGGAAAGCACAGTGATCCCCATTGCGCTCATAACTGTCTTTTTTGCTCCCTTTTTCAGATTTGAATGCGATATCGTAGTTTTTCATTGCATGCAAGCACTTCTAATTGTGACGGTTCGGTTATTGTTTTTGTCTATATCTCAATGTGTTTTGGAGTTTTTGTTAGGAAATACTCTCTGCGCGTTTGCTCGTGATAAATGCTCGTTTAACGTTAAGGTATGACGCGGGTGGAGGAAAACTCGCCCCCGTCCTTGTATTTTCCCGAAGCGCGCACGGTGTGCCTCTTTTTGTCAGAGAAGAAAAGGACTTTGGCATGATCGGTGGATGATTCCAACAAGACGCCTCCCTCCACAAACCAGTGCACCTCGGCTACAGAATGATCATCCAAGGTGTAGGAAGTCAGATCCTTCTTGTCTTGGCGCAGGATGGCAGGGTGGGGGTAGAGCTCGGAGTAGAAGAACCTTGCTACCGAATCTTGAATGGTGTAGAAATATGGGATGATATTGCGATGATCATCCACGTGGAGACTGTGTGTGGCAACCTTTGGTGGGAACAGCTTGCTGTGCCTGCCGTGTTTCTTGAAATAATCGTGGATGCAGGCGGATCCGTACATGGGCGAGATGACAAAGTCCCACAAAGGGTCGGTGAGACGACTGGCAGTCTGCTTGGACTTGTTTTCTCTTTTGAGGAACTGCGGCAGGAACTTGGTGATGTCGAGCTTGTCGCTGAAGTCCAGCATCTTCTTGAAGGGGATTCCGTAACTGTAGGGCACGATGGGATCTTCTTTGGCGTGAAATGAGATGATGGAGGTGTTGGGACTATTGGCGAGGATGGTTGTGTCGTGGACCGCACCCCACATGTTCGCCACCGCCTTGACGTGAAACGTCTCCTTGCATTCTGGGATGTGCTTGGTGATAAGGCCCTCGTCGGTCACGCTCTCCGGCCGGTTTTTGTCCTGCATGAACGCCACATTCAGGGCAGTGATGGCGCCGGCGCTCGTGCCCCACGTGAAGAGACGGTCGGGGTCGATGCGATACTTGTCGGCGTTGTGAAGCAGATAACGGATGGCGGCGTTGACGTCCTGAACAGCGCGGTATCCGGCCTTGTCGATGGCATCTTTGTGGGGCAGGAATCCCATCCGGTAGTTGACAGACACGGCCACATAGCCTAACGAGGCGTAGTGACGACACCACTCGATATAGGGCTCGTCCTGCTTGTCACCATTGAAGAAGGCTCCGCCGTGGATCATCACGATCAAGGGGCGGGAGTCGGACTCATCGTCTATAGGCTCGTAAATGTCCATGGTCAACTTCTGTTCTTTCATGGAGGTGAGCTCTGACATGCGTTTTATGTAGATCTCTCCAAACGACTTGTCTTCGTCTGGATAGCTGACCCAATAACCTTGAGCGCGGGCATACACGACATTTTTAGTCACTTTGGTGCGAAAGATCGGGTCGATGTACTGGCTGCGGAAGGAGGCCAGGTCAGGTGCCGGGAGTGGCTTGAGAACCATGGATTCTTTGATCTTCCCATCCCGATAATGGCATTGGATCTCTTGTTGTATGTTTTTGAGCGTCATGCGAAGGTCCTTGGAAGGACTCGACAGGGATACTTTTGCGGATTTTCCGTGCGCTATCAAGGTGAAAGGGTGTGGAGCCGCAATGGGCGAGTCGTTCTGGTAAAAGCGGCCGGCGAGGGTGTCCCCCATGATGCGGTCCACCACCACGACTAACGTTTTCTCTCCATGACTGGAGATGAATATGTCACCTTCTTTATATCGGGAGAGGTCAAAACGACTGCATGCAGGCAAAAGTGCCAACAAGAGGATCCACAAGGCCAATTTGGATTTTATTCTCATATCTGATCAGATGTGTAATGGTTGATTCCAGTCCGCAAAAATACAAAAAAAGAAAGACCCTGTTATTCAAATTATCATCCTGTGTTATGAAAAAAGTGTTACTTTTGCGGCTGAGATGCGTACAAATGTAAAAATGTGCCAATTATCTGCGGGTTCTTCTTGTTGCAGTGTGGGTGTGATGGATTGTATTACTTGCAGTTTTGTCATGTTTTGAAGCATATATAAAACTCTGTCTATGTCTAAAAAGAGAAAAAACATAAAGCTATTTCTCGACAGGGCGATGTCGCGCAGCTTCGGCAGGCAGATTGTCATGCTGCTGATTCTGTTTGTCGTCTTGTTGGCGATCTCTTTTCTCCTGCTCTCAATATCGGGAGCCGACTGGAGAGCCTTCTGCCAGCGTCAAGGTCTCGCTCCCTGGCTCTTGCCCGTATATCTGTTGATTGACACCAACGCTTTCAACAACCTCTATCTCGGCGGGGATGTGCACGGATGGATGTTGGCGGCGTGCAGCATCACCTATCTGTGCGGTCTCATCGTTTTTAACGGCATTATCATCGGTCTTATTACCAATGCTATAGACCATCGGGTCGAAGCACACCGCAACGGACTGCTCCACTATGTCGAAAGTGGCCACTATATCATTATGGGATATGATGATATGGTGCCTTCCATCATCACGGAGATATTTGCCAAGACACCCGATGCCGATGTGGTTCTGCTCACGGCATTGGATGCCAAGCAGGTGAACGAGAAACTGCTCCGTTCCGTGGCCCGAGACAAGATGGACCAAATCTTTATCGCCTACGGACACCGGATGGTGAAGGAGTATTATAAGGACATCCATCTCGAAACGGCGAAAGTCATCTATATCGTAGGAAATCGCACCAGGCCGGCGCACGATGCCGTCAACGTTGAATGCGTGGATAGCATTTACGCCTATCTGACCGAACACGATTTCGCGCAAAAACCGAAACGGATTATTTGTGTCTTCGAAGATTTCGACACCTATTCCGCATTCAAGACCACGGAGATCTTCTCCCAGATTGGTCGCTTGGGCATCGAGTTTGTACCCTATAACTTCTACGACGATTGGGCCAACCAGGTCTTTGTCTATCGCTCATATAAGGAAAAAAACAATCTGGACGTGTCTATCCCATATCCATCTGTCTTTGGCAAAGGTGTCTCGTATGATGACGAAAAACAGGTGCATCTCGTCTTTGTCGGGGCCTCCAATTTTTCATTGTCATTCGCCATGCAGGCAGCCCATCTGCTTCATTTTCCGAACTTCCAGCGCAATAAAACATTGCGAACCCGCATCACCTTCATTGATAAGAATGCGGACGAGGAATTGCAGATTTTCGCTACCCGGAACAGGCATTTCTTCGAGGTGCAGCCATATCTTTATTGTGATATGTCTGGGAAGGATGCTGAGTATCAGGCTGAGAAGGTGTGCGAATTGGTCTCAAAGGATTTTCCAGATACGGACTTCTTGGATGTGGAGTTTGAATTCATCAAAGGTAATGCCTATTCGGCCGAGATGCAGAATCTTATCAAAAGATGGGCCGAAGATGCGGAGCACCAATATCTTTCCCTGTTTATTGCGATGGCGGACCAGAGAAAGAACTTCATGATGGGTATGAATATGCCGGATGAGGTATATGACTATGCTGTGCCGGTGTTTATCCGTCAGGATCGTGCCGACGACTTTGTCACGAATCTGCGGGCAGCAGATGATAAGGAATATGACTACTATAAGGTGTCTGGCGACAAGTTGATGGTGGAGAAACGGAAGCATCGCTATGCAAATATCTATCCCTTCGGCATGGACGATATGGCCTACCGCTCGGATGAGACATTCTTGAGGCAAGCCAAACTGCTGAATTATCTCTACAGTACTGCCGATTATGCCACGTTGCATTATACCAGTCTGGACAAACTGGCAGCCATGCCTGAAAATGACATCTGGAACGAGGCGGAGAAGTTCTGGAGATCGTTGACTGTCGCCAAGAAATGGTCGAATTTATATTGTGCCCACAACATCTCCTGCAAGGTGGCCACTCTTCGCGCTTTGCGGAATCTGGAGCCGGATGACTCGTCGCAGGATTTACGTCCTCTAAACGATGAGGAGGTGGAACTGATGGCATTTGTGGAGCATAACCGCTGGAATACAGAGAAGCTCCTGATGGGATTCCGTAAACCTAAAAGGTGTGAAGACCGCTATGAGAGTGAGCAGTTTGACCAGGAATTAAAACGCAATAAGGATCTTTACATACATTATGATATACTTCCTTTTGAAAAGTTGACGGCGGCCTCGCAACAACTTGACCGCGAAATCGTGAAATATATTCCATGGCTTTTACAAATGACGGCGTATAAACACTTGAAATAGAGATGAATACTGTAAACTATAATCCGACTCCTACCGACACTTCCCGTGTAGAACTGTCGCCAGAACTGATGAATCTGGCAGAATTGATGGCAAGAAACGTCCATGAGGTATGGTCTAAGATGCGCATGTCGCAGGGCTGGACGTACGGGCCTGAGCGCAATGACGTGAAGAAAACGCACCCTTGTCTGGTGCCTTACGACGAACTGCCCGAAGAGGAGAAAATCTATGACCGCAACACCAGCATCGAGACACTGAAGTTTATTGTTGTCAATGGTTTTGAGATTAACAACAAGGATAAATAGGATCTGACAATCAACCCAATGGAGCAGCAGTTTAAATATTTTGCCTTTATCAGCTACAACTCCCATGATGTGAAGTGGGGGAAGCGGCTGCAGAAGAAGCTGGAGCACTACCGGATGCCCGCCACGCTGTGTAGTGAGCGAGGGTGGGAGCGTGCGCCCATCAAGCCGGTTTTCTTTGCCCCTTCTGACATCCAGCCTGGCGGACTGTCACTTGAACTCCAGGAACGGTTGAAGGCTTCGCGTAACCTTGTCGTGATATGCTCTCCCCACTCGGCAAGGTCGGAGTGGGTGGGGCGCGAGATCGCCTTCTTCCACGAGTTGGGCCGTACGCAGAATATCCACTTCTTCATCGTGGATGGCGAACCGCATAGCGACGATCCCGAGCAGGAGTGCTTCAATCCCGTGGTGGAGACCTTGGGGCTGCCGGAAATCCTCGGCGCCAATGTCAACGAGCACGTCCACCCGCTTCCTTGGCTGAATCGCGAGCGGGCTTACGTGCAACTCGTGTCCAAGCTGTTGGACGTGGAGTTCGACGCCATCTGGAAGCGCCACCGTCGTCAACTCATCCGCAAGACTGTCGCCTGGATTCTGGGCGTGTTGGCCGTCATCGCGGCCTTGGTGGGCATCTGGATCCACAATCAGCCCGTGGATGTGACCCTTCGCGTCAACGAGACCTCCTCGCATAATGACAACCTGCCAGCACTGCGGGATGCAGTCGTGACCCTGGCCCTGCCCAACAAGACGGAGACGGACACCCTCCGCACGATGGATGGCGAGGTGGTCTTCCGCAACATCCCCCGCAAGTACGTGGGCAAACCTGTGCAGGTGACCTTCTCCTGCCGCGACTTCCTGCCAGTCGATACCGCCGTGGTACTGAACAAAGCCTTGACTCTGGACATCGCCCGCGACCCAATCGCCTATGGCTTTATCCGTTTCCGACTCTACGACCCCCAGACAGAACAGGTCCTCCCCGATGTGGAGGTCACCATCGATGGTCAGACCGTGCGCTCGGATGCGCTGGGCTTCGTGACGCTGTCTATCCCACTGCCCCAGCAGCATAAGACCTATCCGCTCTCGGCCTCCATCCCCCTGCACGAAGATAGTGTCTATCTGCCATGCGGTGAATCATATTGGGTCTTCAAGAAATAATTAGCCACCTCTTTGTAACAAATAACAGTCATGAGAAGTTTTATCACCGCCATCCTCCTTTTTGCTGTCACGCTCCTTGCCGCGCAGAGCTCCCAGAAGGGCTACGTCAAGACCAAAGGGCGGATAGACAGCCGTGGACAGTTGATCCCTGGGCAACGAATCGCCAGTGCGGCCATCCAGCTTGCCGGCGGCCATTCCACCGTGGCCGATGCCAACGGCAGCTTCACCCTGACAGTGCCCGACAGGAAGTTCTTTTTGACCGATGTGAAGAAGCAAGGCTATGTGCTGACCGATCCCGATGTCCTGAAGAAACAGTATGCCTGCTCTTCCAACCCGTTGGTGATCACCATGGAGACACCCGAGAAAAAGGCCGATGACCAGCTGGCAGCCGAACGGAAGCTGAGACGCCAGCTGCAGATGAAACTACAACAGCGTGAACTGGAGATTGACTCCCTCAAGGAGAACAACAAGATCACGGAAGAGGAGTACCGCCAGGCATTGCAAAAGCTCTATGCCGAACAGGAAAATAATGAGAAGCTCATCTCCGATATGGCCTCCCGGTATGCAGAGCTCGACTACGACCTTCTGGACGAGTTTTATCGCCAGGTCTCTTTCTGCATTGAAAACGGGAATCTCGTCAGGGCAGATTCGTTGCTGAACTCCCGTGGAGATGTGCGCCAGCAAGTCCTGGAGCAACAGCAGAAGGCACAAGCCCTGCAGGAGAAAAGGAAGCAGCTGCGCCACGCCGAGGCTGTGCTCGCCGCTGACAACGAGGAACTTGCCCGCCGCTGTTATGGCTATTTTGAAAAGTTCTCCGCCCAGTTCCAAAACGACTCTGCTGCCTATTATCTCGCCCTGCGCGCTGAACTGGATACCACGAATGTGAATTGGCAGATGGAAGCAGGCTCCTTCATCGAGGATTATCTCGCTGATTATCCAAAGTCCATCGAATACTATCAACGCGCCCTGCGACATGCCATGGCACAAGGCGGGGACAACCAGCCCCTGGTGGCCATTGCTTTCAATGATCTTGGAAGCGTGTATGATAAACAAGGAGAATATGCCAAAGCTTTGGAATACTATCTGAAATCACTGGCCATCCTGAAATCCGTTTACGGTGAACAACATCCTACTGTGGCGACCATCTATAATAACATCGGCTTTGTCTACAAGTCACAAGGCGAATATGATCAGGCTATGAAGTATTACCAGAAGTCATTGAATATCAGAAAGTCGCTTTTCCAAGAACAAAATCTCGATGTGGCAACGAGCTACAATAATATCGGAGGTGTCTACTATAGCCAAAGTGAATATGCCAAAGCGATGGAGTGTTTCCAAAAGGCTTTGAATATCGATAAATCAATATTCGGAGAGAATCATCCTGATGTCGCAATCGATTACAATAATATCGGACTTGTGCATTATAGCCAAGGCGACTATTCACAGGCTATGGATTGTTATAAAAAATCGTTGGACATCCGGAAGTCGGTGTATGGAGAGTACCATCCGGAAGTGGCGATAAGTTATAACAATATTGGAAATATTTACTATTCCCAAGGAGAATACAGCCAGGCCAAAGAACACTACACGAAATCCATGTCCATTTGCAAATCGGTCTATGGAGAGCGCCATCCCGATGTGGCCACAAGCTACAACAATCTCGGCCTGATATGCTACCTCCAAGAAGACTATCTTCAGGCATTGGAATCTTTCAAGAAAGCTTTGTCGATTTATAGATCTGTGTATGGAGAGAGCCATTCCGATGTGGCGACAACCTATAACAATCTTGGTGGCTTGTTTAAAATTCAAGGTGACTACAGACAGGCGCTGGAATACTATCAGAAGGCTTTGGCTATCTGGAAATCGGTAGCCGGGGAGAATCATCCCGATGTGGCAATCAGCTACAACAATATCGGTAATATTTTTTATTACCAAGAGGATTATGATCAAGCTTTAAAGTACTTCCAGAAAGCTTTGGATATCCTCAAGTCTGTTTATGGGGAAGACCATCCCGATACGCAATACATGAAGGAGAGCGTCGAGATTGTCAAGGGGAAGATTAAGGAAAGATGATTCCAAAGGCCGGTGCTGGCGGATTCTAATTTAATATTTTTAGGAGCTTATATACATGCTGACACAACAAAGATGAGCCCAACGGCAGAATCAATCGTTTTCATTTAATCTTAGGGTGCTTTAGGGGGCATCTGCCCATAGAGCACGCGGGCGGGCATGCCGACATGCGGTGCGGACGCGGCGTGAATGGCCGGCCTCCAACAGCGGCGTGCAAAGGCGCTTGCGTTTACAAAAATGCAAAGCCTTCGGAGAATCTTCCCTTTTGCAAACAGCTGCATTTTTGTTCACGTTTGCCGCCGCTGTCAGAGGGCGGACAGAGCGGGCGGCATTCATGTCGGCTTGATCTTTTGTAACTTTTCTATCAAGAGAAAAGT
>JAGCFD010000037.1 GCA_017650305.1 Bacteroidales bacterium | reverse complement strand
CGTTTTTATTCTTTCAGCAACTCGTCGATTTCCTCGCTAAGCTCGTCGTAGCGTTTCGTCACTTCTTGGGTTCTTTTGCGCCCGAAAGGACCGTTTAACAAGGCTCCCCAAATAAGCATGGCGAAGAAGGACCAGCGATCGTAAAAAAACAGGCAAGCTTCGAGCACCAAAAAGAGAATGATACCGACAACTTGAATGATCGTACGTTTGCGCTTTGAGTAGGTGTTTATGTTATCCCGCAGCGAGAGGAGACCCTCGCGGCTCTGCACGTCGGCCTTCCGGAGACCAATTATGGCGAAAAGGTTGTCGGCCAAAATCCAACCAAAGTATAAGTCGAACAAGAGGATGAGCCACCAAGGCCACTTGATGAGAGCGAAGGCGACGGTTGCGGCAATCATAACGACCGCCACCACACATGCGAGAAAAGCGTTTAGCCAGTAGAGTTCATTGCTGGACTGTTTCACCGTCTCCCGCCATGCCTCATTGTTGAAGCTGCTGTGCTGCTCCACATTCTGCTGCAGGTCGTGCAGTTCCTGTTGCAATTCGCTTTTGATGTCTTCGTACTGTTCCATATCTGTTTTGAGGTTTAGTCGGTGAATGATTTGAGTTTCTCGCGTATGCGCACCAGCCGTACGCTGACATTGCTCACCGAAATGCCGAGAATGGCGGCGATCTCGTCGTAGGGCAGGTCTTCGAGCCAAAGCAGAATCAGTGCGCGGTCAAAAGGATGCAGCCGTGCGATGCGCTTGTGCAGTCGGCTGGCGGCGGAACAGGCCTCCTCGTCGGCGAAGAGGTCGATGTCCATTTCCAAGGGCATACAGTCGGGACGGCGGTTGCGCTTGTCGAAGGTCACGCAAGTGTTCAGGGCCACGCGATAGACCCACGTTTTGGCCGAGCTGCGCCCTTCGAAACTGTCGATGCCCTGCCAAAGGCGTATCAGCACCTCTTGGGCGAGGTCATCCGCTTCCTGGCGGTCGTTGGCGAAGAGGTAGCACACCGAGTAGATCGTCTGCCGCTGCTCCTGCACTAACCGCTCGAAGTCGCGTTCTTTCTGTTCTTTGTCTTTTTTCTGCTTCATCTTTCAGACGTTGTTTTCCTTTTTGACTATGAAAGGGGAGAAAAACTACACCCTAAACCTCAAAAAATTTAGGCGGTGCGAAAATACAATATTTTCATAGTAAAATAGAGAACACTCATTTTCGGTGTGATAATGAAAAAATGGCTTGTCGCCCGTATAATTGATATCGTACAAACGTTGATATTTCCCCGCACACCTCAGGCGTGCGAAATGTTGTTCGTGCCCCGCGCAATCCTACGCACCCCGACAGGCCGCTGACCTGTCCTGTTTGCCGACGAATTTGGTTATATCTGAACTTGCACGTCAGCGGCGTGCGGGGCTGGTGTGATGTTTATATGAAAATCCGAATTTTAACAATTAATTGTTAAAATCAATTGATTATCAACATCTTATAAAAAATAGTATCTTTGCAGATAATTGAAAACGTAAGATTATGGAAGAATTAATACCACAAAGAGGCAACTATAAGAAGTTGATCAGCTACCAAAAGACAGATGTGATTTATTGTCTAACCTATTATTTTGTAGAGCATTACATACGATATAACGACCGCACAAAAGACCAAATGTTGCAAGCCGCGCGTTCTGGCAAGCAAAACATCATAGAGGGTTGCGCGGCAAGCGCCACAAGTGTCAAGACCGAAATACGGCTTGTAAATGTGGCCAAAGCCAGTCTTCAGGAATTACTAGAGGATTACGAGGATTATCTGAAAACGCGCAATCATCGTCAGTGGGAAGAGAATTCTATAGAGTTGCAAACTATGCGACGTTTGGGAATGAATCATAACGATGTGGATTTTTTTATGCAGATTGCTCAGACGCGCCCGCCAGAAACCATCGCCAACATGTGCATTGTACTCATCAAACAAGCCGATTATTTACTGTTTAGGCAGCTCAAGCGCTTGGAGAAGGATTTTCTGAATAGCGGCGGTTTCAGTGAAAAAATGGTCAGGCTGCGTAATAGCAAGCGCGGCAGAAAAAAATGAGGGGTAGTCGCGTCAGCGGGAGGACCTTAAGGTCAGTAGGGTCATTAAAGTCTATAGAGTCATTAAGGCCCGCCCGCTGACGCGAACAAAATCCCGACAATTTTGCTATTTTTGCACCTCCAATTCCAACACCACCGCAATGTACCAGAAACCAACCTCCGAAAATGCCGCTCTCATCTATGGTATGCGCCCCATCTTTGAGGCCATCGAGAGTGGCAAGACCATCGATAAGGTCCTGTTCCAGAAAGGTCTTCAGGGAGAACTTTTCAAGCAGCTTTTCTTTGAAGTGCGCCAGCACAAGATCCCCTTCCAATATGTGCCCCTCGAAAAGCTAAACCGCCTCACGCGCAACAACCACCAGGGCGTGGTGGCGTTTCTCTCTGCCATTGAGTATAGCAGCATCTTCGACATCGTGCCCACCATCTTTGAGGAGGGGCGCGTGCCGTTCCTGTTGCTGCTTGACAAGGTCACGGACGTGCGTAACGTGGGCGCCATCGCGCGCTCGGCGGAATGCGCGGGCGTGGATGCTATCATTCTGCCGCTCAATGGCGGCGCGCAACTCAACGAGGATGCGGTGAAGAGTTCCGCCGGCGCGTTGAACAAGATCCCCGTCTGCCGCCACTCCAACCTCGTGGAGGTGATCCAATATCTCAAAGACTCCGGTATTGAGGTGGTGGGTGTGACCGAAAAGGCCAACCACGCGCTCTATAACAAGGATATGACCGGCCCGCTCTGCCTCATTATGGGCAACGAGTATGAGGGCATCGCCTGGGACTACCTGCGCCATTGCAACGACACCATCACCATCCCGATGGTGGGCACCATCCGCTCACTTAATGTCTCCGTGGCCACGGGTATCACGCTCTTTGAGGTCGTCAAACAACGCAATCCGGTGAAAGAATGAAGAAGATAGGCATCCTTTCCGACACGCACGGCTATCTGCATCCCGATGCCTTCGAGTTCTTCAAGGAGTGCGACGAGATATGGCATGCGGGCGACATTGTGGACGACTTCATCCTCGATGAGCTGGCCGTCATCGCGCCCACCGTGCGCGCCGTGTATGGCAACTGCGACGATTGGGATATCCGCCGCGAGATCCCCGAGAACCAGGTCTTTCAGTGCGAAGAGCATACGGTGGCCATCCGTCATATCGTGGGCTATCCGGGCAAGTACGATCCGCGAGCGCTGGAGTTGATCCGCGAGGCCAAACCGACTATTCTGGTGGCTGGCCATTCGCATATTCTCAAGGTGATGTTCGACAAGAAAAATAACTTGCTCTTCATCAACCCTGGGGCCGCCGGACGCTACGGCATCCATACCCGCCTCACCATGATGCGCCTCAAAATCGACGGACAGAATATCTCCGATCTGGAACTTTTTGACGAACCCAAACTGCAAGCTGTGAAATGATGAATGAAGAGAAACCTATCATCACGATTTTGGGTCCTACCGCCACAGGCAAGACGCACATTGCGGTGCGACTGGCCGCCGAGTTGGGCGGCGAGATTGTGAGTGCCGACTCGCGCCAGGTCTATCGCCGCATGGACATCGGCACGGGCAAGGATATCTCCGAGTATCAGTACAACGGGCAGCCGGTGCCATACCATCTCATCGACATTGAAGAACCGGGCGTGAAGTACAATGTCTATCGCTACCAGCAGGAGGCGTTCAAGGCGATGCGCGACATCCAAAGTCGTGGCAAGCAGGTGGTGATCTGCGGGGGCAGCGGTCTCTACATCGAGGCAGTGCTGTCGGGTTATCGTTTCAAATGGCAGGAGGACAGCCAGATATTGTCCGACCCTGTGCCGTCGGTCATCTTCGGCCTCCGGGGCGACCGCGATTTGATTCGCACGCGCATCACCCAGCGACTCAAAGCCCGCTTGGAAGAGGGGATGATAGAGGAGGTGAAAGCGCTCTTGGACGAGGGCGTGCCTTCGGAGATTCTGATTCGTTATGGATTAGAATACAAATACGTTACGCTATATCTCTTGGGAGAAATAAGTTATGAGGAGATGTTCTCATCCCTCAACACAGCCATCCATCAGTTCTCGAAGCGCCAGATGACCTGGTTTCGCCGCATGGAGCGCCTCAGCTTCGACATCCACTGGATAGATGTGGCCTTGTCGGAAGATGAGAAAATGGCGGAGATTTACAGGGTTATCGCACCGACGGTGTGATAAACACGCGCCAGGAACCTTCTGTTGAACCACGCTCAATATAATGTTTGTCAAGTAGTTGCCCAACCAGCTTTTTGACCGCAGACATATTGATGCCCATACGGTTTTGCATTTCCGAGAGTGTTAACACTGGTTCAGACATCATCAACATCAGTAGTTTGTTGTAATTGGCTGAACGGAATTCAATACGTTCGCCGTCATACCACCAAAGATTGTCCTTATGTTCTGTCAGAAAGCACACGGTAGTATAAATCTCTTCAGCCATTAATCCTTTGAAATACTGCAAGAAAGGTCTGATTTGCTGTAATGTGGCGTGAGCTCCATCGTGAGGTGCGGCACCAACAAGCTCATCGGCTTGGTGTAAGGCCTCCAAGTAGTTGCTCTTCAGTCGGCTGCGCACTACAATCATCGGATAGTTGTGCTTGGTCAGGATGTAGTTGACCAGTAATCGGGCTATGCGTCCGTTCCCGTCCTCGAAAGGGTGGATGCGGATATAGCGATAGTGGAATAGTGTGGCCAGTTCCACAGGTGACAGTTTGCCTTCTCTCTCCGCTTGATTGTACCAGTCCACAAGGTCGGTCATCAAGGCCGGAGTCTCTTCGGGCGAGGCGTACTCGAAACGATCGCCATAGCGTGTGATGACGCTGTTGGGGCGGGTCTTGTATTGTCCGGCGTGGACGGTGTAACTTGTTGTCATACCTCCAGACAGATTGCGGTAAACGGTATAATCCTCGCGCAGCAAAGTGCGGTGCAATGTTCGAATGAGGTTTTGTGTGAGAGGTGTCCCTTGTACAAGAGCCTCTTCTTTCATCATATTGAGAGTGACGTTGCTCGCTGTCATATCTTGGACATCTTTCACATTAGCCTCGCCTACTACTTTGCCGAGCAAGAGCAGGATTTCGGTTTGCCCGTATGTTAGCGTGTTCCCTTCAATATGGTTTGAATTGTAGTTGAAATCAACCATAAATCGGCGGTTCAACCAGAATTGATCGTCTTCTGACAGCGGCTGGATGTTCTGCCATAAGGCAATGGCTTTTTCTAATGTTAAATATCTCATCGTTTAAAATGTTTTGTTAAAGGTGGCTGTTAGGCCACCTTTTCGCCGACAAAAATACATTTTTTTTGAATAGCAAGAAAGAACCGAAAGTTTTTTTAACACCCAAAGATTTTACTGAAATCTTGGAATCCACCCAAGACTCCCGCTTTTTTTTCGTTTGTAATAATATAAACCTTTAAAACCTTGACCTATGAAATTCCGACCGATATTTCTGTTTTTGCTGTGCGTTGGGTGTTTTTATGCGACTTTTGCGCAGCAACTTACCCCTAAAATGCAACAAAAAGTGGCCGCAAATGTGAATCTGACGCCGTTTGTAGGCGAAACCCTGTGCGACAAGTCATACATTTTGAATGTGGACTGGCTGGAGTACCAATGGTGGTTGGAAAAGACTTATGGAAAAGAGTCAGAACAGTACAAATCCTCCGTTCTCGACCTTTCGGTGGCGCGTAAGCTGATGCCAGACTCCATTGCGGTAGTCTATGCAAATCATCCCCAATTCCGCAATCGACCAGTCTTGGGCGTCTCTCCAGCGCAGGCAGCCGCTTACTGCCGCTGGCGCGCCGACCGTGTGGCGGAATCAATGCTGGTTCAGCAATTGAAAGTACGCACCTTCCAGTTTACAACGGACACCAAAGTCTTTTCATTGGATGACTATATCGTCCCAGAGGGTGTCCAATTCCTCCGTTTCTTCGTCCCTGCCGACATGGATACGCGCTATGGTTTCTACTGCTTCGCGATGTGGAAGTGATACAATGCTTAGAGCTTCCATATAACAAAGAATCGGAGATTTTTTTACAATAAATCGCAGATTTTTTTATTGAGAATCGGAGATTTTTTATATCTTTGCAGTCTCAAAATTAATGTGTTATGATTAGAAGAAAACATAATGATATGCTAATATCAAGATTGCTTGAGCCGAGAAAAACTCTTCAAGTGGTGGCAGGGCCAAGACAGGTGGGTAAAACCACGATGGTGAAGCAGGTGCTGACGGAAATTTCATTGCCGTCGTTGTTTTTCAGCGCAGATGGTGTTGATGCCGATGATACAGGATGGATATCGGACCGATGGGAGGAAGCACGCGTGCAGATGCGCTATCACTCTTATGAAGAATTCTTGTTGGTTTTTGATGAGATTCATAAAATCAAAAATTGGAGTGAGCGTGTAAAAAAAGAATGGGATACGGATTCTTTTCACGATCTGAATCTGAAGGTGGTCCTGTTGGGATCCTCACGTCTTTTGATGAAGAAGGGGCTTACAGAATCTCTTGCGGGCCGGTTTGAGACACTTCCGATGGGACATTGGACTTTTCAGGAAATGCATGATGCTTTTGGGTGGAATCTTGACCAGTATATTTATTTCGGAGGTTATCCTGGCAGTGCTTCGTATGTTTCGAACGAAGTACGGTGGCGACGATATGTGCGGGATGCAATTGTAAATCCGGCAATTGAAAAAGATGTGTTACTGACGACATTTATTTACAAGCCTGCTCTGTTGCATCAACTATTTAGACTGGGCTGTGCCTATTCTGGAAAAGAGTTGTCTTTTAACAAGATGCTGGGGTTGTTGCAGGATGCTGGCAACGCCACCACACTCGTCAATTATCTGGAGGTGCTTGGCGAAAGCAAGTTGCTGGTAGGATTACAAAAATATGCGATGGATGAATCGCGAAAATACCGTTCAACACCAAAATTACAGGTTTTCAACAATGCGCTTCTGACCGTGATGAGCGATGGTATGACATACGAAAAAGCGTTTACCCATCCTGATTTGTGGGGACGCTGGGTGGAATCGGCAGTTGGATGTTTTCTGCTAGACAAGGCTGATGAATTGGAGTATCAGTTATATTATTGGCGGGATAACGATGAGGAAGTGGATTTCGTGATTGTCAGAGGAGATAGCCTTATCGCCATTGAAGTAAAAAGTGGATGGAGACAGAGTAACAGCGGACTGGGAACTTTTCGCGAAAAATATCATCCCCAATATACTTTGGTTGTCGGAGGGGAGGCTATGCCTTTAGAGCAGTTCCTAACTGGCGATATAGAGTCGTTATTATAAGTCAAGGGGGTATTCTTTCACTAAAATTATGGGCATTCGGTTGAATTTCGAGATAATTAAGAGAATCCAGCCTAAATGGCAACCCGTCAGGATTGTAGGACTCGAGTTTTGGTGGTGTCGTTTGTCGATTGGAAAACAAATCAGCTTATTCTTCAATATCTCCTGCCTTTTTCATTCTGTTAATCCTTCGTACCATACCATTGTTTCATTGGTAATGTTTTTGCTGAATAATTTGAGTTTTGATAAAGGGCTGATAGTGTTTTGACCTTCTGAGATATAGAAGTACTTCATGTATTTTATGTTAAAGCAGTTTGTCGAATATTACAACGAGTCTTCTATGATAATAAGCCAATCGTCATGACTTTCTCTGAATTTATAATTATACTTCTTCCCGTCTGGAGTGGCTAAGGCCAAATATTTGAATTTCTTAAAAGACAGTTTTTTATCGAAGACCTCATAAACAGTAGGCTTTTTTTGGCCAGCTTGCGCAGATATACTACATAACTGAATCCACTTGAATTGTTTTTTATCCCATCCAAATACCACTACGCTAATGGATAGTTGTGAAGTCATGTTCTGAAGACGTATGTTCTCTTTAGCCCCTCCGGGAATCAACCTGTCAGTAAAAACATATACACCTGGCGAGTCATGATAAGGCAACGGTTTCTCATTGACATTGTCTCCTTTAGTAAACACTTGCACATCCAATCTACCGCTTTTCTTTTCAATTTTATACTGATAATCAGATTTACTGTCACTTTTAGGTAGTATGGCAAAATAACGATATTGGTTCAGATTTGGATACTTTTTGCCGTAATCGGCATCAGCATCGAACCCGGGCAAGGAGGCTGTTCCTAACGATTCCCAAGATGAAGAAAGCGGGGAATGCACAAATACCTCAAACTCTATGGAGTTGTATTTACTGTAATTCGTGATTCGAACAAAGGAGCTGAATTTGTCATCGATAGTGCTCATGTCTATCAGCTGTGCCGAATTGTCTTTAAAGGTTGGCATTTCATAATCCGTGTTGATTATCAACTCTTCCTTTTGGGCATACAAGCCACAACTAAGAAGCGTAATAAACATAAACACAATTTTTTTCATTTTTTCGGTACCGTGTTATTTCCTGTCGGCTCATCAGGTTTTCATCGCTCCCCAGCACCTCAAGAGCAATAATACAAAAGAAGCGTGGCACTGATATGATATACCACTTCTTTGACTGAAGGTCGTGAGAAAACCTTGTTACGGAGAAATAGCAACAGCCCACGCTATAAGCGTGAACCGTCATACACTCTTGCGTAACTTTGAAAATTTCTCACGTTTTCAGTCACAAGACGAGCATAACGCTTCGTTATTTTCTAATAATATCGCCAACATTACGGCATAAAAACGCCTTGGAGTTGCCGCAGCAAAGATATAAATATTTTTGATTTACAAAACAACTGTTCCATTTTGTTGAAAATCCACACGTTTTCTTCAAAACACCTTCCCCCAAAGCACATGAGTGGGAAGGACGACATGCGGTGTGGGCGAACTGTGGTGTGGCCTATGTCAGGTCCGCAACGGTCATGCCCACTGTGGCAATCAAATCCTGTGGGTTTAGTTTGAACTGCAGGCCGCGCACGCCCGCACTGACATAGATGTAGTCGAACAGCTCGCAGGTCTCGTGAATGTAGGTGGGGAAGGGCTTCTTCATGCCCACGGGCGAGCAGCCGCCCCGGATGTAGCCCGTCAGCGGCAGCAGTTCCTTCATCGGGATGAGGTCGCAACTCTTGTTGCCCGTCACCTTGGCGGTCTTCTTCAAGTCCACCTCCTCGTTGCCCGGAATCACGCACACAAAATGGCCGGTCTTGTCGCCTTTCAGTACCAAAGTCTTGAACACCTGGTCAATATCCTCGCCCAACTGGTCGGCAATGTGCTGCGCGCCGAGGTCGTTTTCATCCACTTCGTATGGTATCAGCTCGTATTGGATCTTTTTCTGGTCCAGCAAACGGCAAGCGTTGGTCTTGTTTATCTTCTCTTTTGGCATGACAACCTCAATTGATGGGTTATTTCTCTTCGGGAGCCTGGTCTTTGACATTGGCCCGTAAGGTGCTGTTGATTTGTTGTTTCAACTTCAGTACATTTTGTTCAACCACATTCTGTTTCTCGGGTCGGAACATGGTGGCATATTTGGCTTTCGTCAGTTTGAATTTTCGCTTGTCGGTGCCAATTATATCCAAGCCCAGGCGTATCGGATTGACCAGAGAGATGTTGTAATTGTAAGTCATGTCCAGATTATGGCGTCCCGATACAATAGCCTTGTACCGGTCGATGGCGATCAGGAAAGGATAGACATCCACCTCGTTTTTGTAGATGGTAGCTTCTGCGGAGAGGCTGTCGATTTTGTTGGTGGTTCCTTTCTTGAATCTCAGCAACTTGGAGATTTTTCTGTAAGTTTCATTGTCCAGCACCACCAAATCGTGACCGTTGATGGCGGCGGCCCCGCGCAGGGTGGAAAATTTGACATCATAGTTCGATTTCAGATAGGTCTCGATGGCAAAGTGGAATTCGGCGTTGCCGGCAAACGATTTCAGCATGGGCAATACAGTGTCCACTTCGGGGATCATGTCGATCAGCTCGGCAATCTTGATGTCGAGCAAGTGGAAGTCAAGACCCAGGAAGAGGTGGTTGCGGCGGGGGGTCTTGTAAAGGGCCGTCAGTTGCATGCGTGCAGCATCGGAGGTGAAGCCCATTTGGTCCAGCACCAGTATGCCGTTGTCAACGGCTATTTTTCCGCCCACCTTACGGATATCCACATCTTCGTAATGAACCTTGTCTACATTTGTATTGATAGTCACATCTAAGCCGTGGGGAACAATGAAGGGATTGTCTTCTTTTGATTCCAGTTCGGTATTCATCAAGGAGTCGGGGGCGCGGAACCCGTCCACCAAATCTAGAATCTCATTCAGGTCGATATAGGAGGAAGAGAGGTTTAACGTGCCATTCAACAGTCCTTCTTCACGATAGAATTTGTCGATGTCGTACAGGTTGCCGGTAAGAGAGAAAGAGGATTGGCCCAGCTGGAACTTGCTGCTGCGGAAATGGCAGTTTTGCATGGTGTAGTCAATATCCAAGTTCGGGATGTTCAGTGGCATTGGCAGCTCGGGCATCTCCACTTTCCCATTGTGCATGATGGCGTGCATGGTGGGGTTCCATTGCATCAGCGTGTTGATACCTTGCCGGTCTATTGAAGCGCTGCCGTCAAGAGCCAACGACGGAGTTGATACTTTGAGTTCACCGATGGTCGCATCCAGCGCGCTCTCTTTCAGCTTTAATGTCAGATGATCCTGATCTTTTCTGGTGAATGCACCATCAAAGTGGGAGAGTTCGGCATAGATGGAGTCAGTTTCAAAGGTGGCCTTTTGTCCCTTAAACGAGGTACCCAGTTTCAGCTGTTTGTTTTTGTCCAGGATATCATTCAAAAACAAGTCAATATTGGCATCTGAAAGATTTGCTTTGAAGAAGTCTATGCTTTCACAATAGAGATGTGGGGATTGAATATTCACCTCCATCCACTCGTCGATACGATAGGGTTTCTCTTTCACGGGGAAACGCACCTGCATGTCCATAGACTTGGATTTCAACAAGAGAGAATCGTCATACAGCAGATCCAGATTCTGAATGTTGAAGGAGCCGGAGGCTATCATTTTGTCAATCTGCAGGTTTTTGATTTGTTCATAATCAAATTCCGCCTTGACAGAAGACTTGGCTGTGCCCTTGCAAGGAGTGATGCTCTCGGGCAGCAGGTCTTGGAAGTCTTCCAGGCGGAGTGTGCCGTTAAGTGATAGGTTGCAGAGCATCTTGCCCAGCAGATCCCGGATGGTGCCGTTGACCACGACGTGGTTTCCTCGTACATTGCCCTCAACAGAACGGATCTTCAGATCGGTTTGATGGTCCAGATCCAGGTTCAGGTCTGCCTCACCATTGATCTTTTGAATGTCGAAGGGCATTCCACCCAGGGCGAAGTTGGCGTTTTGCAATTGCACAGAACTTGTCACCACGGGCATGGAATTTTCATTATAGGTTCCCTTTACAGTTCCACCCAGAGCTACTTTGCCGTCAATTTTCATGCTGTCGGGGAGGTGGGATGAGATTGTTGCGGGTAGTTTCTCCAATACTTCGGCTATGGGCCATGTGTCTGTTTTGTAGGTCAGATTTAGGTTGATGTCTCCACTCGTGGTGTCGCGTTGAACATCGCCAGACAACTGCAGTTTGTATTGGTCGTAAGTCAGTTTTAAAGATTCCAGCAAGAGTTTTTGAATAGAGAGTTTCCCATCCACAGTGGTGCTTAGCGACACATTTTCTTTGTTGATGAACTGGTTGGTGTCTTTTGCCAATTGGAGTTCTGCAATGTCCAATCCGAGTTTGCCTTTCAGTTGGTCCAGGTCGGTGAAGGAGCCGTCAAAGTCAGCATCCAGATGGTTGAAGCGTACCGATAGTTGGGAGGAGTCTAATGTGCGGAATTGGAAATTGTCGGTGGTGAGATTGATATCCCCGGAGGCATTGTCTTCGTGATATTGTCCTTTTATCTTGGCATTTACATTCTGAACTCCCGTGTAGATTCGTGATGGAAGATCGGCATAATCCACGTTGATATGTTGCAGAGCCACATTGGACAGGTCGATGGAATAAGGAGCGTTGGATGTGTCCTTGGATTCCGGAAGATTCAGAATGTCGTAGTTTTTATGTCCTGAAAGGTTTCTGAACAGGTGCGCATTGCCATCTTGAAGGGTAAACTTTGAGACGGACACATGTCGATTTTTGATCAACTCTTTAATGTCGAGTGACGCCAGGCAGTGATCCAGTTGAAGGAGGGTGTCGTTGGCGGAACCCGAAATGGGGTTGAGCAGTAGAACGTCCTGGATATCAATGCCGAGTTGCGGGAATGTCTTGAATATGGTAAGGCCTGTCTTGCCGATCTGATAGTTGCATGTCAGATAGTCTTTGGCTGCTTTGTTGACGATTTTTGTCAGTTGTTTGGGAGAAAGTACAACCGATATCGTGATGCAGGCTGCGAGCACGAGGAATAACAGGAGTGAACCAAGCGAGATCAGGGTTATCTTAATAGGTTTCTTCATCGGAGTTGCCTTTGTAGAAAACGTATGATGTTCCGTAATTGTCGTGGTATGCCAGGGTGGTGGCTGTGAGGGTGGTCAGGGTATAGGTTTTGGGCACCACTCCACCCATTTCCATCAAGTGGTTTTGCGTCAGGGTGGCGCCAGAAAGGGTCCAGGTATAGGGTTGGGCCTCCTCTTCGAGCACATCATCTGCTGTATCCCAGGTGTAACCAGTGCCGTCTTCTTTGTAGTATTCATGTAGTGTGCCTGACTGCCAATAACCCATCAGGAGTGATTCGTCAAATTTCGGTTTGCTCGGGGTGGGGCGGTCGCAACTGATGGCCGCCAAGGCGAGAAACGCTATCAGCAGTATTCCGTAGATGTTAATTTTTTTCATCATAGTTATAAGATGTTGACTTCTGGCTGTAACGTGATTTGAAACTTGGTATAAACGTCAGAAATGACTTTTTCGTATAGTTGGCGGATATCTTCAGGACTGGCGTTTCCATAATTTACAACAACCAAGGCCTGTTTGGGGTATATGCCGGCATCGCCTTCCCGATGGCCTTTCCACCCAGCCTTGTCGATGAGCTGCCCGGCGGCCAGTTTCACTTTTTCGCCGGCGGGATAGGATACCAGGTCGGGAAGTTGTTGTTTCAGACGCTGATAGTCCTCATTTGGCACGATGGGGTTTTGGAAGAAGCTGCCGGCACACCCGATCTTGGTGATGTCTGGCAACTTGCTGTCGCGCACTGCTCTGACACATCGGACGATATTGTCAAGAGAAGGCTCTAATTGCTGACAACTCAATTCCTCGGATAGAGCTTTGTATGTCAAGGTGTAGTGAGGCTCTTTGGAAAGCCGGAACAATACGTGTGTGATGAAAGTTTTTCCTTTAAGTTCTTTTTTGAAGATAGAGGAGCGGTATCCAAATTGGCATTCGTCACATTGGTAGTGGAAAGGAGTTGCCTTGGGAAGAAGATACCCGTCTACCGCCAAGATGCAGTCCTTGACTTCCACACCGTAGGCGCCGATGTTCTGGACGGGCGCACTTCCCACCAGACCGGGGATGCCAGTCAGGTTTTCCAATCCGAAGTAATGATGTTGGATACAGTAGTCGATGAGTTTTTCCCATTCTGTTCCCGCCGCCACGCGCAGAGTGACATGCCGGGCCTCTTCTTCTATCTTGTCGATGCCTTGGAAGGCAGGGTGAAGGATGAGTCCGTCGTAGTCTTTGGTGAAAAGTACATTGCTGCCCCCGCCAAGGATGTAGAAAGGTTGTTCCAAGAGATGCTGTTCGCAGAGGTTCACAATCTCTTCAGGCCGTTCCAGCTCGATGAACTGACGACAGGAGACCTTCATTTTGAAGGTGTTGTGGTCAAGCAAGGGGTAGTTTTGAAAAACCTTCATGACGGGATTTTTTAGAACATATAGCCCATCTTGACGTAGATGTTGGCCATGCCGTCGTTGTCGCGTTTGTTGAACGGAACGGCCCAGTCGACGGAAAGCACGAAGTTGTCATTCATCATCAGTTTAAGGCCAAGGCCGCCGGAGAGGTGCGGGCGGTAGATGTTGGCATCGTCGCCGAAAACGATGTAATGGTCAAGATCATTGAGGTCGAAGGTGGGGTCGTTGGCTGCGATATTCTGCTCAACGGTGCGGCGGTCGATACGATAGGGTTGCAGGATCATACCGGCATCCACAAAAGGATTAAGGCCTATCGCGAAACGCTCCTTCTTGATGTTGAACTGAGCCACGGTGAATCGGAATTCCACGTTGGCGAAAGCATAGCTGGGGGCAGTGACACGATGGCGGAGAATTCCGCGCACGGTGTTGCCGCCGCCAAGTCCTTCGTACAACACGCGTTGGATGAAGAGGTTGTTGTAGTAGTTGTTCAGATAGAACGGGGAGTTGCCGGCGACCGTTAACTGTGTTCCTATGCGATATGCGAAGGTGATGATGTCTTTGTACACAGGGACGAAATGACGGAAGCTGGCATTGAACATCAGATTGTTGTACTCCTTGTCAGCCCCGAAAGCGGCATTGTAGGTCCAGAAGAGTTCCGCATTCATGCCCTTGTGGGTGTTCTGTTGACGGTCGCGACTGTCGTAGGTGATGCCGCCGCGCAGATAGGGATGCCATCCGCCGTTGGCTTCCGCCGGTGTCAGGAGACCCCATTTTACATACTTTTCGTACAAACCATCTATGTCGGGAAGGATGTTCTCCGGCTTCTTGTTGCGGTTGATCATTTCGAGGTTCACACTGCCAATCTGGTAGCCGAGCAGTCCGATGCCTGCATTCCAGAACCAGTTGCCCCCGATGTTGCCGTCCATGTCGATGGCGACGCGGATCAAGTCGCGCCGTGACTTGTAAAATGCGCGGGAGAGATAGCCGTCATATTTCTTCTTGCACCAGTCGGCATTATAAACGGTCTGATAGCCGTTGAATCCGTAGAAATCGCACAACGCGTCCGGCAGATACGACAGGTCGATCTTCAACCGATGGTTAGGGATGAGGTACTTGGAGTCGTAGGCAAAGCGGAACAAGCCGGAACGTTTGGTGGTATAGGCTGCCTCCACATACAAAGAGTGGAAGTATTCGGGGTAGATGGAGCCGTCGCCGAAGTTATAAATGTTGGCCAACACGCCATACTGAAAACCTTTGTCAGCATCGTAAGCCACACTGGGCAAGATGCCAAAAGTCCAACCTGTGCGCACTGCCGGTTTTTCCTTTTTCTCCTTTTTGGGTTTATCTTTCTTCAAATCAGAAAGATCAGTCTGCGCAGCATGACCAAAAGATGGTCCTAACAGACAAACACTTACTATTAAAAGTATAAATTTTCGCATAATATAGTAATTATTAAAATTCAAATGCAAAAATAGATTTTTTTTAGAAAAATATATCGACTGAAAAACGTATTTTTGCACTTTCAAAAAAAAATAGCGACATGCATCAATCAGTTATCGTATCTCCTTCGTTGTTGTCTGCCAACTTTGGTAATTTGGAAGCAGACGTTCAGATGTTGAACCAGTCACGGGCCGACTGGCTACATCTGGATATCATGGATGGTGTTTTTGTTCCGAACATCTCCTTTGGTATTCCTGTGGTGAAAGCTATCCGAAAGTATTCTGAGAAACCCCTGGACACACACTTGATGATTGTGCAGCCTGAGCGTTACATCCATGCTTTCAAGGAGGCGGGAAGTGACCTGCTGACGGTCCACTGGGAAGCTTGTACACACCTTCATCGCACCATTATGCAAATAAAGGAAGAGGGTATGCTGGCAGGCGTTTCCCTCAATCCGCACACTCCCATCAGCGGACTGGAGGATATTATCAACGATGTGGACTTAGTGCTGATCATGTCGGTGAATCCCGGCTTTGGAGGTCAGAAGTTCATCCCGCGCTCATTGCATCGCATTGCCGAGTTGCGAGACATGGTTGAGCGTAACAACTCCGAGGCCCTGATTGAGGTTGACGGAGGTGTCTCCAGAGACAACATCCAGCAGATCATCGATGCCGGTGCAGATGCTGTGGTGGCGGGCAATGCCGTTTTCCGCAGCGAGGACCCCGCCGCCGAAATCGCCTTCATGAAGAGTCTTTAATCCTTTGAATTATGCCTTTTCAGCTTAACATGTCCGGCCATCTGCTCTCCTTGACATCCCCTGTTGTCATGGGAATCCTGAATGTGACGGCCGACTCGTTTTATGATGGAGGGAAGTACACCACAGCAGAGGCTGTCATCGCACGGGCTGCTGCCATGATTGAAGAAGGTGTTGCCATCATAGATGTGGGGGCTGTTTCCACCCGTCCTGGCGCTGCTGATGTGCCCGAGGACCAAGAAAAGAGCATCATCGGCAAGACTATAGCCTTGCTTCATCAGCACTTCCCTGATGTGCCCTTGTCGGTGGACACGTGGCGGGCTTCCGTGGCGGAAGAGGCGGTCAGGCAGGGAGCCTCGATGATCAACGACATCTCCGGTGGTACGTTTGACGAGAAGATGATTCCCGTTGTGGGCGCATTGCAGGTGCCCTATTGTCTGATGCACACCACTGCCAAACCCGAGGTGATGCAGCAACATACAGCGTACACCGACCTGATTGCCGATATGCTGCAATTCTTTGGAAGACAGTTGGAAAAACTGCATCAGCATCATGTTCATGACATTGTGCTGGATCCGGGTTTCGGTTTTGGCAAGACAGTGGAGCAGAACTATCAATTGTTGAAGAATCTAAGCGCATTTCAGGCATTGGGGTATCCTTTGCTGGCAGGCGTTTCCCGCAAATCCATGATTTATAAATTGTTGGATGTAACCCCTGAAAAAGCCCTCAATGGTACCACTGCAGTTCACATGCTGGCCTTGTTGCAGGGTGCGCTCATTTTGCGTGTGCATGATGTGCGCGAAGCAGTGGAGTCTATCCGTATTTTTGAAACCTACCAACATGTATAAGATAGCATTAACCGGCGGCATTGGAACAGGCAAGACCTATCTGTCCAAACATTTTACCCACATGGGTATTCCTGTTTTTTATGCGGATGACGAAGCTAAAAAGCTTTATGAAGATGTCAATTTTCAGCAAAAGCTAATGGCCCTTTTTGACGATCCTGCATTGATTTCTGGACAGAAAGTCGACATTTCTGTTTTATCGAGGCTGGTTTTTGGAAATGAGGAGAATCTGCAGAAGTTGAATCGGCTGGTGCACCCGGCGGTTATGGAGCGCTTCGTCAGTTGGGCGGAGCGGCAGCAGGCTTCAGCGGTGATGATGGAGTCTGCCATTGTGTTTGAGGCCGGCCTGACCAAATATTTTGACAAGATCATTGTGGTGGACGCTCCGTTGGAATTGCGTATCCTGCGGGTCCAGGAGCGCAATCCCAATCTGAGCAGAGAGGATATTCTGCGGCGGATGTCTCATCAAATGTCGCAGGAGGAAAAATGCCAGCGGGCAGACTTAGTGATTTGTACTGGAGAGACTTATGCAATGTCTCGTAAATTTATCAACAGGGAATCATTATTTTAGTGTATCTTTGCCGTTTGTTTTATAAAGTCTCGTATGGGAAAGTTTCAAAAGATAAAACACGTCTGGAATATCATCAAGAGTGAGTGGAAAACTCACTACAGAATTGTGTTTTCCAACGAGCAGACACATGAGCAGCAGTGGGTGATCAAGCGACTGACCATCCAGAAGATGTTTGTTATTGGCGTCATTGCCGCTGCCGTTCTCATTTTGCTGACCACCATTCTTATTGCCCTCACGCCATTGCGTATGTACATCCCTGGTTACACTTCGAAAAATGATTACAAGTTGTACAAGCAAGCCGTGGAGCATATCGATTCTTTGGAGCAGGTTATCCAGTATAATCAGCAGTACATAGATAACTTTACGACCATGTTGTCTGGTAAGGTGCCCACAACGGAAGAGATGGACGAGGAGGCGAGCAAGACGCCGTCTGTGCATGCTGTTGAACGTGATAAAGACCGGATGAAAGCCACGGAAGAGTTGCTGGAAGAGTCGGATATGATTCTGGCACGTTCCGAAGAGAGTGTGAGTGGTGGTGCTGGTGTGCCTAATATCGAGCAGGCCAAGATTACGAACCTCAACCTTTTCCCGCCTGCCATCGGCGCGGTTGTACGTCTTTTTGATGCTGTCAAGGGGCATTATGGCATTGATATTGCCAACAATGACCGGACAACTGTTACGAGTGTGGCCGATGGGGTAGTCATCTCGACCTATTTCAACATGATGGATGGTTATGTTATTGTGGTTCAGCATCCTGGCAACCTCATTTCCATTTACAAAAGAAATGCCTCGCTACTGAAAAAGACTGGAGCGCGCGTTTCTGCCGGTACTCCCATCGCCTTGATGGGTAATACCGCATCTGAGGGTGGGAAGAATAGTCACCTGCATTTTGAATTGTGGTATAATGGATTTCCAGTCAATCCGTTAGACTATCTTGTAGTAGAATAAAATATGGAAAAAATCATAGAAATAGAACCCTCCATTGTGGTGGGACTTTTTGGCGCACAGAACGCCAATATAGATTTGTTATCCCACATCTTTTCCAAGTTGAAGATTGTGGCCCGTGGCAATGCCCTGAAGGTCATAGGGGAAGAGGGTGAGGTGGAATTGTTTGAAAATAGAATTCATCTGTTAGAGAGTCATCTGGAGCAGTTTGGCAAGTTGACAGAGACCGACATTCTCAACATAACAGCTTTGGAGGATGATCGTTTTTATCGTCTTAACAGTGGTGATAAGAATGTCATTTTGTATGGCAGGGAAGGGAAAGCCATCAAAGCCATCACTCCGAACCAGAAAAGATTGGTGGACAGTGCAGAAAAGAACGACATGGTCTTTGTGGTGGGTCCTGCCGGTACAGGTAAGACTTATACGGCGGTGGCCTTGGCTGTTAGGGCGTTGAAGAACAAGCAGATCCGGCGCATCATCTTGACGCGTCCGGCCGTGGAGGCGGGCGAGAACCTTGGATTCCTTCCGGGCGACCTGCGCGACAAGCTGGATCCCTATCTCCAACCCCTCTATGATGCACTTTGGGATATGATGCCCATGCAGAAGCTGATGAGTTATATGGAAGACAAGGTGGTGGAGATAGCTCCCTTGGCATTTATGCGTGGCCGTACACTTGACAACGCCTACGTGATATTGGATGAGGCCCAGAACGCCACCTCTGCCCAGCTGAAGATGTTCCTGACCCGTATGGGCAAGAATGCCAAGTTCTTCATCACTGGCGACATAACCCAGATAGACCTCCCTAAAAACCAGCAGTCGGGACTGTTGCAGGCCGACCGCGTCCTGCGTGGCATTTCCGGCATCGATTTTATCTATATGGATACCAAAGATGTGGTGCGACATCATCTGGTGACCAAAATCATCACTCGTTATGAGGCTTATGAGCAAGAGCAGGAAGAGAAAGCCAAAGCTGCCCGACTCGCCCGTGCTGCCGAGAAGGGTGTGCCTGAGAAAACTGAGAAATAATGAGTGTTAAAAGGATACATATCCCTCGCCGCATCCGCCATTTGCTGAAACCGCTTGGATGGTTGTTTGGTCAGATTGTCCGCCTGCGTCGCTGGTGCTATAATAAGCAAGTCCTCCGGTCGCGGAGGGCGGAGGTGCCAACCATCTGTGTCGGCAATTTGGCTGTCGGAGGCACCGGCAAGACTCCCCATGTGGCTTATGTGATATCCCAGTTGCAGTCTTCTCATAAACCTGCACTGCTCAGTCGTGGCTACGGTCGTCGCTCCAAAGGCTATGTGTTTGCCGATCATGTGCCTGAAGGACAAATGTCCGCCTCCCTCATCGGCGATGAACCCTTGTTGTTGCACACTGTCTATCCTGATATCCCCTTGGCGGTGGATGGCGACAGGCTGGAAGGCATCCGCAAACTTTGTCAAGATGCTCCAGCCACTGATGTCGTGGTGCTTGACGACGCCTATCAGCATCTTTCTTTGAAGGCAGATCTCAATATGGTGCTGACAGAATACTCATGGCCTTATTTTGTGGACTATCCCTTGCCGGCTGGGCGGCTCCGGGAGTTTCCTTCCGCGGTGCACGACGCCGACATGGTTGTTGTGACCAAAACAACGGAGGAACCCGAAAACATCCGAAAAGAGGAGTGGCGACAAAAATTACTGCTTACGCCTGAACAACCACTTTTCTTCACCACCTATAAGTACCAGGACCCCCTCCCCGTGACCGCTCCTGCCCGTCAAATCCCTTTGGATGGTCTTCGGGAAGTGTTGCTGGTCACTGGTATTGGCCACTCTCAACCACTGGCGGATTATCTGGGGAAGCACTATTTGGTTCACAAACATATCAAATATGCAGACCATCATCAGTATTCTGTTGCTGAGATGGATGCTTTGGCTGGAGAACTTGATGTTGCAAACAACCCTGGCCGCATTGTGGTGACCACTGAAAAAGATTGGATGCGAATGCAGGAAGAGATATTGAAAAAAACAGTATCTTCGCTCCCTATTTTTATTATACCCATCTCCGTGCAATTTCTGTTCGAGGATGAACAACTATTATTCAATCAGAAAATTCAAAAGCTATGTTGAAAGAACAATACGAAAGATCTAAGAAAACTATTGAATTCCTGCAGAACAGGATGACTATTAACCCTAAAACAGCCATTGTGCTGGGTTCCGGATTGGGTGGCCTGACCAAGAGTATGGAGATTTTGGATGAGATTCCGTATGCGGAGATCCCGAACTTCCCGGTGTCTACCGTCAAGGGCCATAAGGGCACGTTGATTTTCGGACGTATTAACAATGTGGACGTTGTGGTGCTGAATGGTCGTTTTCACTATTACGAAGGCTATCCGATGGATATAGTTACCTATCCCGAGATGGTCTTTGCTGGGTTGGGAATTAAGGTTTTGATACTGTCCAATGCGGCGGGCGGCATGAACCCCACTTTCCAGGTGGGCGATATTATGCTGATTAGAGACCATATCAATTTCTTTGGAAACAATCCATTGTTGGGACCTAACGATGACACGCTCGGTCCTCGTTTCCCGAACATGAGTGAGGTTTATTCACAACGCTTGAGAAAATTGGCTCGTCAGAAGGCCCGTGAGCATAACATCCATCTTCAAGAAGGTGTGTACATTGGGGTTACCGGACCTTGTTTTGAGACGCCAGCCGAGTATAAAGCATACTACTTGCTTGGTGCGGATGCCGTGGGTATGTCCACTGTTCCTGAAGCCATCGTCGGTGTTTACCGCGGAATGGAAGTCTTTGCCTTGTCCGTCATCACAGATTTAGGTGTGGTGGGCCAGGTGATGGAGGCAACTCATGAGGAGGTGCTGGCCGCTGCCAATTCTGCCGAACCGAAAATGATCAAGCTCATCAGCGAGATGATGCCCGAACTGTAGTTTTTTTTTACTCTATATTGCTATCACAATGAAAGTAACCATTATCGGATGTGGCAATGCCGGCATGGTACATGCTGCAAAACTGATTGAACGGCATATACCAGTATGTTTGTTGAAGACATCAACCGTGTCTCAGACGGAGTTCTTCAAATCCATGATGGAGGTCGGAGGCTTCAACGTCATAGATGAAACTCAGAATGGCAAGCATTTCTTTGCCAAACCGGACCTCATCACCCGCGATGTGGAGCAGGCAGTCTCTTTTGCCGACGTCATCATGGTGATGACTACCACCTCCCAACATGAATCTGTTGCCCAAAATATTGCCCCCTATGTGCGTGACGGACAAATTATTGCGCTTGTTCCGGGTTATATGGGCAGCTTGATTTTCAAGAAGTATATCCACAAAGAAGTGGTTTATAGCGAGTGGGAGACGACGGCCTACAACGGCCGTATCGTGGATCAGCTGTATGTGCACGTCACTTTCTACAATCCCCGCAATGCCATTTCAGCACTGCCAGTGGCCGCTACAGACCAGGTGCTGTCGGTGTTTTCGAAGATGTTCGACAATACCCGATATACGCGCAAGCATATTTTGGAGTCGGCCATGCACAATCCCAATATGATCGTGCACCCTATCGGCATCGTGTTTTCTGCCTCCCGCATCGAACACAGCGGCGGCGAGTTTTGGATGTACAAGGAGGCCTTTACCGACTCGGTTGTCCATGTCATTCATGCTTTTGACCGTCAGAAGAACAACGTGCTGAAGGCATTCGGCTGCGAACCATTGAACTACTTTGAAGCAGCCAAGTGGCGTAATGAAGAGGATCTTACAATCGATGCCATGGAGGTTTTTCGCTCTTTCTCTAATGCGGCCAACAAGGGTCCGTCTACCATACATCACCGTTATCTGACGGAAGATGTGCCTGTCGGTCTTGGCCTTTACACCTCTATCGGACGCGTGGCAGGCGTGGATACATCCATAGCAGACTCCATCATCACGCTTTCTTCTGCTTTGATTGAAAAGGATTTGCGGTCAGAAGCCCGAACTATACAATATTTGCTTGGGAAGGAACAGGTGACGGTGCAAGATATTGCACTTGCCATAGAACAATAAGATCACAAGATGCAGGAGAGTCTGAAAAACAGGACCATATCAGGGATGCTCTGGGCGGGGATCGGAAAAGTCGGTGCTCTGGGAATCTCTTTCATCACCAATATGGTGCTGGCCCGACTTCTGGTGCCCGAAGACTTCGGGTGTGTCGCCATGCTCTATGTCTTCGTTTCCATCTCCAGCATTTTTGTCAACGGAGGCTTCGGGGCTGCTCTCATCCAAAAGAAAGAACCTACCCATATCGACTATACGACTGTTTTCTACTGGAACATCGTGATGGCGATCATCTTCTATTTTATTCTCTTCTTTTCTGCGCCTGCAATCTCACGGATGTATGATATGCCGCAACTGAGCAATGTGCTTCGAGTACAGAGTCTTGTGTTGTTCATATTGCCTTTTTCACTTGTCCAGTCCAATCAGTTGCAAAAGCAGATGCGGTTCAAGGAGCTTACCATTCGTAATGTCTGCGCAACATTGGCGGGCACGGTGGTTTCCATTGTGATGGCGCTGACCGGTTTTGGAATTTGGAGCCTTGTCGCATCTTCCCTGGTCTGCAGTTTTGTGAGTGTGCTGTTGCTGTGGGGAATGAGCTCTTGGCGACCCACCTTGGAGTTCAGTCTGACTTCCCTCAAAGAGTTGTTCAGCTTTGGAGGTTTGATGTTGTTGTCATCCCTCGTTGAGTCGATTTATACCAACTTGCAGAGTTTTATCATTGGCAAATGGTACTCTGCGAAGGATCTTGGATACTACTCCCAGGCGCGCAAGCTGGAGGAGATACCCACCAACGCCCTCTCTTCCGTTGTGAATGATGTCTCTTTTCCCGCATTTTCTGAACTGCAAGATGAGAAAATACGCCTTCGTGCCTCTTTGCGAAAAACGATAAAATCTATCACCTATCTTAACATGCCGCTTTTTGCCTTGCTGATTGTGATAGCCCAGCCTCTCATCAGACTGCTCTATGGTATGCAGTGGGATCCTTCGGTCAATTATTTCAGGATATTGTGCTTGTCAAGCATGATTTATACCCTGAATACCGTGAATACCAATGTGATAAAATCCCTTGGTCGGAGTGGCGTCTATCTTATCGTGCAACTGTCCAAACGTCTTATAGGTATCGGGCTCATTATTTTTGGTTTCCGATATGGCATTTATGGACTTCTGTGGGCCATCGCGTCTGTGGGGTATATTTGCTTCTTCATCAACGCAGCGGTTAACAGGCGATTGATAGCTTATGGTATTTGGGATCAGATGAAAGACGTGGGAATATACTATCTCACCTCTTTGATTTTAGGGGCAGGCATCTTTTTTCTGGGTGAAATGTTGCCCATCAACCAATATCTGCTGATGGTTGTCCAGATTATTGTTTTTTGCGGACTCTATTTGTTCGTTTCCCATGTTGGCCGTTTTGAGGGTTATCAGACCTACAAAGGCATTATCTTGGATCGTTGGAATGCGCATAAACAAAAGCAAAATCATTAACATTTTTTTGTAAAAAGTTTTTTTATCATGGGTTTTTTCAGTATGTTCAAGACTTTTCTTAAGACCAATATTTGTAAGACTGTCTGGTTTAACTTCAAAATGTTGCCCTTCCGCCAAGCTGTCAAGCTGCCGTTTTACATTTACGGTAGGATGACGATGCGAAGCACTGCGGGCAAGATAATCTTGGACACAAACGGCGAAATACATCCGGGAATGGTGAAAGTGGGCAAAAACGACTATTACATTGCCACAAGTGTGCAGCGTACGATATGGAATATTCGGGGTACGTTGGTTATTCAGGGAAACACTCGTTTCATGATGGGATCCTATCTGCTTGTTGCAGACAATGCCACGTTGACCATCGGTGGCGACGAGCAAATCTTCGGCACCAATGTGCGTATCCTTTGTTTTGACCGTATTACACTTGGCAAGAATGTCAGAATGGCATGGGATGTCCAGATCATGGACTCTTCGTTTCATTATATTGAGCTGGTTGAAAAGGATTCTCAAGTCCCCAAACTCACAGATCCGATTGAGCTGGGTGATAATATCTGGATAGGGAATCGCACCACCATTGCCAAAGGCGCTCGTATTGCTTCATGGACTGTTGTGGCTTCCAACAGCTTGGTCAACAAGGACTTTTCAGATTGTGCACCCTATTGCCTTTTGGCTGGTGCGCCTGCCAAGATAAAGGCCACGGGTATGCATCGCATCTTTGACGAGGCCCGCGAACGGGAACTCGACACCCTATACCGGTATTCCCGCACCCATTTGTAAACACATTTTTCAGGTTCAGTTCCCTCTTTCCTAGAGAAGAAAAATCCTAAATTTAGTTTTATTAAGATTTTTTCTTTTCTCGTGCCCGCATTTTTATTATTTTTGCAGCCTTAAAAAAAGTTAAATATCTATGGCGAATTCAGAATTTATTCCAATGATGCCCCGTAGCAAGAAAACACGTCTTCGCTATAGGGTCGCTGTCATTGGAGGGGGCAGTTGGGCAACCGCCATCATCAAGATCATCTCGGCCAATCTGGAGCATATCCACTGGTGGGTCAGAGAGGAGGAGGTCGCGGAAGGCATCTCCAAATATGGGCATAACCCGAAATATCTCAGCTCGGTCTTCATCAATCCTGAAGAGGTGAAGGTGAGTACAGATATCCGTTCAGTGGTCTCCAAGGCCGACTATGTGATTATTGTCACGCCGTCTGCCTACCTGCATAAGAGCCTGGAGCCTTTGCAGAAACGGAGCCAATTACATAAGAAAAAGATCATCCTGGCAGTCAAAGGTATTGTGCCGGAGACCATGCAATTGATAAGTGACTATATGCAGATGCAATTCAAGGTGCCGGTGGAAAATCTATGTTTGATCAGCGGTCCTTCCCATGCCGAGGAGATTGCGCAAGAAAAGTTCACCTATCTCACAGCGGCTTCTGCCAATAGCGAATTGGCCCGTATTGTGGCCAAGTTCTTCACAAACAGGTATTGCCGTGCTTCGGTTTCAACCGATTTGCTCGGCGCAGAGCTCTCCATCGTGCTGAAGAATATCTATGCGCTCGGTGCCGGTATTTACAGTGGTTTGGGCTATGGCGACAACTTCATCGCCGCCTATGTGGCCAATTGCCTCAAAGAGATGAAATATTTTGTGTCACAAGTATATCCTAACGACGATCGTCATATTTCCGACTCTGTTTATTTGGGCGATTTGTTGGTGACAGCCTATTCTACCTATAGTCGCAACCGTCTTTTCGGCATCATGATTGGTCACGGTCTCTCCGTGCGGGTCTCCCTGATGGAGTTGCGCATGGTATCGGAGGGCTACACCGCCTGTCGATGTGTGCATGAGATTAATAAAAAATATCAGGCGAACATTCCGATAGTGGAGACTATCTACGGCATCCTTTATGAGAATAACAATGTCTCTTCAGAGATGAAGCGTATTGCCGAGCATTTTGTATGATCCGGTTTGTAAAACACGAGGATATTGATAGGGAAAAATGGAACCAGGCGATAAAGAACGCACGGTTCTCTACGGTTTTTGCCCAATATGAGATGCTGGATGTGTTGACTTGCCCTGACACATGGCATGCTCTTGTGGAAGATGACTATCTCGGCGTGATGCCTTTGCCGGCGAGATCCAAATTCGCCATACCCTATATCTATACTCCTTTCTTTATGCCACAAATGGGCATCTTTTCTTCCAGGACTATCCATGATGAAGATACGCGTGAGTATCTGTCTGCGATCCCCCAAAAATATGTGCAGGCGGATCTCATCCTAAACAGATATAATGATATTGTAGAAGCAAATGCCCAGTTAGTTTCTCATGAGCTGAATTTACAGAAACCATATCCCAATCTCCGGGCGCAGTATTCTCAGAATACCGTTCGCAATATCCGCGATGGCGAGGGGCAGGGCACCGTTATTACCTTTGGAGAGACAGTTGTGGAAGATACGGTTCGTCTTTTCCGGGAGAATCGGGGTCAAGACGTTGCTGTTAACTTTCAGGATGCTGATTACGAGAGGTTGTTGTCTGTCGCACAAACACTGGATAATGCTCGTGCGTTGCGAACAGTCAGTGCACACACTTCGGAAGGAATCCTTATTGCTGGTGCTTTGTTCGTGATGGATGGTTCCCGACTCTGGTTTTGGTTTTCTGGTCGAGACAACAACTATGCCTCCCACAAACCCATATTCATGCTGATGGATGCTGTTATCCGCCAGTTTTCGGAGCAGGCGCTGATGCTGGACTTTAACGGATCATTGAATCCCAACGTGGCTCGCATGTACCGCAGTTTTGGTGGCGAGCCCTATAACATCCCGTTGGTAAGGATTTCCTGCTGCCCCTGGTTGATGAAGATCAAGGGGATGATTCATGGTTGATGCATTTTTTGGGGTTCGGTCGTGCCGTACTCTATAGGGTGATGTGTAGAGACGTGCCATGGTGCGTCTCTACCGACGGACCACCGCAACATTATGAGACGTTCCATGGAACGTCTCTACAATTCGTGATGCATCGTTATGAATATGGGAAAATATTGTATTTTTGCGCCTTTAAATTTTCAGAATATGACTTCAACAGAAATTCGCAACGCTTTTTTACGCTTTTTCGAGAGCAAGCAACACCATATCGTTCCTTCCGCCCCCATGGTGGTTAAAAATGACCCGACTTTGATGTTCACCAATGCCGGCATGAACCAGTTCAAGGACATCTTTTTGGGCAACAATCCCGCCGAATACCCCCGTGTGGCCGACTCCCAAAAGTGCCTTCGCGTCTCCGGCAAGCACAACGATCTCGAAGAGGTAGGCCGCGACACCTACCATCACACCATGTTCGAGATGTTGGGAAACTGGTCGTTTGGCGACTATTTCAAAAAAGAGGCCATCGCCTACGCGTGGGAGTTCTTGACTGAAGTGATGAAGCTAGACAAGGGCCGTCTTTATGCCACCGTCTTTGCCGGCGACGAGAAAGACGGTACTGCTTTTGACCAAGAAGCCTTCGATTTTTGGAAAGTCTATTTGCCGGAAGACCGTATTCTGAAAGGCAACAAGAAAGATAACTTCTGGGAGATGGGTGACACAGGTCCGTGCGGCCCTTGCTCCGAGATCCATATCGACTTGCGGGATGATGCGGAGCGCGCACAGGTCTCTGGCGCCTCTTTGGTCAACAAAGACAATCCTCTCGTTATTGAGATTTGGAATCTGGTCTTCATGCAGTTCAACCGCGTGGCCTCTGGCGAGTTGCAGCCGTTGGCAGCCAAGCATGTCGATACGGGCATGGGCTTTGAGCGTCTTTGCATGGCGGTACAGAACAAGAAGTCGAACTACGACACCGACGTGTTCCAGCCATTGATCCAACATTTCGCGAAGGAGGCGGGCAAGCAATATGGTGAGCAGAAGGATGTGGACGTCGCCTTGCGCGTGGTGGCCGACCATCTCCGTGCTGTCTGCTTTGCTATTGCCGACGGCCAGCTGCCGTCCAACACGGGCGCCGGCTACGTGATCCGTCGCATCTTGCGCCGTGCTATCCGCTACGGCTTTACCTTCTTAGGCTTCAAGACCCCCTTCATGCACAAGGCGGTGGATGCCCTCGTGGATCAGATGGGCCAGCAGTTCCCTGAACTGAAAGCCCAGGCGCTACTCATCACCAAGGTGGTGCAGGAAGAGGAGACCTCCTTCCTGAAGACGTTGGAATCCGGTATCATCAAATTTGAAAACTATTGCAAGAATAATCCGGGAACTGTCGTGGACGGTGCCTTCGCCTTCGAGCTGTTCGACACCTACGGCTTTCCGATAGACCTGACCCAACTGCTGGCTTCCGAAAAGAATCTGACCGTGGATATGGAAGGCTTCCAGGAAGGTTTGCGCCAACAGAAGGAGCGTTCCCGCGCCGCCGCTGCTATCACTACCGACGACTGGATGACCCTGATCGAACGCAATGAGCCTACTGTTTTTGTGGGTTATCACGAGAACAGCTGCGCTTGCCATATCCTCAAATACCGCAAGGTGACAGCCAAGAACAAGACCTTCTTCCAGATTGTGTTGGATAAGACGCCCTTCTATGCGGAGAGCGGTGGCCAGGTAGGCGACACCGGCGTGTTAGAAAATGCCAACGAACGCATCGCTGTTTTCAATACCATCAAGGAGAATAACTTGATTATCCACCAGACAACGGCCTTGCCGGAGAACCTGACGGGCGAGTTTACTGCCACCATCGATGTGGAGAAGCGCCAGATGACGGCCAACAACCACTCTGCCACCCACCTGCTTGACCATGCTTTGCGCACGGTGCTGGGCACTCATGTGGAGCAGAAGGGCTCTCTGGTCACTTCCGAGCGGTTGCGTTTCGACTTCTCCCACTTCGCCAAGGTGACGGATGAGGAAATCATGAAAGTGGAGCAACTGGTGAACCAACTCATCAGAAAGAATATCCCGTTGCAAGAGCATGTAGACGTGCCCATTGACGAGGCCCGTGCCATGGGCGCCATCGCCCTGTTCGGCGAGAAATACGGCAACACCGTCCGTGTCATCCAATTTGGCAAAGCCATAGAACTTTGCGGAGGTACGCACACTTCCGCCACGGGCAATATTGGTCTTTTCAAGATTGTCTCCGAAGGTGCCATCGCCGCCGGCGTCAGAAGAATAGAGGCTGTTACGGGCACTGCCGCCGAAGCCTTGATGTACGAGAATCAGAACCTGATCCGCCAAATGAAGGAGCAGCTCAACACCACCAACTTGATGCAGGCTATCCAGAAATTGATGGACGACAATGCCGTGGCCAAGAAGAAGATCGAGGAGTTTGAACAACAGCAGGTGGTCGCTTTCTGCAAGGAGTTGGAGCAGAGCGCCCAAGAGCAGAACGGGGTGCAGGTCATCTCTCGTATCTGTGACTATAATGCGGAGATTCTGCGCAATGCCGCCTTTAAACTGCGCACCGCACCCAACAGGGTGGTGGTATTAGGCAGTGTAGTGGACAACAAGCCCAACTTGGTAGTGGCCATCTCTGACGACCTGGTGGGTCGTTATGAGGCTCCGAAGTTGGTGCGTGCCGCCGGCAAGCTGATTCAGGGTGGCGGTGGCGGTCAGCCTACGCTCTCCACTGCCGGAGGCAAGAACCCCGCCGGCCTGCCCGATGCCGTAGCCGAAGTGCTGAGGCTGATTGCCGAATAATCTTTTTGAGAGGGCTCGCTCTCGCCGTGCCCTATGGGGCGATGTGTAGAGACGTTCCATGGAACGTCTCTACAGGGGGGCACTGAACATCATCAGCTGATCCTTGTAACGTCTCTACAATTTGACCACCCGTTTGGTGCAGGTCTGCCCCTCTGTATTGCGGATAACGGCCACATAGACGCCTGCGGGCCAGGCATGGCAGTCAAAAATGGCATAGTCCTCCAGTGTGCTGCTGAAAACCTCTTGCCCGGCTTGGTTGAAGATGCTCATGTGGCGCAAGTTCTCCCCGCGAATCACCAGCCGGTCAGACGTTGGGTTGGGGTAGAGGGCCAGGTTGGCGAAGGCATTCTCCTCAACGCCCACGCCTCCCACGTTGAAATGGAACGGGTCTGCTGCTCCCACATAGGGCAGGCACTCTCTTCTGCCGGAGGCATCCTTGGCGAAGAGATAGTAATCCACTTCGCTGTCTGCCGGCACTCCAGTGAGGGTGGCTTGCCACACGTCCCCACTGTCTTGTTGCATCACGGCGCTCTGCCAGGGACCTTCGTCAATTCTGTAATAAGCCAATAAAGAATCGGTTATGAGTGGTTGTCCGCTCAACGCCTTAATGGTGACGGGCAGGTCATAAGACTCGTGAAAGACCTGATGACCGAGCAGCGGGTAGTGCTTCAGATAGAGCATGCCGAGGTCGGCCAACTCGTGGGTGCGGCAGTGCAGCGCGTCGGTGTTCTGCCACGGGGTGTAACTGGACTGTTGGATGGGGACAATCGTGTAGCCCGGCATGGCATTCTCATAGGCCGTAATCGCCGCGTTGTCGTAGGAGTTGCCTACGGTGGGCACGAAGACATGGTCGTTGAGGATGAGGGAGTTGGTGTAGGGCGTGGTAGCGTTGTTGCCCGGGGCATAGACGCGTACCACCTGATAGTTGTCGCCCCACGGGGTCAAGGCGTTGGCAAACGTGTTGGCCACCGCCTCATAGGCGTTGTAGCGCGGGTCGTTGGCCGACACCTGGGCGATGAGCACCTTGTTGACATTCAAGAACTTGCCCCAGCAGTCGATATGCGCAATGTACTCGCCTAACGGATCGTTGAGCAGCATATAGTTGTCAATGCCGAGGTAGTCGTGCGCCATCGACTGTACAGAGGCGGCCGTTAGGTTGGGGTTTTCTTCCAGGACGAGAGTCGTGGAGGCCGCCGTGCCATAGCCGTCCACCATGTAGTTGCCGCCGGTGTGTACCATGGACATCTCAAATGAGGGCACTCCCAGTCTCTGGATGAACTGCTGCATGGCCGCATCGTCATTGGGGCGGTTGGGACGGTTGTAGGTGAAGTCCACAATGCCGATCTGGTCGTTGCCGTCCAGCACGAACCATGGGCCGTAGTCGCGCACCCAGTAGGAGTCGTGGTTGACTTTCCAGTAGCGTACATTGCTGCTGTTGACGCCATTGGAGGCGAAGTAGTATTTGGCGGAGGTGCTGTCCTGACCGCTGGAGACGATGACTGTCACCTGGGTCACGAGCGACAGCTCACGCACTAAGTCGACGGGAATGCCCAGTGGGTAGGCGATGAGCACACCGCTCATGGGCTGGAACTCCGAAATGGCACTCACGGGGGCGACAGGTGGCGTGGTGCTCTTGGCGTTCTGATACCAGTGTTGCAACAGGACGCGCTCCGCAGGCGTGGCCTCGTGGGTGAACTTGGGATGCACGTCGTAATGCTCAGACTGACCGTATGCGATTGCATACAGCGCAATTATCGTAATGAAAAGGAAAAATTTCTTCAGCATAAGATTGTTGTAAAGGGATATGACTGCGTGTTTATTATAAAAAGGTTGCAAAAATACGATTTTTTCTTTGCAAGAAACATTGTTGTCAGATGGGTGCTGGATATCTGGATAAAAAAAAGAGACGTTCCGTGGAACGTCTCTACAGAGAGCGGAAAACGAGACTCGAACTCGCGACCCCGACCTTGGCAAGGTCGTGCTCTACCAACTGAGCTACTTCCGCTTGCGAAATCGGCGGCAAAAATACACTTTTTTTTAATATGGCAATACTTTTGGGATTTTTTTTTTGATTTTTGTTTTTTTGTATTTTTGGCATTTTAAATATAATAGATATGAAAAAATGTTTTTACTTGATTATTAGTATGTTATTATTGTTGTGCGTATCCTCGTGCGAGAAACCATCCCATAAAAGGCACATCTATGAAACCATACCCGATGCGGTGACCGATGTGGATGGCAACCACTATGACGCGGTCAGAATCGGGGATCAGGTGTGGATGAAGCAGAATTTGAGAACAACCCGCTATGCCGACGGGACGGAAATCCCGCAGTCCACATTCTCTTCAAGCAATACACCCTTAGCGGAGATAAAACCTTACCGTTGGGCTCCAAACAATATGGATATAAACGTGCAGAAATTCGGCTGGCTCTACAACTGGAGGGCAGTGATACGCGACAGTATTGGCAGTGACCTTAATCCCAGTGGGATACAGGGCATCTGCCCCGACGGGTGGCACGTGCCGGGCGATGCCGAATGGACCCAGCTTACCGACTATGTGAGCAGTGACCAGAAGATGCGTTGTTGGCCTTCCGCCGATTTTTCCATAGCCAAATCCCTTTCCGCCCAGACAGACTGGAATCCTGCATTTGACAAGTGCGATGTGGGGAATGACTTGTCGCGGAACAACGCCACTGGTTTTTCAGCATTGCCTGCAGGAAATGCTGAATTCACTAACCAATTCGTTAATATGTTTGATTGGGCTTATTTTTGGACATCATCTTATAGCAGCAATGCTGGGGCTTATGTCCGAATGATCCAAAGTGACTATGAAGGTGTGAACAATATAACGAAACACATTTCATCAGGTCTTTCCGTGCGTTGCGTGAAAGATTAAAAACAAAAAAAGTTTGATTGAAAAGTCTCCAAATTTTTTATATCTTTGGCGGCTCAAATTATTTATTGAAAATATTCTTATAATATGTCTGAACAAATAAAAGGAAAAATTTCCCAAATCATTGGTGCTGTGGTAGATGTGCACTTTGAAGAAGAGTGCAAACTCCCCAATATCTATGATGCTTTGGAAGTCGTAAAAGAGAACGGTGAGAAACTGATTTTGGAATGTGAGCAGGATATTGGTGAGAACACCATGCGCTGCATTTCCATGGATTCCACCGATGGCCTGCATCGTGGTATGGAGGTTGTTGCCACCGGACGTATGATCACGGTGCCGACGGAAAACATCAATGGTCGTCTGCTCAACGTGATCGGTGACTCCATCGACGGTATTGGCGCCGTGGAGACTACCAAGCGTAGCGATATCCACCGCGATCCCCCTACATTTGACAACCTGTCCACCTCCCAAGAGGTCTTCTATACCGGTATCAAGGTCATCGACCTCATCGAGCCTTACGCCAAGGGCGGTAAGATCGGTCTGTTTGGTGGTGCTGGTGTGGGCAAGACAGTCCTCATCATGGAAATGATCCACAATATTGCGAAGAACTACGGTGGTATGACCGTGTTTACCGGCGTGGGCGAGCGTACCCGTGAGGGCAATGACCTCTTGCGTGAGATGCTGGAGTCAAACGTCATCCGCTATGGCGACGAATTCTTGGAGAGCATGAAGGCCGGCGGCTGGGACCTCTCCAAGGTCAATATGGAAGAATTAGCCAAGTCACAGGCTACTCTGGTGTTCGGTCAGATGAACGAGCCGCCCGGCGCACGTGCCCGTGTGGCCTTGTCCGGCTTGACGGTCGCTGAAGGTTACCGCGATGGCGACGAGACCACCGGCGGTCGTGACATCCTCTTCTTCGTGGACAACATCTTCCGTTTCACCCAAGCTGGCTCTGAGGTGTCCGCTCTGCTGGGCCGTATGCCTTCCGCTGTGGGTTATCAGCCGACACTGGCCACGGAGATGGGTACCATGCAGGAGCGTATCACCTCCACTAAGCGCGGTTCCATCACCTCCGTGCAGGCTATCTATGTGCCTGCCGACGACTTGACCGACCCGGCTCCCGCCACGACTTTCTCCCACTTGGATGCCACCACGGTGCTGAGCCGTAAGATCTCCGAGCTCGGTATCTACCCGGCTGTGGATCCCCTGGACTCCACCTCCCGTATCTTGTCACCCGATATTGTGGGTGAGGAGCACTACAACACTGCCCAGCGCGTGAAGGAGACCCTGCAGCGCTACAAAGAGCTGCAAGACATCATCGCCATCCTCGGTATGGAAGAGCTCTCCGAAGAGGATAGAAAGACGGTGCACCGCGCCCGTCGTGTACAGCGTTTCATGTCACAACCCTTCTTCGTGGCAGAACAGTTCACCGGCATCCCCGGCAAGTTCGTCCGCATCGAAGATACCATCAAAGGTTTCAATATGATTTTGGACGGTGAGCTGGATCACCTGCCCGAAACCGCCTTCAACCTCGTGGGCACCATCGAGGAAGCTATTGAAAAGGGCGAGAAAGAGTTGGCAGCTTCTAAATAACGAGTTATGAAGTTAGAGATCAGAACACCCGCAAATGAAGTGTATGCTGGAGAGGTTTCCTTAGTCCAGCTTCCGGGCATCGATGGACTGTTCGAGATCCTCGAGCACCATGCCCCTCTGGTGGCCGCCCTCCAAAAAGGCCAAGTCAAAATCGAGACCAAAGAGGATAAACAGACTCAGACCTTTGACATCAATGGTGGGGTGGTGGAGGTTCTCCATGACAAAATCCTCGTCCTCGCTGAATAACCGATACAATATATATAATAGGTAAGAGGGTGGAATGCACCCTCTTTTTTATTTGAATGCCGAAGATATGATGAAAACACGTTATACCTTTTCCTCCGGAGACACCATTGAGGCAACGCCTGAAGAGCTTCAGGCTCTACGCGCCCAATATGAAACCTACCTCCAGAATTATCTGGAGCTTTACTGCTCTATGGAAGATGATGATTATGTGGCCCGTGGCAATGGCTTCTGCGATTCTAAGTTCAGCGAGAGCTTTTTAGATGCCCAGATTGAGAAATACCGTGGCAAGATAAAAGAGATTGACCAATGGCTCAAAAACCAATAATATGGCATTGCTGAAAATCATACAGAAACGCAGCAAGTTCGCTTTGCGTATTCCGCACAAGATCTGCATCAATCGTCAACTATTGGGAATCATGCAAACTCCAGAGGTCCAAATCCAGATGCCTGCCGGACACTATGAGCTGACCATTCAGAGTATGATACCCTTTATTTCCGCTTCACAGATGATTCATGTACAGGAGGGGGTGGTTAACTATGCTGAGTTTCATGATCGCGAAAAATGGTGGGATTATCTGTTTGTGATTGACATTGTTTTGTGGTTTGCGGATTTTTTCTTTAGCTTGCCGCATCCTTGGGGACTTGTTTATAAGATCTTTACTAATGGCTATTTTGTAATCTGGATTTTATATGAGATTTTGATTCGGAAGAAATACTTCATCATCAACACCTATTCAAAGGTTTCGGATATAACAAAAGAGGATGACCGTTAGGACATCCTCTTTCTGTTAATATAAAATTGTATAGATTATTTTATCTTTTTAGCTTTGCTGCCTTGAGTCTGGCCGCCTACGCGGGCCATGGCACAACGGAAGCCGATATAGTCGGTAGACTCATCCTCATCCATGTAACGGCGGGAGCCGGGAGCAGACCAGTAAGGGATGTCGCGCCAAGAACCGCCCTTGTAAACACGGGCTTGGTCGCTGACCAGAGAGTATTCGTAGTTGTTGTTACTCTTGCGGTACATCTGCTCGGTAGCTTCCGTGTTGGTGGTGGCGTTGGTCCAGCTGTCCATGTCTTGCAGTGACTGCCAGTCGCCATCGAGGTAGTTCTTGTTGTCGGCGGCACGATAGTTACGACGTCTGTCGTTTTTGAAGTCGGAAACGGGAACCATCGGGATTTTACCGACGCTGTCACGTTCAGCCACGGTTCCGTCTTCGAGGAGCTGTTTGGTCTCGAAGTAGTTACCACGGAACGGGTTGTATTCGGTCACATCGTCGTGGGAGCTTTGTCTGTAGACATCCATCACCCATTCGGCAACGTTACCAGCCATTTGATACAAGCCGTAGTCGTTTGGCCAGTCGGAGTAAACCTCTTTGGTCTTGAAGCCGGCATCATTCAAGGAGCTGGCGATACCCATATAGTCACCGCGGCCTCTACGGATGTTGGTCATGTAGTTACCGTAGTATTTCTTATCTTCGGTACGGAGTTGTTGACCGTTCCACGGATATACTTTACGCTCGAGCACGCGCTCGTTGAGGGTGTTGCCAATCAGACCGTAGGCGGCGTATTCCCACTCAGCCTCGGTAGGGAGGCGGTATTTGGGCAGCAGGATGCCGTCTTCCATTTTTACATTACGGTATTCACCGGAAGAGATATAGCGGAGACGTTTTTGACCTTCAGCCTCGTAGGTTTCATAGGTCAGGTATGCATCGGTGTTGAAATAACCTTCAGCAGTTGGGGTCTCAGCATATTCCACATAACCGCGGTCGGCCAAGATTTTCTCGTTGACACGGTCGGTACGCCATGCGGCATAGTTGGTGGCCTGGAGCCAGTTGACGCCCACCACAGGATAATGTCTGTAGGCAGGATGGCGGAAGTAGTATTCCACATCCGGCTCATTGTAGCCGAGACGGTCACGCCAAACATTCTCATCGGGCACGGCATTGTCGTACACCACCTTCAAGTCTTGCGGGATGAAGACTCTCTCCAGCCAATAAAGGTATTCGAGATAGTCCACATTGGAAATCTCGCACTCGTCCATGTAGAAAGAGGCGACAGACACGCGGCGCGGCGTGTTGTTCCAATCTTTCATCACATCTTCTTCCATCTGGCCCATCACAAAGGTACCGCCTTCAATGAAGACAAGGCCGGGTCCTGTAGCTTGTTCTTCGAAAGGAGCTACTTCAAAACCGCCGTTCTTCGCGTCATTGTAGGTCCAGCCCGTAGTAGGTGAAGACTCTTTCTTACAAGAAGTCATGCCAAACACCAAGGCCATGATAAAAAATACGGTTGATACTTTTTTGAATGTATTCATTGTTTTTAATGTTATTATTTTCTGTTAATGATTCAAGTTAGTAAATTGGCAGATGATGTTAGAAAGACGGGCACTTGAGGTCTTTCAGAGCTTGTCTCTTGTTAGGACAAGGCAGAAGGAGTTGCAGGGATACCTCGTGGCTGCCACCGGTCACATTGGCCAGTTTGCTGATGGTGACATCGTAGGAGTAGCCAATCTTAAACCAGTTGTATTCGATGCCGAACATCACGATGAAAGCATCCAGATTGTAGATGTCCCTATTGTTGTTGTTGTCAATTTCATCCACGTAGTGGTAGGTCAGGCCGTGACGCAGCCAGGCACCCACGGTGAAGGGGTAGAAGTTCAGATAGAAGCCCTCGTTGAAATAGTTGAAACACATTTGGTGTTCATAGATGAAGTTCGGGCTGATAGAGATATCACCAAAGGATGTCTCTTTTTTGCTCTTGCGTTTCAGATCGAAATATGCGCCGACGTGAGCAGTCCATTTTACAGGAAGTCGAGCTTCAGGGGCGTCGGAACCACTCTGCACCAGGAATCCTTGATAAGGTCTGGTGATATGGTGGGCGGCTGCACCGAAATAGACGTGAGGCGTATAACCCAAAATACCTGCAGACATGTCGAAGATGCTACGACTCAATTTGCCAGGTTGTTGCTCGTTGGTCTGATATACGAAACCATATTTCGGGTCAATCATATCCCCGAAAGTCAAGGCGTTCCAATTCAAGGATTTGTTCTGGTAGGTTGCTTGCAAGGCTAAACGCATGTTGAACTTCTTGGCGATTTTTACCTTGAAGGAGTACATGAAACTGGCGTTGTAGGTGTTGATACAGCCACCTTCACCAGCGCGGTCGCCAAAAAGAAGTACGCCAATACCACCCGACAGTTTGTCGAAGTGCTCGTCATACGATGCCGTGTAGGACATAAACGTACCAGAGGCAGCGGGCCATTGGTCGCGAAAATGGAAAGCAATACGCGGACACACGTTGGTGCCGGCCATGGCTGGATTCAAGTATAATGGATTGGCATAATACTGTGAAAACAAGGCATCTTGCGCGCTGGCCTTAAAGAAACCAACAGACAATATGGCTGCGAGTAGGATTATGATTCGGTTACGCATATCTGAAAATTTTTATAGCGTGCAAAAATACAAAAAAGTTTATATTATACTTTAATAAATATAATTTTGTTACAAACACTGCAATAATAACAATCTTGATTCGTTATCTATCAGCAAACGTTTTGTATTTAAAATTAACGAAGAATGAGAAAAAAATATTGGGTCTTCCTGTTGTTTTTTATCTTTATTTTTTTTCAAGTTGCTGACATTCAGGCTCAAAAATACGAAAAAAAATTTTCTTTTTCTTGGAAATCTCCTGTGACACACACCTTTTCTGAGGAGCGTTCTGTCTCTTTCATGACTTTTGAAGATGCGGTATATTTGCAAGATAATCCGTATTTGCCAGCTGTTTATGAGATGATTCCCATGCCTGATTTTTATGAGAGCTATGAGGTGACGGTCTCCCATGCCGAATATGAGGCTGTCAGCGCTGCAGAGTCTTCGTTGATTCCCGATGATTTTCATCAGAAAAAAATATCAGTCAAGACGATATCAGCCAACGAACGAAAGAGGCCATATTTGCTGCTCTCTTTTGTCCCAATCATTGAGACAGCTCCTGGTCAATACAGTCGTTTGAAGTCTGTTACGGTTACGGTCCAGGGGACTCGGGTCTCCAGAGCCAAGGCGGCCAAAGACTATGCCGCACAATCCATACTGGCAACTGGTCAGTGGTATCGCTGTGCACTTACCCGCACGGGCATGTACCGGGTTTCGTATGACGATTTGATAGCTATGGGTATGCAACCCCCTATCATGTCTGCACAATTGGCCATCTTTGGTAATGGCGGAGCTATGTTGCCGGAAGTGGCTGGCACGCCGCATCCTGACGACCTGATGGAACTCCCCATACTTGTTTTTGACAATGGTGACGGCTCTTTTGATAACGGTGACTATTTCATTTTTTATGGACAGTCCCCTCACAGCTGGAGATATGATTCCGATGATCAGATATTTCATCATGCCACCAACATCTATTCAGACTCTTCGTATTATTTTGTTACGAACACGCCAGGCGTGGGGCTGAAGAAGCGCATTTCCTCTGTTGACAACTCTTCTTTGCAAGCCAATGAGACCGTGCGCAACTATATCCATTACGACTTTATTGAAAACGACCTGTATAACATGGGCGAGACAGGCAGAGAGTGGTTCGGAGACATCTTTGACATTACGACAACGCGGCAATATTCCTTTGGCACGCCCGTGCCGACTGGCGCCACGGGTTATGCTTCTGTTGCTATTGCCGCCATATCCAGCTCTTCGTCACGCATGCAAGTGTCTGTAAACAACAGTGTTGTCGGTACTCTGCCAGCTGGTGCCATCAATTCGTCAGTCATGGCGTCATTGGCTTCCAGTGTATTTTCCTTCACTCCCTCTGGCAAATCTCAGAATTTCACTTTGGACTATAATAAACCCACCACCACCTCTACCGCTTATTTGGACTGGATTGAGATACAAATGCCCTGCAGCCTGACAATGTACACGTCTCAGTTTCCATTTTGCAATCCGGCCACCGTCGGTAATGGGAGGGTGACGGAATTTGTGATTTCCGGAGCCACGCCAGCCACCAATGTTTGGGATGTGACGGACCCATCCCAAAGTGTCCGCTTCACGCTCCAAGCCACAAGCGACGGCGCCTCCTTTAAAGTGATAACCGATACCCTGCGCAAATTCTATGTATTCAGTGGCTCTGACTATTACAGTGTGACCCCGATGGGCTCGGTTCCCAACCAAAATCTTCACGCCCTTTCTGACGTGGACTTGATAATAGTGACTCATCCTAACTTCAAGACGCAGGCTGACCGATTGGCAAGTTTCCGTCGCACTAATGATGGGTTGAATGTCAAGGTGGTGACGATCCAACAGGTGTACAATGAATTCTCGAGCGGATCGCAGGATCCCCTGGCAATTCGGGATTTTGCCAAGATGATGTATGACCGGTCAGGTGGCCAATATCCTAAATATCTGTTACTTTTTGGTCGTCCGTGTTACGATTATCGTGGCAGAGTTGCCAACACCAAGTCCTTTGTTCCTAACTATCAATATATCAATACGGAACATTATATTTCAGAAACCCGCTCCTATTCCTGCGATGATCTGTTAGGCTTGCTGGATGATGGTGAAGGCGGCGTTTATGGTGGTCTTTATGACCTTCCAATAGGACGTTTCCCCGCTTCCACAGCAGCCCAAGCGGCAACAGCTGTGGATAAAAGCATTGAGTATACCACCCATACAAATCTTGTCGGTGAAGAGTCTTCCGTCATCTCCAATCTCTCTGACTGGCGTAATATCATGGCTTTTGTGGCGGATGATGAGGAGGGTAACGATTTTGTTGCCCATGCCGACACCGTTTTTGTCAAACGTGTCAAGAATGCAAATCCGAACATTAACTTCGACAAGATATATTTGGATGCCTATCAGCAGGTTTCCAATGCCGGCGGGCAGCGCTATCCGGATGTGACCACCGCCATCAACAACCGCATGAACCGCGGGGCGCTGATGCTGACGTACATCGGTCACAGTGGCAAGGACGGCTGGGCGGCTGAACGCATTCTGGAGATGGATGACATCAACAAGTGGTCTAACCGGTACAATCAGCCATTGATGCTAACCCTCTCTTGCACCTTCGGTTTTTATGACCGTCCAACGACAGCACCAGCCGACATGGTCTTTTTCAATGACCACGGAGGAGCTGTAGCCCTTATCACTGCCACCCGAGAGGCTTGGTCTTATTCCAACAACTCATACGGTGATTATCTGTTCCGGTTTGTTTTTGACAAGGAACAGTACGGGCGATACCCAACTGTTGGTGAGTTGGAGATACATGGTAAAAACAAGTATGGCGGATCCTCTTCCTCATTGGGAATGTTCGTCTTGTATGGAGACCCCTCTATGCCTTTGGCGGTGCCACACTACAAGGTGGTGACAGATTCTATCAACCATCATCTGGTCGGAAGCGAACAAGACACCCTCCGCGCCTTCTCCAAGGTTACGGTGAGCGGACACATTGCGGATGACCAGGGTGTGATGATGACGAATTTTAATGGAACTATTTTCCCGTCGGTTTATGACAAGTCAGAGATGGTCTCAACATTGCAAAACGATCCTAACAGCTTGCCGTTCTCCTTTGAAGTTCAAAAAAGCATCCTTTTTAAAGGTAATAACACCGTTCGAGACGGTCATTTCACCTTCTCGTTCTATGTGCCCAAAGACATCAACTATAACTATGGGAACGGGAAAATCAGCTACTATGCGCGGAGCTCTTCAGGTGATGCGGCCGGAGCCTTCTCAGACATCATCATCGGCGGCACCGACACGGCGGGACTTAATGATAAAGAGGGCCCTGAAATCGAACTCTTTTTGAACGATGAGAATTTTGTCAATGGCGGAATCGTGAACAGTACGCCAGTGCTGATTGCCAAGATTAAAGACAACTATGGAATCAACACCACAGGTAATGGCATCGGCCATGACTTGACGGCAGTCATTGATGGATTTTCAGAGACTCAAGTCATCCTCAACGACTACTATCAGACTGAGAAAGACAGTTTCAATGTGGGCACGGTTCGATATCAGATGAGCGAGCAGAGCGTTGGCAAACACACTATCATGTTCCGAGCATGGGATATCAATAACAACCATGCAGAAAAAGAGCTCACCTTTGAGGTTGTCTCCGATGAGAAACTTACCCTGAGTCATGTGCTCAACTACCCCAATCCTTTCACTACCCACACTGACTTCTATTTTGAGCATAACCGTTCCGGTGGCGTGTTTGATATCCAAGTGCAGATATTCACCATATCCGGAAAACTGGTGAAGACGATTAACACCACCCAGATTCTTGACGGCAACCGTAGTTTCCCGATCTCCTGGGATGGTTTGGATGATTTTGGCGACAAGATAGGGAAGGGTGTCTATATGTATCGCCTACGTGTGCGTAATCAAGATCTGGAAACTGCTGAGATGATTGAAAAATTGGTGGTGTTGTAGTGTGTCTATTGGTTTTGGACAACAGCTGACGGCTCTTGCTCAATATTTTTTTCAACACCATGACGAGAATAAAAATTTTTTCCTATTTTTGCGAGGTCGTTTGTATGGGGTTAAATAGGGATATAATTTATTATTCATCATAAAATAAAAGGAGGATTCATTGTGTTAAAGAACAGAAGTTTGATAGATCCGTCAGATTTCACGCGTGAGGAGTTCCGTGAGATCTTTGATTTGGCGCATCAAATTATCGCCGATCCGGAAAAATACAGTAAGAGTTGTGAGGGAAAAATCCTGGCAACTCTTTTTTATGAGCCGAGCACACGTACGCGCTTCAGCTTCGAGGCTGCCATGTTGCGTTTGGGCGGCAAGGTGATTGGTTTTTCCGAGCCTAACTCCAGTTCCACTGCCAAAGGAGAGAGCATTGCCGATACGTTGCGCACAATCGAGTGCTATGCCGATATCGCTGCCATGCGCCATCCAAAAGAGGGCGCTCCGCGTATGGCTTCCCACTACATCAAGATGCCGCTCATCAATGCCGGTGACGGTGGCCATCAGCACCCCACCCAGACCTTGACCGACATCCTCACCATTGAGCGCTTGCGCGGTGGCGTGGAGAACAAGACCTACGGTTTCTGCGGCGACTTGAAGTTCGGCCGTACCGTCCACTCCCTTGTTAAGTTCCTCAGTAATTATGAGGGCGTCAAGTTTATCTTCATCTCCCCCGAAGAGTTGCGCGTGCCCGAGTACATCCGCGAGGAGGTCGTCAAGAAAAAAGGTATCCCATTCCAAGAGGTTGACAAGATGGAACCCTATATGGGACAGCTTGACTTTTTGTACATGACCCGTGTGCAAAGAGAACGCTTCTTCAATGAGGAAGATTATATCCGTTTGAAAGACCGCTTCATCTTGGATGCGGAGAAGATGACTTACGCACGCCCCGACACCTACATCCTGCACCCGCTGCCTCGCGTGAACGAAATCAGTGTTGAGGTTGACGCCGACCCACGCGCCCAATATTTCAACCAGGCCAAAAACGGCATGTTCGTCCGCATGGCCCTTATTCTGAAACTTCTTGGTATTTACTAGTAAAATCAACGCATTATGTTAGAAATCACAAGTATAGAAAAAGGTATTGTTATTGATCATATCACGGCCGGCTATGGCATCCAAGTGTTCAATTACCTCAACCTCGACAAGGCTGATTATAATGTCGCGCTCATCATGAATGCCTACAGCGCCAAGATGGGTAAAAAGGATATTATCAAAATCAACAATGTAATAGATATCAATTATGACTTCCTGGGACTGATTGACCCAAACGCCACAGTGAACATTATCGAAAACGGCAAAACGGTCAAGAAGGTGAAACTTGAAGTGCCTGAGAAGGTGATCAACATTATCCACTGCAAAAACCCCCGCTGCGTAACTTCTGTGGAGCACTATTTCGACCACGAATTCCATTTGGTTGACAAGAAAAAACGCTCCTACCGTTGTGCATATTGCGATGATATTGTGATCCCATTCCCCAACAAATAGGGAATAATTCACCGGAATCCTCCTTGTAGATACTATTATAGTATTGAAAATTAAATAGTTGGTAAAAATGAGACTGCTATTTGTTTTTTCAAAAAAGAATTGTATTTTTGCAGTCTCATAATGAAGGTCTCTTGGCCGAGTGGTTAGGTACCGGTCTGCAAAACCGTTGACTCCAGTTCGAATCTGGAAGAGACCTCAAAAAAATGGACATCTTAGGATGCCCATTTTTTTTATGGTAATTATATACATGATGGCACAACAAAGATGAGACCGACGGCAGAATCAACCGTTTTCATTTAATCTTAGGGCGCTTTAGGGGGGGGCACCTGCCCATAGAGCACGCGGGCGGGGATGCCGACATGCGGTGCGGACGCGGCGTGAATGGCCGGCCTCCAACAGCGGCGTGCAAAGGCGCTTGCGTTTACAAAAATGCAAAGCCATCAGAGTTAGTTTCCTTTTTGCTCTGGCCGGCATTTTTGTTCACGTTTGCCG
>JAGCFD010000036.1 GCA_017650305.1 Bacteroidales bacterium | reverse complement strand
GAGATCATCCTCTTCATCGATGAGATCCACACGCTGGTGGGCGCCGGCGCTTCCGGCGACGGTGCCATGGATGCCGCCAACATCCTGAAGCCCGCCCTGGCCCGTGGCGAGTTGCGCTCCATTGGTGCCACCACCCTCGATGAATATCAGAAGTACTTTGAGAAGGACAAGGCCCTGGAGCGTCGTTTCCAGCCCGTCCGTATCGAAGAGCCCGACAAATACAACGCCATCTCCATCTTGCGTGGACTGAAGGAGCGCTATGAGAACCACCATCAAGTCAAGATTCTCGACGAGGCTATCATCGCCGCCGTGGAGCTGTCGCAGCGCTATATCGGCGACCGTTTCCTCCCCGACAAAGCCATTGACTTGATAGACGAGGCCGCCGCCAAGCTTAAACTGGAGATCAACTCCGTGCCTGAAGAATTGGACGATGTGGAGCATAAGATCAGCCAGTTGGAGATTGAACGCGAAGCCATCAAGCGCGAGAATGCCGACGACGACAAGGTGAAAGCGCTCAGCAAGACCATCTCCGAATTGCAGGAGAAGCGCAACGCCATTTCTACGAAGTGGCGCAGCGAGAAGGAGATTATGGACAAGATCCAGCACTGCAAGGACGAGATAGAGGCTTACAAGCTGGAGGCCCAAAACGAAGAGCGCCAAGGCAACTACGGCCGCGTGGCCGAGCTGCGCTATGGCCTTATCAAAAATGATGAGGATATGATCCAGAAACTGCAGGCGGACCTCGAAGCGCTGCAGGGCGACCAGGCCATGATCGACGAGAAGGTCGGTGCCGACGACATCGCCGAGGTGGTGGCCCGCTGGACTGGCATCCCCGTCAGCAAGATGATGCAGAGCGAGAAGTCCAAGCTGCTCCACCTGGAGGAAGAACTGCACAAGAGGGTGGTGGGCCAGGACGAGGCCATCGCGGCTGTGTCCAACGCCATCCGCCGGAGCAGGGCGGGCCTGCAGGATCCCAAACGGCCCATCGGCTCGTTCATCTTCATGGGCACCACCGGCGTCGGCAAGACCGAGCTGGCCAAAGCCTTGGCAGAGTATCTGTTCAACACCGAGGATGCGATTATCCGGTTCGACATGAGCGAGTTCCAAGAGCCGCACTCCGTCTCCCGACTCATCGGTTCGCCTCCCGGCTATGTGGGCTACGACGAGGGCGGACAGCTGACCGAGAAGGTGCGCCGCAAACCCTATTCCGTCATCCTCTTCGATGAGATCGAGAAGGCTCACCCGGATGTGTTCAACGTGCTGCTGCAGGTGCTCGACGATGGCCGTCTGACCGACAACAAGGGTCGTCTGGCCGACTTCAAGAACACCATCATCATCATGACCTCCAACCTGGGCTCCAACATCATCCAGGAGAACTACTCCGACCGCGCCAACCTGACCGACGAGGAGGTCTTCGACCGGACCAAAGCGGAGGTGGCCGACCTGCTGAAGAAGTCGCTGAAGCCCGAGTTCCTCAACCGTATCGACGAGGTGGTGATGTTCCAGCCGCTCTCCAAGAAGGAGATCAAGGAGATCATCAACCTGCAGATCTCCCAGCTGGGCGACCTGCTGTCACAACGCAACATCAAGGTCGAGTTCACCCGCTACGCTATGGACCTGCTCTCCAATCTGGGCTATGACCCGCTCTATGGCGCCCGTCCGCTGAAACGAGTGATCCAGAAGTATATCCTCAACGAACTCTCCAAGATCATCTTGGCGGAGGATATCAAGCCCGACAGCGTCATCATGGTCGACTCCGTGGAGGATGGCAAGTTCGTCTTCTATCAGAAATAATGTCAGGGCAGGGGTGTGATGAGCACCCCTGTTTTGATTTTTGGCACAAAGTTTGTAATATCCATAACCGTTTTTAAGATTTTTAATACAATAATTATATGATGCAAACAGGTAAAATTAATGTACAGACCGAGAATATCTTTCCGGTAATCAAGAAGTTTCTCTATTCAGATCACGAAATATTCCTCCGCGAGCTGGTCTCCAACGCCGTGGACGCTACCCAGAAGATGAAGACCTTGGCCACGCGCGGCGACTTTGCCGGCGAGCTGGGCGACCTGACCATCAAGGTGAAGGTTAACAAGGACGACAAGACCATCCGCGTCATCGACCGCGGTATAGGCATGACCGCCGAGGAGGTGGACAAATACATCAACCAGATCGCCTTCTCGGGCGCGGAAGACTTCCTCGCCAAGTACAAAGGCAACGACGCCGCCAACATCATCGGCCATTTCGGACTGGGCTTCTACTCCTCCTTCATGGTGGCCGACACGGTGGACATCATCACCAAGTCGTATCAGGAAGGTGCCAAAGCGGTGAAGTGGAGCTGTGACGGATCGCCTGAGTTTACCCTGGAAGAGACTGAAAAAGAGGACCGTGGAACTGAAATCGTGCTGCATATCGCGGACGACACCCAAGAATTCCTCGACGAGCCGAAGATCGTCGGCTTGCTGAACAAATACTGCCGTTTCCTGCCCATCCCGATTGAGTGCGGCACCAAAACCGAATGGGCGAAGCCCGAAAAGAAGGAAGGGGAGGAGAAAGAAGGCGACGAGAAGAAAGAGGAACCCAAGGAGGAAGCCATCCAGGTCCCCAATATCATCAACGACACCGAACCGATCTGGCAGAAGTCTCCCTCCACACTGACCGATGAAGACTATAAAGCCTTCTACCACAAGCTCTATCCGATGAATTTCGAGGAGCCCATGTTCCAGATCCACCTCAACGTGGACTATCCTTTCAACCTGACGGGAGTGCTCTACTTCCCGAAGGTGAAGAACCAACTCGACCTCAAGAAGAACCGTGTGCAACTCTATTGCAATCAGGTCTTCATCACCGACGAGCTCGAGGGCGTGATTCCCGAGTTCATGACCCTGTTGCACGGCGTGATCGACTCCCCGGACATCCCGCTCAACGTGTCCCGTTCCTATCTGCAGTCGGATGCCAACGTGAAGAAGATCTCTACCTACATCAGCAAGAAGGTGGCCGAGAAACTGGAGAGCATGTTCAAGGAGAACCGCGAGGAGTTCGAGAAGAAGTGGGACGAGCTGAAGGTCTTCTTGGAGTTCGGCTCCCTTACCGATGAGAAGTTCTACGAGAAGATACAGAACTTCTATCTGCTGAAGAATACTGAAGGCAAATACTATACAATAGAGGAGTATCGCAATCTGGTAACTGCTTTGCAGACCGACAAGAACGAGAACGTCATCTTCCTCTATGCGGCCAACATGGACGAGCAGCACCTCTACATCCAAACGGCCAAAGAGCACGGCTATGATGTGCTGCTGATGGACGGATTCCTGGATACCCACTTTATCAACATGCTGGAACAGAAGGTTGAGAAGACCCGCTTTACCCGTGTGGATGCCGACATTGTGGAGAAACTGATCGAGAAGAATGACGAGGAACTCGTCTCCAAGTTGTCTGACGACCAGAAGAAGAGCCTGAAAGAGTATTTCGACCAGAACGTAGACAAGCAGAAGTTCACCGTCATGGTGGATGCGATGAGCGAGACCGACCTGCCCGTGATGATCACGCAGAACGAGTTCATGCGTCGTTTCAAAGACATGGAGAAGGTGTCGGGCCAGCAAGGTATCTACGGCGGCTTTGAGCACTACAACCTTGTCGTCAACGGCAACCATCCGCTGGCCAACAAGTTGTTGGAAGAGACGGACGAGGCCAAACGCAACACGCTGATCCAGCAACTGGTGGACCTGGCGCTCTTGTCGCAGAACATCCTCACTGGCGAGAAGCTGAGCGAATTTGTCAAGCGCAGCTTTGACCTCATCGGGAAATAGATGTGAAGTTATTAAGCTATGAAGCTATTAAATTATTAAGTTATTAAACTATAGAGATTTGATAGCGTGGTGATCAAGGGTCGGGGATGGTTGTCCTCGACTCTTTTTTTAGGTGTATAATTGCCTTTCTATCTTGCTTTTTTTACATTTATTTGGCGGAAATCATAGACCTGTCGTGCGATTTTGATGCCGCTTGGTTTCGCATGTTGTGGGATGTTGTTTTTGTAAGTGGTTGATAATCAATGATGGTGTGTTGTAAAAATAAAGTATAAGGCAGTGTTGTATGGAAAAGAAAAAAGTGTATTTTTGCGCGCTTAAAATGAAACCGATTATTGTCCTTAATGTTAGCTAAAGGAATTAATTAAAAACTTGGGAAATGTGGGTGAAGACATTTCTCACAAAAAAGAAAGAAAAAGTAAAATGGATGCTGTAAGTTACAAAACAGTTTCGGCGAACAAAGAAATCGTCAAGAAAGAGTGGCTCGTAATCGACGCTCAAGAGTTAGTGGTCGGTCGCTTGGCTACCACCGTTGCCCGTATTTTGAAGGGTAAGCACAAAACCTACTACACACCGTCTTATTTTTGCGGTGATGAGGTTGTTATCATCAATGCAGAGAAAGTGAAGTTCACGGGTAACAAGTGGACGGACAAAGAGTATGTTCACCACACCACCTATCCTGGCGGTCAGCGTTTTGCCACCCCGAAGGATTTCATGCGCAAATATCCCGAGCGCATCATCGAGCACGCTGTGAAGGGCATGCTGCCGAAGAACAAGCTCGGTGCTGAGATGTTCCGTCACCTGCATGTATATGTTGGTCCGAACCACAAGCACGAGAATCAAGACCCCAAACCCAGAGTAATTAACATTAACGATATCAAATAACAATGGAAGTAATCAATACATTAGGCAGAAGAAAAACCGCAGTTGCCCGTCTGTATATGCAACCGGGCACCGGTAAGATCGTTGTTAACAATCGCGATTACAAAGAGTATTTCAGCGTGCCTACTTTGCAATATAAGGTAGAACAACCTTTCATGGTGGCTCAATTGAATGGTCAGTATGACGTCAAGGCCAACCTCGATGGCGGTGGCGTTACCGGCCAGGCTGAAGCTCTCCGTATGGCAATTGCCAAAGCGTTGGTTGAGATCAATCCCGAACTTCGTCCGGCTTTGAAGGCTCAAGGATTCCTTCGTCGTGACCCGCGTATGGTCGAGCGTAAGAAACCCGGTCAACCTAAGGCCCGTAAGAGATTCCAATTCAGCAAACGTTAATATTTGGAATACAATTCAATGTTTAGTATCGAAACTCTGGAGATTCTGCACAGACTACTCCGGAGTTGCTTTTAAGAACGTAAACAAATTAATAAAAACATGTCAAACGTACAATTTGAAGAATTATTAGAAGCAGGTTGTCATTTCGGACACCTCAAAAGAAAATGGAATCCCGCTATGGCTCCTTATATCTTTATGGAGAAAAACGGTATTCACATCATCGACCTCTACAAGACGATGGACAAATTGGATGAGGCTTGCGCCGCAGCCAAGCAAATTGCCCGTTCCGGTCGTAAAATCTTATTCGTAGCCACCAAGAAACAGGCTAAAGAGACTGTCTCTTCTATGGTTAAGGAAGTCGGTATGCCGTATGTTACCGAGCGTTGGCCCGGCGGTATGCTCACCAATTTCTTCACCATCCGCAAGGCCGTCAAGAAGATGAGCGACATCGATCGCCTGATCGAGAGCCCTCAATTCAACAACATCTCCAAACGCGAGCGTCTCCAAATCCAACGTGAGCGCGCCAAACTGGAGAAGAACCTCGGTTCTATCGCCGACCTGAACCGTCTCCCCGCAGCCGTTTTCATCGTCGATATCATGAAGGAGCACATCGCATTGGCAGAAGCCCGCAAGCTCGCCATCCCGACCTTCGCTATCGTGGATACCAACACCGATCCTCGCTTGGTTGACTACCCTGTGCCCGCTAACGATGACGCCTCCAAGTCTATCGCAGTCATCCTCAACGCTATCTGCGACGCCATCAAGGAAGGTCTCAACGAGCGTGAGATGAACAAGGATGCCCAACCGATGGAAGAAGCTGAAGAGGTTGAACAGACTGAAGAGCGCGCTGAGGAAGCCCCCAGAGATGGTAAGAGAAGAAGAATCTCTGCAAAATAAAGTACTAACCCCTAAAAATTGAGATTATGGCAACAATTACAGCTGCTGATGTAAATAAATTGAGACAACAAACCGGTATCGGTATGATGGACTGCAAGAAAGCCTTGGTTGAAGCCGATGGCGATTTTGAGAAAGCTATCGATATCCTTCGTAAGAAAGGTCAGAAAGTAGCCGCCAAACGCGCCGACCGCGAGTCCAATGAGGGCCGCCTCATCGCCAAGACGAATGCTGACCACACCAAGGGCTTCATGCTCTTAGTGGCTTGCGAGACCGACTTCGTGGCCAAGGGCGACGAGTTCGTCACCTTTGTGGATACCATGCTCGAGAAGGCTATGGCTGCCAACATCAATACCCGCGATGAGCTCTTAGCTATGAACATGGACGGCATGACCGTGGCTGAGAAGCTGACCGAGCTGACCGGCAAGACGGGTGAGAAGATCGAACTTCCTCACTACGACACACTGGAAGCTCCTTACGTGGAGGCTTACAATCACATGGGCAACCACAAGGCTACCCTCGTGGGCTTCAACAAGAACGATGAGAATGCCGTGGCTACCGCTCACAATGTGGCCCTGCACATCACCGCTATGAACCCGCTCGCACTCGATGAGACTGTCATCCCGCAAGAGGTGAAAGACAGAGAACTCGCAGTTGCCGTTGAAAAGACCCGTATCGAGCTCATCAACAAGGCCGTTGACGCTGCCCTGAACAAGGCCGGCATCAACCCCGCTCACGTTGACAGCGAGGATCACATCAACTCCAACATGGCTAAGGGTTGGATCACCGAAGAGCAGGCTAATATGGCTCGCAAAATCAAAGAGGAAGAAGCTGCTAACAAGGCCGCTAACCTCAATGAGGCTCAGATCCAACAAATCGCCCAAGGTCGTCTCGTGAAGTTCTTCAAGGAGAGCACCCTGATGTACCAAGTTCTCGTGATGGGCGGCGACGGCAAACAGAATGTACGCGACTATATCCACGCCAACGACAAGGCTCTGGAGTGCACCGCCTTCATTCGCCGTCAGATCGGTGAGTAATTATTTGTTGACTCTCAACTGATTAAAGGAGGATGGCAAACTTGTCATCCTCTTTTTTTTGTCCCTTGTCGCCGAATGCACATTGCGGATAAATTGTGCATAAGTTATCGTATGTAATCTCCAAAAAATATGTATTTTTGCCCTCAGTTTGGAATTTTACAATTAACATTTAAATCTATACACAATGAAAAAAATCTTTACCTTTATTGCCTTGATTTGTATGGCATTACTTGGTGTGGCACAGACCATTAACTTGGCCTATTTTCCGTTTACGGGCAATTCGGCATCGCCTAACACCCCGACTTCCTTCATGGCTGCTGCAGGCGAGCAAATCGGTACCGCCGGCCTCTACCTGGATGGCACACACGGCTCATCCGAATGGCTGCCCGCTTCCGAGCTTACCTCCAATGGCGGCTCTGCCATCAACGCTCTGAATGGCGAGGCCCCCGGTCAGGATCTGGCCACCATCAACAACAGCGCTAATGGAAAGTCTATCGTCTTCCATTTCTCCACCACCGGCTATCAGCAGGTTACCGTTTCCATGGCAGCCCGCCGTTCCGGACAAGGCTTCAACAGCACAGTGTGGTCCTACAGTACCGATGGTACAAACTTCACCACCATTACCGGTGCCAGCACGGTTCCTTCCGCCGCTTCAACGTATGAACTGAAAGTTGTGGACCTCACGGGCATCACCGCTATCAACGAGCAGGCCAATGTCTATCTGAAGTGCACCTACGATGGGGCACAGTCTGCCAGCGCCTCCTTCCGTATCGACAATGTGCAAATCAACGCATTGCCTGCCGGTCCCGATGTCTATGCTCCCTACATCACGCAAGTCAGTCCCACCAACGCCAGCACTGTTGTTTTGACCTTCAATGAAGCTCTGGATGCAACTACCGCACAAACCGCTTCCAACTATGTGCTGAACGATGGCACCATTTCCCAAGCTGTCCTGAATAACAATACGGTCACCTTGACCGTGACTCCCGACATGACCGAAGGCTTGGAGCACACCTTGATCGTGAGCAACGTAACCGACCTCGTAGGCAATGTGATGAACCAAGACACCCTCACCTTTACCTATGGTGTTGACCAACAATATGTATGCGCTACCATCGCTGAGTTGCGTTCCAAACTGGACTTTAGCGACAACTCTGCCAACGTTTCTGACAATACCACTTACAAACTGACTGGCGAAGTGGTGGTGACTGCTGTTGCAGCCTACAACAACCAGAAGGTTATCCAAGATGCCACAGGCGCTATCCTGGTGTATGACCCGAATGGCACTCTCGGCACTTTGAGCATCGGTGACAAGGTTTCCGGAATCTATGGCACCTTGACCAACTACTACGGCTTCTTGGAATTCAAACCGACTGCCGCATACGAGAATTTCATCTCCTCCTTCGAGGATGTGACTCCCCTGACTATCACGCTCAGCCAACTTAATGATAATAACTTTATGATGGCCCACCAGGCTGAACTTATCAAGTTGAATGATGTTACTTTCAATGAGGCTGGTACTACCTGTTCCGTGTTGACTCCTTATGGTATCACCCAAGACGGTTCAACTTCCAATGCTTTCTTCGCCTATTTCCAGGATGCTGAATACATTGGCAATCCGCTGCCTTCTTACAATATGGATCTGGTTGGTGTTAACTTCGCCACTGGCAAGATCGGTTCCGCCTATTTGGATTTCAGATATTACATCATCCCTCGTAATAATGCCGATTTCGCTCACCACGTAGGTATCACCGAGTATGACAACGCAGTCCAAATCTCCCCGAACCCGGTTGCTGACAACTTGCACATCACCTTCAATGCCTTCCAGGCCACCACAATGCAGATTTTCGACATTACGGGCAAGATGGTTATGAGTAACTCTGTTGACGGAGATGTCATGAATGTCTCTGTTGCCAATCTGACAGCTGGAACCTATTTCGTCCGTCTGTCCAACGCGCATGATACAGCCGTTGCCAAATTCGTGAAGAGATAAATCAGTACTGTTCTCACGTATCCATAAGAGGCAGGATCCATAGCGATTCTGCCTCTTTTTTTGCGAAATTCTATTGTATGTAAATGATATATAGTGTTTTGCAAAAGGTTTAAAATAAAAAAACAAAAAGCATAATAATTTTATCGGTAGTATCGTTATACTCTTGTTAAAATTGATGAACCAAATTTTCAGCCGATGGATAAAGACTCTACCACTTACACGAAAAAAAATCTGAAAAGCGAAAAACCATCCCCAAGAGTAATCCGCAACATCCTGAACTACTCGAAGTCGTTGATGTCGATACCGGTTCAGTATGATCGTTTTTTGTTGCTGGTGAATAACTAACCCTCTTTGTTACATGAAAGAGGCAGTAATTGGGTTGGGGAGCAATATAGAGCCGCGAGGTTTTTATTTGCAGATGGCCGTCTTTAAAATGAAAGAGACGGTAGGGGAGGTGTCGCGCGCCTCTTCTGTCATTGAGACGCCCTCGTGGGGCTTTGACGCTCCTCCTTTTTTGAACCAGGTTGTGGTCATACGCACAAAACTGGCACCCTTGGCTTTGCTGGACGAGTTGCAGCGTATTGAACGTGCTTTGGGACGCAAAGAGAAGAGTACGGTTGTGGACGGTAATCCCTGCTATCATGATCGTACGATAGACTTGGATATTCTCGACTACGACCATCAGGTTTATCACGATGAGCGATTGACACTTCCGCACCCGAAAATTGCAGAGCGAGAGTTCGTGCTGGCATCTTTGCGCGAACTGCAGATTTCCATTCCTGAATAGAGTGATCATGAGTATACCATATAATTATATAGTGATTGAAGGTTGCATCGGGGCAGGGAAGACCACCTTCTCCAAGATGTTGGCAGAGGACTGCAACGCCGAACTGGTTCTGGAACAGTTCGCGGACAATCCCTTTCTGCCCAAATTTTATGAAGATCCAGTGCATTATGCTTTGCCTGTGGAGATGCACTTCCTGATGGAGCGATATCGTCAACTGAGCCGGCTGCTCTCCGCCCGCGATATGTTCAAGGATTTTGTGGTGGGAGATTATTTTATCGACAAATGTATTATCTTCTCCAAAAACAATCTTCTGCCTGATGAGTTCAATCTCTATAATACCGTTTTCAGCACCATCTCTTCCTTCTTGCCAAAGCCGGAGCTGATTGTGTACCTCTATAACGATCCTGAGCGCCTTCTCCAGAACATCGCCCGTCGGGGCCGCGAATATGAGAAGAATATCACGGCAGAGTATTTGTCTGACATCCAAGAGAGTTATATGACCTATTTCCGACAGAATACCAACATCCCCATTTTGCTCGTCCAGGCTGCCAATCTCGATTTTGTGACCTCCCACGATGATTATCTGAAGATTAAAAACCTACTGAAACAAACATACGAGGTGGGTATCCATAGAATTTCATTCTGACAGATTGACAGGATGAAAAATTATTTTTATTTCCATTATATATTTTGATTTTTTTTGTACTTTTGCTGACCTTTTGTGATTAATAATTAAATACAATAATATTATGAAGATTAGAAGATTATTCAGTGCCCTCTTGGTGATTTTAGTCGTTATAATGGCAATCTTTGCCGCTCGCGCCATTATGAGACCCGAGAAATTCAAGACGGTCTATGAATTTCGTAAGACGGCTAACGTCAACAACTTACTGGCAATCCGAAGTGCGCAGGCTGTGTATAAGACTGTACACAAGAAGTATGCAGCAGACATTGATTCCCTCGCGGACTTTGTGAAGAATGGATATGTAGAGGTTGAAAAAACCATCGGTACCATTCCAGACTCCGTTTCTCAGGAGCAAGCTTTTAAAATGGGTCTTATCCATAAAGAGACGGTCAAGGTCCCTGCTATCGACAAGATTCTGGAACTCGACAAGAATGTGACACTCGAGAGCTTTAAGAACTTCGAATACATTCCCTATTCCGACAAGAAAAAATATGAGATTCAAACGGGTGTTATCCATAACAAGAATTATGAGGTTCCCTTGTTCAAGATCGATGTGCCTATTGACGACATTTTGATCAACATGGACCGTTCAATCACTCCGGAGAACGCCAGCGTGTTCAAGAAGATTTGGAATAAGATTTTCTTCAACAATCTTGCCGAGGAGACGCAGTATAAGGCCTTGTATAAGGATATCTATATGGGTAGTCTGACCGAGGCTTCCACGGCCGGCTCCTGGGAATAAAAACTTTGCGCATGAATTCTATATTCAACGATTACTTTACGAAATCCATTCGCTTGACCCCGAATGGATTTTCGCTTTTTAGTTTGGAGGATGGCCGTGTGCGGAGAGAGGATTACGGCAACGAAGACAATGTGCTGCTTTCGCAGAAAGCTCCTGCCTTTTTCCACTCTCCCGAGGCATCCGAGACCCCGGTGGATGTGGTGGTGGCCACGCACGTGCCCATGCTGATCCCCGAAGTTATCTATGACGAGTCCAAGATGAAGGATTATCTGGCCATGCAGTTCGATGTGTCCCAATTGGGACGCGCCTATTCCGACCAGCTCGGGCTGTATCGCTCCCTCTATTTTCTGACACAGAACGAGTGCGACACCTTGGACTCTCTCCCCTTCAAGCCTGTCTTTAAGGGTGAAGCTACCATATTATACGACTTTCTGTTGCACAACTCCACGGGAGATGCTGTACTGCTGTCTGTGAATGAGGGTTTTGTGGACTACTTTGCCATGCATGCCAACGCGCCTGCTTTGGTGAATCGTTCCACCCGGACCGAAAATGTGGATGTCCTCTATTATTCGCTGAACTGCGTGCAGCAATTCGGTCTTGCCGAGCCGACCTTCTTTGTGCATTACTTCAATACGCCAAACCGCAAGCTCAACGACCTGTTGAGTCATTATCATAACAAAGTGGAGGTGTTGTAGTATGCGGATTATCAGCGGAAAGAACAGAGGTAGACATATTCTCGCTCCGGCCAATTTGCCGGTGCGGCCCACCACGGATATGGCCAAGGAGAGCCTGTTCAACATCTTGAACAACTATTTCTATCTTGACCAGGTGGAGGTGCTGGACCTTTTCGCGGGTACGGGCAACTTGACATACGAGTTCGCGTCCCGCGAAGCCAAGAGCGTGGTCTCTGTGGATTCGGATGTGCGATGCACCAATTTTATCAAAAAGATGGTGCAGACGCTCCATTATGACCAAGTGTCTATTATCCGACAAGATGCTTTTGCCTATACGGCAGCCAGTCACCGCAAATTTGACATCATATTTGCCGATCCGCCCTATCAGACTGAGAATATTGCCGATATTGTCAAGAATGTCTTTGATAACGAAATGTTGAAGCCAGACGGATGGCTCGTGATGGAGCACTCTGACGTTCACGATTTTTCGGATCATCCCTATTATTTCGACCATCGCCGCTATGGGAGAGTGAATTTCACGTTTTTTGTCAATATGACAGCGGAAAACGATCCCGAAAAGGAAACGGAGGAGTAAATTATGAATGAGAAGAAGTTTTTGATAGTAGGTCTGGGCAATGCCGAGCAGCAGTATGCGGGCACCCGTCATAATTATGGCTTTGAGGTTGTCAACGCGTTGGCCACCAAACTGCGTGCCACTTTCAAGACGGATAAACTTGCATACGTGGCACGGGGCTCTTTCAAAGGTCGTCAGTTTGTGATGATTATGCCGACAACCTACATGAATCTCAGTGGCAAGGCCGTGAAGTATTGGCTCAATGCCGAGGAGATTGCGCCGGAGCGTTGCATGGTGGTCTGTGATGACCTGGACTTGCCACTTGGCTCTCTCAAAATCAAGCCGAAGGGCGGTGGCGGTTCGCATAATGGACTCAACAATATCATCGAAATGTTGGGCCATTCCAATTTCCCGCGTCTTCGCTGTGGCATAGGCAAGGATTTTGCCAAAGGCTATCAAGTGGATTTTGTCCTGGGCCGTTTCTCTAAGGAGGAGCTGACGCTGGTGGAGCCCTGCATTGACCGCGCTGTGGAGGCCCTGAAACTCTTTGCCACCGATGGACTTGAACGTGCTATGGTATTCTGCAACACCAAACCGGAAGATTCTGAAAAACAGTAGATATGAAAAAGTTATTTCTCTACATAACCGTGATGCTATGCGCCTTGGCTGGTGCGGCCCAACAACAGAACTGGTACCAGGTGGGATTTAAAATCTCTGCCAGTTTCCCGACAAACAGGATATACTCTGTCCAAAATCACTATTTGAGTTCGCTTACAGCCGCCGATTTCGGAGCCTTCTTCCGCGCAGGCAAGTATGTGTATGGGGAAGTCGGCTTTGGCTATGCCTTCTATAAGGGAGACTACACTCAACATGCCTCCGATGGCTCCAATATGTATGAGCCCGCCCGGGTGGAACTTCGCCACCTCCAGATTCCTGTCAAGGCTGTTGGCAATATCCCGCTTACCCGCAGCCTGTCGTTACTGCCATTTGCCGGCATTATTTGGCAACCCGTTGTTAAAATCACAGGCAATGACATCGGCTTTGATAAAAACACAGTTAAAACCAATTCGGTGTTGTTGACATCTGGTTTTGATTTCAAAATTGGACCCATCGTGCTGGGTGTCAATTATCGCTATTCTCTGACCAGATTCTTCCAAAATATAGAAGGCAAGCATCCTCAATATGTGAATGTTTGCGTAGGTTTCCAGTTGTAATTGATTGATAGTCAGTGTTAACTATTTGACTTAAAAATTTTTGAGAAATCTAAAATAAATGCTATTTTTGCCACGCTTTTCGGCAAAGGGAGCTTAGCTCAGTTGGTTTAGAGCATCTGCCTTACAAGCAGAGGGTCACTAGTTCGAATCTAGTAGTTCCCACCACAGAAACTCATCGGCAATCGGTGAGTTTTTTTATTTTTTGGGATGTATAGTCCCCCATCTTTCCATAAAATATCGTATCTTTGCCGCCTTAAATTTTTGATGCGATGAAAAGTGTTAAAACCATTATCTTGACTTTAGTGGCGTTGTTCTTCATTATCCCTCTCTCCTGGGCACAGAAAAACTCCACAATTCATGTGAAATTACTGAATAACAAGTATAAACATGTTGACTTGGTGAGCGCATACGGCGAAGATAAAACCTATCTTTCTGCCGATATCGAGCAAGATCAGTTCACCATGACCACTCCGATCGGCCCCGACATCTATCGTCTCCGGTTTGACAATCAAGACCATTTCCTGCTGGTTGTCACGCCCGGAGAATTCCAAGATTTGGAACTGGATGCCGAAAATATGGTAAGAATTGTCTCCACCAGTGGCTCTCCTTCCATGGCCTTTGTGAAAAAAGCAACAGATTATGGATTTCATAGAAAAAATGTTTTGGACAGCCTTAACAATGCTCTCCAGCATGACGATAATCAGAAATATTGGGCTACTACTGCCCAAAGTATCAACATGTTCACTCAAACCAATGATGATGTGGACAATTATCTGATGGCTGCTTTTAGGAATGTGGATTCCTTGTTGCAGATGTTTGAGTACTATGCTCCTGGCGGCAAGCTGAAGTCTTCTTTCCTGGACCTTTTTGTGAATATTGCCAATAAGCAATTGAAGGGGTTGGACATGAACTATCAGCCATTTGCCAACTATCAGGAGAATGCGGACAAATATTATGATTTCTCACAAAACCGCCAGTCTGGTAAATCAGATTTCTATTATACTTTGGACAATTACATCGATGAGATCTCTTCTCGCCATAATGTGGCTGCTTCTGCTTTGGGAAGTATGATGAAAGATGTGAAAGAACTTTTGGAAATTCGTGATAGCCTGGCCTATAATAATCTGATGGACAAGAAGTCGAACAAGAATGCGTGGGCCAATATGGTGCTTCAGCAGTTGGGTGACAAAGTGAAAAGTGCTGCTACCCACAAAAGCGAGTACGAAGAGAGTATCAAGAGGTCCCGAAACAATGCTTCTGCTTTAGTGACCAATGCTCAGGATTATGTGCGCCAGATTGTCGCCCGCTATCAAGACCAGTACAATGAGACAGACGCTTACGTGAACAATAAAATCAAAGAGGCTGTGTTGGAAAACAAGAACGATATAGCTTCTGTGATGTTTGTGGATATGTTCCCGAGAGAGCAGAATCCTGAATTCCATAAGGAGGTCTTCACGGCTCTGCACGATAAATATCCAAATCATCCGATTGTTGCTGAGCGTTGGAGTATCCTCAACGCCCCCGCTGGCAAGTCAACTGTCGGCGCCATTGCTCCGGAACTTGAGTTCCCCAATCCTGATGGCAAGATGCTGAAGTTGTCCGATCTTCGCGGCAAGATTGTGCTTGTTGACTTCTGGGCTTCCTGGTGCGGTCCTTGTCGTCGAGAGAACCCCAATGTGCGTCGTGTGTACAGTCTGTACCATGACAAGGGTTTCGAGATTTTCAGTGTTTCATTGGATCGCGATGCCAATGCTTGGAAAGGAGCTATCCTGGCTGACCAGCTGGTGTGGCCGAATCATGTCAGCGACTTGAAGCAGTGGCAGTCGCAGGCCGCTGCCATCTATGGAGTCCGTTCTATTCCTGCCACATTCCTGCTGGACAGAGAGGGTCGTATTGTGGCCAAGGACCTTCGCGGCGAAGCCCTGGAGCGTGCCGTCAAACAGTTGGTTGAACAATAATAGTCTTGTCTATACAATAAAAACAACAGGCTGATCCGAAAGGGTCAGCCTGTTTGTTTTGTTGTTGTTTGTGGCGGAAGGTTACTTCTGCAGTTTCTGTTTCAGAACCTTCAACATGTCCACGGTCATGGAAGCCAAGTCGTAGGTCGGCTTGAAGCCCCATTCCTCGCGGGCGCAGTGGTCGTCCATCTGGTTGGGCCAGGAGTCGGCGATCGCCTGTCTCAGCTCGTCATATTGGTATTCCATCTTGAAGTCGGGGATGTGTTTTTTGATCTCGTTGTAGATCATCTCCGGCTCGAAGCTCATGGCTGTGATGTTGAAGGAGTTACGGTGTACTAACTTGGACGGATCTGCTTCCATGAGGTCCATGGCAGCCTTGAGGGCATCGGGCATGTACATCATGTCCATGAAGGTTCCTTTGGCGATGGGGCAGGTGAAGGTCTCGCCTTTGACGGCGGCGTAGTAGATCTCCACGGCGTAGTCGGTGGTGCCGCCGCCGGGCAGGGTCACGTTGGAGATGAGGCCCGGGAAGCGGACGGAGCGGGTGTCCACGCCAAAGCGTTTGAAGTAGTAGTCGCTCAGCAACTCGCCCGTCACCTTGGTGACACCATAGATGGTCTTGGGACGTTGGATGGTGTCTTGAGGGGTCATGTCGTGCGGGGTCTCCGGACCGAAGGCGCCGATGGAGCTGGGGGTGAACACAGCACAGCCGCACTCGCGGGCGACTTCCAAACAGTTGATCAGTGCGCCGATGCCGACATTCCAGCCTAACATAGGATTAGCCTCTGCCTTGGCCGACAAGATGGCTGCCAGATTGTAGATGGCATCAATGTTGTATTTCTTCACGGCATCCGCGATGTCCTGGGCGCTCGTGGCGTCGATTTTGCAAGAAGGACCAGCGTCAGCCAAGTCGCCTTTGAGAGGATACATCAAATCAGCTGCAACCACATTGTCAGTTCCATATTGCTTACGCAGCGCCGGTGTCAGTTCAGAACCGATTTGCCCGCAGGCACCAATAACAAGTATTCTTTTCATCGTATTGTTTTTTAGAATTATCTTTTTAAAATGAGGATGCAAAAATACAAAATAATATCCTGCAAGATTCAGTTTCCAGCTATTTTTTTCAATCAAAAAATGAGCTCTTTTCTTTTTGTGCAGGATGTGAAAAAACGTTTGACCACATCCTAAAAAATGCTATCTTTGCCGCTTCTAATAAAAGTCGCAAATTATGATATACTTAGACAATTCCGCAACCTCCTATCCTAAGCCCGATGTGGTTTATGATTACATGAATTCCTTTTACAAAGAGCATGGCGTGAGCCCCGGCCGTGCCGGTTATGACGCTGGCATCGAGACTGGCGAAGTGCTGACCGACTGTCGTCGTCTCCTTACCAAGATGTTCAATGGTGGCACTGACGAGCGTCGTCTGACCTTCAGCTACAATGCTACGGACTCTCTGAATATCTTGATTCAAGGTCTTGCTCGCAAGGGCGGTCATGTCATCACGACCATGCTGGAGCACAACTCCGTGTTGCGTCCCCTGTATCATCTGGAGCAGGCTGGCATCATCGAAGTCACCTATCTGCCTTTTGACGAGGCTGGCTATGTGCATCCCGATGATTTCAAGAAAGCCATCAAGCCCAACACGAACCTGGTGGTCTGCACGCAGTGTTCCAACGTGATTGGCACGGTGCAACCCATCAAGGAGATCGGCAAAGTGTGCAAGGAGCACGGTCTGACCTTCATCGTGGACGGCAGCCAAGGTGCTGGCGCTGTGGTGATGGATATGATCGACTATAATGTGGATGCCTACGCTTTCACGGGCCACAAGTGCCTCATGGGACCGACCGGTATCGGTGGCTCCTATGTGCGCGAGGGCGTGGAGGTGGTCCAAACCCGTTTCGGTGGTACGGGCGTCCGTTCCGCCCAACGTTCCCATCTGGAGGAGTATCCCTACAGACTGGAGGCCGGTACTATCAACATGTTAGGTATCAGCGGTCTGTATGCCGGTGCTAAATGGGTGCTGGAACATGGAATTGAGAATATCCATGCTCAGGAGATGAAACTCTGGAAGAGACTGCGCGATGGTATCCGCGATGTGGAAGGTGTAATCGTCTATTGCGCTACCACTACGGAGAACCAGAACCCAGTGCTCTCCATCAACATCAAGGGCTTTGAGTCCATAGATGTGGGTACGATGCTGGATGTGGACTACAATATCGCTTGCCGTACCGGTCTGCAGTGCGCTCCCATGGTTCACGAGCGCATCGGCACGTTGCCAATCGATGGTACCGTCCGTCTCAGTATCGGCGCCTTCAACACCGAAGCCGACATTGATGCCTGCATCGAAGCCGTCAAGGAGATTGCATCACTGAAAAACTAAACCACATCGTGCATGACACGAGATAGAAAGTGGGTCGGACATCTTGCGGCCTTAGCCACCTACATCATCTTCGGGATCAACCCGAACTGTTCCAAGGTGGTGGTCCCGCAGTACATGACCCCAGAATGTTACACCGCTGTCCGTATGCTCTTCGGGACAGCGGTGTTTTGGTTGCTCTCCTTAGCGATTCCATACGAAAAAGTGCGCCGTCGCGACTGGCCACTCTTCATCCTCGGAGGCGTGGTGATGGCGGGCACGCTCTATGCCTTCTCGGAGGCATTTCGCTACACCTCGCCCTGCTATGTGTCGTTGGTCTCAGCCATGAGCCCCCTCATCGTGATGCTGATGGCGGCGGTCTTTTTGAAGGAGCCTATCTCCTGGAAGAAGAGTGTGGGTGTGCTCTTTGGCATCTGCGGCGCCCTGATGATTGTGCTTTTCTCGTGGGGTGTGGATGCCAACATGACCGTGAAAGGATTGATGTTCTGTCTGATCAACATCATCTTCTACGCCAGCTATCTGCTCATCACCCGTTCAGTGTCGGGCACCTATTCGCCCATCACCCTGATGCGCTGGATTTTCCTGATTGGCACACCGATATGCGTGGCGCTGGCCGTGCCTACTTTTCACGCCTCTGTCGAGTTAATGTCGGCCGCCACGCCGTTTGTCTATGTCAACCTGCTGACGGTATTGGTCTTTGCAACGATTGTCTCCTATTTTCTGCTGCCCATCGCTTTGCGGCAGTTGCGACCCACCACGGTGAGCATGTACAGCAACCTGCAGCCGGTAGTCACGGCAGTGGTGGCCATCGCGGCTGGTCAGGATGTCTTCACCTGGAACAAGCCCGTGGCCTTGGTGCTGATCATCATCGGTGTCTATCTGGTCACCACCTCGAGGGCGAAAGGGCAGGGGTGAGAATATTATTGCTTCACCACCTTCCTCATCATTCCTATTCAACCGATTTAACTATCATTTGTTAAAACACATTGATTTTCAATGTGTTGTATAAATTTTTGTATTTTTGCAGCGGTACAATTATTTGAACTATGGGAAACATAAAACCTATAAAAACAACACAATACGGAGATGTTGTCATTTATCATGTTGCGGAAAATATCGATCTTGAAGTCCGGGTGGCTGATGAAACAGTATGGTTGTCGCAGGCACTGATGGCAATGTTGTTCGGCACTCAACGCCAAGCGATCACAAAACACTTAAAGCATATTTATAAAGTACATGAGTTGGAAAAAATAGCAACCAGTTCCATTTTGGAACTAGTTCAAAAGGAGGGCAAACGTCAGGTGAAACGTCCTGTTGAATTCTATAATTTAGACGTCATCATTTCTGTGGGTTTTCGTGTCAACACACAAAAGGGTATAGAATTCAGGCAGTGGGCGAATAGGCTTCTAAAGAACTATTTCGTTTATGGTTTCCCTATAGAAAAACGATTTGAGAAAATAGAGCAACGTGTTTCCAAAACTGAGCAACAAATCAAACAGATAGTACAAACAGCTCTGCCGCCTAAGGCCGGATTGTTTTTTAATGGTGAGACTTTTGATGCATACGTGTTCGTCGCGGATTTGATCCGAAGCGCTAAAGAAGATATTAAACTGGTTGACAACTATATAGATGACAGCGTGCTTCTGCTTTTGGGCAAACGGCAAGCCGAAGTGAGCGCGACCATTTATACGGAGCGCATTACGAATCAATTCCAAACAGACCTTAGCAAGTACAACACCCAATATCCACCCATTACAATCAAAGAGATAGAGAAAGTGCATGACCGTTTTTTAATTATTGACCAACAACTTTACCATTTCGGTGCTTCTTTCAAAGATTTGGGCAAGCGATTGTTCGTAGTGTCGAAGATTGAGGAGCCTGCATTGACAGAGGCTTTGATGAAGGTGTTCTCTTAAATGTTGGGCGAAACAGAAAGGGCACGGAACCGTAATACCGCGCCCTTTGATTGTTTTGGAGATGTGGGATTATTGTTTCACTACCTTGCGAACACCCATTACATTGCCATTGGTCATGGTCTTGATGAAATAAACGCCAGGGGCGTAAGGGGAGAGGTCAATTTGCACAGAAGAACCGGTTTCGTCCGTCTGTAGAGACGTTCCATGGAACGTCTCTACGCCGTCCGATGTCCGTAGCAACCGCCCGAAGGCGTCATACACGCGAATTTCCATCGTCCCCGCCTGTACATTGTTCATTGTACATTGAACATTGCCGATGCCGGTGGTGGGGTTGGGCCAGACATTGACGGGGGACACTGCATGATTGGAAATCCCCACGGGTTCTGTTACTTGGAGGATTTTCATCACGGGTTGTGCGGCCATATACTGGTCGTTACCTGGCTGTGAGGCGGTGATGATGGCCAAACCCACGCTATGCATCGTCAGGATGCTGCCATTGATGGTGGCTACGCTCTCGTCGCTACAGGTGAACTGTACGGGCAGACCGGAGGTGGCGGCAGCGGCGAGCACGACGGGATTGTCACTTAGCGGGAAGGTAAGTTCTTGATTCCACAAGATGCTCTGCTCTTGGAGCTCGGGGGCGGTGCTCGTCACGGTGAGAATTTTGGAGACGGGCGCGGCGGCGTTCCAGCTGGCGTTGCCGGGTTGCGAGGCAGTGATGATGGCATAGCCCGGAGCGTGCAACGTGAGCACGTTGCCGTTCACCGTGGCGATGTTTTCGTCGTTACTGGTGTAGGAGACCGGCAGTCCGGAGGTGGCCGTTGCGGTGAGCGGCAGGTATTGCTCGTTCAGGCTGACGTTCAGGTCTTGGTTCCAAACAATAGTCTGAGGTTGTGGGTCATCCGTCCCGCCGTTTTCAGTAACGGTCAGTATTTTGACCACATTCTGTGCGGGATGGTAATAGGCGTTGCCGGCCTGTGAGGCTGTGATGACGGCTTGCCCCACACCGACTAACGTGAGCGTGTTCCCGTTCACAGTGGCAATGCTCTCATCGCTGCAGGTGTAGCTGACAGGCAGCCCCGATGATGCGGTGGCGTTCAACACCAGCGTGCCGCTGTCAATACAGGTGGTCAAGGTTTGGATCCAGGTGATGCTCTGGTTCAGCACCGGAGCCGACACGTTCACAATCAGGCTCACATCAGCAGCCGGCTGGTAAAGTGTGTTGCCGGCTTGAGAAGCGGTGATGAGGGCGGCTCCAACTCCCACGAAATAGAGGCTGTCGTTGTGGATGTAGGCGATGCTCGTGTCGCTGCTGCTATAGCTCACGGGCAGCCCCGAGGTGGCCGTGGCGGTCAGTAGAACAGGCGCGTCGCCCAAGGTTGCAGACAGCGTCTGGTTCCAGATAATGGATTGGCTCATGGTTGTTTGCGTGCACTCGTAGGCCCCGATGTCGGCGATGTTGTTGCCGATGCGCGGGTTACCGTCCATGTCCGTGGCGGGCAAATAGGTGATGAACGACGTGTTGGGGTCGCCGGCGTCAATCAGTGGCGAGTTTGGCAGCACGCGCCAGTCAGCGACGAGGTTCGACTGGTCCGTGGCAATGTTCGTGGCGCCTACCATAGAGGACGGTGCGACAAACAGGGGTTGCGTCAGTGAATCCAGCACGATATTGGTGCTGTCGGTGGCAAAGTCGCTGGTCGGGGATGTTTCGCTGGCACAATAGGT
>JAGCFD010000035.1 GCA_017650305.1 Bacteroidales bacterium | reverse complement strand
GCGCAGACGGAGACAACGAAGCCTGTGGGCGAATCTCATCAAATCGAGACCAAATCTGCTCTTCACGACGACTCCTTCAACGGTTTCCATTTCGGGTACACACTGGAGGCGGATGTGGCACATCCTTTAACAATGACCAATGCGGTTACAGGGGTGAAGAGCACCCATTCTTTCATCCGCTACGGCGGACGATTTGGCCTGGAATGTTCATATCATTTCGCAGACCTCTTGGGCGTGTCTGCAGCCTTGGATTTCGGTTATATAGCACCGAATGATCATTATGCTAATATTACGAGATACTATGGACTCTCAATGCCGCTGAAGTTCGAGTTCCACTATCCTGTTTCGGACAAACTATGGTTAACGGCGAATGCCGGAGTCCAATTGCGAATGCCCTTTGAAACTTTTTCACATGGTTTTAATCGGGATAGCGGAGAACCATTATTAGATAACAACATTGCTGGGAATCCTGCATATTATGAAGGCTACTATAATAGATACGTTTTTTACGCAGATATAATGGCTGATGTCGGATTGTATTTCCAATTACCTAATCAGGATTACCTTCGATTTTTGTTAGGGCTGAATATCGCAACCACAGATTTTGCAAGAGGCAGTGTGAGAATGTACTCAAGCGAGGGATATGACGATTTATATTTCTCCCAACGAAATCACTACCTTTACGGTCAAATTGCCTACGTGCACAGTTTCAGCAAGCAGAGGGCTCTTAAACAGGCACAACCGCACTGGAACGAGGACAAGTCATTTTATCGTCACGAGTTGCGGTTAGGGGTGAGCGATCCCTTGGGCTTTACCTATCTGAGGGAATTGTTTGCCTCGCCTATTTTGGGAGAACCGATAGACGGTATCTCCCCCTCAAAGTATTTATTCACTCCCGTGATCTCCATGGACTATCATTATCGTGCCTCAAAATGGTTTTGGTTAGGCCTTACCGCTGGTTATAATTTATATAAAGAGAAAGGCTATGGTGAACCAGAGAATCTTACGTGGCAGTATAAAGAGCATCATTTCCTGATAATGCCCTCTTTGCGGTTCTCCTATCTTAACCGTCCACATCTGACCCTTTACTCTGGACTTTCTGTGGGTTTGTATATTAAATATGGTCGAGAATACACAGATGATGATTGCCTTATCCAGCCGATAACTATTGACCATAACAGAGTGTTCTCCGCGTTCCAACTGACCGCTTTCGGGTTAAAAGCCGGTGCAAAACATTGGTTCGGCAGTTTCGAGGCAGGATTCGGCATCAAGGGGTTTGTTAATTTGGGTGTGGGGTACGAGTTCTGATGTTTTCAATTTACAATAATCCGAAGCCAACATCCGTTACATCTTCCTGAATTCTACAAACTTCTCAGATGAAAAAGTCCCTACTGTATCTTCTTGTTGCCGTGACGATCCAGTCTTGTGCCATCTATCATACGCCAGGGTTCAACAGCGGTTATAAACGTCTAACCGCTGAGGAACAGAATAAAGTTTGCTTTGTGAGTTCAGTCGATGAAATTCCTGACCAAAATGACGGCAGAATCATGGCCGTCACCGCCAAGCAACTGTCAGCCCTGTTAACAAGAACTGAAAACGCGTTACTTTACCTGTGGTCACCCCATTGCTCGAGCAGCGTTTGCATTCCTTTAAGTACCATCCAAGATGATTGTGACAAGGCGAATCTTCAGCTTTACGTTTTAACCGAGTATTACACTGACGCATTCATGCAAAATGATTTTCTGTCACATCCCATGCTGAGTGTCGATGAGTTGCATTACAAAACAAGTTATTGCAATTCCTATATGAAGCGGTTTCTGTCGGAACTTATCCCGAATGACAAAAAAGAGAGTACTTCCCACCATCGTTTCCTTCTATTCTCAAAAGGAAGATTGGTGGAATCGTATGAGAAGATGGAGGATATCAAATAACATCCAAATCCCGTATTCCACACGCAGATTTGGATGTTGTTTCAGATTATTGTCCGACTGCGAGGACGCTGTCGACTCCTTTGCAATGCTTGGAAGCGTCAGTGTCTACAAGTTGCTCATGATATACTTCGCCAACTTGTTGTACAGGAACGTTCTCGTATTCCCGCCCATGATGAAGTGGTTTTTGTTGGGGAAGAAGAACTGGTCGTACTCTTTGCCCGCCTCGTTGAGGCCCTTCACCAACTCCATGGCATTTTGGAAGTGCACATTGTCGTCGGCGGTGCCGTGGATGAGGAGGTACTTGCCGTTAAGCTGGTCGGCGTAGGTGGTCGGCGAGTTGAGGTCGTAGCCGTCGGGGTTCTCTTGCGGGGTGCGCATGAAACGCTCGGTGTAGATGTTGTCGTAGTAGCGCCAGTTGGTCACGGGAGCCACAGAGATGGCCATCTTGAAGGCGCCCTCGCCGCGGAACATGGAGAGTGCGGAGAGGTAGCCGCCGAAGCTCCAGCCCCAGATGCCGATGCGGTCGCCATCCACATAGGGCAGCGTCTTCAGGTAGTTGGCCGCTGCGATCTGGTCGATGGCTTCATACTTGCCCATCTGCTGGTAGATCACCTTCTTGAAAGCGTCACCGCGGGTGGCCGTGCCACGACCATCGACACAGACAGAGATGTAGCCGTGCTGCGCCAACATCTGATAGAAGGCCAGATCCTGCGCGCTGCTGTAGGCGTTCATCACCTGCTGACTGCCCGGACCGCCATAACAGTTCATCATCACCGGATAACGCTTGTTGGGGTTGAAGTTAGCCGGCTTCAGCATCCAGCCGTACAGCACCGTGCCGTCGGGCGTGGTGAAGCTGATGATCTCCCGAGGCTGGAATCCGTACTCGTCCATCGTCTCCTTCACCGCCTTGTTGTCGTTCAAGACACGCAACTGCTTGCCGGCAGCATTACAGATGGTATAGACTGGCAAGGTGTTCAGATTGGAATATTGGTTACGATAATAGTTGCCCGTGGGACAGAAGGAGCTCTCGTTCCAACCGTCGCCACTGCTGAGCAGTTTCTTTTTCTTGCCATCGAAGTTGATGACGTAGAGGTCGCGGTTGAGCACGCCCGACTCGTTGGATTGGTAGTAGATGAGCTTTTTCTTCTCATTGACGAACTTGATGCCGTTCACCTCCCAGTTGCCGGAGGTCAGCTGCACGCGCCCGCCGCCAAGGGTGACCTTGTAGATATGGTTGAATCCGTCACGCTCGGAAGTGACAATCATCGTCTTGCCATCATTGAGGAAATAGTAGTCATCGGTGATGTCGAGCCACTTGTCGTTCTCGTCGGTATAGACTACATCCTGCTGTTTGGTAACGGTGTTATAGCGGATGAAGTCGAGGCGGTTCTGATGGCGGTTCAGCTTGAGGATGATGGCGTCGCGGCTGTTCGGCTGCCAATAGACACGCGGAAAGTAGCAGTTGGTGTTGTCGCCCAAGTCCACGCGCGTAAGGCTCTTGCTGGCCACATCATAGATATAGACATCCACCAAGGAGTTGTCCTCGCCGGCCTTCGGGTACTTGTAGGTGAAGTCGGTGGGATAAAGCTCGTCGTAGATGGGCATAGTGAACTCCTTGACGCGGCGCTCGTCGAAGCGCAGGAAGGCCACCTTGCTGCCGTCGGGCGACCAGGAGGCGGCCTGCGACATGTCGAGTTCCTCCTCATACACCCAGTCGGCATAGCCGTTCAGGATGGCGTTGGGCTTCCCGTCATGGGTGATCTGCGTGATGGCACCGCTGTTCATATCCTGGATGAAGAGATCGCAGTCGCGGGCGAAGAGCACGCGCTGACCATCTTCGGAGAGTTCTGCAAAGTGCAGCTTGGTATTGGTGTCCGCCACCATCTTCAAGGTCTTGTTCTCAACATTGTACACATAGTAGTATGCCAGCGATGAGCGACGCCAGATACTCTCCTCATCGAATGAGAGAATGATGTTCTTCTCATCATTGGAGAAGGAGTAGCCGCTAAGACGACCCGTATTGAGTTTGCCGTTGCTGAGCTTGCTGAGCGTCTCATTCGGCAGCAGCATGTCGATACGGTCACCCGTCTCAAAAGAGTAACGCTCGATGCCGCCGCGCTTCACTACGGTGTAGTAGTCGCTGGCAGGCATCGCCGTATAGCCGGCCACCCCGCGCGGATAAAACATAAAATCGTCCCAGATGCTCTCAACACTGATCTTCTTGCCTTGACCAAAAGAGCACAACACTGTGGTTAAAACGATGGTAAGCAGTAAAAACTTTTTCATATAAATAGTGTATTAATTAATTTAACAACAAGGGCGCAAAGGTAGCAAAAAAAACAATACTCCTCCCAGCAACATTTTTTTCACCCAACTAAAAAACAAAAAGAGGATGGTCCAGAAACCATCCCCAAAAAATCTTAAAAGAGCATTCACGCTATTGAACAGAGCAGTGCTCCACTGCAATCAGCTTGTCGTAAGAGGTCCCTTCCTCACGGAAATAGACAAATATCGTATATTGGTTATGCGTTTCATAGTGACTGCCTTCTATATAGGTCGCGTCAATCTCTTTCGAGCCGTATGGCACATAGACATACTGGTAATTGTAACGACCTTGTTTGATGTAGAAGCTGGCCTCCCAATAGTTTTGTTCCCGAACATAGTGCAACTTAGCCTCATCCTTTATCTTCCAATCCGTGAGCTCGCCGAAGACATATACATCACCATCAGTGAAGGGATACTTGCTTTTCAGCGTAAAATAGGTGTTCACATAATCTTCGGAATAGGGATTAGGCAGGTCGCGGTTGTAGAAGACACAGGCACCGTTCATAGTACTCCGGCTCTCGTATGCGCCGTATGGACGGGCTTCATCCATCAGGACGTATGCCTGGTTGCGGCGGTGCGCAAAGTCGATGCTGACAATGCGGTCGCCATTGGAACGCAGCGTCCCAATGTCAAAGGTGTGGAACTCCGCGCCGCCCGGGAAGACAGCACGCCCATCCTGATAGTCGAAAGTAAACCTGTTGTTCATAAAAGAATGGTAGGTGAGGCCATACTTGGCATTGTCCCAACGTCCGTTCTGCTTGATGGTAGCATGCAAGGTCATGGCAGGATTACGGATAATGTAGGGGCCAGGCGACACCTCGAAACTCACCTCTTGATGCGTGAAATGGTTGTTCACATCTGTCGGATGATGCACTTGAGCACTGACCTTTGCCGTATTCTCTTCCACTACCATGAAGCGGCGTGTCATTACCGGACGGTCAGGCGTGTCATCATATACAAACAAGATGTAATTGCCACTCTTGGTGAAGGACATATTCCTATTCGGGAAGGAGAGCTGATAATGAGTATAGTGGACAATGGTGTTAAAGGAATAGTCGTACTGGTCTATCAAATCCTCGTTAAAACCATCGATGTATTCCACTTGGTTCATATCGGAAATCTTCCAGTCGTGAGTACAGTGGATAAAAGTGTATTTGAGATAATGGTCATCCGTCTCCACATCGTCAAATTCAAGGGTCAGTTGCTCGTCGCCCCCGCCCAGTTGGGCCACAGGTTCTCCGAGGCGCACCTCTTTAGGATGGAGGGTTATGCTTCGGATACCGGAAGAATAGACATAGTTGTCGGTGTGTATTTCCTCCGTCCACTGGGCATCCATCCGCAAGACGAAGAGTATGGCCACAACAAATAGCAAGTATTTTTTCATCATAAGGATTTATTTCAAAGAGTGCAAAAATAGACAAAAACTGAATGAAAACGAAAAACGGGGATAGATATTGCACTGTTCCATCCCAAAAATGACATCCACGGGCATCCATAAAATTCCATTTTTTTCCACAAATCTGCGACAATAATCCACAAAAACCAACTTTTCAACAATCCGCTGTTACTATCAACAACGTATATATTTGGAATATAGCAAATTAACACATTTTGTTAAAAACGTATTATAAATATCACGTTATCAGCATCTTATTGTTAACATTTCATATTGTTAATAAAAAATTCCAAAAATTTCCAAACTGACAATCAACACGTTAAGCTTAAAAATTGAGCTTAAAAATTAATTTTCACAAAATCATGGAAACCGATTGAAAAAAAGTATATTTTTGTCTCGTCATATCAAAGTAATTATGCCAAACTTGAAATACGGTTATTGGGAAGTGTCCATCGAGAAGAGTGGGCGGCTAAAGCTGCCGACAAATCTGTTGCGCTCATTGCCGGAGGATGGACGTGATGCTTTCTACGTAACCCATGGTTTTGGCGAACATATCATGTTGTGGTCCGAGGCGGCGTATCAGGAGCAGATGGAGTTTCTCAACTCGCTGGACCGCAACCTCACCCGAGTGAAGAAGTACAGAAACGCCTTCTTGCGCAACACCGCCTATCTGGAGGGCGATGCACAACACCGTATCGTCATACCCAAGGCCATGATGGACCTATACCATCTCGACAAAGAGGTTGTTCTGTTATTGGACAACGGGAGAATAGAACTTTGGAACAGCTCTCGTTACCACGAGAAGTTCGACATGACGCCCGAAGCTTTAGAACAGTTGAACGAAGATATTCATCTTGGCCGTTTTGAGGCAGAAAAGGAGGTGTCGGATGAGTTATCATAATCCGGTACTACTCCAAGAGTCCATAGATCTACTTGTAACCAACCCTTCCGGCACATACGTCGATTTGACTTTTGGCGGAGGCGGTCATTCGCGGGCTATTTTGGAACGGTTATCCGACAATGGTCGGCTGATCGCTTTCGACCAGGACGCCGACAGCAACGCCAACCTCATCAAAGACCCCCGCTTCCAGTTCGTGGCCTCGAACTTCAAGAATCTGACGCGCTTCTTGCAATATCACAAAGCATACCCGGCAGACGGCATTCTTGCTGACCTGGGGGTGTCGTCACACCAAATAGACACTGCCGAGCGCGGATTTTCCTACCGTCAGGACGGGGCGCTGGACATGCGCATGAACCAGCAGCAGGAATTGACCGCCAAAGATATTGTCAACAACTACGACGAGGCGCAGTTGAGCAAGATATTCTACACATACGGAGAGATGCCCAATGGTCGTCAACTCGCCCAACGCATCATCCGCGCCCGCCAGGAGCAACCCATCGCAACAACCTTTGAGCTGGTGAATGTGCTGGAGTCAAGCCTTCCCAAAGGAAAATCGTCAAAGGCGCTCTCCAAAATCTTCCAAGCACTGCGCATAGAGGTCAACAAGGAGATGGAGGTGCTGGAGTCGATGCTAACCCAGACAGCCGAGGCCTTGAAGGAGGGCGGAAGACTGGTGGTCATCGCCTACCACTCATTGGAGGACCGCATGGTGAAGAACATCATGCGTGCCGGCAACCTGAGCGGCGAGGTGGAGAAAGACTTCTTCGGCAACCCGCAGACACCCTTCAAGTTAGTAACCCGCAAGGCACTACAGCCCAGCGAAGACGAAATAATCACAAACCCTCGCGCCCGCAGCGCCAAACTGCGTGCCGCTGAAAAAACAACCCCTGTCAAACGATGAGATCCACAACCAACATACCGGAAAAGAACAGAGAGCCCAAGTCGGAGAGTTTCTTCAACAAGGTGTTCGGCGGCGAGTTCCTCACCGACCCGAGAATGCGCCCATGGTATCTCTACATCCTTATCCTGACGATCCTCATCAGCTTCTCCATCCTGAGCGAGCAACGCATCATGCAGAAACAAAAGAGGATAACTCGTCTGGAACAGGAATACAAAGCCGAAATCAGCAAGCTGAAAGCCAACAATCAGTTCATACCATACGAAGAGAGCAAGGCACTCATCGAGACACTGAAAGGTCGTGGGTTTGAATTTGACGAGAGTTCTGACTATACCGTCACCATCACCACACCAAAAGAGGAAAAATTTGTTTGGTTAAAGAAAATATTCAAAAAAGACAAAAAGAAAGATGCGGAGAAACAATCTAAATAGTGATGAACTTATGAAGTCCTTCAAAATCCGCAGCTTCGTTGTCTTCGGATTCATGATGGCATTGGGCGCAGCCTGTCTGGGCATGATAATCCGGCTGGCCATAGCCGAAGGAGCTATGTCCAACGGCACCGGATCCAAAGTGCTCGACACCACAGACTCGTCCTATGTGCCGTCGCCCAGCGACTCTGCCTTCAAGTGCTACGTGATCAACAACAACCTCTCCCCTATCCGTGGCGAGATCTATGACGAGCAAGGTCGTCTCCTTGTAGGCAACTTCACCGTATTTGAGGTGGCGTTCGACGGCCTGCACTTCGCCAACGAGTACAAAGACACGCTCTCCAAGGACCCCAAGGCATTCGACGAACTCTTCACCACTCTATCCAAAGCTCTGTTTGCACAATTCAAGGACCGTTATCCCAAATACACGGAGAGCTACTACTTCGACTTTTTCACCCAGGCCGTTCAGAAAAAGAAATACAGAACACTGTTCGCTGTCAAGGAGTGGGACGAGAAGTCGTGGGTCAGCGGCAGTGACACAGCATACATAAAACATCTGAGTTGTTGGAAGATGGGTGAGCGCAAAATACGAGCCTACCTCAACTATGTACCGACCTCGGTGCGCATCAACCCATACGGAGACATTGCTCGCCGCACCCTCGGCATGCATGTAGAGGGCAAGCATTACGGCATGGAGTATTCCATGAACCAGCTTCTGGCAGGCCAACAGGGCAGCAAGAAGTTCCTCCGTCTCAACAAAACCGTCGTGCCGCTTAAAGACCGCATTGAACCGACAGACGGCTACAATCTCCACACCACCATTGATGCAGAAATTCAGAACTATGTACACAACGAGTTGGCTCTCAAGCTCAGCGAGTTGGGCGCACACTGGGGCTGCGCTATCGTCATGGAGACGCAAACCGGCGAGATCAAGGCCATCTCCAACCTCAAACGTGACGCCAACGGGCATTACGACGAGAGCATGGAATACGCCTTCAACGCCAAGGTTGAGCCAGGCTCCACCTTCAAGTTAGCCTCCCTGCTCTGCTTCCTTGAAAAACGCTCGGACGACACCACCTGCACCTTCCCGATGTTTGTACACACTTTCAAGTACCCACTCAAATCGGGCAACTATCGCAGCTATTTCAAAAAGGACTCCGAAGTGCGTGGCGAAACGATGGGCACCGTGAGTGAGATTATCCAACGCTCCTCCAACATCGGTGTGGCCTCCATGATTTTCGACACCTACGGCATGAAAGGTTTCAGCAATTATCGCAAGCAGCTCATCAAGCTGGGCATCATGGACACCATCCACACACAACTGGGCGACATTCTGCCTGCCACCATCCGCAACGATGGCCGCTTTGACAACTACTACGGAGTCTGCTTCGGTGCCGGCTTCAACATCCCCATCCTCCATACACTAGTGTATTACAACGCTATTGCCAACAACGGCAAGATGGTGGCACCGCTCTTCATCAAATATGTGACCAACAACTATGACACCATCCAAAGATTCGAAGCGGAAGTCCTCAACGAGCAGCTCGTTTCTCCGGCCAACGTCGAGAAGGCCAAGCAATACCTCAAAAACGTAGTATGGGGGCCATACGGCACCGGGCGCCGCTACAAGGACTCCACCTGCCGATTCGCCGGCAAAACGGGCACTCGCGACATCTGGGATCCTGTGCGAAAGTGCTATGATTACGACCACAACGCAGTGTCCTTCTGCGGCTACTTCCCCTTGGACACACCCAAATACACGATGATCGTGTACATCTACTACGTGCCACAACACAGTGAGGTGGCTGTAGACGCCTTCGCCCGCATCGCCCGCGCGATGATGAACCGCTCCAACTTCAGCGCCATGCGCAAGGCCAAGGAGCTGCCTTTCAATCCAAACATAAGCAGCTATCCTGTCAACAGCCGCTATTTCAACACACTATTTAAAAACATTGGCTATGACACAACCGCCCTGGCTACCGGCCACCGGTTCTTCACCCCAATCAAAGACACGGTGACAACCATCGGCAACAAGCCATGGACACCCAACCCGCAAGGATCCGTACCCGATGTACGCAACATGATAGCCTCAGACGCAATAGGGGAACTCGCCAGAGCCGGATACAAGGCACACATCACAGGACGAGGCCGCGTAAAAAGCCAAACCCTGGACCCCGCCACTCGAACCGTCAATCTGGTATTGGAACCGCGATGACAAACCACAGACCTTAAAACCTTAAACCTATAACCAACTTGAAACCATTAATTGACATATTAAAAGCGCTGAAAAAATATCAGCTTTTCGGCGAAAAAGAACGGAACATCACCGCCATCTGCTTTGACTCGCGCAAGATCGTCGCCCGTCCCGAAGAGGAAGGCACCGACCTATATGTTGCACAGCGTGGCACCCAGACCGACGGGCATCGCTTCATCGGACAAGTCATTGAGAATGGCTGTCGCGTGATCGTCTGCGAGGATCTGCCGGAGACACTGGACGAGCACGTCACTTACATACAAGTACCTGACAGCATGGCAGCGTTAGGCCATCTGGCCTCCGCCTTCTACGACCATCCCAGCAAAAAGCTGAAGCTGGTAGGCATCACGGGCACCAACGGCAAAACCACCACCGTAACCCTTCTTCATCGCCTCTTCAACAACCTGGGTCACAAAGCAGGACTGCTCTCCACCATCATCAACAAAATCGGCAACGAAGAAGTGGCCGCCACGCATACCACTCCAGACGCCGTGGAACTCAACAGCCTGCTCGCCCGCATGGTCGAGACCGGATGTGAATATGCTTTCATGGAGGTCAGCTCCCACGCCATCTGCCAGCACCGTATCGACGGTCTGCGTTTTACCGGCGGCATCTTCAGCAATATCACCCACGACCATCTCGACTTCCACAAGACATTCGCCAACTATATCGCTGCCAAAAAGGCCTTCTTCGACCACCTGCCCACCGCCGCTTTCGCATTGACAAACATCGATGACAAAAACGGACTTGTGATGACGCAGAACAGCAAGGCGAAAGTCAGCACCTACAGCCTGCGCTCCCTGGCAAACTTCAAAGGCCAGATCCTGGACAACAGCTTCGAGGGACTGCAGATGCGCATCAACAACCACGAGGTCTTTTTCAAGCTGGTCGGCAAATTCAACGCCTACAATCTATTGGCCATCTACGGCGCCGCCATTCTCTTGGGGATGCCGCAAGACGAGGTGCTCTGCCAGATGAGCATGTTGGACAGTGCTTCAGGGCGTTTCCAGATTGTCCGCCGCAAGGACGGCTGCACAGCCGTTGTGGACTATGCCCACACGCCCGACGCCTTGCAGAACGTACTGGAGACCATCGTGGATGTGACAGAGCACAAGAAAGAGGTCATCACCATTGTGGGTTGCGGCGGCGACCGCGACCGTACCAAACGCCCTGAAATGGCTGAAATCGCCTGCAAATACAGCGACAAGGTCATCCTGACCTCCGACAACCCGCGCACCGAAGACCCCAACGCCATCTTGGAAGAGATGATGACTGGCGTGCCCGAGAACAAGAAAAAAAATGTCACCGTCATTGAAAACCGCCACGAGGCCATCAAGACGGGCAACATGTTGCTCAAAGACCAAGGCGTGCTGCTCATTGCTGGCAAAGGACATGAAAACTATCAAGAAATCAATCATGTAAAACATCATTTTGACGACACGGAAGAAATCACAAACTGTTTTAACCTATAAATTCCAATCGCATGCTGTATTATTTATTCACTTGGCTACATAAGATCGGTCTACCGGGTTCTGGAATGTTTCAATACATCTCCTTTCGGTCCGCATTGGCCTTTGTCATCGCCTTGATTATCTCCATCTTGATCGGAAAATATTTCATCAAGTATCTGAGAAACAAACAAATTGGGGAATCGATTCGTAATTTGGGATTGGACGGCCAGGAAGAAAAAGCCGGGACTCCAACCATGGGCGGCCTCATCATCATCGCTGCCATCCTCATCCCGGTACTGCTCTTATGCAATCTGCACAACATCTATATCATTCTAATGATTTTCACGACCGTTTGGCTGGGCGCTTTGGGATTCAGTGATGATTACCTCAAGCACAAAGCAAAAAAAGAACGGGAAAAGGAAAAGAAAAGACTGGAAGAATTGAACGATCTTGAAGGCTTAAAGAAACTTCAAGAAAGCAAAAGCGACAAAGACGGTCTTGCTCCGCGAACTAAACTGTTGGGTCAGATCATTCTGGGACTCTTGGTGGGGGCGGTCGTCTATTTCCACCCCGACGCGAAGATTTGTGAGAAAGTCAACACCAAAAATGCCATCACCCCTATCGAGTCTGCTATACAGATCTCCAATTCAGATGTGGTCAACACCCACAATGTTTTCGATGCGCCCCACCACTCCACCAAGACCACCATTCCCTTTGTAAAGAATAACGAATTCGACTATGCATGGTTCACCCGCTGGCTGGGTGACAAGACAGGACAGTGGTCCTTCATCGTCTACATTCTCATCGTGGTCTTCATCATCGCCGCCGTCTCCAACGGGTCAAACTTGACCGATGGCTTAGACGGCTTGGCCACGGGCACCACTTCTGTGATAGCGGTCGGCATTGCCCTGCTTGCTTACGTGTCAGGCAACGTAATATTCGCCAACTATTTGAATATCATGTATCTGCCCAACATCGGAGAGCTGGTAATCTTCATCTCCGCAGTCATCGGTGGCTGTATCGGCTTCTACTGGTGGAACTGCTATCCGGCACAGATTTTCATGGGCGACACGGGCAGCTTAACACTGGGCGGAATTGTGGCCGTTTCCTGTATCATCATCCGTAAAGAACTCCTCATACCCATCCTTTGCGGCATTTACCTTGTCGAGGCCGGTTCCATGCTGATCCAACGCTACGTTTTCAAGTTCAGGAAAAAACGTTATGGAATAGATTACGCGAGAGCTCACAAGGTTTTTCTGATGGCCCCACTTCATCATCACTTTCAAAAAAAGTATCAACAGAAATTCAAAGATAAATATAGCGACAACAAAAATATGCAGAGCTTATTCATAGGGAGATATGAATCCAAAATCGTGCAACGATTCATCGTCATCGGACTCCTTCTTGCCGTTTTGACCCTTGTAACCTTAAAAGTAAGATAACCTATTACAAATATCAAACCATTATTATATAACACTATGCCTACCAACAAAAGCAACAATTTCAAAATCTTCGAACTGGAGAAAAAGTTTAACAACACGATGGTCGCTTCCGTCAATGAAAGACTGATTGAGATACGGAAGAAAAATATCGCACAACGTCTGTCCGCCTTCCAAGGCTGCGGGCACAAGCTGGAACAGGTCACGACCTTGAATGGCATCGACTTCATTGATGATGCCAGCTCCACCAATCCTAACGCCACCTGGTTTGCACTTCAAAGGATGAACAAGCCCACCGTATGGATCACCAACATCGACGATGTTAGCAATATGAGCGACGACCTGCTCAATGCAGTGTACGAAAAGGTGAAATTCATTGTAATCCAAGGGGTTTACAATTCAGATGTATATACCTTTTTTGATGAACTGGAGGTTCCTTCCTCTGTAGAACAAGGAATGGAAGAGGCCGTCCGTCAAGCCTTCTATGCGGCAGAAAAGGGCTATGCAGTCCTCTATTCACCCTGTTCTTCCGGTTCGACAGAAGACCGCGGCCGTAATTTCAAATCAGCCGTCGCACAACTTTAACTCACCATCATGCGCAAACTCAAACTGAACTGGCAATTTAAGGGTGACAAGATCATACTCTTAGTGGTTATACTACTGAGTCTCTTGTCCATAGTCATGGTTTACAGCACCAGCAACATGCGCGTATTAAACCATCTCGGGCACATTCTCTTCTGTTACGGGTTGATGATTCTTTGCTATGTCGTAGACTATCGGAAGATTGCAGTATTCACGCCGTTACTATTTGTCTTTGCGCTATTTCTCCTCCTGATGACAATCCTGTCGCAGGCTGTGCGCGGTGTGACCATCTTCGGTCACGACGTGCAGACGTTCTACCTCATTGGATTCCTTGTCATCCTATACATCACAGACTATATTGCCCACAAATACAATGCGGGTCATGAGTTGACAAACAACAATATCTGGCATCTTTTTGGCGTGGTTTTCGTTTTTTCCGTTGGTATGGCAAAACTCAACATGTCCACAGCCATCATCTTCTTCATCACATGTATCATGATATTTTTTGTTGCGAATGTCAAGAATCGGTTTGTTCTGGCCTATTTCGGCGGCGCCGTAGCCATTGCGGCGTTACTGGCTGGGATTGTGTTCGTCAATGCGAAATCGGACAAATCCCTGGAGATTGGGCGTATGAACACCGTGGTGAACCGCATCTCGTACTATATCACGAAAGACAACAGCAACGGATATGGCGACCAGATGGTGTTGTCGCGCGCTGCCATTTCACGTGGAGGTTTCCATCCTTCCGGACCAGGAAAGGGCGTCATCAAATACCGACTCCCGGAGAATGCCACCGACTATGCTTTTGCATCCTTATATGAAGAGTTAGGCATTGGCATAGGCATTTTCATCATCATGCTGTATCTGATTTTTTTCTACAGGGCCCGCGAGGTTTCCAAAGCATCGGGAGGGCCTTTTGGCAAACTCTTCTCTTTTGCCATCGGATTCTGGCTTACCTGCCAGGCTCTGGTGCATATTGGCGTCAACTGCGACCTGCTTCCAGCAACCGGACAAACCCTGCCTTTCATCAGCAGCGGTGGTGCTTCTCTCGGCGTATCTGGCATAGCAGTGGGCATTCTGCTGAACATGAGCAAGGTGAATAACCTCAGGAAAGAAAAAGAACAATCCCTAAACGGTAATTAACGGACAACCGTGACCGTACCTCTGAGCTCCTCCTTGCGCGCACCCAACACTTTATAGCAAATCAAATAGGGATAACACCCGATTGGCACCCGATCGGCGTCCCAACCCTTATCCAAGTCTGTAGAGTAAAAGATTGTGCTCCCCACCCTGTCAAAAATGCTCAGATTGTAATACTCAAGGAAGTCAGGGCAAGCAAAGACAGGCTGAAAGAGATCATTTATCCCATCGCCATCAGGAGTGAACGCATTGGGCACCCACATCTGGCACTTATCAATGGCACTCATATCGTAAAGCACATGAATCTGGATCACCGAATCGCAGCCGTTGGCAGCCGGATAGGTGAAGGTGTAATAGCCAGGCTGCGTGAAGACACTGTCCTCATACTGATACGACTCGCCCGGAAAGATATAGGCCGTGATTTGCTGGAAACTCTGGGATTTCGCCACAATGGTGAGCCGATGCAAAATAGTGGCGTTTTCCGTACACTCCCAACGCGTATAGACGTGTGTGCCCGGGGACTGATACCCCAATGAAAAGCCATAACCTTCATAATGTTCTCCTGAGCAGACGGTATCGCGATAATCCACCGTGATATCCGGCTCCATGTAATCTCCATAGATGGTCAAGCTGTCCAACTGGAACACCACCTGTACGCTATCTGGCATACACGACTTGAATACAAGACGACTATTCGGAGGCACCGTAATCCCTTTGCACACAAAATTGGAGCGGCACACATCGTAATGCAAATAGCTCATACTATAAACCGTAATCGTGTCTATGGGCACAAAATGATCGTCTGGGTCATAATTGACAACCATATATGGCAATGGATCCCAGCTGGTACTGACATAATCTATCCCGTCATGATGAGGATTTGGAACAATTTGGAGTGGTTCATCCTGCACTGTATAGCCCACCAACATCTGAACACCCGCAGAAGTAGAGTCCCCATTCGGCCCCGACATACCATAATAATAGCAAGCCTTAAAAGAAATCCCCGATGGCGAAGTCGCCAAAACAGGAGTGGACGAGATGGCTACCGTCGGGCTCGATCCCGAGGCATAATTCTTGTAGCGTTGGCCAAAGCGCAGGTAAACGTTGCGAGTCGGGCCAGGGAAATAATATTCAAAGCTACACATACTGTTCCAGCCGCATTCATGTTTCCGACATTGCAACCAGCAGTTATCGACGAGCACATAGGGGGTATCTAAGTATGTTGCATTGAACCAACCATTGTTCAGCACAAATCCATTCTCGAAGTCCTCATAATAGGGCAATGAGATGGGCGAACATCCCGGCTGGGCAGAAAGAGAAGGTGGACTCACAAACAACAAACACAGGAGTACAACCACCACATACACAAAAAAATGCTTCATAAAGAATTCACATCTAAACAATTACTATAACGAATATACAAGCCATTTGTCACACTATCGTTAAGAATATATTTAAGAATGTCATTCCTTCAACATATTTTCATCTATTTTCATATCATAAAAAAAAGGGAGTTTACTTGATGGCACAGTCTCCCCTTTCGCGGCGGGCATGTTAACAGCATCATGGCAGGTTTCACCCGCGCCGCGACCTATCTTACGCACACGCCTTTCTCCTGGGGTGAGGCGTTTGTACCTCACGCCTTCACCCCAGGCTACAGATCTGTATCCCCTACGGGGAACCGCGACTCCGTACAGGTGCGTCCGAGCGACATGGCAAGCGTCCTGCAAACAGGCAATGTGAAATCAAGGAAATGTTTCGCCATGTTGGACGCGGGCGGGCATGCCGACATGCGGTGCGGACGCGGCGTGAATGGCCGCCCTCCAACAGCGGCGTGCAAAGGCGCTTGCGTTTACAAAAATGCCAAGCCCCCGGTGTTAGTTTCCTTCTTGCTCCGGCCGGCACTTTTTGTTCACGTTTGCCGCCGTTGTCAGAGGGCGGACAGAGCGGGCGGATTTCATGTCGGCTTGATCTTTTGTAACTTTTCTATCAAGAGAAAAGTTAAAGACTATAATTATTTAATAGACTGACACCTACAATAAAGCACAATATCGTTCTTTGCAAAGAAATCTCTAAAAAAGAGGTTTTATTTTCACCATCACATTTGTGCCATCATGTATATAGTTCCCAAAAAAAGAGGATGACGTACATGACATCATCCTCCTTCAATGAAAATATTTAGCAATTTGAACGTTTCAAACTATGCCAGACCTTGACCTCCCGTCAAAGGGGGAAAGCCTTGGTGACCACCCTCGTCAATCACTCCCATCTTGCTCTCAAATGCGGCCAGGTTCTCAGTCAAGGCACGCAAAAGACGCTTGGTATTCTTAGGAGTCATAATCACGCGAGAGCGAACTTGACCTTTGTTGACACCTGGCATCATCTGGACAAAATCCAAGATAAACTCGTTGTCAGAATGTGTGATAATAGTCAGATTAGAGTAGCTGCCTTGTGCAACTTCATCAGTCAAGTTAATATCAATTTTTTGTTCTTCCATAATTCAAATTTCAATTTGTAGATTAATCCATTTCCTTGGAGGCCATGAGAGACTCATATTCCTCCTTGGAACCGACTTCAATATGTTGGTAAGAACGAATGCCCGTACCGGCAGGAATCTTCTGACCCACGATAACATTCTCCTTCATACCAATCAAGTAGTCGGACTTAGCGTTAATAGCGGCTTCGGTAAGCACTTTCGTAGTCTCTTGGAAGGAAGCTGCGGAGATAAAGCTATGGGTTTGCAAAGAAGCACGTGTGATACCTTGCAGGATCGGCTTACCAGTGGCAGGACGGGCGTCGCGTACCTGAACAAGCTTGAGATCCTTACGCTTCAAAGCGGAATTGACATCACGCAACTTCTTGGCAGTGATAATCTGTCCGACATAAAGCTCATCGGAATCACCTTTGTCTTCCACAACCTTCTGTTCCCAAATGAAGTCATTCTCTTCTTGGAAATCGATCTTGTTGATCAATTCGCCATGGAGGAACTTGGTATCACCGGGATCATCAATCTCCATCTTACGCATCATCTGACGTACGATAACCTCAAAGTGCTTGTCGTTAATCTTCACACCTTGGAGACGATAGACCTCCTGGATTTCGTTGATAATATACTCTTGAACCTTCTGGGCACCCTTAATATTCAAGATATCCATAGGAGTAAGAGAACCTTCTGACAACGGAGTACCAGCTTTCACGAAGTCATTCTCTTGAGCCAGAATTTGCTTGGAAGTCGGGATGAGATATACTTTGGTACCTTCGCCGGAAGTGTCGTTACGCGGAGTGATCTTTACAACACGGTTACCACGTTTAAGCTTCTTCTCGAAGGAAACCACACCATCAATTTCAGAGACGACAGCGGGATCTGACGGGTTACGGGCCTCAAAGAGCTCGGTTACACGCGGCAGACCACCCGTGATATCGCCAGACTTACCGAAGGAACGTAAGATTTTAACCAAAATCTCACCAGAGTCGATTTTCTGACCCTCTTCAACAGCCAAACGAGCACCCACAGGAACGTCAAAGCTCTTCAAAACCTCACCTTTATCATCCAAAACGGAAATACTCGGGTTCTTGGTCTTCAAACGGCTCTCAATGATCACCTTGTCATGGATATTGGTTTGCTCATCGGTCTCAACACGGTAGGTAACACCCTCAATGATATCATTGAACTGGATGGTACCAGGCACATCTGAGAGGATAACTGCGTTGAACGGATCCCAGTCAGCGATCAAATCACCTTTCTTAACGGAGTCACCATGTTTAAAGTAGAGGTTAGAACCGTAAGGGATGTTAGAAGAGGTCAAGGCAATACCCGTAGTCACATCAATAATCTTAATTTCTGCGGTACGGCCGATGACCTTATAATAGACCTGTCCGAGAGCGTCAGTTTTTTCAAGGGCACGCAACTCATCAATGCTCAGCACACCGTCATAGTTAGCTGTGATAGAGCTGTTGGCAGCCACATTACTTGCAACACCACCGACGTGGAAAGTACGAAGAGTCAGCTGAGTACCAGGCTCACCGATAGACTGTGCGGCAATCACGCCGACTGCTTCACCAATCTGGACCATTTTGCCAGTTGCCAAGTTACGGCCATAACATTTACGGCAGATACCATGTTTGGACTCGCAAGTAGGTACTGAACGGATTTCGACCTCCTCAATCGGAGACTCCTCAATAATCTTGCAATACTTCTCGGTAAGTTCTTCACCAGCCTTGATAATCAACTCACCAGTCTGAGGATGATAGACATCGTGAAGCGTCACACGGCCAAGGAGACGGTCATAGAGAGACTCCACAACCTCCTCGTTTTTCTTGAGGGCGCTAACGGTCATACCACGCAGCGTACCGCAATCCTCTTCAGTGATGATGACATCGTGGGAGACGTCAACCAAACGACGAGTAAGATAACCTGCGTCGGCGGTCTTCAGAGCGGTATCGGCCAAACCCTTACGGGCACCGTGGGTAGAGATAAAGTACTCTTGCACGGAAAGGCCCTCCTTGAAGTTGGAAAGAATTGGGTTCTCAATAATCTCACCACCAGAGGAACCGGCTTTTGACGGCTTAGCCATCAAACCACGCATACCGGACAACTGACGGATCTGCTCAGCAGAACCACGAGCTCCAGAGTCTCTCATCATGTGCACCGGGTTAAAGCCCTGACGGTCAGCCTCAATTTCTTTCATCAAAATCTTGGACAAGCGTGCATTGCACTGTGACCATACGTCAATCACCTGGTTGTAACGCTCGGTGTTGGTGATGAAACCCATGTTATAGTTCATCGTGATCTCATCGATCTGAGCATTTGCCTCGGCAATAAGTTTTGGTTTCTCAGCAGGAATAATCACATCACCAAGGTTAAATGACATACCGCCTTCGAAGGCCATACGATAACCTAATGTCATGATATCGTCAAGGAATTGGGCACAAGCCTTATTGCCACACTTGGCAAGAATATCACCGATGATATCACGCAATGCTTTCTTTGTCAGAAGCATATCTACATAACCGTAATCCTTAGGGACGACTTGGTTGAACATCACACGACCGACAGTGGTGTCGATCAGTTTAATGTTTCCTGTGCCATCAATGTCAACACGGCATTTGATTTTTGCATTAAGGTGTACTTTTTTCTCATTATAAGCAATCATCACCTCCTCGGGGCCGTAGAAGATACGACCTTCGCCCTGCACATGATGTTCAGGTGTGGAGGGGAGCTCTTTGGTGATATAATACAGACCCAACACCATGTCCTGAGAAGGAACGGTGACAGGCGCACCATTAGCAGGGTTCAAAATATTGTGAGAAGCCATCATCAACATTTGAGCCTCCAAAATGGCAGCATTGCCCAGTGGGACGTGCACAGCCATCTGGTCGCCATCAAAGTCAGCGTTGAATGCCGTACAGCAGAGCGGGTGCAGACGGATAGCCTTACCCTCCACCAAACGAGGCTGGAAGGCCTGGATACCCAAACGGTGCAACGTAGGAGCACGGTTCAACAATACGGGATGACCCTTCAAAATATTTTCCAAAATCTCCCATACGACAGGATCCTTACGATCGACAATCTTCTTGGCAGACTTCACGGTCTTCACGATACCTCTTTCGAGGATTTTACGAATGATAAACGGTTTGAACAACTCAGCAGCCATATCTTTCGGCAAACCGCACTCGTTAAGGTGCAGCTCAGGACCGACCACGATAACAGAACGACCAGAGTAGTCAACACGTTTACCCAACAAATTCTGACGGAAACGGCCTTGTTTACCCTTCAAGCTGTCAGACAAGGATTTCAACGCACGGTTGGAGTCAGTCTTCACAGCGCTGGACTTCTTGGAGTTGTCGAGCAGTGAATCCACAGCCTCTTGCAACATACGTTTCTCATTACGCATAATAACGTCCGGAGCTTTGATTTCAATAAGACGTTTCAGACGGTTGTTACGAATGATGACACGACGGTAGAGGTCGTTAAGATCAGAGGTGGCAAAACGGCCGCCATCCAGCGGAACGAGAGGACGCAACTCAGGCGGAATCACCGGCACAATGTTGATGATCATCCATTCAGGACGGTTCTCGGCACGCTTGCGGCTGTCTCTAAAAGCTTCAAAAACATGCAGACGTTTGAGATATTCTTTCTTACGCTGCTGGGAAGTCTCATGATTAGCCTTATTACGAAGTTCACCGGACTCAACGTCAAGGTCAACATTGCAAAGCAAGTCATATAATGCTTCAGCACCCATCTTGGCGATGAACTTGTCAGGATTGCCATCCTCAAGCATACGATTGTCGGCTGGCAGATTCTCCACTAAGTCGAAATACTCCTCTTCGGTAAGCAACGTTTTTTTCTTAATCTTGTCGCTCTCGAGAATACCTGGTTGGATGACAATATACTTCTCGTAATAAACGATGGCATCAACCTCTTTGGAGGTCAAACCCAGCAAAGCGGCGATCTTGTTTGGCAAGGATTTAAAGAACCAAATATGGGCAACGGGAACTACCAGTTGGATATGGCCCATTCTTTCACGACGCACCTTGCGCTCTGTAACCTCAACACCGCAACGGTCGCAAGTAACACCTTTGTAGCGTATTCTCTTATACTTACCACAATGGCATTCCCAGTCTTTGGTCGGTCCGAAAATCTTTTCGCAGAAAAGACCGTCACGCTCAGGCTTATAGGTCCTGTAGTTGATGGTCTCAGGCTTTAACACCTCACCATGAGTCTGTTCGAGGATCTTCTTTGGAGAGGCAAGGCTGATGGTGATCTTTTGAAATTCTTTTCTTGTATTATTATCTTTTTTAAAAGATGCCATAATTATTTTATTTATACAATCTTATTCAAATTTAATATCTAAGCACAGACCGCGCAATTCATGTACGAGCACGTTGAAGGATTCCGGAATGCCGGCGGTCGGCATGTTGTCACCCTTAACGATAGCCTCATAAGTCTTGGCTCGGCCAATGACATCATCAGACTTGACTGTCAGGATCTCTTGCAGGACGTTGGATGCGCCATAGGCCTCGATGGCCCAGACCTCCATCTCACCGAAACGCTGACCACCAAATTGGGCTTTACCACCCAGCGGCTGTTGCGTAATCAGAGAATACGGTCCAATAGAACGGGCGTGCATCTTGTCGTCAACCATGTGGTGCAACTTGAGGTAGTAGATATAACCGACCGTTGCTTTCTGATGGAAAGGTTCTCCTGTCTCGCCGTCATACAGCTGGGTACTACCATTCTCTGGCAGACCAGCTTTCTTCATATAGTCGTTGATCTGGTCAATAGAAGCACCATCGAAAATCGGAGTGGCAAACTTGCAGCCCAACTGCTTGCCTGCCCAGCCGAGAACGGTCTCATAGATCTGACCCAAGTTCATACGGGAAGGCACACCCAGCGGGTTCAACACCACGTCAACAGGACGACCGTCTGCCAAGAACGGCAAGTCTTCTTGCTTAACAATCTTAGCCACACAACCTTTGTTACCGTGGCGACCTGCCATCTTGTCTCCAATATGCAGTTTGCGCTTGTCGGCGATATAAACCTTTGCCAACTCCACAATACCGCTCGGCAACTCAGTACCGATAGTCACGTCAAGTATCTCGCGAGTCTTTCTGGCATTGATATCGCGATATTGGATTTGATAATTGCGGATAATCTGCGCCACAATCGTGTTCAACTTGGGGTCGTTGGTCCACTTGGACAGGGTCACATTGTTCAAGTCAATCTGTTCGCCACGGAGCAACTTCAAAGAGAACTTGGAGCCCTTCGGAATCACCACCTCTTTCACGTTGTTAAGTACGTTGGCAGCAATCTTGCCTTCCAATATCTTGTACAACTTGGAAATGGCTTTCTCGCGCAAAGCGTCAAACTGGACTTTGTATCTGGCCTCAATCTCTGCCACTTGCTCTTTATCTTTCGTCTTGGAAGTTCTATTCTTCAACGGACGTTGGAGAGACTTAGCACCGATGACCACACCCTTCATGGATGGGGGCGCTTTAAGAGATGCATCCTTCACATCACCGGCCTTGTCGCCGAAGATAGCACGGAGCAACTTCTCTTCTGGAGTCGGATAAGACTCGCCCTTAGGCGTAATCTTACCAATCAGGATATCACCTTCGGAAACCTCAGCACCGACTCGGATCAAACCGTTTTCGTTGAGGTCCTTGGTAGCCTCGTTAGAGACATTGGGAATGTCGTTAGTCAGCTCCTCAACACCGCGCTTGGTGTCGCGCACTTCGAGGGTGAACGCTTCGATATGGATGGAAGTATAGAGGTCTTCCGTAACGGCCTTCTCGGAAATCACGACAGCATCCTCAAAGTTGTAACCCTTCCAAGGCATGAATGCTACCATCAGGTTGCGACCCAAAGCCAACTCACCATTATCCGTGGCATAGCCATCGGTCAGCACATCGCCCTTCTTCACCTTCTGGCCTTTCACCACGATGGGGCGTTGGTTGAAACAGGAGTTCTGGTTGGTTCTGCGGAACTTCAGAAGATCATATCTCTTGACATTAGGCTCAAAGCTAACAAGCTCCTCGAGTTCGGTGCGCTTATAGTCAATCTCAATGTGGAGTGCATCCACAGAGGTGACAACACCTTCGCCTTCAGCTACCAACACCACGCGGGAGTCTACTGCAACCTGATGTTCCAGACCGGTACCTACGATAGGCGCCTCGGGGCGCAACAACGGCACGGCCTGACGCATCATGTTAGATCCCATCAACGCACGGTTTGCGTCATCGTTCTCCAAGAACGGAATCAAGGATGCAGCCAAAGATGCAATCTGGTTAGGAGCAATATCAATCATGTCAATATCCTCACGCGGCAGGATAGGATAATCAGCCAAACGACGAGCTTTGACTTTCTCGCCCAACAGACCATTCTCATCCATCGGAGTGTTAGCCTGGGCAATACGAAGGTTGTCCTCCTCTTCTGCGGTAAGGAACACGGGCGGTTCGTCAAACTGTACCTGACCATTGATGACGCGGCGGTACGGTGTGGCGATGAAGCCCAAATTGTTAATCTTGGCAAACACACACAATGAAGAAATCAAACCGATGTTCGGTCCTTCAGGAGTCTCAATGGTACAGAGACGGCCATAGTGTGTGTAGTGTACGTCACGCACCTCGAAACCGGCACGCTCACGTGACAGACCGCCAGGACCCAATGCTGAGATTCTGCGCTTGTGCGTAATCTCGGACAGCGGGTTGGTCTGGTCCATGAATTGGCTCAGCTGGTTCGTTCCGAAGAAGGAGTTCACCACAGATGACAACGTCTTGGCGTTGATCAAATCCACCGGTGCAAACAACTCATGGTCACGCACGTTCATCTTCTCACGAATGGTGCGGGACATACGGTTCAAGCCCAAGCTGAACTGGTTATATAATTGTTCTCCGACCGTACGGACACGACGGTTGCTCAAGTGGTCAATATCATCCACCTCAGTACGAGAGTTGATCAACTCGATAAGATATCTGATAATGGAGATGATATCTTCATTGGTCAACACACCCGTAGTGGCCGGAATATCCAGATTCAATTTCTTGTTAATACGATAGCGACCGACCTCACCGAGATTGTAACGGTTCTCGGAGAAGAAGAGCTTCTCGAGCGTGGCACGGGCAGTCTCCTCATCTGGCGGAATAGTGCTCTTGAGTTGTTGGTAGATATACTCGATAGCACCTTTGCCAGTATGGGTCGGGTCTTTCTGCAACGTATTGAAAATCACAGAGTAGTCCAACTGTTTCGGATCCTCCTTGTGGAAGAGTACGGATTTGATGTTGGAACTCGTGATCAAGTTAATATGTTCTTTCTCCAGAACAGTCTCGCGATCAATGATAACCTCAGAGCGCTCGATGTTGGAGATTTCACCGGTCTCTTCGTCGCCAAACTCCTCGTTCCAGGTCTTGGTAACGGCGGCGGCAAATTTCTCACCGATGTGTTTCTTCAGGTTAGCCTTGGTCGCCTTCACTTCGTAGGCGATGTCAAAGATGCTGAGGATGTCCTTGTCGGTCTCGTAGCCAATGGCGCGGAGCAGGGTTGTAACCGGTAATTTCTTCTTACGGTCGATGTAGGCATACATCACGTTGTTGATGTCGGTGGTGAACTCCATCCAAGATCCTTTGAAGGGGATGATACGGGCGGAGTAGAGCATCGTGCCGTTTTGGTGATAAGAGAATCCGAAGAACACACCCGGAGAACGGTGCAACTGGGAAACGACCACACGTTCAGCACCATTGATGATAAAGGTGCCGCTGGGGGTCATATAGGGAATCATTCCCAGATAGACATCCTGGATGCGGGTTTCAAAATCCTCGTGTTCCTGGTCCGTGCAGGACAATTTCAGTTTTGCCTTCAATGGGACGCTATAGGTGAGTCCTCTTTCAAGACATTCATCCATGGAATAGCGAGGGCCTTCAATGGAGTAATCCAGGAATTCCAGCACGAAGGTTCCTCTTGCGTCTGTGATGGGGAAATTCTCGGCAAACGCACGATAGAGGCCCTCATTTTGACGGCATTCTGCGTCTGTATCTATTTGAAAGAACTCCTGAAAAGACTTGAGCTGAATATCCAGAAAATCAGGAAACTCAACTGGTCTTGTGGTTGCAAAACTTATTCTTTGATTATTGTTATTTGCCAAGGCTGTAAGTTTTTCGTTGAAAGATAAATTACTGACTTATTTTTGAGATACCAATCAGCGGGTATATAAACAACAATAAGTACAATACTTCCACCGAAGTGGAAGTGTTGTACTATTGTGGTAAAATAAGGTGGATTTATTTAATCTCCACTTCAGCGCCGACCTCTTCGAGAGATTTCTTGAGGGACTCGGCTTCGTCTTTGGAGATACCCTCCTTAACGGCCTTGGGTGCGCCATCAACCAATTCCTTAGCTTCCTTGAGGCCGAGGCTGGTGAGTTCCTTCACCAACTTCACAACCTGGAGCTTTTGAGCGCCAGCGGCTTTCAGGATAACGTCGAATTCGGTCTTCTCTTCAGCGGCAGGACCAGCGCCTGCGGCGGGACCAGCGGCTACTGCAACTGCGGCTGCAGCGGGCTCAATGCCGTATTCATCTTTCAAAATCTGAGCTAATTCGTTAACTTCTTTAACGGTCAGGTTTACTAATTGTTCTGCAAATGCTTTCAAATCTGCCATGATGTTTATTTTTTTAATTGTTTTTACTAAATTAATTGACTAATTGATTTTTATCTTTCTGATAAGGTTTTTACAATACCGGCCAGTTTGCCGCCACCGGATTGGAGAGCGGAAACAACATTCTTGGCGGGTGATTGCAGAAGCCCGATGATGTCACCGAGCAATTCGTCGCGAGACTTGATGCTGCACAGAGCCTCCAAGTTCTCATCGCCGATGTAAGCGGTCTCCTCAATGAAGGCACCTTTGATGATCGGCTTGGCGTTCTTTGTACGGAATTCCTTGATCAGCTTGGCAGGCACATTGCCTGTGTTGCAAAGCATGATGGCGGAAGAACCATGCAAAGTCTCATAGAGCTCAGAGTAGTCGGATGCAGACTGCTCCATAGCGCGTTTCAGCAGGGTGTTCTTCACCACTTTCAGCTTCACATCGCGTTTGAAACAGTTTCTGCGCAACTGATTAACTGTACTAACGGTAAAACCGGCAATATCGATTACATATACATTAGCATAGTTAGCCAAGTCCTGAGCAATCTCTTCTATAATTTGACTTTTTTGATCTTTTTTCATACTAACTAAACTTTAGATTATAATGTAACTGTTTTGGGGTCAACCTGTACACCAGGACTCATAGTAGTAGAAAGGTAGATACTCTTGATGTAGGTACCTTTGGCGGAAGTCGGTTTCAACTTGATGATGGTGCTCATCATCTCGCGAACGTTCTCGGTCAACTGATCCACAGTGAAGCGGTTTTTACCCACGGAAGAGTGGATAATACCATACTTGTCAACCTTGAAGTCAATCTTACCAGCCTTCACTTCGGTGACGGCCTTTCCGATTTCCATCGTGACAGTACCAGACTTGGGGTTCGGCATCAAACCACGGGGACCCAGCACTCTACCAAGGGCACCGATCTTCGGCATCACGCTCGGCATGGTGATGATCACGTCAACATCGGTCCAACCTTGTTTGATCTTGTCAACGTATTCCTCCAAGCCTACGTAATCAGCTCCCGCAGCCTTTGCCTCTTCCTCCTTGTCAGGAGTACAAAGCACGAGCACGCGCACTTCCTTACCCGTTCCGTGAGGCAGCGTGACAATACCACGCACCATCTGGTTGGCCTTTCGAGGATCCACGCCCAAACGGACGTCAATGTCGAACGAAGCGTCAAATTTGGTGTAGGTGAGATCCTTCACCACCTGAACGGCTTCTGGCAGGGCATAAAGCTTGCTGCGATCGTATTTAGCAAAAGCTTCTTTGCGTTTTTTGGATATTTTTGCCATTTGTGATTGATTTTTACGAGTTATTAATTTTTCTCAAAGGGATTCTGGCCACCTTTTACATTGACACCCATACTGCGGGCGGTGCCTGCCACCATTGACATGGCGGATTCAAGCTCGAAACAGTTCAAATCCGGCATCTTCAATTCGGCGATGGAACGCACCTGATCCCAAGTGATCGTACCAACCTTGGAACGGTTAGGCTCTCCGGAACCCTTTTGAAGTTTGGCAGCCTCCTTAATCTGTACGGCTACCGGCGGCGTCTTCGTGATAAAGTCAAAGGATTTATCCTTGTAGACCGTAATCACCACAGGGATGATCTTGCCAGCCAAATCCTGAGTACGGGAATTGAACTGCTTGCAAAACTCCATGATGTTCACGCCCTTTGAACCCAACGCGGGGCCTACTGGCGGCGACGGATTAGCGGCACCTCCTTTGATTTGTAACTTAATTAAGCCAGCTACTTCTTTTGCCATTGTTTTAAATAATTTTTATTGTTTGTAACTATTTTTGTCGGAACTATATTTTTTCAACCTGCATAAAATTCAGCTCAACTGGAGTTTTACGGCCAAAGATTTTCACCATAATCTTCAGCTTCTTTCTTTCTGTATCAATGCTCTCAATGATACCGTTGAAAGTGTTGAAAGGCCCATCAATAACCTTGATCTCCTCGCCCTCGACAAACGGCTGGATGTAGGCGCTGTCCTCAGACATCAACTCATCAACCTTGCCCAAAAGACGAGAGACTTCCACTGGACGCAACGCCACCGGAGGATCCGTCTTGCGCTTGCAACCCACAAAACCTAAAACACCAGGAACATTCAACAACAAAGCACGAATCTCACCCGTCATCTCCGCCTCAACGAAAATGTAACTCGGGAAATAGTTGCGCTCCGTGTAAACCTTCTTGCCACTCTTGGTCGTGTGGTAAACCTTCTCAGTGGGAATCAAAACTCTTGGCACCATGTCCGTCTTTCCAGTGATCTCCAACTCGATCTCGATGTTGTTCTTCACCTTCTTCTCCGTACCAGTGACAGCCTTGATTACATACCACTTGCGATCAGCTTCTGCCATAACTCAGTTATTTTTGGATATATTACCGACTACAAAGAAATTAAATAGCAGGGAACATGAGATTCATGCCCACATTGAAAATGAAATCCATCAAAAACACGATTAACGCGATTATAAGGGAAGCAATGGATACCACAATCACACTATTTCCAAGCTCCTGCATGGTCGGCCACGTTGTCTTGTGAACCAATTCATCATACATTTCCTTAAAATAATTCACTATTTTCATCTCTCTGTATTTTTATTATTTCAATATTTTAGATAATTCGAACTCAAAAAATGACATTTTCAACAAGCAAAACAAACATGCAATTGTTCAAAAGTCAACCCAACAACTGTCAGTCATTCAACTTATTACAGAACTTTGTCCACACAATGTCTTACACCATTTGCCTTTTCTGCAATTAGCTGGCAAATATAGTATTTTTTTTATTCCACAAAATATTATTTGAAATTTTTTTTCAGGGTATTTTCACCCCTCCTCAAACCTCTATTTCAAGGTACGAAATGGTGCGCCCCTCCGACAACCACATCTTCTCATAGAATGTCTGCACTTCCGTCAAAATAGGGTCGCAGGGCTGGGCATATACATTCTCCACATCTTCTAAAATCTTCCAACCATAGCCCGACGCACTCTCCTTCACATAACTGTACAACTCCCTACTGTCGGTCTTGAGATGGATGACTCCCCCACCCTCTTTCATGATAGCTTTATAGTAACCTACGAAGCGCGGCGACACCAAACGCTTGCGCTCGTGCTTAACCTGCGGGTCGGGAAAGGTAACCCAGATCTCATCGACTTCACCAGGCGCAAAATAGTCAGACAACTTGTCAATGGTGATGCGCAAAAAGGCCACGTTGGTCATCCCTCCTTCAATCGCATCTTTGCAACCACGCCACAGACGAGCGCCCTTCCGATCAACACCGATATAGTTAATCTCCGGATGCAGCTTGGCCAAAGCGATGGTATAGTCACCTTTGCCACAACCCAACTCCAGCACAATGGGATGGTCGTTATGGAAATAGTCACTGTCCCATTTGCCCTTTAACGGAAAATTGGGGTTCTCGCGGTCGTAATCTGTATGTTGGAAAAGGTTTCCGAAGGTCTTGTTCTCTGCAAACCTTGCCAGTTTATGTTTTGCCATTATCTTAGTTCGTTAATTGTCAATAAAGTCTTATATCTTCCTTCAACGTTTTTCAAAGTGTCGTGCGTGCCGGTCTGCACGAAACGACCATTGTCCATCACATAAATCAAATCCGCCTCGCGGATGGTGGAAAGGCGGTGCGCAATTACCAACATCGTATGATGACCCTTCAAAGCATCAACAGAACGCATGAAGGCATTTTCGGAATGTGTATCCATGGCTGAAGTGGCTTCGTCAAGAACCAAAATAGGAGCACCTCGCAAAACAGCTCTCGTAATGCTGATACGCTGACGCTGGCCTCCAGACAGATTCAAACCTCTATCGGTCAATGCATACTGAAGGCCTTCCGGGAGCGCCTGAACATAATCCCAAATGCCTGCAACACGCAAAGCCTCCTCAACCTGAATTTCCGTGACTCCCTCCATGCCCATGACAATATTATTATAGAGTGTGTCATTGAAAAGAACGACATCCTGGGAGACAAAACCGAAAAGAGAATGGTAGGATGCGAGTGTGTAGTCGCGAACATCCCGACCATCAAGGAGAACTTGACCTTCAGTCGGGTCATAGAAACGCATCAAAAGATCCGCCAACGTGGTTTTGCCAGAACCGGACTCGCCAACCAACGCAACAAACTTTCCTTTCGGCAACTCAAAATCCAGATGATTGAGCACCTGTTTGTCTTCATATCGGAAAGAGACATCTCTAAGTTGGAGAGAATGATTAAAAGTGGCAACCTTAATTGCCCCTGGACGTTCGTGAACCATCTCGTCCGTCTCAAGAATTTCATTGACACGATCTAAAGCGGAAAGTCCCCGCTTATAACTGGCCAACGCAGTGGATATATTTTTAACAGGTGAGACTAACTGGGAGACAAGAGCAATATAAGTGATGAAAAGCGGAGCTGTCAAGGCAGACTCCGGATTCAAGGCCATGACTCCACCTATCACGAGAACAGTCATGACAGCAATCATGCTCAAAAACTCACTAAGAGGAGATGCCAAGTCAACTTGTCGATATATCTTTTTCTGGGTCTTGGTAAACTGTGAATTCAAATCTCTGAACCTTTGATCTGCCAGGGAAAAGGCATTCAAACCCTTGACGACACGGAGCCCACCGATAGTTTCCTCCACAAAAGAAATTAAAGAACCCAAACGCTGTTTGGATGTCCTAGCATTCTTGCGCAATGGGGAGGTGGCGGCGGAAATAACAAAAAAAGACAAGGGCAGAAGGACAAGGGAAATCAAAGAGAGCGGAGTGGAGATATAAAATAAGATAAACAGATAAAGAAGCACAGCGATGGGCTCAGTAAGAAACTGACGAATGGCAGTCAGAATTGTAAACTCGACCTCTTGGGTATCGCTGACAGCTCGTGAAACAATATCGCCTCTCCGCTGCATAGTCATGTTGCCCACTGAAAGGCGTATAATCTTACTATATAACTCGCTTCGCATAGTGGCAATGACATGACTGCGAACATGCGCCATCACCCACTGCGACAAATAAGAAAAAAGACTCTTGAAAAGATAGAGCAACAAGACAAAGAGGACCAGCACTAAAATGGAATGAGTGCTCTGTTCAAAAGAAAAAAGTAACGAGAGATGTTCAACAACAAAAGTGGAGAGTGGGCTCAACTCATCCAAAGAGCCTTGAAAAAGCAACTTGGTAAAAGGCTCAATCATCATAAAGACGAGTATTGAGGCCACCACCGAAAGCAGATTAAAAAGAAATACAACAATCATCCGCCCTGAATAGGGTTTAACGAAGCGGTCAAACAGATTGTTGTATTTCTTCATAACAATAAAAAAGGGAGTTGCGAGGTCACAACTCCCTTACGTATTTAGTGGTTAATAATTAGCGTTTAACAACCAACTTCTTAGACAATGTGGCATTATCATTGATGATGTACATGAAGTAGATGCCAGGAGCCAGGTTAGCTGCAGAGCTACGATAAGTGTAAGTAGCAGTAGCAGGGATGTTAACCTTTTCAGAAGCAAGTACTGAACCAGTCAGGTTGACAATTTGGATGGTGGTCTCACCAGTCAAGCCAACGATTTCAGCATTAACCTCATTGGAAGTCGGGTTCGGGTAGATCTTCAAGGTAGGTTGATCGTTATAGATCGGAGTCATAGGAGCAGCCGTAGGAGCTTCCGGAGTCATGGCCACAGAAACAGCTTGACCGTCAACGGTGATCATGATAGAGTCCATAGCAAGCATGCTCTTGATAGCCGAAGAAACCAAAGAGTTATAACCGCCGATAATCTTGTCTTCCGTACCATTGAAGTAAGGATAAGCATAAGCGTCAGTATTGCTGGTAGAGTAGATGGTGTAGATGATCTTGTACTCACCCGGGATTCTGAACGGACGTACAGTCTGAGTGTAAACGTTGTTAGCGAGGAAGTGCAGATAAACATCATCAAAGGAAGAACCACCAGCGAAGAACGTAGAGTACGGGAAGTGGTTTTGATAAGATCCAGTAGCATTAGCCGAAGCTTTGTTGTAACGAGTGAGAGTATTTACAGTAGTGTGATTAGCAGCTCCACCATACTCAAACGGGAATGCGATAGAAGTATTCCAGAATTCAGTATAAGAACCAGGAATATTAGTGTTGGTCAAGTAATTACCAATAGTGTTGTTGTCAATCAATGTGTCATTGTGATAGATGTCGAAGGTGACATAAACCAACGTGTCATCATTGTAACAAGGATTCTCAACTTCCCAAGTGAATACGAGGTTGTTGTTCAAAGTAGTAGGATCAGAAGGATCAATGGTGTTGATACCATTGATGTAATGAGTCTCGTTGCCGTTGTACTTGAAGATGAATCTCGGAGCATTGGTCACTTGAATCATCACAGCATTAGGATCAAGAGCCTGGAATGAACCATTGGTTGAAGTACTGGAAGTACAACCATTAGCATCGGTAACAACAACAGTGTATGCGTAGAATGCATCCTCAGCTGCGAGCGTAGAAGCATCAACAGTGTAAGTAGCATTGGTAGCACCAGAGATTGCAGTACCATCTTGATACCATTGATAAGTAACGTAAGACTCAGAGAGGCTCAAAGTGGTAGAACCATCGTGACAAATAATAGTGTCTTGGAGAATCACAGGAACAGGAAGCTCATGTACTGTAAGAGGCCAAGTATTAGATGTGGAGGTACAACCAGTAGTTACAGTGTAGGTAATGGTTGCATTATTATAAGTCACATCATAGTTCTTGTTCCAATCGATAGTCTCAGGAGTACCGTTAACAGGAGTGATAGTCCAAGTCTCGGAAACGAGGGTAGCACCATCAAGATCATAAGTCAATTGAGGAGCAGTCGGTTTAGTCAACTGATCACCATCACAAATTACGAAGGTAGCTGTAGTGGTAATAGTAGGCTCGGCAAAAGCGTGTACATTGACAGAGTTGGAAACATTGTCACCACATTGAGTGGTCACATAGTATTGAACTGTATGATCACCAGCAGCCAATTGGTAAGTAGAAGCTCTCTTTGTACCATCTACGATCCAACCCTCAGCAGAAACTGTGGTAGCACCATAAGTGGTGTAGGAAGGAGCAGCCACGAAGTTGCAGACAGGCATACCAGAGCAGGTGTCAACACCCGTGATATTCAAGGCAACAGGAGCAACCACATTTACATTGATAATGCTGGTCACCGTACCGCAGTCGTTGGTAGCAGAGAGTTTGAGTCTCAGGTTGGTGTCGGCCAACGTAACGAGGTGCGGGAAGGTAATACTACTTTCAGAAGTGCCATGGAGAGCAGTAATAGCAGTAGAAGTATTGGAAGTAGCATTCCATGTGATGCTGTAGTTATAATCAGCAATGTGATCATCAACGCAGTAGTAGTTTTCAGCCACAGAGAAAGAGCTGATAACAGGCAAAGCGCGCATGTGAACAGTCACAGTTTGAGTGAGAGCATCACAATCGGTAGTGGTAGTAGTAATGGAGAAGGTATAATCACCATAAGCAATGGATGTGTTCGGAGTAATCACAATATCATTGTCAGCATTCAAGGCAACCCAGGTAGGATTGTTAGAGAGCGTGACAACCTTATTGGTAGTAACGTCGATAGTATAAGGAGTATTTTCATTATTACAAAGAGTAACCTCGTTGGTAGAGAGCGTCAAAGTAGGAGTAGCCTCAACGGTAACGGTAACTACATTGGATTCAACTCCATTAGGAGCACAATCGTTCATGGCGACAGCCTTGAAGTAGATAGTTCCCGGAGTATTCATAGTCACAACATTGGAAGTGAGGTTAGTGTAAGTTGTACCATTGGTGCTCATCTTATAAGTGATAGTACCGGTAGCATTATGCCAGTTAGGAGTAGCCGTCAAAGTAACCGTCTCACCTTGGCAAACAGCGTTATCATTAACTGTCAAAGTAACGGTAGGATTGTCGGTAACAGACAATTGGATAACATTAGAATTAGTCGTACCGCAATTGTTAGTAGCGGAGTAACGTACATACTTGCCATTGTTGCTGAGGTTAGCAAGAGCGGCAACGGTGGTGTTGGTCCAACCAGAAGTACCGTTATTGCTGATTTGCAGCGTAGCAGTACCAGTGCTACCATTCCAGGTTACAGTCGGGATAGCAAGAGAGAAGTTCTCAACACAAGTACCAGTCTGGGCAAGTTGACCCATAGAAGGCTTGTCGTTAACCGTAACCGTAACGGTATTGGTGTTGGTAGTACCGCACTTGTTGGTAAGAGCAACATAGATGCTACCAGTAGCAGTAGGAGCATTGGTAGGCATAATTTCAGTGGTGAAAGGACCAGCAGTAGTGGTATGGCCAGCAGTCCAAGTCAGGTTAAGAGAGTTAGCATTCGTCGTGAGTTCAGTACCCTTACAAATGGTAACCGGATCAATAGTACCGGCAGGAACAACATCCACAATAATTTGGACAGGAACAGAAACGTTAGAACCGCAACCGTTAGTAACTTGGAATGCAACATAACCATTGTTCATAGCTGCAGTTACAGCATCGTTGGCGATCGGAGTCCAAGGACCATTTTGAGAAGCAGAGTAAACCCAAGCGGTATCGCAACCTTCAGTGTGGTTACAGGTATAAGCAGGAGTCGGAACCTTAGTATAAACCTTCTCACCAGCACAGAATTGAGTGGTGGAAAGACCGCCGAGAGCAACGATAGTCGGGATGTCATTCACAACAAGAGTTGTAGTAGCATAAGTGGTACCACAATCGTTAGTGGCGAAAGCACGAACTTGTTTGCCGTTCATGTCGAAGGATACAGGATTATTAACATTGAGGAAGGTCCAAGTACCATTATCGTTGATCTGCCAACCTAGAGCGATAATCGGGCTATTGTTATCGACTACATTGAATGTGAAGTTTGCGAAAGCATCTCCAGCACAATAAGTAGTAGTAATATTAGCATTCAAGGTAACAATAGGATCTGTAGAAATCGTCACATTGTGTGTAATGATACTGTCGCAACCATAAATAGTCTGCTCTTTCTGCAGCCAGCTATAATGTTTAGCAGGATGAGAAGTAGGACGTGTATTATGAACGGTAGCATCAGTCTCGGCCAAAGCGGCGAAAGCGGCAGGGGTAACACAGATGTTATCTTCAACTGCATAAGCATAGGTCGGCATAGAGAAGACACCGATAGAGTCAACATTCTGACAACCGTAAACGTCAGTAACCGTTACAGTGAAGAAGCAGTAGTTACCATTCGGCAATGTAATGTCGAAGTTGGAGTGAGTCTCGTGGTTAGACCACAAGAAATCAGTCAGGTTGGTAGGATCAACACCGAGGTTAATCGGGAAGTCGTTGTGACAAATGTTAATCTCATCGAGAGCGGTAGCCACATTGTCAATCAAGAAGGTGATGATCGGGTTCGGCTCAACATGAACTCTGATAGAGTCGATAGTAACACAACCTGTGAGTTCGCTCACGACAGTAATGTAATAGGTACACATGCCAGTGTGTCCAGTGTAGATAGGTTGAACAGGACCAGGCGTTGTGCCAGTACATACAGAGTACCAAGAATATGTGAATACAGTGTCGCCCTCGAGAGTGCTGGTAGCAGAAGCGATCAGCTCACCGATAGAGTTGAGACAGTAAACAGTGTCACCAGCAATGTCAATGATAGGCTTGTAGATATTGTTGTTCGGAACAACAATGTTAGTAGCAGTATAGCTACAACCAAGATCGAGGTCTTTCACATAGATTGTATAGGTGCCGGTAGCAAGTTGTTGGAACATATTGTTGCTGCCATAGTTGACACCATCGATAGAATAAACGAAGTCAGCGTCCGGATTCTCGCTGGTAGCGTTCAGAATAATAACACCAGTGTAAGGAGCTTCACAATTAACGTTAGCTGTGATTTCAGGAGTGAAATTAACCGTTACGTCAGCATGAGGAACGTCGATATCACCATCAAGAGCACAACCCGTTTGAGGATCAAATACGTGAACTGTGTAGTGGTCGGTCATCAACCAGTACATCACATAAGAATCAGGAGTGAAGTAACCAACAGTATCCAAAACGTTAGGAGCAGAAGCATTCTCGAAATAGTATACATAGTTGGTATCCATAGGAGCTGTAACTACGATAGTACCGTTACCCGGTTTCTCGAATGTAGGAGCACACATTGTGTTAGGAGTTGCATGCATTACGAGAGTAGGCAAGAAAGCGCTGTCCACAACATTGTAGTTAATAGTGGAAGCACAGTTCATTGCACTGATAGCGTTGATAGTGTAAGCACCGCTGTCAACAGCGTTGAATACGCCAGTAGTATTAGTGTCAAGAGCAACACCACCAGAAACCAAGATGTAGGTAATCGGCATTACAGCAGCACCAGCATTGGTAACAGTGATTGTACCGTCCTTCTCGTCCTTACAGTTATGGTTAGCAGTACCATTAGCAGTAAGGGTAGGATAAACAAAGTTGGTAGTAATGGTTACATTCTTTGTGTAGCTACAAGAAGTAACAGTGTTATATGCATTCACTGTGTAAGTAGCAACACCATTCAGGTTCGTGAATGCACCAGTAGGATTAACAGCAACGATGTCGTTAGATGCATTCAACAAGGTGAATATGTAGTTGGTAGTAACACCATTAATCGTAATGGTACCATTACCTTCTGTAGGATCGCAGTTCTGATCCTTAGTAGAAGTAATATCCCAAGTATAAACAGGCTTGTTGAATTTAATTTCAACAGTCGTCTCTTTCTGACAGCCAGTAGCATTCTCAATCTTAACGATCTTGTAGAAGCCAGCAGGGAGGTTGTCAGTAGAGGTCATGAGAACAGGAGTGGAAACACCGGCGATATCAACCATTTGATAAACTACATAGGTGTAACCAGCTACTTGAGCGATAGAAATAGCACCGTTAGGAGTGGTACCGTCGCAATTGGTGTTGTGAGTAACGGTGATCTCGTTTGTGCCGAAGGTAGGATAAATCGGAACGTTCGGAACAGTGAGGTCGAAGTTAGAAGAACAACCGAGGTTGGAGAGAACCGTCAAGGTGTAGATGGCGTCAGCGCCATGCTCACCGAGCTCGTCAAAGACGATCGGAGTACCGTCAGAAACAACAGTCTCATTATTCAAAGTATAGGAGTAACCAGCGATAGGAGCATTAACGGTGATCGTACCGTTAGGAGTAATATAAAGGTCACATACAGTGTTGTTAGCAATAGTGGTGACAGGCTCTGTAGGATCTTCTGTAGTAGAAGTAACATTGATGTAGAAGTTCTTCGTACAGCCAAAATCAGTTACAGCAGTCAAAGTGTAAGAACCACTGTTAAGGCCAGTGAATACGGCAGGAGCACCAGTGTAGGTGGTCTGACCGATAGTGTAGGTGTAACCAGCAACAGGGTTGGTAACAGTGATAGTACCATCGGGCTCGTCGCAACGGGTCTTAGGAGTGGTAGTTGCAATAACAACAGGATAAACACGTGTGCTGTCAACAATAATGTCTTCTTTCACATATTGACAATATTTGTCAGTAGTTACGTGGATAGAATAGTGACCATACTCAAGATTGTCATAAATCATATCGCCACTTACGTAAGTAACATCAGAGTTCGGGAGGTTGATGATCTCATAGGTATAACCAACCTGAGGATTGGTGATGGTGATGGAACCGTCGAACGGAGCAACACACCATGCGTTAGGAGTAGTAGTGGTAACAGGAACCACAACATTGGTATCGCGACCAACGGTGATGCTGATTACATTGTCAGTCTCACAATCATAAGCAGTCAAAAGGTCGAAGTAATAGGTACCTTCTTGCAAACCGGTGTAAACATAAGTGAGGTCTTTCCACTCATACTCGCCATTCATTCTATAAGCAGAGATGTCAGCGTGGTTAGCAGTGATGGAAATAGTACCATCATAGATACCGTCTGCATTCTGACAGTAGGTGTTAGGAGTCTGATGCAAAGTAGCGTCAGCGGCAACAGGAGTATGATGAACAAGAATGTCGATGTTAGCCTTAGCGGTACAACCGATAGCGTCGGTAACAGAAACCGTGTAGATATGAGCGGTCTCGGTCGGATTAACCGTGACGTTGGCATTGTGAGAACCAGTATTCCAAGTGTAGATAACAGGAATAATCTCATTTTCAACAGTAGTGGTCAAATTAACAGACTCACCTTGGCAAATCTCCATCTTGTCAGCAGTGATTGAAACTGCGAGCGGAGCGCTGGAGTTGAGGGTGATAACATGAGTGGTAGCGTTACCGCAGCGGTCGGTAATGGTCATGGTCACGTCAGTGCCACCATCCACCATAGAACCGGCAGCGATGCTCTGGTTAATAGTGAGGTTGCCAAAACCGTAGCAGTTATCGGTAAGGTTGTTGCTGTTGAATAAGAGTTTCAAGTTCGGAACTTGAAGTTTACAATTGGTAGTAGGATCGAGGATGAGCTCGGTCGGAACACCGTTAACAACAGGAGCAGTAGTATCAACCACGTCGAAAGAATAAGATGTGGAAGCCAAACAGCCGTCATTGTTAGCAACGGTCAAGAAAGCAGTATAAGTCTTGTTGCAGCTATCCGGAAGAATGGCAACGAAAGTGGTGTCCATATTGACCTCAACAGGGAGGTTCACACTCTCACCGCTCCAAGTGTGGGATACGATAGTACCACCGTTACCAGGAGTAGTGATGGAGTGAATGGTAAGGTTACCATAGTTCGGGCAAAGCGGGAAGGTAGAACCGTTGAGGATAATCTCTTCAACTTCTACTGTAGGAAGACCGTGTACATGAACAGGGTTAGCGCTGATAGAAGCTTTACAACCGTAGAAATCAGTAGCGGTCATAGTATATACATAGTCAGTATTAGGAGATGCAGGAACACCGAGAGCATTAGGACTGGTATGGAAAATGATACTACCATCGTTAGGATTGGCAGTCCACTCAAGGATATAGTACTCTTCATTATTGGCGTTCACAAGCGGAGTAGCATTGAGGATGTGAGCAACGTCGAAGGACAAGAAAACAGTGTCATGCAAACAGATATCCGGCGGAAGAGCCAAAATACCACCGTCGATAGTCATAGGAGCAGGACGTTGGATGGTGAAAACAAGCGTAGGAACAGACTTGTTACCACAAGCATCAGTCACAACTGCATAGATATTATGAACCATGGTAGTCGGATTCTCAAAGATCAGGTGACCAGGAGCGGATACAGTAGCCGCAGCATCCAAATAGAAAGCGTAGGAGGTTACAGAACCACCGTTGCATTGGAATGTAACTGTGTTGTGCAACAAGAAGGAATCAACCAGTACTTGTTGAGCAGGAACTTCGTACTTACAATCTTGGATGCGGACGAAATTCATAGAAGAAGTACCGGAGATAACAGGTCTATAGTCATTATTGATAGTCCAGGTCTCCACGAAAGCGTTAGAGTGGTTGTCGCAAGCATCGTTGAGGATGTAGCTTCTGGTAACCACAGTCTGGCAAAGTGAAGAAGAGACGATAGTAGCGTTATAGGTCACACTTACAGGAGCGCTGCAAGGATAGGTAACATTGAGCAAGCTCATCAAATCGGCAAGAGTACGACGACCGTTAACAAACTCAGCAACGGTGGTGTCACAACCGGAAATGGTGAACTCAGTCTTTGTCGTGGTCTTCGGCGTAACGGTGATAACACCTTCGCTTTGGACGGTCAACGTGTACTTGCGGGAGATAGTCTCGGCACAACCAGCATCGCTGGTGAAAGTAGCGGTAACAACATAAACGTTAGAACCGGTACAAGTAGCCGGGGTAGTTCCCATATAACTGGAAGCATTAGCACCAGGAATAACTTGACCATTCAAAGTCCAAACATAAGTAGCGGTGCTGTGCGTTTGACCAACGTTGGAATCTGTGAAATCGGTGGTCAAGTTTTGCGTAGTGCTCGGGCACAAAGTATAGGTAGCATCAGCAACGGTGCCAGTCGGTACGGGAGAAGCATGAACCGTCAAGGTAACGGTAACTTCAGGAGAGTTGGCATAACCGTTGGTGGTGTAAGCGATCAAATTGACAGTCTTATTGATATTGGTCGGGAAATACTCAGCCAAAATCAAAGAGATATTCTCACCACTTGCTACAGTGTCGAGAGAAACGCCATTGTAAGACCAAACGATGCCAGTGGCACATTCCTCGTTAGGATCATAGGAAGCCTTGAGGTTGAGAGCAGCAGGCAGATCGTTATAACACCATTCAGACTCGTGAGTAGCAATTACAGGAGCGTAAAGCGGTTTCACGGTGATGGTCAAAGTATCGATAGCACCCTCGCAATAGAAATCGTCCGGGGTAACAGCATCGTAGTGGTTGATTTGTTTCACATACCAAGTATAGGTACCAACTTGAACAGCATTGTAGCTCGGAGTGATGGTATCCCAGGTGTTGCCATCTTGAGACCACCAAATAGCATAGTCGATAATGCCAGGAGCATCGGTGTTCACAGCAGGTGTATGGGAAGCAACTTCAGAAGCAGGCAACGGAAGGCCGACGCAAATGTCAAAGTCATTAGCTACGATATCAGGATTGATACGAGTGTAGAAGTTGAGGTGTACTAAGCTGTCAACTCTGAAATGACCGCAAACGGAGTCACCAAAGATAACAAGGTAAGGATTCTCAACAGAGAAGGTGGCGGTAGGGCTACCGAAGTCCCAAGTTTGACCGTCACAAACAGCTTTGTCATAAGTAGTCTCTACAAGATAGTGGATAGAGTCTTGAGCAAGGAGTGCGCCACAGTGGCTCTCGTGACCACCAATGGAACCCATCGGGTTGTCATTCTCATCAGTCCAATAAAGAGTCGGCCAGTCTGTACCGAACAAACGCTCGCGCAGACCAACAACCAAAGAATAGTTACCAACTTGTTTCCAGCAAATAACAATTACATGATCCGTGGATTCAAAGAAGTTCAGATTGAAGTAATCCAAAGCCATTTCATTGGCAATAAAGATGGAACCATTTGCTCCAAAAGAGGTATTCGCAAAATCATAAGGCAGCGGTTCTACCTGGAAAGAACCAGGATAACCAGCAACTGAATAATCAAGACCAGTAACATGATTGTTCGTCTCGAAACAGCCGCCCAAATGTTCAGCCACACGACCACCAAGCCATGGAATAGTTGCACAGCCTGCTTGACCAGCAGTCAGGGGATCGGGGTTGTTGTGCAGTCTCTGGTACCGAGTGTAAATGCGGAAATCGGCATAATCGGAAAGATTGCCGTTTACAAGCTCGCCGTCACGATACAACTTCCATTCGATAGACACTTTCGTGCCAGCAGGAAGATTGCAAGTGTTCGCAAAGCGAATCCTGTAATAGTCCGTCTGTTGACATTGACCGGTAACAGTGTCAATACCATGCAACACCGGATTCATGGTGTTGTTCAACACAACATCGCCACCTGTGCCAGGCAGATGAGCAGCGCCACCGCCAGGGACATTGGCAATATCATGCAATGTCTGTGGTTGGAGATTCTCCAGCCAGAAGCAGCATGATTGTGTTGTCTGCGCTTGAGCTGTGAAGCTCAGAAACGCCAGCAGAATGCTTAAAAAGCAAATTGATAATAATTTTTTCATACTGTTTTTTATTGTTTTGTTATTATTAATTATTATTATTTCTTTTTATCGTCTTCTTATTTAGCATACTACATAACTATACATTACACTAAAATTTCAACTTGCAAAAATACATTTTTTTTTCATTCTGATACTCTTCTGAATTTTTTTTTTCTTCAATATTCAATTTTCTCCTATCCCTCTTATACTACGAAAAGGGCGATATTGTTACATATCGCCCTCATTTCGTTGATTTTTAATCCATTATATTATAAGCCTGAGAAACATTTCAACAAAGCACTATTGAATAATTGTGAACTCTGTTCTTCTGTTTTTTGCCCTGCCTTCCTCTGTGTCGTTGCTGGCAATAGGTTTTTGCATGCCATAACCGCGATAAGAAAGACGAGATTCTGCAATTCCATGGGCTACGAGATAGTCATAAACCGACTTCGCACGGTCCCGAGAAAGCTTCTCGTTATAGTCACTGGTACCCGTATTGTCTGTATGCCCTCCAATCTCTATACGAATGCGATTGTGACTGAGGTAGTCCACAAGACGGTCAAGTTCTACATAGGACTCTGTTTTGAGATCACTTCTGTCAAAATCAAAGAAGATATTGTTCAACACAACAACAGTTCCTACTTCGGCAGGCTGCAGCGCAATATCCTTTACGTATGGTTTCAAATGGGTATACGTCTCTTCCACTTGGAAATTCTCAGAGTAGAACGGATAACCTGTACGGGATACATTCAACAGGACATTCTTCCCCGTATGAACACAGGCAAGATACTCTCCCGTCTCTTCATCAGAAGTGGTACCCGTCAGCAATTGACGGCTCTCCAAGTCGATCATCTGAATCTCTGCGCGGAGCGGTTCGCCCGTGATTGCATCCGTGACTTTACCTTTAATATATGTTACAGGACTGGGACGAAGGTTGTCATCCAGCGCGAAACTGTACAAATCCAAACCACCATAGCCACCAGACTTGTCAGAAGCGATATAGGCAGTGGTGCCTTGAGCATTGATGAAGATATTCACCTCATCATTCCAGGTGTTGACAGGATAGCCAAGGTTCTGAGGCTCGCTCCAAGAGCCATCGGGCTGCAAAGTGGAATAATAAAGGTCATAGCCACCCATGCCGATTCTCCCATTGGAGGCAAAGTAGAGTGTATGTCCGTCACTGTGGATGAACGGCGCAGCATCATCTTCCGGAGTGTTGATGGTAGCGCCCAAGTTCTCCGGTGCTGTAAAGGCACCCTCGGATGTCATCGTGGTTTTCCAGATATCCATACCTCCGAATCCGCCAGGGCGGGAAGAAGCAAAATAGATTGTCATCCCATCGGCCGCCATAGAGGGCTGGCTCTCCCAAGCCCCAGAGTTAACGGGGGTACCAAAGTTACGTGGTCTCGACCATCTGTCCCCTATCCTCTTTGCCCAATAAAGGTCGCAACTGCCAATTCCGTAGTCAGCATTGCACATGGTATATAGAAGATAGTTGCCATCGGGGGAGATACTCTGGGCCCCCTCATTGTAACCAGTCGTAACAGGAGCAGCCAACACCTGACGAGATGCCCACACCCCACCTTTACATTCAGAACTATAGAGATCCTCCTCATTCATACAAAATGCACAAACGGTATGCGCATCTTTCGGTCGCCGAACCGTGAAGATGATAGTCTCATCGTCAGCAGTCAGTGCAGCCAACGACTCATCCCATGCCGAATTGATATTTGGACCCATATTTTTAAGCTCATAATCCACCGGAGACTTCATGGCCTCTATCGCGAACTTGCAATTGGCCATGCCCCTCTGAGCCTCCGTAAGCACCTCCGTATATTGAAGTCCTTTCTGAAGAAACAAGTCGTAATAGCGGTAAGCATTCTCGTACTTTCCACACTTCACATACTCGGAAGCGGCAATATTGTACAATAACGGATCCGGATCACCAATCAACTTGATGGCACGATCATAACATGCAGCTGCAGAATCAGACTTCAAGGTGAAGTTATAAGCATCACCCATCAAAATATAGGTGTCCGCATAAGAAGGATCTTTTTGCGCAGCCTGCTTCAAGTATGACAACGCCTTGTCAAAGTCCCGTTGGTTGAGCGACTTTTCCGCTTTATCACACAAATCAGCAGCCTTGGAACGCTTCTGCGAGGAAAGGCTTGTTGGAATTGCACAAAATAACAATAATATTATATATACTATTATTTTATTATTCATAATAATACTACTTATATAGAATGATCTTGTGTCTTAGCCTGCTGCCAATAAGACTCCATCTCGTCAAGATTCAAGTCGGTAATCTTACGGCCTGTCTCCTTTGCTTGTTGTTCAATATATTGAAAACGACGTATGAACTTTCTGTTAGTTTTTTCCAAAGCATCTTCAGGATTAAGGTTCAAAAAGCGACAATAATTGATTAGGGCAAAGAAGACATCCCCCATCTCATCTTCCATATTGTCAGAATTTTGCGATACTTCCCGCTGTAATTCAGAGAGTTCTTCCTGGACCTTATCCCACACTTGATCCCGGTTCTCCCAATCAAAGCCGACTCCACTCACTTTCTCTTGAATGCGGTAAGCTTTAATGAGCGCCGGAAGTGATTTGGGGACTCCGCCCAACACAGATCGGTTGCCCTCTTTCTGCAACTTGATCTTCTCCCAATTCTGATGGACTTCTGTAGCAGTATTGGACTCGACATCTCCGTAGATATGAGGATGGCGACGTACCAATTTATCGCACAACTGATTGATAACCTGAGCAATATCAAACCTTCTGTCTTCATCTGCAATCTTAGCGTAGAAAACGACATGTAGCATCAAGTCGCCCAGTTCCTTACACATATCGCTGTAATTCTTCTCCACGATCGCGTCCGACAACTCATACGTCTCCTCGATAGTGAGGCAACGCAATGAGTCATAAGTCTGTTCACGATCCCACGGGCACTTGGTCCGCAAGTCGTCCATGATATTCAACAGGCGTTCAAAAGCCTTCAGTCTTTCATCCATACAATATATTATTAATAGGAACGGGCGAAAAGTACTCTTTGGGAAGAGGGCTTGCCTGTCAGAATACACTTACCCTCCTCTTTAGGATTGTTGAAGGGGATGCAACGGATCGTGGCTTTGGACAATTCTTTGATTTTCTCCTCTGTTTCCTGAGTTCCATCCCAGTGTGCGTACACAAAGCCAGGCTTGTTATCCAGCAGATCTATAAATTCCTCCCACGTATCAGCCTTATAAGTGTGTGTGTCACGGAAGGATAACGCTTTTTGGAAGAGATTATTTTGTATTTCGTCCAATAATTTTTGAATATAAGCGGCGATGCCATCAAAAGAGACCGACTCTTTAGTCAGTGTATCACGACGGGCAACTTCAGCCTGATTGTTTTCCAGGTCTCGAGGTCCGATGGCGATACGAACGGGCACACCCTTCTGCTCGTATTCGTTGAATTTCCAGCCAGAACGTTTGGTGTCATCATCATCAAACTTAACGGTAATATTCAGCGCCTTCAGTTCTGCGGCCAAACCTGCTGCTTTTTCGGCAATAGCTTGACGTTGCTCTTCATTTTTGTAGATAGGAATGATAACAACTTGTGTAGGAGCAAGTTTAGGAGGAAGCACCAATCCATTATCATCGGAATGGGTCATGATCAAGGCTCCGATCAAGCGAGTGGAAACGCCCCACGAAGTTGCCCAGACATACTCAAGTTGATTATCCTTGTTGAGGAACTTGACATCAAACGCTTTTGCAAAGTTCTGGCCCAGGAAGTGGGATGTGCCAGCTTGAAGTGCCTTGCCATCCTGCATCAAGGCTTCAATACAGTAAGTATCCAACGCACCAGCGAAACGCTCATTCGGGGATTTCACACCTTTCACAACCGGTATGGCCATAAAATTCTCTACAAAATCAGCATACACATGCAACATGCGCTCGGTTTCTTCCACTGCCTCTTCGCGAGTGGCGTGCGCGGTATGACCCTCTTGCCACAAGAACTCGGCCGTACGAAGGAAAAGTCTCGTGCGCATCTCCCAACGAACCACATTAGCCCACTGATTACACAGAATCGGCAGGTCACGATACGATTGGATCCAGTTTTTATAAGTATTCCAGATGATAGTTTCAGAAGTGGGGCGGACAATCAGTTCTTCTTCCAATTTTGCCTCAGGATCCACCACCACGCCACTGCCATCTTCTGCATTTTTTAATCGGTAATGCGTCACCACGGCACACTCCTTCGCAAATCCCTCCACGTGGCTGGCCTCACGGCTGAAGAAAGACTTTGGAATGAACAAAGGAAAATAGGCATTCACGTGCCCAGTATCTTTAAACATCTTGTCGAGTGCAGACTGCACCTTCTCCCAAATTGCATATCCATACGGTTTGATAACCATACATCCTCTCACGGAGGAATTTTCTGCCAAGTCAGCATTCTTCACAATGTCATTATACCACTGGGAATAGTTCTCTTCACGAGTCGTTGAATTTTTTGCCATACTTTTTCTATTTTATCTATTAAGGTTTTTTAATTTTATGTACAGATTTTTTTCCTACAAAGAATTAACTTTTTAGTATCTTTGCCGTCTATTTAGACTGATTGCAAAAATACTAAATTTCAAAATATACGGAGGTATTTATGAAAAAACAATTTCTTATCGCAGCAACCTTTATGGCATTACTCCTTTCATCTTGTATGACAGGCAATTATGCCTTCTACGATGATGTCTACTCCTCTTCAGGAGACACCCAATACAAGGCTGCAACCGTGTCTCAGACCACCGCAAAAACCACGGAGCTGCAGCCCGACTCCATCGTTTACGAATACGATGAAGACGGGAACTTGCTGAGAACACAGACCTTCTACCCGGGCCAAAGCGAGCCGGTCATCACCAATTACGTTGCGGAAACCAAAAATTATAATTTCACCAGTTCTTATTCTGACGATGATTATTACGACTATTATTACACCTCACGTCTCCGCAGATTCCATACAAACCTGTACTGTGGGTGGGGGTATTACGACCCTTGGTTTACCAACACTTATTGGTATGATTACAACCCTTACAACTGGGGATACAGCATCTATTTAGGCTACAATTGGTGGTGGCCAAGCTATTATGTGCGTCCATACTACTATGGCTACAACTACTGGGGCTTCAATTATGGCTGGGGCTGGGGCTACTATGACCCATTCCACTACCATCATTTCCACCCGTGGCACCATCATCATGGCCACTTCGGACCCTACGACTACTGGAACCATTCGGGAGGCCACTGGGCAAGCAACTGGTATCACAACAACCACGATCAGAACAACACCTTCCACTATGGTCACCGCGAAAGCATCGGACCGTCCGTAGGCAATGGTCGCAACCGCGAAAAGGATCTGGATCATAACTTACTAACATCCAACTATATCAACAACGACAACAACAACCACTACTCTACGGTTAGTTCACCAGCTTCGTTCAACCAACAATATCAGACGATGGCCGCATCATACAGTGCAAGTGGATCTTCCGCAACGACACGCACTGACGCTGGCACCACCAGTACTCACAGCGCCACCCCTGCCAGAACAGACGTAACCCCCTCTGTTCCCGCACGTACCACCAGCACTCCTGCGATCACTCCTTCAAGGACGACCACAACTACCACCACTCCGGCCAGAACAACCACTACTACCTCTACTACGTCCAGAACAACGACTCCAACATCAACGACCCCGTCAAGAACTAGCACGACAACTACCACTCCGGCCAGGACAACCACTCCCACTACTACCACCACTCCGTCCAGAACCTCAACACCTGCCCCGCAATCTACAAGCAGACCAGCTTCCACGAGCACCAGCAGACCGGCAACGACTACTATTATCAGATCGTCTGATGGAAGTACCAGAACTTCAACATCCAGACCAACGCCGACCAGCAATAGCAGTTCATCTTCCAACTACAGAAGCGGTTACGCTCCAAGCAGCTCATCCAACTCCAACAGCAACTACTCGTCTGGCAGCTCGTCATCTTCAAGAAATAGTTACAACAATTCTTCCTCGAGCTCTCGCAGCAGCTATACGCCAAGCAGCTCGTCATCCTCAAGAGGCAGCTATAACAGTTCTTCTTCCAGCTCGCGCAATAGCTATACGCCGAGTAGTTCTTCCTCCAGCTCTCGCAGCAGCTATTCACCCAGCAGTTCTTCCTCCAGAAGCAGTTACAGCGGATCCTCCTCAAGCTCAAGAAGCAGCTATAGCGGATCTTCTCACAGCAGCTCTTCTCACAGCAGCAGTTCCTCCTCTCACAGTGGAGGCGGCCACAGATAAAACCAATACATGAATCGTAACATTAGTAAAAACAATTAACACCATAAAAAATGAAAAGAATTCTTGTTTTCGCCTTGAGTCTTTGCTTTTTTAGCGCCATGATGGGCCAAAATGATTATGAAGCCTTTCTTTTTTCACAGAATGACTATGTCGGCACCGCCCGCTACATGGGAGCCGGTCGCGCCTTCGGTGCTGTCGGCGGAGACTTCTCTGCCCTGACAAACAACCCCGCAGCCATTGGCCTCTACAAAAAATCCGAGGTTTCATTTACCCCCATGTCTCTTTCCATTTTACAAAATGATGTCACCTACTACGGCAACAACCGCAGCAGCAAGAAGATGAAATATGCCGTTCCCCAGGTGGGTCTGGTTCTCAGTTCCAAAATCAACCGGGAGAATAGCAACTGGCGGTTCTGGCACTTCGGATTCGGCTATAACAGACTGAAAGATTTCAACAACTCCTTTGGTGTGGAAGGCATTGCCCCGTCGTCTTTCTCCGACCCATTACTGGATGCCGCCAACAACTCGGCTTCGCTTGGACTGGACGCCCAGCTGGCCTATGACACCTGGATCTTGGACGATGTTCCTGGCAACACCGGTAGATATTGGGGGCGCTTCCATGATCAAGACGTGGCACAAAACGCCTCTTTGAAGACCTCCGGTTCTCTTGACGAAATCGACATCAACTTCGGTGGCAACTACAACGACCAACTCTTCATCGGTGCCGGCATTGGCATTCCCGTGTTGGATATCACCCAAAACACTATACTGAACGAGTCTCTCGCAAGCGGAGAGGCTGCGGCAGGCTTCACCGATTATACAGTGGTAACCAAACAACACAACACCGGAGCCGGTATCAACTTCAGATTAGGTTTGATCTATCAACCCGTTGATTTTTTCCGCTTTGGCATTAGCTTCCAAACTCCTTCCTTCTTCTGGAAAATCAAAGACTCTTACTATCGTTCATTCTCCTCTGACTCAATCAACAACGTCAACAAGTTCTCAGAGTACAGCAACCTCTACCACTTCGCATTGACCACTCCGCTAAAAGCCAACTTCAGTGCCGCCTTCATCATCAACAAAAGAGCTTTCGTCTCCGCAGAATACGAGCTCACCGACTACTCTCTGGCAAAACTTTCTGCTGATGATTACAGCTTTGCCACAGAAAATGACAATATTGTTTCTAAATATGGCATAGGACATTCCTTCCGTATCGGCGGTGAAGTTTCCCTGACTCAAATGCTTTATCTTCGCGCCGGCTACAACTATAAAATGTCTCCCTACAAACTTGCCGACGACAAAAAGATTGGCAGCACACACTATGCATCCGCCGGCTTTGGCATCCGCGCCAAAAGAATCTTCTTCGACATGGCTTATGTCTTAGGCATTTCGAAGGATGACATCTGGCTCTACAATGCCTATTATGTGGATCCCGCCCGCGTGAATAGCACCTATCACAGAATCCTCGCCACTATCGGCTTCAAATTCTAATCCGATGCGGCGCTGTATCCTCTGCGTATTAACTTTTACCATAGTCGCTCTTGGCTCGCTAGCACAAGGGCGACCTTCTTTTATTTCGCAGAAATACGACCTGTTCACTACCGACATTCAAGAGAACATCTACGGTTGGACAAGCGACCGGCTTGACAAATACTCATCTGAAGGGAATCTACTCTATCACTATAGCAATCCATCTATGGGATATATCTCCAAAGTGGATGCCTCGATCCCGACCAAAATCATGGTCTATTACGAAGATTCCAACAGCATCCTACTGCTGAACAATAAATTAGCCCCCATCGGAAACCCAATTAAGTTATTCGAACTGGGAATTATGAACCCTGTCATGGTCTGCATGTTCGGCATCAACAGAATAGCTTGTTACGACAAAACCAATCAGCAGCTTATTTTAATCGATCTGGATCTAAATAAGGCTACTTCCACAAACTGCCAATTCGACACAGAGTTCCAACCTCAACATATCGTGGCTGATCACAACTTTGAGCAGCTGCTCCTGTCGGATTCGGCTGCCGGCATCGCCCTTTACGATCGCTTCGCCTCTTTTAAGAAATGGATTCCTGTCCAAGGCATTCAATATCTGCAACTTCAAAACAACATACTTTACTTTTTAAAAGATCACAATATCTATAGCAACAACTTGAATACACTTTGGTCTCCCAATATGATTTTCGGGCACAATGGCCTCGTCGCCTTCTCCAAAGCTTTGAGTAATTGGTATTTATTGGATTCACACGGATCAATTGACAAACTTTCAATCAGAAGATAAAAATGATGAACTTCAAAAAGAATATAGTTTTAGTCATTATCTTGATACAAAGCCTCTTTTGCGCACAGGCCTCATACCTCTTCATCCCCATGGACATGGAGCAAAGCAATCACCTGAAGGCATACGGCATCGCATACTATGCAGTGGCTCATCAAATTGATATGAGCTGGCTGTTAAACTACCGGGGAGGGAGCTTCATGTGCTCCTATAACAGTGACGTGGAAAACGAGTGTGTGGTACGCGGTGTCTCTTATCAGGTAATCGCCGACCTTGCCGCCCAACAGATTCTGAACGAAATTGCCGCTGTGGAAAATAACATGAATGAAATTCGACTGACCAAGGAACCTAAAATAGCGGTCTATTCGCCAAAGAATAAACTTCCTTGGGATGATGCCGTGACCTTAGTACTGACCTACGCAGAAATTCCCTACACTGTCATCTATGATGAAGAGGTCATCCATGGAGAGTTGCCCAAATATGATTGGCTTCACCTTCATCACGAGGACTTTACAGGACAATATGGGAAATTCTGGGCGCATTATCGCAATGCCCAATGGTACATAGAAGATGTGGCAGAAAATGAGAGTCGGGCAGCTCAATTGGGCTTTGCCAAAGTATCGCAAATGAAACTGGCAGTAGCCAAAGGAATCCGCGATTTCGTGGCGGGCGGCGGCTACCTCTTCGCTATGTGCTCGGGACCCGACAGCTATGACATCGCCCTCGCCGCCGAAGGTGTGGACATCTGTGACGTCATGTTCGATGGCGACCCGATGGACCCTCAGGCTCAAGACAAACTCAACTACGACAACTGCTTTGCCTTCACCGACTTCCATATAGTCGTCAACCCATACGAATATGAGGTCTCCGACATCGATGTGGACCCCACGACCCATCTGACAAACAAATCCAACGACTACTTCACCCTCTTTGAGTTCTCAGCCAAATGGGATCCGGTTCCGACCATGCTGTGCCAAAATCACATGAACGTCATCCCGGGTTTCATGGGCCAGACAACAGCCTTCCGTAAAGATTTGATAAAACCCACTGTGACTATCATGGGTGAAACCCAGATATTTAACGAAGCACGATACATCCACGGAGAATTCGGACAAGGCACCTGGACCTTCTACTCCGGGCACGACCCAGAAGATTACCAGCACCTCATCAACGACCCTCCTACAAATCTGGATTTATTCCCGAACTCTGCAGGTTATCGACTGATACTCAACAATGTGCTTTTCCCCGCCGCCAAAAAGCAGGAACAAAAAACCTGATTAGCGCGCACTCTTTTCTATGACGTGCTGAATTTTTGTCGTGAGAATATCTATGCCCTTTTCATTCTCGCCGCCGACAGGGATAATGATGTCTGCCTGTCGTTTTGTAGGCTCAATAAAAAGCTCATGCATCGGTTTTACAAAATTCTTGTAATGGCGGATTGATTTATCCAACCCACGACCTCTTTGCTGCACATCACGTTGAATAATACGGATCAAACGCTCATCAGCATCCGTATCCACAAAGACCTTCAAATCCAGCAACTCACACAACGCAGGATTGGTGAAGATCAGTATTCCCTCCACAATCAAAACGCTGCTTGGCTTCACCGGAATAGTTTCCTCTCCGCGAGCGCAAGTCACATACGAATAAGTGGGCATTTGTATAGAATGCCCCGCCTTTAAGGCTTTAATGTGATTGTTGAGCAAGGAAAACTCAATAGCCGAAGGGTGATCAAAGTTAAAATTCTCCTTTTCGGCCTGCGTAAGGCTTCCATTATCCTTATAATAAGCATCTTGCGAGAGAACGCTGACACAATCTCTCGGGAATTTCTCTTTGATCTTATTCACAATGGAGGTCTTGCCCGATCCAGAACCTCCCGCTATACCTACTACTAACATGATGAAGTAATTTTAGAAGTGCAAACTTACAAAAAAAATCATATTTCATCCCATCTTTATACAGAATTATTCATCATCGGGAAAGTCCTGACAACCATTTTATGTTCACACATGCCTTAAATTAACTATAAATAGTAAAGATTGACAATAACAGATATTGATTTTCAATAAAATAATTTTTTATTAATGAAATTATAACTTTTCTGTTGACAAAGTGGTTTTCTTATAGTATATTTGCAGCTGACAAAAACAAAATACTATGACAACTTCACTTACTCAAACATCACTCAAGACTCTTCTCATCGGATTAAGTATTATCGTTAGCGTGGCTGCGACTGCGCAACAATCTCTGGAAGGAAAGGATCTCATCGCATATTTACAAGAAGATTTCAACAAAATCTCAAATGATTTTGAAGATGCTTATAAAGAGTATCCAACGGTGCCAAGAGGAACTTTGGAAGCCATTTCGTATCAGTACCGAAGATTCTCATCAAAAGAGATCTTATTTGAAGATAGCGATGAGCATACCATACCCAGAACATACACCGTAATGGGGTTGACCGCAGACGGGAAAGGCGTTTTCCGAGAAAACCTACAGTATGTTGAAACTTTGTCGTCCTTCTCCAAAGAAGAGATTCTTGAGAGTCCTCGAAATGCCATTTTTGCCTATGCAGAAGCCTTTGCGGCATTGCAACAAATGCACCGGTGTTTCTCAGACAACATAGAAGATTACAAAGAGATTTTTATAGAGCTCTCAGAATTGCCCTACGCTCCTAATCCGAAATCGTGGTCAGACAACTATCCTATTAGCAGCTCTTTATATGAGATCTACAGATTCTTGTCTGATAGCAGCATGTCGGTCTTCACAAAGCATTGCTGGGAAGTGGATTTCGAGAAAGTATTTGGAGAAGAATTGTACAAATTGGAAGGAAAGACTCTTAGGTTTCCAAGCGACGAGCAGGGAATCGCGACATCACCCGACTATGATGGAGCCATCTGGTTGGCAGCAGCCTCGTGCAACTACACACAAGGTAGAAACGGAACAACAATCACTGGGGTAACTATTCATTACACGCAAGGAACCTATTCTGGCACTTTGGCCTGGTTTCAGAACTGCAGTGCAAATGCGTCCGCTCATTACATCATCCGCTCTTCAGACGGGCAAGTGACGCAAATGGTCCGCGAGTGCGACAAGGCTTGGCATGTCGGGACGGCCAACAGTTACACTATCGGAGTGGAACACGAAGCATACGGAAACATCGCCAGTTATTTTACAGAGAACATGTACCAATCATCCGCGAACTTAGTCCGGGACATCTGCCAGAGGCATTCAAACATCAACCCGCACCGCACGTTTTACCGTGACACACTCGACGATGGGACCGCTCTAAACAACGGCCTTCACAATCTTGGAGGAGCCACTGCCTGCACTCAAATTCGCGGGCATCAGCACTACCCGAACCAATCACACACTGACCCTGGACCATATTGGAATTGGAATCACTATTATCACCTGCTCAACACAGAGACAAACATCACTATCGACACTTCTATCTCAGGCATTTATTACGATTCTGGAGGCTCCAGCGGACCCTATGATCAGGACGAGAGACAACTTTTTCTAATCCGGCATCATAATGCAGATAGCATATCCTTGGACTTTGAGCATTTCGACTTAGAGACGAACTATGACTTTTTATGGATTTACGACGGCAACAACTTATCCGCCCCGCTACTCGGAAGGTGGAACACTTCATCTCCTGGGCACATCACCTCCTCTGGCGACGCTTTGTTGGTGGAGTTTCGCTCTGATTGCGCAACCCAAAAATCAGGATGGGAAGCTCATTGGGTCTGCCATATTTCTGGCACCCATCCAATTATCACAGACACAACCCCACCCACCACGACCATACTGCACACGGACTCTACATGGATGACAGGTGATTTCACATTACGGTTTGAAGACAACGACGACCAGTCAATACGACATCGCCTGTGGCAGATTGTGGAACGCCATGACAACAATTGGCTCGGAAATCCCAAACATGGTTTTCTCTACGATAATTTCGAGAGCGAGCTGGACACTGCCATTTGGCAGCATGACGGAAACTGGCTCATCGAGAACCAAAGACTGACATGTCAGGCAAATCAGAACAACCCGTGCAGAATCTACGCACGACACCATGACGAAGAATCCGATTGTTATCTATTTGAATTTGATTTAGCCATGACAGGCGGTGAGAACTGTTCCTTCTATTTCCACTCACAAAAAGACAATGCTCTGATTTGCAGGCAGGGCTATGAAATCCGCTTCGAAAGAAGCCTTAGTCGCATATCGATTTACCGAATTGCAGATGGGTCATCCACTCTGTTGGCAAGTTCGGGCCAGGTCTGCATCTCCGAGAACACCCCCTATTCCTACAAGGTACTTTGGGATACAACACACCACCGAATATCACTGTTTAGAGGCCAAACATTGCTGGCCGAGTGTGAAACAGGTCCTCTGGAAAACGGAAACCTGAACACGACCATTGGCTTCTGCTGCTCTCAACCGATCATGATAGACAATCTACGCTCATATAGTGGCAGGAGCGACTCAGCGCACATAACCGTAGGCGACGCCGACACTTCTCTCATGCGCATTCAGGCCTCTCATGGAACATCAAACACGCTCGTCAGGAGCATCGTTATGGATGACGCACTGAATTTTTCCACCTTGGCTGAAAGCTACATAAAGATTGACTATTCCCCACCAGCACCGCCAACCGGGCTTATAGCTTTTGTGACGAGAGACAACTCCATACGACTTGATGGGATCCCTATTTATGGTCAATGGGACAACGCCATGGATGAAGAATCTGGAATAGCCGAATATGAGTACATTTTGCACGTCACACTGGATCAAAACATCTGCTTGCGGGACATCTGGCATACAACCACCACAAATCACACTTTGCCGAGGCTGCAGATACCCAAGCAAAGCAGAAGCTGCAAAATAAATGTAAGGTGCAAGGACCAGGCAGGGAACCTGTCGGGAAGCACAACTCTTAATATTCCTTTGAGACAGTGAGATGGGCTATCTTTTCAATCAATCGGGTGGCTGCCATATAGGGGGAAATCTGTTTGTTCCTTATCATAGGCAGAAGGTGTTCTATCTCCTCTTCAGTTTGAGGCTGATTGTAAAAATTATGCTGAAGAGTAAACTGAATCCAATTGTGGAAAATATTCACCAACTGTTCAGAACGGTTTTTCTCGAAGTAGCCATTGGCTTTCGTGTGATTTTCATACTTCCGGATCATCTCCCAGACTTTGTCAATAGCAAAGTTCTCCAAGGCAGAACAGACCTCCACTGGCACAGTCCACTGGCTATCGGTTTGGGGAAAGAGTTTCAAGGCGGCACGGTATTGGGACTGAGCCTGGATAGCCTTCGGTTTGTTGTCACCATCAGCCTTGTTGATGATCAGGGCATCGGCCATCTCCATGATACCGCGTTTGATGCCTTGCAGCTCATCACCAGCACCGGCCAGCATCAGGAGAAGGAAGAAATCGACCATTGACTTGACGGCGGTTTCAGACTGTCCGACACCGACGGTCTCTACGATGATGACATCATATCCAGCAGCCTCGCACAGTATAATAGACTCCCGGGTTTTGCGGGCCACGCCACCCAGCGTACTGCCGGAAGGCGAGGGACGGATAAAAGCTTTCGGATTAACAGAGAGAGACTCCATACGGGTCTTATCGCCCAATATACTTCCCTTAGTACGCTCACTACTGGGGTCAATGGCCAAAACCGCCACCTTATGACCTTGCTCGGTCAGCAACGTGCCGAAAGCCTCGATAAATGTGCTTTTCCCGACGCCAGGGACACCTGTGATGCCAATGCGCAACGAATGACCGGAATGAGGAAGACAACGTTCAATGATTGCCTGGGCCTTCTCCAAATGATCCGGGTTGGCACTCTCTATCATCGTGATAGCACGACTCAACGTGACCCAATCTCCTTCAAGAACCCCCTGCACATACTCGTCCAACGACAACTCGCGGCGTTTGTGGCGTACAAGATTGGGATTCACAGACACAGGCTGTTCTACTCCGGGGCGCTCCTCCAAGGCTGACTTATACTCTTTATCCATTACTCAAATTGACCATTAAAATTAAAAGAAACCGCCTCTTTCATAGAGGAAAAATAATGGAAATTCATGCCATTGATATAAAGTTCCTCTATATCATCCACGTCTTTTTTATTATCTGCAGGCAACACTATATGATAGATATTCTGACGCTTGGCTGCCAAAATCTTGTCTTTGATTCCTCCAACCGGCAAAATCTCTCCTCTCAATGTTATCTCTCCCGTCATTGCCACATCACTACGAACCAATTTCTTAGTAAACGCTGAGATCAAGGCCGTCAGGATGGTGACACCCGCGGAAGGTCCATCTTTAGGCGTGGCTCCTTCCGGAACGTGGATATGGACTTTATTCTGCTCAAAAGATTTGGAATCAATACCATATTCGGAAGCATGAGCTTTCAGGTATTCGTATGCTATCGTGGCAGACTCTTTCATCACATCTCCCAACTGCCCAGTCATTGTCAAGCCCTCTTTGCCTGGACTGGTAACTGCCTCCACGAATAGAATCTCACCACCCACAGAGGTCCATGCCAGACCAGTAGCCACACCAGGTACATCATGATCGATTTTCTTGTCAGACTGGAAGATAGGAGTCCCCAACATCTCTTGCAAATCGGATATTTCTATGGTCTTCTTCAAACCAGGGGTTTTCTTCACCACTTCCACCGTATATTTCCGTATCACCTTGGCAATAAAACGTTCCAAGTTACGCACACCTGCTTCACGAGTATAAGACCTGATAATCTCCAGGATGGTCTTTTCAGGTATCTGTAGCTGGCGTTTATTCAGGCCATGCTCCATCAACTGTTTGGGGACAAGATGGTGTGTGGCAATCTGAAGTTTCTCCTCTGTCACATAGCCAGAAAGTTCTATGATCTCCATTCTGTCCAACAAAGCCGGATGAATACTGCTCAAAGAGTTGGCTGTAGCTATAAAGAGCACTTTGGACAAATCAAAGGATGTCTCCAAATAGTTGTCATAAAACGTGCTGTTCTGTTCGGGATCCATAACTTCCAGAAGGGCTGCGGAAGGATCACCTTGTACATTGGCCCCTATCACTTTGTCAATCTCATCCAGCACGAACACTGGGTTTGCATATCCAGCTTTTCGGAGATTCTGCACAATACGCCCCGGCATGGCACCGATATAGGTTTTACGATGTCCTCTGATCTCAGATTCGTCACGAAGACCGCCCAAAGAAATTCGCACGTATTTTCTTCCGATGGCATTCGCAATGGAACGCCCCAGCGATGTTTTGCCCACACCCGGAGGTCCAACCAAACACAAAATAGGAGCTCTCATATCTTTTCGCATCGACAAAACAGCCATGTGTTCCAAAATACGATCTTTCACCTTATACAACCCATAATGGTCCTTATCCAGAATCTTACGGGCTTTCGCCAAGTTGAAATTGTCCTTGCTATACTCATTCCAAGGCAACTCTACAAAGAGGTCCAGATAGTTTAGTTGTATAGCATAGTCGGGAGCCATCACATTGGTACGCTGCAACTTCTCCAACTCCTTATAGAAAATATCAGCGGTCTCCTTATTCCACTTTTTCTTTTTGGCTCTCTCCACAAGGGATTGATAATCTTTCTCCATGGGCGAACCACCAAGTTCCTCTTGAATCGTCTTGATCTGCTGATTCAAGAAATACTCCCGCTGCTGTTTATCCATCTCCCGTCTGGACTTGTCCTGAATTTGGTTCTTCAGTTCCACCATCTGGAGATCCCGATGGAGAAAAGACAACAGTTGAGACGCTCTCACTTGGATATCTGGCGTTTCCAACAATTTTTGCTTTTCATCAACAGACACGGAGAGATTGGTGGCCAAAAAATTCAGCAGGAAGACATGGCTTTCAATATTCTTCAATGCAAATGCAGCCTCTCTTGGCATACTACCGCTGGCATGCACCATCCTGTTAGCCACATCTTTGATAGAAGACAGAAGCGCCTGGAAATTCTTGTCATCCAGCAGCTTCTTGTCAAAATCATTAGACTCGAACGGAGTCACCCTACAGCGGTAATAGGGTTCCACCTGCGTCAGCTCTTCCACATTAAAGCACTTGATACCTTGCACTATGATAGTGACGCCACCATCCGGCATAGAAATGTATTTGATGATATGAGCCAATGTGCCCACTTTATACAAATCTTGGATAGTCGGCTCCTCCACATCGTTGAATCGCTGGGCAATAACACCTATCGGCTCATTTCTGTGCGCATAGTCTTGTGCCAAACGTATAGACTTGGTACGACCAACATTAATAGGTATCACCATTCCTGGGAAAAGCAGTGTATTTCGCAAGGGAAGTAATGCTATATCATCTGGCACCTGCTCGTCTCTAATCTTCTTCTCATCTTCCAAAGAGAACAGCGGGATGAAATTCGCCTCACTGTTCATAATCTCATCTAACAACGATATCTCTTTCATTTTTAGGTTATTAATAAAAAAAACTGACCTTTTTTCTCTATCGAAAAAAGGTCAGCAAAGATATAAAAATCTTACGGATTTCCTTACTTCTTGCTTGCGTCCAAATGACGAGCATATTTGTTGCGGAATTTATCCACACGACCAGCAGTGTCAACCAGCTTCATCTTTCCAGTGAAGAAAGGATGAGAGGTGTTGGAAATCTCTAATTTCACTAACGGATATTCATTTCCGTCTTCCCATTGAATGGTATCTTTCGTGTTAACGGTAGACTTAGTCAAGAATGCATAATCATTCGACATGTCTTTGAAAACCACCGTTCTATACTCCTTAGGATGGATATCTTTTTTCATATTCTTTTGATTTTTTATTTGCTTTGAAATTTGGACGGCAAAAATACAATTTTTTCTCAATAAAAAAATACTATGCATCAAAAAAATATTTTATACCTTTGCAGCCTATAATTTTAATGTATGAACATCGCTCAAATTGCATCTTTAATCAACGCCCTGCAGACTGAAATCCGAGACCCCCAACTTCTCGTAACCCGTCTCTGCATTGACAGTCGCAAGGTATCCATGACGGACGGTGTTCTGTTTATCGCCATCAAAACCACTCATGATGACGGACACAAATACATACCCGAACTGTATCAAAAAGGGGTGCGCAACTTCATCATCACCTCCCCTGTTTCTGATTTTACAGCATTAACAGACGGTAATTTTCTGCAAGTTCCTGACGCAATTGTCGCATTACAAGCCATCGCTTCCGCACATCGGCAACAATTCACCTACCCAGTTATTGGCATCACAGGGAGCAATGGCAAGACAATCGTCAAAGAGTGGCTCAACATCCTGCTTTCCGCAAATGAGCACATCGTGCGCAGCCCTGACAGCTACAACTCCCAGATTGGCGTCCCTTTGTCTGTATGGCAAATGCGCTCCGAGCACACCCTCGGCATCTTCGAGGCCGGAATCTCCCAACCTGGTGAAATGACTGCCATCGCCGACATCATTCGACCTACCATTGGAATTTTAACCAACATAGGCATGGCTCATTCCCAGTTTTTCTCTTCCATCGAGGAAAAGTTGCAAGAAAAACTTCAGCTGTTTACCCATTCCCAAAAAATCATCTTCAACAATGACAACCCTCTGATTCGGGAGGCACTCAACCGCGACACCTTCTCCCACACCCAAAAGATTTCGTGGGGATATGAAAAGGCCGAATACCTGATTTCTCATCAAGAACGAAGAGGTAATTCCACTTTGGTCACTATCCGCGATTCTGTGTATCGCATTCCATTCGTGGACGCTGCTTCGGTGGAAAACGCCATCCATGTGATTATCACCGCACTGGTTCTCGGCTACCAGCCCGAAACTGTCAACGAGCGCTTGTCTTCCTTGACACCCATACACATGCGTATGGCCATCCAGGAAGGGCGCCAGCACTCACTCATTATCGACGACGCCTACAGCTTGGACTGGACCTCACTTTCCGTCGCGCTCAAATACCTCGACACGCAAACACAGATGCCTGACAAGACGCTCATCATCTCCGATTTCGAGCAAGCTGGCACCCTGCAAAAAGCCGACTACACACGTCTTAACGCACTACTTCTCACACACCACATCGGCAAACTCATTGCGGTTGGCAACGAGTTCTATCAACATCAGCAAGACTTCACCATTCCAAAAGCCTATTTTTATCGGAACACTGAAGACCTCATTTCCGACCTTGCCTCCCTCACCTTCTCCTATGAAGCCATACTCATCAAGGGAGCACGTAATTTCCATTTTGAGGACGTTGTCCATCGTCTGCTCCACAAGACACACTTGACAACCCTAAACGTCAGTTTGCCCGCCATCGTTCACAATCTCCACTATTTCAGATCATTCATCAGACCAGAGACCAAGATGGTGGCCATGGTAAAGGCATTGTCATACGGTTTGGGTGACGCGGAAATCATCAATGAGCTTATAAATCAAAAGATTGATTATCTGGCAGTTGCATACACAGACGAGGGCGTACGACTTCGCAAACGCCACATCAACACGCCCATCATTGTACTCGGAGCTGAAGCACACAGTTTTGAGTCCATGGTCATAAACCACTTGGAACCGGAAATCTTCAACTTCTACTACCTGCAAGAGCTAATCAATGTTCTCAAAGATCATCCTGAAATCACGCAATTCCCAATACATATAAAATTAGACACCGGCATGCACCGGTTAGGCTTTGACAAAGAGGACCTCCCTCTTCTTCTTCAAGTGCTGAAAGAGAACCCCTGCTTACACGTGGCATCCACATTCTCCCACCTTGCCGCAGCCGACGATCCTGCAGAAGATGATTTCACACGACACCAAATCGAGTGTTTCGAAGAGATGTCTAGGATTCTCTGCGACTCTCTGCCCTACCCGATTCTCCGACACATTCTCAACACCGCAGGCATTCTCAGATTCCCGGAAGCACAATTCGACATGGTGCGTTTAGGTATCGGCCTCTATGGTTTCTTTGACATGCCAGAGATCCAGGCCAACCTACAAAATGTCGCGACTTTAAAAACACTCATAACACAAGTGAAGCGCATTCCGAAAGGCGAGACTATCGGTTACAACCGCAGTTTCAAAGTTGAACACGACATGCAAGTGGCCATCATCCCCATCGGATATGCAGATGGTTATCCACGCGAATTCAGCAATGGGAAAGGCCTGGTAATGGTAAGAGGCCAATTGGTGCCCGTTGTGGGCAAAATCTGCATGGACATGTGCATGCTCGATGTCACGGGACTCTCCGTTCACGAGGGTGATGAAGTCATCGTGTACGGCGAAGGCAACACCGCCCAAGACGCAGCACACCGAATCGGGCACATCAGCTACGATCTGCTCACCTCGCTTTCCAGCAGAGTCCCCAGAATCTATGTAAAAGAATAATATTGAACAATATATGAAGAATTTCGCCATTATAGGAGTCGGTGGCTTCGTCGCCCCGCGCCACCTCAAAGCCATCGCCGAAACCGGCAATCGCATGGTCGCCGCCTACGACAAGTCTGACAGCGTCGGCATCATCGACAACTTTTTCCCAGATGCCTCCTTCTTCACCGAGATGGAGCTCTTCGACCGCCATTGCTCCAAGCTGAAAAACACCGACCAGCAACTCGACATGGTATCCGTCTGCACCCCCAACTACCTCCACGACTCCCACACGCGCTATGCCCTGCGCTTGGGCACCGACGTCATTTGCGAGAAGCCTCTGGTGCTGAATCCCTGGAATGTGGACGGACTGGCCCAAGTGGAGAAAGAGAGCGGACACCGCATCTACAACATCCTGCAACTGCGCCTCCACCCCGCCGTCATCGCACTGAAAAACGAAATCGACCAGGGCGATCCCGACAAGATCTACGATGTGGATCTCACCTACATCACCTCCCGTGGCTATTGGTACTACGCATCATGGAAGGGTGATGTCCATAAGAGCGGCGGCATCGCCACCAACATAGGCATCCATTTTTACGACATGCTCAGCTATGTCTTCGGACCTGTAGAAGACAACATTGTCCATGTGGCCACCCACGACCGAGTGGCAGGTTTCTTGCGGCTAAAACGCGCCCGCGTACGTTACTTCCTTAGCATCAACAGCGAGACCCTGCCTGCCGAAATCGCCCAGCAAGGCCAACGCACCTACCGCTCCATCACCATCGGCAATGAGCAACTAGAGTTTAGCAAAGGATTCACAGACCTTCACACTGAAAGCTATAAGAAAATACTGGCCGGAGAAGGATTTGGTCTTGACGAGGTCCGATCCTGCATCCAGACGGTATATGACATTCGCAATGCCACACCTGTTGGCCTAAAAGGAGACTACCATCCACTGGCCAAGCAGCCTACCGTTAAGCATCCTTTTGGCTGGTAATCACCAAAAAGATTATCGCACCCTCAATCGCTGCCCCTCTCGAATCTGATCCGGATTGCTGATGTTATTGAGTTTCATCAGCTTGTCAATCGTTGTCTTGTGGTTGAGCGCAATCCGATAGAGTCCCTCCCCCTTCTTGACCACATAATACTCGGCCTCCTCAACAGCCTGAGGTGTTGTTGCCGGCTCTTCTCGAGTATCCGACCTCTTCTCTTCAGACACTTTTGCCTCAGGCTGGGCAACAGGTTCCGGCTTAGCAACAGTCGCAGGAGTCTCGTCCTGTTTGGGCTTTTCGGTTAAGGCCGGGGTCACTTTAGGCGCCGCAGCCTTAGGTGCAAGAGGAGTGGAACTATTCAGACTATATTGATCCAATGGCACTTCCAAGAAATCCGATGATTGCAAGACCAACGTATTTTTCACCAAAGTCTCGTATTCAAAATTGATCACATTTTCAGGATCAAAACACTCATTCATGAAACGGACCTCAAAATGCAGAATGTCATCTTGCGCATTACCCGAACGGCCAGCCTGTCCAATCACATCGCCTGCCTTTACGATATGCCCAGGCTTCACACAGGTTTTGTCAAGATGGGCATACACCGTCTCCAGTCCATTATAGTGGCGAACCACTACCGTCAGGCCATAGTCCCCGTAATCCGCAACCATCCTGACCACGCCATCGAAGCAGCTTTTCACTAGTGACTGGGGCGTAACCTTCAGATCCACACCGGGATGGAAATGTCCCTTCTTGGTAGGGCCATAATGCATCACCACCTCGTCATACACACATGGGATTTCAAAAGGGTTATTCTCCGACTGGACCAAGATCAGCATCAGGCGGTCATCGGAGAAGGGTATCTCCAAAAGGCGGCTGCGCAAATTATGAACATCCCAATACCGGTCATAGAGATCATAGCATGGGATCTGATAGACCTCCGAGACGGTGGGATAGGTCGCCACTCGCTGATGGTCTGGCGGCACCCCCTGGGATGCAGAGTCGCGAAGGGCAATATTCTGCGAGAACAACGTCACATCCAACGTCTGAGCTGACACACTGGCACACACAAGCAGACTAAGAGATATCCAAATTATTGTATTTCTGAACATTATTTCAATTTTTCTATAATCAACGATGATGAAAATCCTTCCACGAAAGGCAGCACCACGACTTCTCCGTTACGGCCTTTAACGATATCACTGCCCACAATATTGTCCACGGCATAATCACCGCCTTTCACCAGCACGTCAGGCTTCACAGCGGCAATCAGCTCATAGGGAGTATCCTCTTCAAAAAGGCAGACATAGTCCACCATCTCCAGGGCGGCCAGCACATAGGCACGGGCGTGCTCGGGATTCACCGGGCGTCCATCACCCTTCAGACGACGCACCGAGGCATCGCTGTTCAGGCCCACCACCAGAAGATCCCCCAGCTGTCGGGCCTGCGCCAGATAATGGACGTGGCCATAATGCAGGACATCAAAACAGCCATTGGTAAAGACAATCTTCTGTTGGTGCATTCTCTCCTCATGCTGTTCAAAGAAGTCTTTCGACACTATTTTCTGTAGAATTCTATCCTTCATATTTGCTCATCATTTTCTGTTACAATCAAAGAATCTCTTTTGGTGGTGAACGATGCCAGCACCAAAGAGACGAATCCGCCGGCGAGCGCCACAACGGTTTGGAGAATCCAGCCCACCCATCCTGCCGCCAAGCCGCTGGTGTACTCCACGCCATAGAGCATCAGCACGCCTGCCACGATCAAGGGATAGGCGCCAATGCCACCCTGTGCTACCATAAACGCTATCGTACCGAATATCAGAACTGAATATCCGGCAGAAGGACTCACACCAGACAAACAAGGCATCGCAAAGAAAAAGACGTATGTGCCAAAGAAGTAGGCCACCCACATCATCACGGTCCAGAACCAATACCGCCAAGGTCTCTTCACATCTTTAATGGAGATGAAGCCCTGCCAAATGCCCTGGCAGAAATGCCAAATCTTGACAAAAAAGGGATTCCGCATCCACCATTTACGAGTCAAGAAGGCAAGCAGGACCAGGAGAGCAAACACCACCACTATGGCCAGCAACATATGATTGCCCAAGAGTGAAAGACCTTTTGCTTCCATCCATTGACGCACGGTGAGGCCAGCGTCCGCATCCACAATCAAATTATTCAGCAAATCCGTATTGATGAAGATCGCCAGCACGAACATCACCAGCCAAAACACCAAATCCACAGCACGTTCCGTGATGACGGTACCCAGCGATTTCTGAAAGGGCACCTTCTCGTAACGTTGTAGAAACGTGCAACGAAGCACCTCTCCGAGACGCGGCAGTGCCAAGTTGGCCATAAAGCAGACCATCACAGAATAGAACATCATGGAAGTTCTCACCTGATAATGCAAGGGCTGCAACAATATCTTACCGCGCAACGCCCTGAAGAAGTCTGCCAACAAAGCAAAAAAAGCCGCCAAAACAAGCATGAGCCAACCTTTCAGGGTATTGACCGACCCGACTACCTCCATGACAGTCCGCCGGTCCTCAGCATTCAGATGGCGCAGCGAAAGCCAGATAAAGAAGACACCCAACCCTACGAACAGAATGAGTTTGGGTATCTGCTTCACCCATTCCGTGTGTGGGTGCTGACCGTTCGACAAATCATGATTGCTCATAATGGCGGCAAAAATAGTAAAAATTGCCGTAGCAAACTATAGACCTAATTCCACATTTTTTTCATCCGCTTACATTTTTTTGTATTTTTGCGGTTTATTTGAAAAATACATAACATGTCCATCATAGTAAAAAACGTCACCAAGGTTTTTGGCCAGCAATACGCCTTAAACGATGTGAGCTTCGAGGCTAAGAAGGGTGAAATTGTCGGTTTCTTAGGCCCCAACGGCGCCGGCAAGACCACCATGATGAAAATCATCACCTGCCTCATCCCGCCCACATCCGGGGAAGTGTCTGTCTGCGGCCTGGACATCTGGCGCGACTCCCTTGAACTCCGCAGGAAAATCGGCTACCTTTCCGAAGCCAACCCTTTATATTATGATATGTATGTGAGCGAATTTCTCGAATTCACCGGCGGCATCTACCATCTCAAGAACTTGAAAGCCAAAGTGAACGACATGATCGACAAGACCGGCCTCACTCCTGAGAAACACAAGAGAATCGGAGCCTTGTCACGTGGTTACAAACAACGTGTCGGCATCGCCCAAGCTCTCATCCATGATCCCGAGGTGCTCATCCTCGACGAACCGACCACCGGCCTGGACCCCAACCAGCTGGTAGAAATCCGCTCTTTGATCAAGACCTATGGCAAAGACAAGACCGTACTGCTCTCCACCCACATCATGCAAGAGGTGAGCGCCATGTGCGATCATGTGGTCATCATCAACAAAGGTGTACTGGTGGCCGACGAGCCCGTCAAGAACCTCCCCGACATGGCCAAGGCCAAGGGCATTAAATGCGCCGACCATCTTGACGCCGCCGCCATGGAGGAACTATTTCAAGTACTCACCAAATAGTCCTCAGGATGACACGATTACTACAACCGATGTTGAAAGAGGGACTGTCCTACCATCCCATTTCCTTCGAGGATGCCTATTCCACGGTTGCCTCCCGCTGCTCATCGACCATCGCGAACCAAACGTTAGTTATGGTTTCGGGAGACTATAGCAATGAGGAACTTTATCTTCTTCAACGCCTCGCCCGCGCCGGTTTACATACCAATGCCATCACGTCTTTTGAATACTTCAACAAAAGCACTGCCTTCTTTTTCGACAAGAACGACATTGTGCCCTTTGCCGAGATCCTTGGCGCCTCCCGTATCTTCATTGCCTGGACTCCCCAAGCTGACACCCCCTCCGCACATGCCATCACTCATCTATTAACGTCACTGGCGGAGACACCTCAATATTGGTTCAACCAAAACGGGAATCTCTATATTCAAGATTACACCGCCTTCTTCCGCTGCCTCAACCGTTATCTGGTAGAGCACAACCTGGCCGAAGGCATCTACATCAATGGTCTTGGCAAGAACTACGACACCTACAAAGCCAAACTGCTTGCCGACGACTATGAACACATGCTGGCAAAGAACAATCTCTCCGACTCAGATATCGCCAACTTCGTGTCCCTTCTGGAAGAATGCAAAGATGAGGTCTTTGTCGTCTGGGAGCCCCTTATGAGTGAACGGGCAGTCATTGAATTGGAAAATCTGTGCATGTTGCTGGACATCCAGTCAAAACCGAATGCCGGCTTCCTTTGCATCAAACCCACCCTCAATGCACAAGGACTTTTCGACATGGGATGCTTCCCATCCCGCGGTGTCGGCAGCGAATCCTTGGACGAAATGGTACAACGCGCGACAAAGCAAGGACTTCCTTCTCCATGCATCGAAAATATCAACGTTGAAAAATCAGTTCTTTCAGGCAGTTTCAACAACTATCTACTCTTTAATTCCACCGGATTGGATATACCTTCCAGCGTACTGCAACAAATCAGGAGTTGCTCTTTCTCCATGCTTCACACAGCAGAATGGGATGAAAAAGACACCTCTTTCGACCTGCTCATTCCGGCAGCCCGTCCAGAAGAGGTCACTGGCAGTTTCACCGACTCTGCCCGGATACCACATCAAAGTATTCCCGACATCCCCTGCCCTTTTTCTTACAACAACATTGAACAATTCAATTTGCTCAACCAGCAACTTCATCTTTCAACACTGGATTCACCCTCTGATGCTTTCCTGGAATTCATAACATTATTTAAAGCGGGCTGTCATAGCCAAGAAAGACATTTCTTCAGATAATCAAAAAACAATACGGAATATGACAAATGACAATCAATCACAAGTAAAGACAGAGAGCCGCTCTCGCAAGTTCTGGCGGATAGTTCTCGGTTCCATGGTAGGCTTCGTATTAGCTACAATTATCATCAGCGTGTTCTACATCTTACTCACGCTGGGCATCATCGCCTCCATCGGTTCCAAAGACAGCACGACTGTTGAAAGCAACAGTGTACTCAAACTGAACCTGAACCAACCGATAGCCGAGCGGGCCATGGACATGCCTTTTGACCTGAGTGATTATGGTTATAGCAATCAGTTGGGGTTAAATGACATTTTGGCTGCAATCAAACATGCCGCTGGCGACAACAAGATCAAAGGTATTTATCTTAATGCATCCAATGCGGCTGCCTCCCCAGCGAGTCTGAAAGAGATACATGATGCGCTCGTTGAGTTTAAGAAATCCGGCAAATTCATCTATGCCTACAGCGACAGCTATCAGCAAAACGGCTACTATTTGGCTACCGTTGCTGACAGCATCCTGTTGAACCCCACCGGCTCCGTCGACCTCCGGGGCTATGCATTCCAGATAATGTTCTATAAAGGCCTGTTGGACAAATTCAACGTGGATGTTCAGGTAATACGTCACGGCCAGTTCAAGAGCGCTGTAGAACCCTATATGCTCGACAAAATGAGCGAAGCCAATCGCACCCAAATGAATGTCTTGGGCGAAACATTGTGGGCCACCATCTCCAGCGACATCTCTGCTGCTCGGAAAATTCCATTGGACACCCTCAACAGGATCGTTAATGAAATGGCAGGATATCTGGCTCCGACAGCCTTGTCCTCAAGATTGGTTGACCGCCTCGCGTATGCTTCCGAAGCTGAGGCCTCCCTCCGCAAGAAACTAAACATCAGCGAGAATGAAGACATTCACTTCATCACTGTTTCCAAATACAAATCCTCTATCTCATCACCCAAAGAACTCAACGACCGCATCGCCGTGGTCTATGCCGTAGGCAGTATCTATGATGGCAAAGGCGACAACTCCAAGGACATCTACTCCGACAATTTCATTAAAACTTTCCGCAAAGCTTACAAGTCCAACAAGGTGAAAGCCATTGTTTTGAGAGTAAACTCCCCTGGTGGAAGCGCACTGGCTTCCGAAAACATCTGGCGCGAAATCGAAGCGGCCAAGAAAGCCGGCAAGGTCATCGTCACTTCCATGGGCGACTACGCAGCCTCCGGCGGTTATTACATCTCCTGCAACTCCGACTACATCATCGCACAACCCAACACCATCACGGGTTCCATTGGCGTGTTTGGCATGATTCCTTCTTTCCAAAATGCCCTGAAATCCAATCTCGGCATCACCATCGATGTGGCCAAAACCCACGATCATTCCGACATAGGCACTGGAATGCGCACTCTCAACCAAGCTGAACTGGATGTCATCCAACAATCCATTGAGAGCACCTACGGAATCTTCATGCAACGCGTAGCAAACGGACGAAAGATGACAGTGGAACAGGTGGATAGCATCGGACAAGGCCGCGTGTGGGCTGGCGCGGATGCCATCAAGATCGGCCTTGTTGACGAACTCGGCTCCTTCGACGATGCCATCAACAAAGCTGCCGAGTTGGCCAATCTCACCAAATATTCCATTGAATATTACCCAAAACAACAATCATTCTTTGAAACGTTATTTAACAACATGAACGACACGGAAAGTCGTATGGCTTCACGTCTTGGCCACCTCTACTTCACCTACCAAGGTCTCGAGACTATTCTTCGCGCAGAAGGTGTACAAGCCAGATTGCCTTTTGAAATTGAAATTCAATAATAAAAATCATAAGTTATGTCTCCCGAATTTTTAACATCAGCCTTTAACATTTACCTTTGGGTAATGATCGCTATGGGCATCGTGGTCTTCGTATCCCTCTATTTTGTCAATGCCGGATACGGGATGTTTGTGAATAACAAATGGGGAAAAACCATCAACAACAAGTTGGCGTGGTTCCTTATGGAATTTCCCATTTTCTTGGCTATGATCATCATCTGGCTCGCATCGCCCCACCGCTTCGACATTGTCCCGATGGTTTTCTTGCTCATTTTCGAGATACATTACTTCCAACGCTCCATTATCTTCCCCTGGATCATGAAAGGTAACAGCCAGATGTCCCTCGCTGTTATGTTCATGGGCATTGCCTTCAATATCTTGAATGCCATGATGCAAGGCTATTGGATCTTCTTCGAATCCTACAACGCCAACTACCAGGTTTTCGGCCTGTGCTATTCCGACATAGAATGGCTGAGGTCGCCTCATTTCATCATCGGAGTCTGCATCTTCTTCTTCGGATTCTTTGTCAACCTCCGCTCCGACTACATCATACGCCATTTACGGAAAGATGAGAACGACACCAAGCACTATCTGCCCAGCGGGTTCCTGTTCGAATATGTGACCAGCGCCAACTACTTGGGTGAACTCTTGGAGTGGCTCGGCTTTGCCATCCTGACTTGGTCATTGTCTGGCCTGGTCTTCTTCTGGTGGACCTTCGCCAACCTGGTGCCCAGAGCCCACAACATCTACAAACGCTACAAAGCAGAGTTCGCCGAAGAGATGGAAGCCAAACATTTGAAACGCGTCTTCCCGTTCATCTATTAAAAAACGCGTGACAAATGCGCATCAAAGTCGCTAATGTCCGGACTCCTGTCAATGTCAGAATTGACCTGATGGCCAAAGTATGCCAAATGCTGCGTTTGGACCCCTCGGATATTTCCGACTTTAAAATTCTCCGGCAGGCAGTTGATGCTCGCAAAAAACCAAACGTCTTCTTCGACTATCAAGTTAGCCTGGAAGTCCCCGACACGCGGGAGGAACTGCTGCGTGAAGACAATGTCTCCGCCATGCCAGAGGCCACTCCATTGCGCTATCCGGAATGGCCACATCCCGACCGGCCTGTTGTGGTCGGCTTCGGACCCGCCGGCATGTTCGCAGCTCTTTACCTTGCCCGATCCCACGCCCGACCCATCATCCTGGAACGCGGACAAAAAATCGAGGAACGGAAAGCCTCTGTTGCCAAATTCATGGCCGACAAAACCTTGGATCCAGAATCCAACGTCCAATTTGGAGAAGGTGGAGCAGGCACCTTCTCCGATGGAAAACTGAACACCAATGTTCATAGTGAATATAATGCATTTGTTCTGAGGGAGTTCTATCTGCACGGCGCCGACGAAGACGTAACCTATCTGCAGAATCCTCACGTCGGAACAGATTATCTGGAACAAGTCGTCAGAAACATCCGATTGGAAATAGAATCCTTAGGCGGGGAGTTTCATTTCAACACCTGCTTTACCTGTTTTCGTCAAGAAGACAATGGTATTCTTCACATCTTCGGGAAACCGGACATCGATTTCCAAACGCAACATCTCTTTTTGGGCATCGGTCATTCCGCACGCGACACCATACGCTCCTTGCATAAGCAGGGCTTGGAAATGGAAGCCAAAGGATTCTCCATGGGTGTCAGAATAGAGCATCCCCAATCGCTCATTGACAAGATGCAGTATGGCCCAGCCGCCCGATATTTGCCTCCAGCCTCATACAAAGGGGTTGTACATCTGCCCGAACGCAGCGTCTACACTTTCTGCATGTGCCCTGGAGGCACCGTAATGGCCTCCACCAACGACCCAGAGACCATTGTCACCAATGGCATGAGCGAACGCAGCCGAGACAAGGCCAATGCCAACAGCGCCTTGCTGGTCACCGTGCGCCCAGAAGACTTCTTTCACCACAGCCCTCTTGATGGACTTTCCTATCAGGAGCACTACGAAAGAAAAGCCTTCCAAATTGGCAACGACTACCGCGCACCCGGCAATCTGATGAAGGAGTTCCTACAGAAAACCATCGCCAAGAATATTAGAAGCATCAAGCCCTCCTATCCGCATGGCATTGTCTTCTGCGACCTAAAACGCTGCTTGCCAGATTATATCGTTGATTCTCTGCGAGATGCCCTTCCTCTCTTCGACAAGAAAATGCACGGTTTTGCCCACCCTGACGCTGTCCTTACCGGCATTGAAAGCCGCTCCTCTTCGCCTGTCCGCATTCTGCGCGGGACAGACAGAATGTGCCAAACGAAAGGCATCTATCCTATCGGCGAAGGCGCTGGCTATGCCGGTGGTATCATGAGTGCTGCCATTGATGGATTGAAGAGCGCCATCGCAGCAACTACCACAAATCCCCAGTAAGAGTTTTAACAAGGTGCTTTCGCAAGCATTTTTTTTCTATTTTTGCAACCTGCTACTACGATACAACAACTAATTATGAATGAGTTTGTTAGAGGTTTAAAAAAGGGGTTCCCCATTTGTCTTGGCTACATTCCTGTGTCATTCACATTTGGATTGATAGCCGTCAAAATGGGTTTCTCCCCTCTTGAAGCCACGATTATCTCATTCTCCAACATGGCCTCCGCAGGCCAGTTCGCCGGCATTCGTCTCATCGAAGGTGGGGCTCCTTATATAGAGTTGATCATCACAACTTTCGTCATCAACCTGCGCTATTTTCTGATGTCACTCTCTTTATCTCAGAAGGTAGCGCCCGAGATGCCGTTCTACAAGCGCGCCATCATGGCATATTGCATTACTGATGAGGTCTTTGCCATCGCTGCATTGGAGCCAGACGATGTTTCCTTCCCATTCTTTGGAGGTTTGATGACAACACCTATTTTAGGATGGACAATCGGCACTCTGTTGGGTTCTGTAACATCCAGTCTGCTCTCACCAATGATGCAAGGATGCATGGGTATTGCTCTCTACTGCATGTTCATCGCTATCATCATCCCACCGGCCCGCAAAAGTCGTAAGGTAACTCTTGCCGTGGCTGTTTCCATCCTGCTCTCCTGCTTTTTCAAATATGTGCCAGGTGTCAACGTGCTTACCACCAAGGGTGGTGGCGGATGGGCCATCATCATCTCCGCCATCTTGGGTGCGGCTATTTGTGCGTCCATCAAAGAGGTAAAACGTCATCGGAAAATGCGTTTGGCAGAAAGGAGGGTCTCATGAAATACCCTATCATCTGCATGTTCTTGATGTTCCTTACCACCTATCTGATTCGCGTTATCCCCATCGGGTTCGTCCGGAAGAAACTCCAAAACGAATGGATTCAGGACTTCCTTTTCTACATTCCGTATTGCGTTTTGGCTGCGATGACCTTCCCATACGTTTTCTATTCCACTTCAGCAACGGGTACAGAACCTCACATTTCTCTTTCAGCGGTCCTAGCAACCATGGTAGCTTTGCTGCTGGCTTGGCGCAACAAAGGTCTTTTGCGCGTCGCAATTGTCGCCGTGCTCGTAGCCATTTTGGTGGAACTCTCCCTCACCTACATCCCCTTCCTCTCTTAACAACTACAACCTTTCCCAAAACAGCTCCCCGGAAGCATCTCTATTGCACCATAAAGAAAATTTAAAAAATATCAATTTATAAACATATTTTTGTATTTTTGCCGCCTTTAATTAATGTACCTTTCTAATGGCCAGAAAAACACTACATTCCATAATTCTGACGACATGTTTCGTCATGTGTTCCCTCTTTTCATTTTCTTCCCCCATTGACAAAACCAAACTGGTGGAGCTGGGGAAAGAAGCGTTTCGACAAAAAATGCTTGCCATAGACAAAGAGGCCGAACTGCAAGAGCCAAAATCCTATTTTTTCATTGAAGACAATGATGCAACCTACATGGCCGTCTTGAACTTCAACCATGGCTTCATCATCATGGCTGCAGACGATGCCTCCATTCCCGTGTTGGCATACGCATTTGAAGGCGAATTCAACATGGAAACTGCCGCTCCCGGAGCCAAGATGTTTTTAGAGCAGTATAAAAAGGAGATTGCTGCCATACGCCGTTTGGAACTTCCCACGGCAGAAGATGTCCAGGAAGCTTGGCAGGAGTTGAAAAACCACCAGTCCAAAGGGGTTCTTGAAACCATTGTGTCTCCATTATTGATATCCTCATGGAATCAAACCAAATACTACAACCAATATTCACCGCAAGACGAGGATTCCCCGGCCGGCTATGATGGGCGCACTCCTAATGGCTGCGTTGCTGTTGCCATGGCACAGATCATTTACTACTACCGATACCCCGAACAAGGGGCTAGCCAACACACCAACCATTCCTATTATGGAAACTTCACAGTGAATTTCGGCAACGAATTTTTCAACTACGAAGCAATGGAAGACGCTCTCTCAGGATACAACAATGAGGTGGCCAAGCTGATTTTCGACTGCGCTACCTCCGTTAACATGAGTTACGCCCCTGACGGCTCCGGTGCCAACTCAGAGGATGTTCCTTACGCTCTCAGCACCTATTTTAGATATTCCACCAACATGCAATACTCCTCCAAATGGGGCACCAACAACTCCCAATGGCGTAACTATCTGAAAAGCGACTTGAATCAAAACCGACCGATATACTACTCGGGCTATTCGGAAGATGGCGGCCACGCTTTTGTATGTGATGGATATAACAGCGACAACCATTTCCATTTCAACTTCGGATGGGGCGGTTCCTCCGATGGCTTCTACGCCCTCAACAACTCCGACTCGTACTCTAACGCGGTAGGCGGCTTCAGCGGAGGTCAATGCTGTGTCCGCAACATTTACCCGGGCAACTCCGACTTCCCATTTTATTGTTCTGAAAAGATTATCACCAGCAGAACAGGAACACTGGAAGACGGCAGCCGAGACCAGAACTACCAGAACAACCAATCCTGCACCTATATCATCACCTCTGATGAAGCCGATAATATATCCGTCACCATCGACCGTTTTGCTACGCAGGAAGACCACGATTTTCTGAAATTCTGGAATGGTCACCCAGACCAGGGACATCTATTGCTGACTCTTTCCGGGTCCATCACCAACACCCCTTACTATAGTTTCAACACCGACAGCCTCTATGTCACCTTCAACACCGACGACTCTATCACCTATGCTGGATGGCACTTGAGCTTCAACATCCACCGCAACGTTTCCAACTGCGTCACAGGCATCTTCCATGATCCTACAGGCACCATAACAGACGGCAGCGGTTCTGCCATGTACCAAGACAATGCCAACTGCTACTGGAGCATCCGCGTCTCCGGGGCCCAAGCCCTCTATATCTATTTTGACGAGTTTGATCTTAGTCCTGAAGACCATTTGCTTTTCTATGACATCAGCAATGGCAATGCTCTCTTGGCCGACTATTCCGGACACACCATCCCCAATCCTGCCACATTCTATACTGGCAGAATCAGGATCTCCTTCATCTCAGACAATTATCTTCACGCCAATGGTTTCACTTTCCATTGGAACACCACCTCTCCTGAAGAGATCCAAGACCTTTCTTCCAGCAACAAAATGGTCATTCGTCCGAATCCCGCCAGCCAAACTGCCACCATCCAAACCGCCAGTCTTGTGGGAGATGGTGACATCGTCATCTCAGACCTGTCTGGCAGAGTAGTTCTGACTCAAGCAATCGACAAAAATGGTGACACGCTTATCAATGTTGGCGGCCTTAAGAACGGAGTGTATCTCGTGCGCATTCAAGGAAAACAATTCTCCGAAACACAAAAATTAATCATCGCCCGTTAAACTTCAGGGGTACATAGGCGGTCTTACGTTTCGTATTGTTTCACAATCAAAAATAATATCGCTATGAAAAAGTTAATTGCAATGTTGTGCGTACTCTGCATGGTAGGTTTGGCCACAACAGAGGTTATGGGTCAGAATCCCGCTGCACGGCAAACTACTTCAAGTAGTCGGACACAAACCACATCCAGCGCGTCGAGCCAAGCTGCTCGTCAGGTAAAGAAAGGCGATGTACAGCTGAACAAGGCCAACAGCAGTTATCAAAGAGCTCAGACTATCACCAACACTACCAATACAAGGCCTACCACGGTTCCGGCCAACTCCTCTTCCAGAACTACTACCAGCACGGCAAGACCTGCTTCTTCCAGCACAGCTAGACCTGCTTCTTCCACCACGGCAAGACCTGCCACCTCCACTTCCACAGCAAAGCCTGCCACCAATGCTTCTGCGAGACAAGTGACGACTTCCACAACTACCTCGACTTCCCGTACCACTACGGGCACTCCGGCCGCCAACGCGACATCAGCCAGGGAGTCCAACTCCACCGCTCACACCAGCAATCCCAGAGGTTACAACGAGCAAGGTCATCCGCAGCCGCAACCGGCACCCGCTCCGAATCACAACAACCCGAATGCGCCTAAATATCATCCCTACATGCACCCTAACTACCACAACTTCGGACACTACATGTACATTCCTCCGCGCATCCGTCCGGTTTACTATCATGGTGTGCCCTACTACTTCTACAACAGCGTCTTCTGCCGCTACATCAATGGCCGCTACATCATCTGCCGCCCGCCGCTCGGAGCCGTGATCGCCTACAGCATATTCAACACCTGGAGACCCATCATCATAGTCTATAACAATGTAAGCTACTATTACGACGACGGAACCTTCTACAGACGTCACTCCAACAAGGTTGATTACGAAGTTGTAGCACCTCCTATCGGAGCCCGCGTGGCAGAACTCCCCAGCACTTACGAGGAAATTGTCCTGGACGGCAACCTCTACTACAAAGTGGATAATGTTTACTACAAGGAAGTTATCGTAAGTGGATACCTCTGGTACGAAGTGGTCTTCGTCTCATAACAGAAAAAAATCAAAAAAAATAACGCAAGGTGCGCAGGATACGAAAAAAATTGTATTTTTGCGCACCTTTTCACGCTTGCCCTGTTGTGTAATGGTAGCACCGCAGATTCTGGTTCTGTTTGTATGGGTTCGAATCCTATCGGGGCAACTGATTAAACGAAAGATGACGCACTTGTGTGCGTCATCTTTTCATTTACAACACACTCATCTACACTCTTCTTTTTCGTACAGAGATATCGAAATATTCTTTACATTTGCCGCTTGAAGTTTCAGCACAAGAATCAATATGAGATATTGCGGATTCACATTCTTATTACTTCTATTATTTGCTGGTTGCAGGTTTAACACACCCGAACCTTATGGGCCTGTCCCGACAAAACAGCAGATTGCCTGGCAGCAGATGGAGATGAACATGTTTGTACATTTTGGGCCAAACACATTCACTGGCTTGGAATGGGGCACTGGGGAGGAGCCTGAAGACATCTTCAACCCCACAGACCTGAACTGTAGGCAATGGGTTGAGACCGCCCAAAAGACCGGCTTTAAGGGTATCATCATCACGGCCAAACATCACGACGGTTTTTGTTTATGGCCAAATCCTGTCAGCAGTCATACCGTCAGGGAATGTTCTTGGCAAGATGGCAAGGGTGATATGCTACGCGAGTTATCAGATGCGTGCGCAGAGGGTGGATTGGCTTTCGGCATTTACATTTCGCCATGGGATCGGCACGACCCACATTACGGCACCGCCGAGTACAACCAAGTATTCTTGCAAACCCTCGAGAGCGCACTCTCCGACTACGGACCAATTTTCGAGCAATGGTTTGACGGAGCATGCGGAGAAGGTCCCAACGGCAAAAAACAGGTATATGACTGGCAATCATTTTTCCAAAAGGTTACTGAATTACAGCCCAACGCCATCATGTTCAGCAATATCGGCCCTGGATGTCGATGGGTTGGCAACGAACAAGGTCATGCAGGAGAAACCTGCTGGTCCACGATGACTATTGACGGTTTTTCACCCTCCAATTCCCCCTCGGAGGACACACTAAACCCCGGTGAGATTCACGGGCGCAGCTGGGTTCCCGCTGAAACGGACATCTCCCTGCATGACGGATGGTTTTACCGCGACAATGAGGAACCGAAGAGTGTAAAACAACTGTTGGACATCTATTATACCAGTGTCGGACGCAATTCTTTGTTGCTGCTGAATGTGCCGCCGGACACGCGGGGACAAATAGCCAAAAAAGACTCTCTGCGCCTCATGGAGTTCCGGGCTGCTTTAGACCATATCTTCACTAACAACTTGGCTAAAGACGCCACGGCCAAGGCGGACAACACGCGTGGATGGGGATCAAGGTTCTCAGCCATCAACATACTCGACAGTGACTATTATAGCTACTGGGCACCTGACGACAAGCACCAAACCGCCGAGATTGTCGTTTCCCTTCCTGAGTCCAGAACCTTTAATCGCGTGATGATACAGGAATTCATTCCCTTAGGGCAACGCATAAGCGCATTCGAGGTTGACACACAAGATGAATCAGGAAAATGGCACACTGTCGGTAAAGGTAGCACCATTGGATACAAGCGTATTCTTCGAATTCCAACCTGCACAACCAGCAAAATTCGCATACGTATCACTGCTTCAAAAGCATGCCCCATCTTGAACGGTTTCGGACTATATATGGATGACATTTCAGATTCCTCCTTATAATCTGCCAGCATCCCTTCTCTTTTTTCCCAAAACAAATAAGCAAAAGAAACAACAGGCTTTTCATGTAGGTAAAATATGTATTTTCGCAGTCTCAAAAACGAAAATACAATGGAGCGAAAAAACAAAGCAAAAGACTTGATCATCGCATACTTAATGCTTGTTGCAGGAAGTTTCCTTTTTGCAGTTGGTGACGTCATGTTTGTCAACCCATATCTCTTGGCTCCTGGTGGAACCTATGGTCTGTCTAACGTCCTGAACACTGTTTGGCCTTGGAAAATCAGTTATTACGCCATCTGTATGGACATCCCTTTGCTACTTATCGGCACTTGGATTTTAGGGCCTAAATTCGGATTCAAGACCGTGCTTTCCACCATCATGATTTTCGCTTTCACTTGGATAATAGAGACTTTTTGGGGATACAATCCTGTCATTCACGAAGGTATTGTTTCTGCCTCCGAGCATTTGCCCAACATGGTGCAAATCCCCCACAGTGAAATGTTCTTTATGCCCGACTATTTTCTAAATACGGTAGTGGCAGGTCTCATCTACGGTATCGCCATCGGTCTGATCTTCAAATCTGGCGCAACCTCAGGAGGCAGCGACATTATTTCAATGATTATCCACAAGTACACCAAGATCTCTTTAGGAACATTGGTCATGGTGGTGGATTCTATCATCACGCTCACTACACTCATCGCCTTCAAACAGTTTCGGTTGCCCATCTACTCTATCCTCTTGATTTATATCGAGGGAAAGATAATAGACCTTATTGTGGAGGGATTCAAGTCCTACAAAACAGCCTTCATTGTCACCAACAATGTGGAGGAAATGCGTGAGTTTGTCATCCATGAGATGAAACGGGGCGGCACTCTGTTTGTAGGGAAAGGGCTCTATGCTGGAGCAGAGCGCAACATGATCTATGTTTCGCTCGACCGTGCAGACTTGGTGAAATTGAAAGACAACCTCCACCGCATTGACCCCACCGCCTTCGTCAATCTGATTGACAGTGCCGAAATCATGGGGCAGGGCTTCAAGGCGCTGCCAACCGAAGAATAACCTTCTCTATAGAAGATATTTCCACACTCCGACAAACTGTATCAACACACCCAGCAGGACAAAGATGTGAAATACAGCATGTCTGAAGGGTTTTTTCTTGCCAACATTATACAGTATCGCTCCGATTGTGTAGGCGATACCGCCGCCCAAGATCCACATGAATCCGGGGAGTGTCATCGCTTGTATCGCCGGTTTAAGACTGATGATAACACACCAACCCATTCCTAAATAGCAAGCCATAGAAATTTTAGAATACCTATTTAGGTCTATGGCATTCAGTATGACCCCGATGACAGCCAGTCCCCATTCGACAGCTAAAATAGACCACGCCATTGTCGGGTTAACTTGCCTGATTCCCAACAATGTTATGGGAGTATATGTGCCCGCAATGGTTATGAAGATAATACAATGGTCCACGACACGCATTATCTGTTTGGGCAATCCTTTGGGAAGACCGTGATAACTACTTGAAGCGACAAACATCGCCAAGACAGACAACACATACACCACGCCACTTGCCATCGCGTATGGTTGCGGGTTTTGGCGGGCGGCGACAATGGCTATTCCCAACATCACCAGTGCACATAACACACCGAAAAGATGACTATACATATTCATCATTTCTTCCTTATGGGAGTAATTAGGCAAGGGCCTTTCGGACAATGGAGTTCTTTTTAGAGGCATTATATTCAAGATTTTTGAATGGGCAAAGATAGTAAAATATTTGGTCTGTATAGGCGAATGCGCCATTAGCATATTGAGGAAGAGTTTTCACTATTCTTTCTACGCAAATATTTTTTGTATTTTTGCACCAAATATGAAAAGGGATATTAAGATCCCAACTGAATTGAAGAATTGATTTCTCGGCAATGGTTTTTAGTAGCATAGAATTCCTTTTTTACTTCCTCCCTGTCGTGCTATTGATATATTATATAGTACCTAAAGGGGCTAAGAACTTCGTGCTGCTAATTGCATCCTTGGCATTTTATGCATGGGGCGCACCCGACTTTTTTCTCATCTTTATTATTTCAATGGTTTGCAATTTTCTAATCACAAGGAAAATGCACGACACCATTGAGGCAAAACCGAGGAAAATTTGGCTTACTTTATCGTTAATTCTGAATATAGGTCTGCTAGGATATTTCAAGTACATGAACTTCTTCATGGACAACTTGAATGCACTGCTAGACATAACGCACCACCCCACACTACAATTCGCCCGGATAGCTCTCCCTATCGGCATTTCCTTCTTCACATTTCAATCTATCAGCTATACTGTAGATGTTTATCGCAAGGTATCAGAGCCTTTGCAGCGTTGGTATGATTACATGCTCTACATCTCCCTCTTCCCGCAACTGATTGCCGGTCCTATCATCCGATACAACACCATTGCAGAGCAACTTGTAGAAAGAGAGATTCCCATAGCTGGCAGAGTGGAAGGGTTTCGACGTTTCACCACTGGATTAGGGAAGAAAGTTCTGATAGCCAACACACTGGGCATTTTGGCCGATGAGGTGTTCGCCATGAATTTCCAGACCATGTCATCGGGCACAGCCTGGATTGGAATCCTCGCATACACTTTCCAGATCTATTTTGACTTTTCTGGTTATTCAGACATGGCCATCGGCATTGGCAGAATGTTAGGCTTTCGTTTCAGCGAGAACTTCAACGTTCCATATATCAGCCAAAGTATCAGCGAGTTCTGGCGGCGTTGGCACATCACTTTGGGTGGGTTCATGAAAGAGTATCTCTACATCCCGCTGGGTGGAAATCGGATATCCAAAGGTCGCACCTTTTTCAACTTATGGCTCGTATTCCTGATTTCTGGTTTATGGCATGGTGCATCCTGGAACTTCGTGTTATGGGGTGTTTTTCATGGCACGTTCCTAATATTGGATCGGCTCTTTATGCTGGATGTACTGAAAAAAGTCGGTCGGTATCCATCCATCCTACTCACTTTCCTAGTGGTTGTGTTGGGATGGGTAATCTTTCGCGCTGACACGGTCAGCGGGGCCCTTGACTATTATCAGGCGTTGTTCGCATTCCGCCCTGGCGATAGCGCCACCGTTTCGAATCAAGGCCAACTGTTTTTCGCATTGGCCATCCTTTTCTCCTTCTTGCCTGCCCTGAAGTTCGGCGACAAATGGATGGGATTGTTTTTCAACGACGCCACCTCCAAGGTTTCTTCCATCATTCTTTTTGCAACATCGCTCATTGTGTTTTTCCTGTCTGTTGGTGCACTCGCGGTCTCGGACTTTAACCCATTTATCTATTTCCGGTTCTGATGAAAAAGCCCTGTTTACATACTATCCTTTTTGTGATTCTGATGAGCGCCTTGTGCCTCCCCTTGGTCCAGCACGTGGGTCATGTTTTCAAATCGCGGGAGCTGGATGGATACACCGCGCCCATAAAACCTGTAAAACTCACTTTAAACAGCTATCGTGACCAAAGTTATCAAGAGTATGTTCAGCAATATCTTCAGCAAAATTTCGGGTTCAGGAACTCCTATATTAGAACATACAACCAATTCATTCACAGTCTTTTCCAGCAAAGTACGAATAACAACATCGTAATAGGGAAACAACAAGAGCTGTACTTGAGACAATACACAGACGTTTACATAGGCAAGACTCTTCGTGACAATTATGGCACTGAGGATAGTGCCCGGATAGCGATGAAGCAGAATGTTGAGGAGACTTGTCGTATCATAGATTCTCTCAAACAATTCGGCACTGACATTATCGTGATTTTGGCGCCATCAAAACCGTTGATTTATCCGGAATACTTACCTGAGGACATCCAAAAAGAGCATTATCCATTCTCCATTCAGGAAGAATATGCGAAACTATATGAGCAAGCAGGTGTCGAGCACATCAATTTCATCCCTATATTCAAAAAACTAAAGAAGACAGCTCCTTATCCTGTTTACACCAAATACGGCACACATTGGGCCCATTCCACCATTCCATTCGTGGCGGACACCATTTTGCAGAAGATTGCATCTGTAAAAGGATATTCCATGCCGCATGTGGTTTGTTCTGACAGCAACATCACCACTCGATATCGAAACAGCGACAAGGAGTTGGAGTCTCAATTAAATCTACTCTTTCCGTTACGGCATGAGCGGATTCCAATGCCGATCTTCGCTTTGCGAGGTGAAAACAAAGAGCGAAAACCCAACCTGTTGGTTGTGGGAGACAGTTATTACACGCAATTGGAGAACACTGATTTCACGAAGGCTTTCGGGGAGGTGGACTATTGGAAGTACAACGAGACCGCCTACTCCTCCAAGCCTGAAAGAATTGGCAAGATATCGCTTCTTGACCGTTATGAGATTATCACTGGAGCCGATGTGATTCTCATGATTTTCACAGACATGCATGCATATTCATATTTCTTTGGCTTCCTCAAAACAGTTGAGCAGGCATTAAAAGACGGTCCGGACTTCAACGAAATCGACAGGGAGGAGATCATTCAGGGCATTATCACCCGCATCAAGGAATCACCGGAATGGTATGAGGAGGTCAAGAAACAGGCCAAGGAGCAGAAAATCGGACTTGACAAGTGCTTACGCAACAATGCGGAGTGGGTGTTCGAGCAGGAGCACAAATAGAGGAAAGCGCAAAAATCCTAAATTATGGCGACAAAAAAAGCACCGAACCTGTTGAGATTCGGTGCTTTCGTTTTGCGCTCCCTCAAGGACTTGAACCTTGGACCCTCTGATTAACAGTCAGATGCTCTAACCAACTGAGCTAAGGAAGCGGGTTATTAACCTCTTGTGTTAACGGCGGCAAAAATACATTTTTTTTCAATATGTTCATCACCCAAAAAAAAATTTTACTTTTGCAGCATCATTTTTATCAAGACATTTTTTAGTTGATTGATATTCAGTAATATAAAACACCATCCAATGAAGATTACGATCAAAGACATCTTAAAAGAGGCTAAGAATTACTTTTTCATCACCATCGGTTTAGCGATTTTTGTCCTCGGATGGTCCGCATTTATGACGCCTTTTGAGGTTACGGGCGGCGGTGTAGCCGGCATCGCCTCCATCCTCTATTTCGCTACCAAAATACCGATTGGTTTGACCACCTTCACACTCAACGCTATTTTAATTGCCATAGCTTGGAAGGTGCTTGGCCCGAAATTCTGCATCAACTCATTGATTTGCACAATTATCCTCTCTGTTTTCTTCTATATTGGCCAGAGACTCTTCACCCATCCCATCGTGGATGACATGTTTATGAGTGTCATCATCGGTGCTTCGCTGGGTGCTTTAGGTGCTGGCATATCCATCAATTGGGGCGGCAACACTGGAGGTTTGGACATTATCGCCCTCATGATAGGAAAATACCGGAACATCTCATACGGGAAAGTGAACATGATGTGCAATCTCATCATTGTAGGCTCCTCATTTTTCATCTTGATGGATATTCAGAAGCTGGTTTACAGCTTTGTGGTGCTCTTTGTGAGCATGTTGGTGGCGGACACGGTCATTGACGGCTTCCACCAGACCTATCAGTTCATGGTTTTTTCAAAAAAGAATGAGGAGATTGCGCACCGCATCAACGAAGAGCTTCACCGAGGAGCCTCTTTTCTCAAGGGATATGGTTCATACGACCGTCAAGAGAACGATGTGTTGCTCATCATCGCCCATCGAAGTGACAAGGTTCGTGTAACCCGTATCATCAAAGAGATCGACAGTTCAGCCTTTGTAACTATCACCAAGACATCCAGCGTGTTTGGAAAGAATTTTGACACACTAAAGCTATAACATTGACTTTTATGCGGAAAACCTATATTGCCAATTGCAAAATCAATCTTGGATTACATGTCGTTCGCAAACGGCCGGACGGGTATCACGACTTGGAAACCGTGTTCTACCCCACTGATTTCTTCACAGACAAGTTGAGCTTTGAGACCATTGATTCCGAGTATGAGTTTGAATGCCGCAGCTCTTGGGACACGGGGCCGGACCAGGAGAACCTATGCACAAAAGCATTCCGCTTGTTGCAACGAGACTTTGGCATTAGCGGTGTCAGAATCACTCTTGAGAAACACATCCCCATCGGCGCGGGTTTGGGCGGTGGTTCTTCAGACGCAGCCTGCACGCTCAAGGCTCTTTGTCAACATTTTGCTTTGCCGGTAACACCAGAGCAACTGCACCAATATGCCTTACAACTTGGCAGCGATGTTCCTTTTTTCCTTCTCAACGCCCCAGCATACGCCACTGGTCGGGGAGAGATCTTGGAGAGCATCCCTATAGAGCTCTCCAACTACCGTCTTGAGATCGTCAAGCCTGACATTTCCGTCTCCACGGCAGAAGCATATCGCGGAGTGGTGCCGATGGTGCCGCAGCATTCCATTCCCGAAATACTCCATCAGCCTGTCCGAACCTGGAAAGAGAGCTTACGCAATGATTTTGAGGCAACTGTCTTCAAGGCACACCCGGAACTTGCTGTCATCAAGCAAGACTATTATGATCGTGGGGCCGTCTACGCCTCCATGTCGGGCAGCGGTTCGGCCATATTCGGACTTTTCGAGGCAGAACCTTAAGCACGGCAGGCTCATGACTGGCACGTCGTCGCAAAAAAAGCAGGTAAAAAGGAAAAGTGACGAAATCATTTTTACAACCAACTGTTAAGAAAGTGTCTATCATTCTTATTTACAGTTAATTAAAGTATACAACTTTTACAATTAAGGGTTAAATATCGCATCGAAACATAATTAAAAAAAGCGTATCTTTGCGGTCTTATTAATCCTATAAAAACAAAACCTATGGCAAAAGAAGATACGAAAAGCAACATCAATGCAGAAAAACTGAAAGTACTCAACAGTACATTAGAGAAGTTGGAGAAGACCTATGGGAAAGGTGCCATCATGAGAATGGGGGAGACGGAGATAGAGGCGATGGATGTCATTTCAACGGGTTCCATCGGATTGGACATTGCGTTAGGCGTGGGTGGTTTCCCGCGCGGGCGCGTGATTGAGATATATGGACCGGAATCATCCGGTAAGACGACATTGGCCATATCAGCCATTGCCCAAGCCCAGAAACTGGGAGGCATTGCCGCCTTCATCGATGCTGAACATGCCTTTGACCGTTTTTACGCAGAGAAATTAGGGGTGAACACCAACGACCTTCTCATCTCACAACCTGACAATGGCGAGCAAGCTTTGGAGATTGCGGACAACCTGATCCGTTCCGGTGCCATCGACATTATTGTCATCGACTCCGTAGCCGCATTGACTCCCAAGAGTGAGATTGAGGGTGACATGGGTGACTCCAAGGTGGGTCTTCAAGCTCGATTGATGTCCCAAGCTCTTCGCAAGTTGACAGCCACCATTAACAAGACTGGGTGCTGCTGCATTTTCATCAACCAATTGCGCGAAAAAATCGGCGTGATGTTTGGTAATCCAGAGACAACCACTGGCGGTAACGCTTTGAAATTCTACGCTTCCGTGCGTTTGGATATTCGTCGCCAGACCCAAATCAAAGACGGAGACCAGTCCATTGGCAACCACGTCAAGGTGAAAGTGGTCAAGAACAAAGTGGCTCCTCCATTCCGCAATGCCGAGTTCGACATCATGTTTGGCGAAGGCATCTCCAAAACAGGAGAAATCATTGACTTGGGTGTGGAGTACAACGTCATCAAGAAGTCTGGTTCTTGGTTCTCCTACGGCGATTCCAAGTTGGCACAAGGCCGTGAAGGCGTCAAGCAACTTCTTGCGGACAACCCCGAGCTGTGCGACGAATTAGAAGCCAAAATCCGGGAAGCCATCAAAGAAAATCAGCACTAAAATGAAGAAGAACATTCTCATATTGCTATGTCTGTCCTTCCTACTGCTCTCAGGCTGCCACTCCGGGAAACAGTATGCTGACCTTCCGGAAGAGTTGGCCAAGCTTTGTGTTAGCATTGACAAGCATCCGAAAGATGCAGAGCTTTATTACCAGCGGGCCGACTACTATTATCTTCACGAAGACATCAAAAAGGGCATTGAGGATATGCAAAAGGCCATCCAACTGGCTCCAGACAGCAGCAAATACTACATCAAGTTATCCGACCTCTACTTTGCGCAACGCGAGACGGACTTGGCCGAAGAGATGCTTTTGAAGGCTATACAAAAGAAATCTGACAACAATGAGGCTCGTTTGAAGTTGGCGGAGTTGTACTTTCACCAGCGAATGTTCAACCAGTGTGACAAGACCATTCAGGAAGCCTTGGATCTTCAGCGTTACAACCCGAAGGCGTATCTCATCAAAGCATTTATGCTCAAAGAGTTGCAAGATACCACCAACTATCTCAGAATGTTGCAGATGGTTATAGACCAAGACCCTAAAGAGATCAAAGCTTATCTGGAGCTGGGATATTTCTACCAGCAGCAGATGAATCCCATGGCCATAGACTATTACACCAATGCTCTCAACGTGGATCCCAACAATGTGGAAATCCATTACAATCTTGGGAAGATGTATCAAGACCTGAGCAAGCGCGAGGAAGCCATTCAGGAATACAAAACGGCTATCGGCTTAGACCCCACCCACGTGCCATCGCTCAACAATCTTGGATACTTGTATTTGGATGACGAGACCAAATATGAAGAGGCTGCACAGCTATTCACGCAGGCCATACAAGCCAATCCAGACTTTGTATATTCATATTGTAACCGAGGGGTAGCCTACGAGTACATGGAAGAGTATGAAAAAGCGCGGGCTGACTACAAGAAGGCCTTGACATTAAAGACCAATTTTGAGCCTGCGATCAAGGGATTGAACAGAATTGACGAGAAGCAAAAGTAGCAGTTATGAATGAGCATTTAGATCCGAGCAGCCAACGACTCAGCTCCTCCGACAAAGAGTTTGAACGCGCCATACGTCCGGCGTTGTTTCAGGATTTCCAGGGGCAGCAGCAGGTCATCGACAACATCATGGTTTTTGTACATGCTGCCAAAGCGCGTGGAGAGGCGTTGGATCATGTCTTACTTCACGGGCCTCCCGGTTTGGGTAAAACCACCTTGTCGCACATCATCGGCAATGAGATGGGGGTGAATGTGCGCACCACCTCCGGGCCTGTCATTGACAAACCCGGCGATTTGGCAGGATTGCTGACCAACCTGGAGCCCAATGATGTGCTCTTTATCGATGAAATTCACCGATTGTCGCCTGTGGTGGAAGAGTATCTGTACTCTGCCATGGAGGATTACAAGATAGACATCATGATTGACAGTGGCCCGAGCGCCCGGAGTGTGCAAATAGCCATCAATCCTTTCACGTTGGTTGGAGCCACCACGCGATCAGGACTCTTGACATCTCCTCTGCGTTCGCGTTTTGGAATCAACTTGCGGTTGCAGTATTACGATGCTGCCACCTTAGGAAATATCATCAAACGGTCGGCAGCCATTCTCAAGATACCCATCAACGATGAGTCGGCCTACGAAATAGCCTCCAGGAGCCGGGGTACTCCCCGCATAGCGAACTTGCTACTTCGTCGCGTCCGCGACTTCGCACAGGTCAAGGGGAATGGATCCATCACACTGCCTATCACACAGATAGCCTTGGAAGCTTTGAATGTAGACCGTCATGGCTTGGATGAGATGGACAATCGCATTCTTAGCACTATCATTGACAAATTCAAAGGAGGACCGGTCGGGTTGACCACTATTGCCACAGCGGTCAGTGAAGATGCGGGCACCATCGAAGAGGTCTATGAACCTTTTCTCATCCAAGAGGGTTACCTCATGCGTACCCCACGGGGGCGCGAAGTGACCGCCTTGGCATACCAGCATCTCGGCAAAACACGCTTCTCCTCCGACCAACCAGAATTATTTTAAAACCACCACTATGAAAAAGCAACTGTTGTTAGTCATGCTATTCGTTTTATCCTTCGGGATATGCGCGACAGCTCAAAAACCGCCCAGAGGGGGCCACAATCCCGAAAATATAGGGATTTCAACTGATCTTTTGGAAAAAGACGACGGTAACGGTTCCAAGCTAAACATTGGTATATGTTTCGCCCCAACGTTTTCATGGTTGTACCCTCACACAGAAGGTTACGAACGCAATGGTGTTGTGTTGCAATTCCATACAGGCTTAAACCTCAACGTCAACCTGACACAACGCAAAAACTTCTATTTCACCACCGGTATTTTATACGAACGATTAGGAGGCAAACTCACCTTCGCTGACAATGTGGAGATCCCAGGCCTTATGATCACAGACGGCACCACGACCAACCGAACTTACACAGCTCACTACATGACTCTTCCCATTGGCATCACGTTAAAGACCACGCCCCATAAGAATTTCAGTTTTTGCGGAAACGCAGGATTTTACAACAGTCTTCTTGTTGGTGCTACCAACCGTGACGGCTATTTCTTCATGAGCGGACAGGCTGGCGAGGAACCAGAGCTTTGGGAACGGCAAAGGAACAAATACAATGAATGTGCCTTGCTTAAGGAGGCCGTTTACGGTGGTATTGGCGTAGAGTATTCCATCACCCAGACCACCAGGGCAAGCCTATACCTCAACTACGCTCACACCCTCACCAACTTCTTCAGAGGCAAAGGCCATGCCATCAACAGCATGACAGGAGAATACTTGAAATCCAATATGGGATATGCTGAGATTGTTTTAGGGGTCAACTTCTTCTAATTCCATCATGAAATTTATCTGTATTGGTCGCAACTATGCGGCGCACATTGCTGAGTTACAGCATTCAACACCCGAAAATCCGGTTTTCTTCATGAAGCCAGAGTCTGCAATTACACGCTGCAACCGTCCTTTCTTCATCCCGGATTTTTCGCAGGAAGTACACTATGAGACGGAAGTCATTGTCAAGATCAACCGGTTAGGGCGCCACATTCAAGAGAAATTTGCGCACCTCTACTATGATGAGATAGGTCTCGGTGTGGATTTCACGGCCCGTGATTTGCAACGGGCCTGTATTCGCGATGGCGAGCCATGGGAAATTGCCAAGGCTTTTGATGGTTCGGCAGTCGTAGGCAAATTCGTGCCTAAAAGCGAATTGCCTGATGTACAGGACCTCCACTTCCACCTTCTCCTCAATGGAAATCAGGTCCAGACGGGACACACGCGCGACATGTTATTCTCCATTGACCAACTTATCTCCTACGTATCTCATTTTGTGACTCTTAAGATGGGCGACATCATCTTCACTGGAACGCCCGTGGGAGTTGGTCCTGTCAAAATCAACGATAGGTTGGAAGGATTCCTGGAAGGCGCCAAACTCTTTGATTTCAAAGTGAAATAGGCTTTCCGGATTCGCTTCTTTCGATTATAATTTCAACATAAATCCTTGGAAAAAACGGATAGTCCTATCTGTACTTTTTGTATTTTTGCCGCGATAATTGAGTTAAAACATAAACTTTGGGATTGGATATAACTGAAAAACCGAACATAGACAATATATCACCCACATAAAAAATAAATTAAAACATCAACTATATGAATCTAAAGGTCAGACTTATCATCATGAACTTCCTCCAGTTCGCCGTCTGGGGAGCCTACTTGACTTGTATGGGCACCTATTTGCATTTGCATGGTTTAGGTCATCAAATCGGCATCTTTTACTCGATTCAGGGTATTGTATCCATTTTCATGCCAGCCATCATCGGCATTATAGCAGACCGATGGATTCAGGCGCAGAAGATGCTGGGCATCAGCCATTTGATATCTGGTATCGCCATGATTTGTGCAGGTCTATACGGATTAAGTTCCGGTGATGGTGTGCAGTTTGGCCCCTTGTTCGCATTATATACCATTGGAGTAGCATTTTATATGCCCACATTGGCCTTATCCAATTCCGTGGCGTACTACGCATTGGAATTTGCCGGTTTAGACAGGGTTAAGAACTTCCCACCCATTCGTGTGTTTGGCACCATCGGTTTCATTGTTGCCATGTGGTGTGTCGATCTTCTGGGATTCCAGCCCACCGCAAACCAGTTCGTTTTAAGTGGTAGCATCGGACTTATTTTGGGCATTTACTCCTTCACCCTACCCAAATGCAACAGCAATAATGATAACAAGGTCACCTCTGTGGTTGACATGTTCGGCCTCAGGGCATTCACTCTGTTCAAACAGAAGAAGATGGCTATATTTTTCATCTTCTCCATGTTCTTGGGTGTGTCGTTGCAAATCACCAATGGTTTTGCCAACCCGTTCTTGCACAGTTTCGGACACATTCCCGAGTATGCGAACACCTTTGGCGTGAAACATGCCAACATGTTGATTTCCTTGTCTCAAATTTCTGAGACTTTGTGTATCCTGCTGATACCTTTCTTCTTACGTAAATTTGGCATTAAGAAGGTAATGTTGATTGCCATGTTTGCCTGGGTATTCAGATTTGGTTTCTTTGGCTTAGGCAATCCCGGACCGGGTGTCTGGTTGTTTATCCTCTCCTGCATTGTTTATGGTGTTGCTTTTGACTTCTTCAACATCAGCGGTTCTTTGTTCGTGGACCAGCAGACAGACCAATCCATTCGCGCTTCAGCGCAAGGATTATTCATGCTTATGACCAATGGCATAGGAGCCACCATCGGAACATTTGGCGCACAAGCTGTGTTGAATCACTTTGTATTTAATCCACTCCGACAGAATGCGCATCCGACCGTCATCATGCAAGGATGGACAAATTCATGGTACATATTCGCCTGCTATGCTTTAATAGTGGCCATTACCTTTTTCTTTGTCTTCCAAGAAAACTATTCAAAAGAAGAAACTGCCTAATGGTTTGAATGGGCTGAGAAGACTGTCTCGCCATTGGCCACCAGCTTGCCCATTGCCGTCTGATTCTGCATGATGGCTGTTCCATCTTGTGCAAAATCGAACACAAAGGGATCTTGGAACCACTGGAGTATGTCCATGTTTAGACGTACAGTATTCACACCTTCCTCGGATAAAATCACGTCAGATAGAAGTATACTGACATTGAAAATATTATCCACGAAACTGACAATCTGCTGGTTTTCATAGATTTGTCCTGTACCAAGGTGCATGGCAAAAGGAATGGGCGATGAGGAAAGGGGTGAATTTCCCCACTTCCCGTTCAATTTCATGTGGTGGTACCCACCGCCCAATGCTTCGGGCCAACTCATTGAATTCTCAGGAGGATTGAGGAAATAATGGGTGATATTATACTCTGGCGCAAGTCCAAAGACAAAGTCGATTTGAGTGTATTTGCCAAGTGGGAGACGGTCATCTTGAAGAAGCCACCTCAAAGTGGCCGGGATGTCGGCATCCACATAATGGATACCATTGTCTGTACTCAGTGCATATTGGGTCCCATCCTCTTTGGTGAGCAGCACCTTCGAGACAAAATATTGAACTTCCGTGACCGAGAAGATGTTCCCGGCGGCATTTGTATAGCGAATAGTATCTTGTTGAAGGGTATCGCCGCCGGCGGAAAAGGAAAACTGAAGCATCAGTTCCGCATCAGGCTTATGGCATGAAGAAAAGGCGATCAACAAGAAGGCAGCAAGGGGAAAGAGGTTTTTACCACTCATCTTCAAACACTTCTTCTGGCATCATACCTTCCTCCAAAGAATTGATCAACTCTTGGATTTGCTCATCAATTTGATTCAAGAAATCATATTGTGAGGGAGACCAGTATGGGCTATCTGTCTTAAACCAGTTCTCGATGGGGGCGGCGGCGGCGGCCTTCTCATTGAAATTGGTAATGGTATAACGATAGCGGTTGTCGCGGCATTCCAGTTTGAAGTTATAGTAGACCACATTCTTAGGGAGCAGCGTGCCATCTTTCTGTTTGGAGAAAATACGGACGCTTGAGCGCATCTCAATCACCTGTTTTTCGGGATCGGCCTTTTTGATCACCTCGGCCGTATTTTTATAATACTTCTTCACCCACTTCATGGCGCGCTCATAAAGAACTGCAGGGGTGCCTTCTTGTTTCACGACATCTTGATACGTGACAAGATTTGTTCGTTCATCAATGGGGAGTGCCGGGACTGGAAGGTTCGTAGCTGGTTTCTGAGCAAGCAAGATAGTGGAAAAGAGCAATAACAAAGTGGCGGCTGCAAACTTTTTCATAGCTGTTATTTTTTTCTGATTAAGGTTTGAAAATACAAATCATATTCATTTTTGTCATCTTTCGGACGATAGACAGTGCTGTCGACCTGCCACTCGTCATCAGACAGAACAGGGAAATAGACATCGGCAGTGAAAGAAGATTTAATGCGGGTGAGGTAAATTTTTTCCGCATAGGGCAGGAAAAGTCGGTACATGGTAGCGCCGCCCATCACAAAAGCTTCGGGAGCATCCTGCACCAGCGCCATGGCATCTTCAAGAGTGTGTACCGTCTCGCAATCGGGGAAGGCTACATCATCGAGAGTGACCACTATGTTGCGACGATTGGGCAACGGTTTCTTAGGGAGGGAAATCCAGGTTTTATCACCCATAATGACTGGAGCGCCAGTCGTAACTTTTTTAAAATATTTCAGATCAGCAGGCAGATGGCACAGCAGTTGGTTTTGGTAGCCCAGTTCCATATTATCGCCCACGGCTGCAATCATACTTAAATTATGCATAGGTTTGGTTTTTAGATTAGACGGCAAACGTACAATTTTTTTGGCAGAAATACCAGAGTCAAAAAAAGGAAAGCCGTTTTGACTTTCCTATATATTCTCATAAATCACTCTCCGAAGCTGGATCCGTCAAAACAGTGAGTGCAAATTCTTTCTTTCGGCAATCCGATAGACTTTGCGATAACATCCAATGTATTGAATTTCAGAGAATCCACGCCAAGATGTGTGCGGATAATCTCCACCATCTTGGCATACTCCTTGGTGGAAGAATCCATATAGAGGTGGAGGTTCTTATGGCTGTCGCCCTCAAGTTCAGAAATGACACGTCTGGTGATGAGTTCCAATTCGGTTTTGGATGCGGAGAAGTTCAGGAATGGGCAGCCGAAGACGAGCGGCGGACAACTGATACGGATATGGACCTCTTTGGCGCCAGCGGAATAGAGTTTTTGCACATTGTCACGCAATTGGGTTCCGCGCACGATGGAGTCATCGCAGAAAACGATTTTCTTGTCTTTCAACAATGTGCTGTTGGGGATAAGTTTCATCTTAGCCACATGTTCTCGCATCTCTTGGTTTACCGGCATGAAGCTACGCGACCAAGTCGGAGTATATTTCACGATGCCACGGCGATAGGGGATCTTTTTTCCATTGGAATAGCCCAATGCCATGCCAATACCGGAATCCGGGATGGCGGAGACGTAATCAGCGTCCACATCATCCACCTTGCCCATTTCATAGCCGAAGAGATAACGACTGTTTTCCACGTTGACAGCCTCGTACTCGGAAGCGGGATAGCCATAATAAATCCAGAGGAAAGAGCAGACCTGCATGGTCTCATTGGGAGGCAAGAGTTGGGTACATCCGTCCACGGTGACTTTCACGATCTCGCCAGGGCCGAGGAAACGGTCAATCTCGTAGTCTAGATTGGAAAAGCTATGCGTGTCAAAAGTAAGGGCGTAGCTGTCGGCACGTTTACCCACAACAATGGGGGTGCGACCCAAATAATCGCGGGCTGCGATGATGCCCTCCTGTGTCATAATCAGCATTGAGCAAGAGCCTTTGACCTTTTTGAAGACATTCTGAATGCCAGAGACAAAGTCGGCACCTTGGGATATCATCAAGGCTATCAACTCTGTGGGGTTAGTCTTGCCTGAACTCAATTCTGTAAACTGCTGATGGTTGTCGAGGCACTCTTTCTCAAGCTCATTCAGATTATTGATCTTGGCTACCGTCACGATAGCAAAGCGACCCAGATGGGAATTCACCACGATCGGTTGCGCATCGGTATCACTGATCACACCAATGCCGATATTGCCTTTGAATTTTCCGATGGCATCTCCGAATTTTGTACGGAAATAAGAATTCTCTATGTTGTGGATAGAGCGATAAAAAACATTATTATGCATAGTGACCATACCGCCTCGTTTCGTACCAAGGTGAGAATGATAGTCTATGCCATAAAACAAATCGGTTGAACAGCTCTCTTTTGAGACTACTCCAAAGAAACCTCCCATTGTGCTATAAACTAAATAGGTTAATGACTCAGTGAACAGCCGGCAAAAATACATTTTTTCATTTTTTTTGAATCATGACAACAGGAATAGTTATCAACGAATTGTTGAAAACGCCATATCCACCGTTGATCGTCACGTCTATCAGCCCCAAGCATGCGGAAGCATCAAGGGGAAAGTGGATTTTTTCCATAGTGATTCCCAAATCTTACATAATTTATGTAGATTTGCAGCGATTTTGGAAAAGAATAAGCGTTGAGACCAGCATCAACATATAAGAAATTGATTATCAGCATACAACTATGTATGATAGGGCTTTTTATGCCCACCTTCTTGCAGGCACAATTTTACAATGGTTCGCAAATCAGCTTTGGCAAGAACCGTGTTCAACATCAAAACTTCAATTGGCAGTACCTCCGGTCAGATCAGTACGATGTGTATTATTACCCCACAGGGCGAGCGCTTGCACAGTACGTCTATTACAAAGTGCCGGAGATTACAGAAGAAATTGAGCGGCTACTCAACTACACTTCAAACAAGAAGTTACAGTTAATCGTATATAATACGCAGGCTGACTTCCGGGAATCCAACTTTGCGTACGACGATGAGGATTTTTACAACCAAGGGGGCGTGACCAACATTTCCGGCACAAAGATCTATTTGTATTTTGACGGCAACCACGCCCATCTGGACAGGATGATACGCAGCGGCATCATGAATGTGTACGCGCGATGGCTTGCGGAAGGATCATCCATGGGAGCAAACATCTCTTCCGACTATCTCATCAACGTACCTTCTTGGTTTTACAGTGGACTCTCCTCATATTTTGGAGAGCGTTGGAATGCGGACATTGACGCCCATGTCATGGATGGTATTCTAACCCAGCGGTACGCCGACATTGAATACTTGTCGCCCGTGGATGCCACCTATGCCGGGCATTCGTTTTGGAAGTTTGTAGTGGACACCTATGGGGAAAAGATTATTTCCCGCATTCTGCACAACACCCGTTCCACCAAGATGGTAGAGCGAAGCCTCTATTATTCCACCGGCATCCCATATCGCACTCTGTTGCTCAACTGGTACAAGTATTATTATGTCATGTACCATCAAAATCTTGAAAAGACTCAGCCTGCAGACGATGGCATCATACCGCGGCCCAGAAGCAGTCGCCACTACCAGCATGTATGTTTCCAGCCCAACGGGGACGGATATGCTTACGTCACCAATGAGGCCGGCCAAGTCAAAGTATGGTTGCAGACTGGCGACCGCAAGCGTCCAAAATGCATCTTCAAGCGGTATCAAAAAACCGAGGACAATCCTGACTTGTCTTATCCTATTATCAATTGGTTCCCCACAGGAGAGGGCATTGGTCTCACATTAGAATCCAAAGGGCATTGTTACTATTATCCATACAGTCTATCCGAGAAAAAATGGGAAAAACGTTCTTTAGTTGATGTAGAGAAGATCACATCCTGGACATTTTCAAACGATGGTATGATGATGTTGTTTTCCGGCTTTCAGAATGGGCAGTCGGATCTTTTCCTTTACAGCTTCCTCTCCCACTCCTTCCAGAATCTGACCAACGATTTTTACGATGACTATGGGCCTGTGTTTCTCAACCCGCAGCAGATTGTCTTTTCGTCCAATCGTCCAACGGACTCCATACTGTTGAAAGACGACTTTATGGATGCCAAACCACAGAAGTGGTATGATCTTTTTCTGTATGACTATGCTAAAAAGGACTCAAAGGTCATGCGCGCCACCTCCACAGAATACGCCAACGAGTACGACCCTTGCGTCATGAGTGGGAATCAGATTCTCTATCTCAGTGACAAAGAAGGTATTGTCAATCGTTACACAGCCGTATTTGACAGTACCATCAGTCGCATTGACACTGCCATTCATTACGCCTACTTTGCCAAAAGCAGTTCCTTGACGGATGGTGCATACAGCATTTTAGACCACACCTACAACCCTGCCACTGAAATGGTAGCGGATATTCAATTAAAAAACAAAGCTGAACGAATGTACATGCGGAAATTGAATCCGCTTTACACACCCACGGTCTCACCCACGAAGTTCCATCAGAAGATCATACAAGCGGAGCAAGAATCTGACAGTCTAAAACAGTCAAAGCTTGACAACGCCAGTCGAGAGAAGGAAGAAGAGCATCATGGTTTTCTGCCTGTATATTCTTCCGATTTGGATCCTGTGTCAACATCCGAAAACGGGCAGAAAAGGGACTCCACAAAGACGGAGAACAAAGAGCGCATGGAGATTCCTGTTGGCACTGGGTATCGCGTACAGTATTCAATCAACAAGGTCATCACCCAAGCGGACTTTTCCTTTCTCAACACCTCATACCAACAATTTGAAGGAGGCACGAAGCCCATCTATCTCAACACGGGCATCAACGCGCTCTTCATGTTAGGCATTCATGATCTTTTCGAAGATTATCGCATCACTGCGGGCATACGTTTCTCATTCAACTTGCAGAACAACGAGTTCATGTTCAGTTTTGAGAATTTGTCGAAACGGCTTGACCGCCAGATTGTGTTATATCGTCAAGCTATCGGTGCCGACGCCTCTGATTATGCCTTGAAACAGACTTCTAACAGTTTGTTTTACATTTTGAAATTCCCATTTGACAAAAGCAATAGCCTCCGGCTGACATTAAAGGGTCGATACGAGACCAATGTTGTGGGATCTCTGAGTGACAACACCTTACGGGAGCCAACCACACATCATCTTTGGGCTGGTGCCAAGTTGGAATACGTTTATGACTCCTCCAAACAATTGTTCACCAACCTCTGGAAAGGCAGTAAGATCAAGATCTTTGCAGAATATGACCAGCGGGCAGAGCGGGAGACACAGAATCTTCTGGTGGTCGGCTTCGATGCCCGGCACTCCTTCCATCTTTACAAAAATATGACATTGGCTTTTCGCGCAGCAGCATCCACCAACATCGGTTCTGCCAGACTCGTCTATTTTATGGGAGGTGTGGACAATTGGGTTAATGCGAAGTTCAACAGCGACATTTGGGTGGATCAATCCAAGAACTACGTGTATCAGACTTTAGCCACCAACATGAGAGGTTTCAGACAGAACATTCGGAACGGCACCTCTTTTGTCTTGTTCTCCGGCGAACTTCGTATTCCATTTGTGCAACTCATCGCAGGTCACCAGGTTGGCTTGGAGCTATTCAACTCCATGCAATTGAACATTTTCGGTGACATCGGCACCGCGTGGACTGGACTCACGCCCTATTCTGAAGAAAACTGCCTTTACACTCGCTATATCAACAATGGGCCTATATCCATCATGATCAAACGGCAGGTGGATCCCTTTGTTGGAGGATTTGGTTTGGGCTTGAGATTCTCACTCATTGGCTATTTCCTACGTTTTGATTACGCTTGGGGAGTGGAAGACTTCTCCATTGTAAACAAAAAGGGCATGTTTTTATTCTCTATCGGAACAGATTTCTAATCATTCAACCTATTTACTCATGAAAGATTTGTATCAAAAATATCTGGAACACCCTGACGTTTGCACTGACAGTCGGAATATTGTTCCCGGATGTATGTTTTTTTGTCTGAAAGGCGAGCGGTTTGACGGCAATCAATTTGCAGAGCAGGCGCTGCAAGCTGGAGCCAGTTATGTCGTGACGGAGCGCACTGACTTGATTGAGAATCCTCAGATGGTTGTCGTACAAGATGTTTTGGAAACCTTACAGCAGTTGGCAGCACATCATCGGCAGCAGTTGCGAATTCCCGTCATTGGCATCACCGGCACCAATGGCAAAACCACGACCAAAGAGTTGACGGCGGCGGTGTTGTCTGAGAAGTTCAAGACAGCGTGCACGCAGGGAAACTTCAACAATCATATCGGTGTTCCGTTGACTTTGCTTTCCATCCGTCCAGAGCATGAGATTGCCATTGTAGAGATGGGGGCCAACCATCCTGGCGAGATTGCCGATCTTTGTCGAATTGCCCGGCCCAATCATGGTCTTATCACGAATATTGGGAAAGCGCACATTGAGGGATTTGGCTCTGTTGATGAGATTATCCATACTAAAAAAGCGCTGTACAGATCAGTCATGGAAGACCACGGCACTCTTTTTGTAAATATCAATGACACGATTTTGCAACAAGGCTTGGATTATGAGAATGTAATCTACTATGCTGAAGGGGGAGAAAAGCGTATTGCATCATTAGCCCCTTATCTGGAGATTTCTTTGGAGCATTGCACTGTCTTGACGCATCTTACGGGAAGCTACAATGTTTACAATTGTCTGGGTGCAGCTGCCATTGGTCGTTTTTTTGGGGTCACGGAAGAACAGATTGCCCACGCGCTCAGCCATTACGAGCCCTCCAATCATCGTTCGCAAATCGATGAAATCAAGGGAAACACTATTATTTCGGACTACTACAACGCTAATCCGACCAGTATGGAGGCTGCGTTGCGGAATCTGTCATTATTGAAAGCGCCTCACAAGCTGGCTATTTTAGGGGACATGTTAGAGCTTGGAGCTATCAGTCATCAGGAACACTTGCACATCATCAATCTGTGTCAGGAGCTCGGCATTGAGGCTTTCTTCGTGGGGGCAAACTTTGCAGAGCATCATCCAGAGCACTCTTTCCTGACCATTGAAGATTTGAATGCGGTGCTGCAAGGGCAACACATTGAGAACCATCTTATTTTAGTCAAAGGGTCTAATGGAATGCATTTAGGTCGGTTATCCCTGTTGTAGCGTTATGGAATCAATGGAATATAATGGCATTGGCGTGATGTCGGGCACATCGCTCGACGGCCTTGATCTGGCGTGGTGTACTTTTAGAGAAGATAAAAAGGGCAAGTGGCTTTATGCCATCCAGGATGCTGTAACCATCCCTTATCCAGACACGTGGCAACAGAGACTGCGCGGGGCCATGCAATTGCCGGCTTTTGAATATGCATTGTTAAACGTACAATTGGGAGAATACATTGGGAATTGCATTAACGGATGGCTTCAGGGGCGTAGTAGACCGCAGTTCATTGCCTCTCACGGGCATACGGTATTTCATCGTCCTGATTTGCATCTCACCACTCAAATCGGCTCCGGGGCCGCTATCGCCGCCCGCACCGGTATTATGACCATCTGCGATTTCCGCGCCACAGATGTCGCTTTAGGCGGACAAGGAGCCCCATTAGTACCCATTGGCGACGAATTTCTTTTCAGCGAATACGATGCCTGCCTCAATTTGGGCGGGTTCTCCAACATCTCTTTCTGGACTGATGGCAGACGCATATCTTTTGACATCTCACCTTGCAACATGGCATTAAACCTCATTGCCTCAAAGGCTGGAAAGGAGTACGACAAAGACGGGCTGCTCGCAAGAAGCGGAACAATAGTCGCATCATTGCTTGAAGAATTGAACAACTTGGCTTATTACCAGCAAACACCTCCAAAATCACTTGGCAAGGAGTGGTTTGACGAGACATTTCTCCCCATCCTTCAAAAGTACAGTACCCTTTCACCTGCTGAATTGGCCCGGACCACGACAGAGCACATCGCAATGATGATTTCAAGAGCTATTCCCCAAAATGCGTCTTCAGTCTTGACAACAGGCGGTGGAGCGCACAACTGTTTCCTTTTAGAGAAATTCAGAGAACTAAGCACAGCCAAGTTCGTAAAACCTGATGCTCAAATCGTCAACTACAAAGAAGCATTGATTTTTGCATTCCTGGGGATGCTAAGAGTCTCAAACAAAATAAATTGCCTTAAAAGTGTAACAGGGGCAGAACGCGACAACATAGGCGGTGCAATTTATCTGTAAAAAATTTTTCTTCACCCTTTTTTTTTCAAGAATAAAATATTATTTTTGCGCTGTCGTTATTAGAATAAGTATAACCTAAAAATACACCTGCTATGATAGCAAAAAAGACTGACAAAGGAAACCTGGAGAATAAGAGAACTCTCTTCATTCTCATTGGGTTAGTCGTTGTACTATGTCTGGTATATGCCGGCTTTGAGTTGTTTGCAAGCGAAACAAAGGCTCCCGGTTTCGTCGCGCCAGATGATGACTTCATTGAAGTATCCGACGAAGACGTAATCGCAACAGACCAGACTCCTCCCCCTCCCGCTCCCACACAGGCCCAGCAAACCGAGGTGATCATCAACCTTGTGGACAATGCCACAGATGTTGACATGGACTTCACCTTTGATTCTGAGTTTGATGAGAACGAGACGATTGAAGATCTGCCCGACCTGGAAGTAGAATCTATTGAGACTCAAGATGAGGAAGAGACTCCCGTCCACTTCGCAGCTGAGCAACCCGAATTCCCTGGCGGTATGGAAGCATTGAACTTATTCTTAAGAAATGAGATTCAATATCCGCAGATGGCCCGTGACAACAACATCCAAGGTATTGTACTTGTGGAGTTCGTTGTTGAGAAAGACGGTCGTGTAAGTAACGCCAAGGTTGTAGCTCCACTCTTCCCGGATTGTGACAAAGAGGCTGTTCGTGGTATCATGGCCATGCCCAAGTGGAAACCGGCCAAGAACAATGGTCGCCCGGTACGTTGCTACTTTAAAGTTCCCGTACGTTTCTCCATGTAGTCGCAGCGCTTCACAGACTTACAAGGATGGTTTTCGAACCATCCTTTTTTTTACCATTTATCCGTCATAAATAATTTGACTCTCTTGAGAAACTCCGACCTTGGCAGTTTGCGGGGAGGGCACTGGTTGGAAGAGACATCCAACATCAAGGCTCTCCATAAGGATGGAGGGTATGAAGCCAACCGTTTCCAGCCGATGCAGCCTTTTGTCTGGTTTTGTCCATACTGGTCATCATCTTCAAAGAGATAGGCTTCCAGTTCAAATGGATTAGACAAGTAGGCCACTTCGTGGCCATAGCGAAGCGGGCGTCCTTTCAAATAATACCAAAGGTAAAGGGCATAATAGCAAATCCAGGAATTGCGGACAGAAACGGCCTGCCGGAGATGAATCCTCTCATGATGATAAAGCTCTTGATAGGCTTTCGAAGTAGCATGTCGCATCCACTCATCGTAATCATCCTTGCGGGTCAGGACTCTTCCGAAGACAGTGATGGCCGTATATCCCTTTGGTGGGAGCCAACGGCTCGGCACTACTGGCAAGGAAGAGCATTGGTCAGGACGGTGGCACATAGTGTCTCAACGGGTTATTCAGCAAGATATTGTTTTAATCGCACAACATCCGAGGGATAGGTCACCTTAAAGTTAGCCTCATCGCCAGGAACTATGAAGACTGGTATTTCAGGCATATAGCGGAGGAGGACTCCGCAATCATCCGTGGTAGTAAGCGGACCAGATGCAAGAGCGCGACTATAAGCCTCTTGGATGACAGAAAATCGAAAAGCTTGTGGTGTCTGGCTGGCTCTCAGCTGATTTCTGTCGGGCACTGCGTTTATAAATTCACCAGTGCTGTCTGTCTGGAGAATCGTATCTGTTACGGGCACTGCGACATCAACGGCCTCATGGTTCTGGAGAGCGTTGAGCACATCAGAGATGATGCGTGCTGACACCAGCGGACGGGCAGCGTCATGGAACAGCATATTACGGACTTTGATGTGTTCATAGGCACGCAAGGCTGCCAGAGAGGACTCGTAACGCTCATGGCCGCCAGGAAGCAGCTGTTTCACCTTATGCCAGCCATTGGACGACACCATCCGAGACACCTCTGCCAAATAGTCGGGATGTACCACCACGGCAATCTCGTCAATAGCCGGGTGTGACTCGAAAGCGGAAACGGAACGTTCCAGGATGGACATTCGGCCCACTTGGAGAAATTGTTTGGGTTTCTCAGCGCCAAAACGGTTACCTGCGCCTCCCGCCAAGACCACAGCAACATTGGTGAGAGTGAATTCAGCTACATCATTTACTGGTTCCATTTCCATATTAGATTTCTACAGGGTGCAAAATTACAATAAAAGTGGTTCCGTTGCCACCGCATATTACGATAGCGACATTTTTTTCGGAAGCTGTCAAAGAGGGACTGTCGTATCGGAAGAAAAGTGTATTTTTGCAGGCATCAATCACAATATGGGAAAGAACACATCAGACACACAGATTGCTATCAAGAACAGGAAGGCCGAATACCAATATTTTCTGACCACCTCGTTCACTGCGGGCATCGTACTTACTGGTACGGAAATCAAATCCATTCGTGCTGGTCGGGCCAACATCACCGATGCCTATTGTTCTTTCACCAACAACGAGTTGTGGGTGCATAACATGCATATCAGCGAATACTCGCATGGCAGTTACAACAACCACCAGCCCAAGCGCGATCGCAAGTTGCTCTTAAACAAGAAAGAGTTACGCAAATTGATGAGCAAATTGAACGAGCGCGGGTTCACCATCATCCCCACTTTGTTGTGGATTAACGAGAAAGGATATGCCAAGCTGGACATTTCCTTGGCGCGAGGAAAGAAATTATACGACAAGCGGGAGAGCATCAAGGAGAAGGACGAGCGTCGTCGCAAACAACACGAAGATGAATGATATCAATGAAGAAATGGACCGGCGGATTCCGCTGCCAGAGTCGTACAACGACAAAGACCGGCTGTATTACAGTATCGGGGAGACGGCGAGTATATTTCAGGTTCCAGTATCGACCATACGTTTCTGGTCCAACGAATTCGACCATATTCTAAAGCCTCGCACAAATAAAAAAGGGAACCGCTATTTTTCCAAAAACGACATAGCGATCCTGCGCACCATCTACTATCTGACAAGGGTGAAGGGGTATTCTATCCAGCGGACCAAAGAGGCCATGAAAAACAACTTCATTCAGGAAGCGGACAATGCCACCATTGTAGCCTCACTCCTGGAAATCAAGGGGGTGTTATTACGTTTTCTGAAGATCTTGGAAGAGAGCTAATCAGCGATTATTCAAGAAATCGATGAGTTTCTGCATCGCGCGGCCGCGGTGGCTAATGGAGTTTTTCAAAGCGGCATCCATCTCGGCAAAAGATTGGTCAAAGCCATCGGGCAGAAAGACCGGGTCGTAGCCAAAGCCTTCCCCTCCACGCGGCTCATAGAGGATAGTGCCATCCACACGGCCCTCGAAAAAGTATTCCTGGCCGTCCAGAATCAAGGCAACCACCGTCTTAAAGCAGGCTTTTCTATTTTCAGCGCCCTGCATCTCGCGAAGCAGTTTCTGCACATTGTCAGAGTAGGAGCATCCTTCGCCGGCGTAGCGGGCAGAAAACACACCAGGGGCACCATTCAGCGCTTCTACTTCCAGACCGGTATCGTCAGCAAAGCAGTTTGTATGAAAATGGTCGTACACATAGTAGGCTTTTTGGAGGGCATTGCCTTTGAGTGTATCGGATGTCTCGGGAATCTCCGTATTACAACCAATGTCGGGAAGGGCCAGCACTTCCCATTGGGGACCTAATATGGCAGACACCTCTGCGTGTTTATGGCGGTTATGGGTAGCAAAAACAATCTTCATATTATAAACAGAAAAAGATGACATACGCGAATATGTCATCTATTGTGTTAAACCATCTGGTAAATAATGTTACTGGGCAGCGCCGCTGATTTCAACAGCTTGTTTGCCTCTATAGTAACCGCATTCCGGGCATACGCGATGGGTTAAAATCGGTGCACCGCAATGGCTGCAGGTGGTCAACTGAGGAGCGGTGATAAAATCATGAGCTCTTCTCTTATCTCTTCTCATTGCTGAGTGTCTTCTTTTAGGATTAGGCATAATCTTTAATTTTTATAGTTTTTAATCTTCAAATTTCAAATTCTTCAATGCATCCCAACGGGGATCGGTAGTTTCCTCATTCTTTGAGGTGGACATCTGGTCCAAGATAGCCATTACTGAAGGGTCGCAGGTCGGGTTCCCGTCCGGATCGTCTTCATGCAAGACCTTGTGGGGAAGTGCCAGCATGATAGTTTCATAGACGTAGTGGAAGACATCCAGCTCATACGTATTTTCATCCAGCACCCAGATATCGTCGTCGTCATTTTCGCCTTCCTCCACTATCGGGACCAGCTTCACAACCAGGTTTGAGCCAAAGCTCATCGGGACGTTTACTGGGAGCAGGCAGCGGTCGCATGTCATCGTCACTTCTCCGTCAAAATCGAAGGAAAGGGTCACCAATTTCTCATGTCTGACCATTTCAATCCGCAAATCCAACTGTCCGCCACGCACCTCCTCAATCTCGGCCAACTCAAAGAACTCTTTATTGCAATTCACTGAGAAAGAATAACTTCCATCCTCAACTCCTGCCAAACGGAGCTTAAAATCCTCTCTTATCCGCTTCTCATCCATTGCCATAAATTTTGGGGTGCAAATATACGTTTTTTTCTGATTAAATATCTAATCTTAAAAATATTATTTCAACCGAAGAAAAAGTGCATCTAGGGGCATTGATTTTTTATGTTTGAGAGACGGCACATTTTTGTATTTTTGCGGTTTTTATGGATATGAGCAAAATCAAAGCATACATTCACCGGCTTATGGAACCGCAGTTTGTCCGTTTTTTATTTACTGCGGCACTCAACACGGCAGTTGGTTGGTGTATTTTTGCTTCGTTGCGTTATCTGTTCGGGCTTATTCCCAACATTGATGCGTTATTCTGGGCCAACTTCTTTGGCACCATCATCAGTGTGCTCTTCAACTTCAAGACTTACGGGGCCATTGTTTTCCGCAACAAGGATTTCCGGTTGATTTTCAAGTTTGTGCTGGTCTATTCCGTCACATTTTTCTGCAATTATTTTCTGATTCGGTTATTCAAGGACCAGTGGGAGATCAACAACTATATTGCAGCCGCGATTGTTGCGGTGCCCATAGGTTTCCTGAATTATTTTCTCAACAAATACTTCACCTACGTGAAGGAGCAGAAAGCATGGCACTATTTGGTCCTGGCGGCCATCCTAATCATTGAGGTAACAATATTTATTATATTGAAGACGGTTGGTGTATAGGTCCGCTACGTCAGATAGACATCAATCAATCCTTCCGGCGTGTCAACGTAGAGCACCTTATTATCTCTATCGACTTTTGTCACGAACTGTTGGGATGCGGGAATGAGGATTTCCACACCGTCGTGGTCGATTTGCATAACCGGGTTGTTGGCCAACTCCAGGAATCCGATGCAATTGCCTATATATCCTTTGGCCTTGTCGTGAACTTGGAATCCGACCACCTCGTGGAAATAGAATCTATTGCCTTCGAGGGGAGGGAGTTCGGATAACGGGAGATAAAGATCCGCCTGGATGAGGTCTTTAGCCTCGTCGGCGTCAATATCTTGGAAAAAAATGATGAACTGGTTGCGACCTCGGTATTGGATTTTATCGATTTGATAAGGGATCAGTTCCCCATCCAGGTCGAGGAATACGGCAGTCAGGGTTTGATAGCGTTCAGGGTTATCGGCATCAAAAAAGGCACACAGGCCACCCTTTAATCCGAAGGGTTTGGTCAGTGTGCCTAGATAGAAATAGTCGTTGAACATTATGCTTCAGGAGCAGCTTCAACAACGGGGGCCTCGTCGGTTGCGGGAGCAGCAGCGGCTTCTGCCTCAGCAGCGGCTGCGGCGGCCTCTTCTTCTGCTTTCTTAGCTGCGGCTGCAGCGATCTCAGCGTTGCGAGCGGCAATCTTAGCAGACATAGCTTCCTTCACCTTCGTTTCAGCGGCCAGTCTCTCTTTTCTAACGTTGCGGGCTGCTTCGGCATCCATGCGAACGATATTGTTCAACTTGTTAGCCTTTTCGTCCTTCCACTGTTTGAATTTGGATTCGGCCTCCAACTCGGAGATAGCGCCTTTGGCGATACCACCTCTGAGGTGTTTCATCAAATAAACGCCTTCTCTTTTAAGAATCGCACGGGCAGTGTCTGAAGGGGTTGCACCATTCTCCAGCCAATACAAAGCGCGATCAAAATTGATGTTGAGGGTTGCAGGATTGGTCAGTGGGTTGTAGGTGCCGAGATCTTCAATAAAACGTCCGTCACGTGGTGCACGACCATCCGCAATTACAAGGTGATAAAAAGGTTGGTTCTTTTTACCTCTTCTCTGTAATCTGATTCTTGTTGCCATAATTTATTGATATTAGTGTTTAAAAATTTGGACGGCAAAAATACAAAATTCTTTGACTTTTACAACATACCCACCATCACTTTTCTCAGAGCATCATATTGCTTATTATCAAATAGTTGTATTTTTCAGTCAGGGATCTATCAGTGTTAGACACAGTCTATTATTTCAATTGCTGGCGGAGTTTTTCCGCATCTGATTGTTTACCGCGCCGCTCCAGACTCTTAATCATTTCATTATAAAGATTCCGATAGGCTTGTTGTTCGTTCGTGACGCCTGTTTTGCTCTCATAGAGAAGCCAGAGTTGGGTCGTGGCATCGTCCATTCTGTCCACATCCATAATCTTCAGGAATTCCTTTTTGGCAGACACCAGATCGTTGCGCTGCAGATAAATGCGTATAGCCAGTTGGTAAGCTTGGGAATACTTCGGATTATATTTGCTGATTTGACGGAGGGTGCTAAGCGCTTCATCCTCCTTCTGTTGTCCGAGCAGAGAATAAGCGTACATGAGTTTCAGGCCTTCGGAGTTGGGCTCAAAGGCGAATGCCTTATTCAGATAATATTGGGCGCTATCGGGTCGATTAAAACGGACCATCACCTCAGAAAGACCGAGAAGGGAGACGTAGTTGTCTGGATCAACGGCAAGGGCTTGATGGTAAAGGGTAGCGGCAGAGTCCAGGTTGTTAGCGTTCTTGAGTTTGAAGGCCTCATGGCTGAACTTTTCCTGTCTTTTCAGCACGATAGCGATAGGGACGCCATCCACCTCGATCGTCTTGACGGTATTTTTGGGTGGGAAAGCCTTGCTCCTCAGGTATTCAGGGTTAATACCCGTGATTGTAAAGACGGCATAGTCCCAGTCGGAGTTGTCGCGCTCATACCAACGCAGGAAGGCTGGTTTGAAGCGGGCAGTGTCGTTGCGCAGGAAATAGCTGACGGAGGCGGTATGCCAGGTGCCGACTATAGTTTGAGAGCCGTCTGGCTTAGGCTCCGCATTGGCCATCACCCACTCTGTAGCTTCGCGGGTAGAGTGATAGTAGTAGTCGAGTTCATAGTTGCCAAAAGCTTTTTTCACGCCACCGGAGAGTTCGTTGAAATAGACATACTCGTATGGGTGGTTGGCTATGATGTGACGAATAGGGCCGACGAGCAGGAGAAGCAGCACCACGACACTTGCAACATTGACTATCAAAGGCTTAGCCTGCGCTTTCGGTTCTGTTGACTGATCTTTCCCGACTGCTCGGGCCGCCAACTTCTCCTCGATTTTGCGCACCAGGGCATCAAAGCCCCAGCCGGCGGCAGCTACCATCGGCGGGTAAGCGAACATCGCGTGACGCCAGCCGCCATATACGTTGGCATGAGTATAGATTATCCAAAACACGGGGAAGAAGAAAGTAAAGAAGACGAAGAAAGCCCAAAAGCGATCTTCTTTCTTACGCCAACAATAAATGAAGAACAATACCAAACCGAGGATAACCGCTATGGGAATGGTGATAAAGATATACTTTGGCGTATAGTACCATGGCAGCATATCAGACCACTGGATAGTACCCTCGAAGAGTTGACGGATAGAAGTGGAGAACGCGGACATGGCCTTAAAGGCCTCAATAGGATTCTTAATGGGGGCCTGCATCGCATAGGGCCACAACAACAGGCCCGCGAAATAAGCGACCACACAGACAGCCACTGCCGACAAAACCAATTTTAAGATGTATTTTGCCAACGAAGGTTGTGTGGCTTGTTTGGACTTAGAATTCATCTTAGACGCTTGACGTCTTTGGGCAAAGAGTCTAATCAGGAACATCAGGCCTAACAAACCGAAATATCCGAAAAGGATCAATCCGCCAATACGGACACTGATGGAGAATGCAATTGACAGGAGCAAAATCAAGTAGGTGTACCATTTCACCTTCGGGAATTGTTTGAAGAACAATATCATACCCAAAATAGCACAAATTACACCGGCGGCAAATGGTATATCTTTGGGATTATTGAAGGAGTGGCCCAGAAATCGTGGGGACAGGAACATCAGCAACAGGGCGAACACACCGGCGCGGGCGCCCCCAAGCTGGTAGGCTATAAGCCCAACCGCCAATATGGCCAACCAACCCAATATGGAATTAAAGATGTGCCGAGATTTGCTAATGTCCTCAATGTGAAATGTGGAATTGAAAAATTCAGCCACGACATCAAAGGAAGAACCATAATATTGCATCACATCCTTGAAGTTAAGGCATGTGGTATCTTGGCCATCGGTTTTGTAATAATTAATGACGTTCTTGGCTTGCGGTATTTGGAACCCGTCCTCATCTCCGGAATTACCAGCCGTTTTGCTCATCAAAATCATGGCAAACAACATGATTACTGCAAGAGCGACAAAGGCCCAACACCAAACATTATCTTTATTCTTAGCGAAAAAACCAAACATGAAATTTAGATTTTAAAGATTTATTTTTTGAAAGTGAATTTCTTGACAAACAGAAACTGCCCAACGGCAATGATAACCATTGAGATCAATTTCGCGAGCAGATCGTTCAACGACAGAACCTGTATCAACAGATACAGAAGACCTTCGCTGACTCCTACCGCTATCAGACTGATCATATAGAAGGACAGGAAACGTCTTGCGGACTTGTCATAGACTTTGAAATTGTAATATTTATTGAGGAAAAAGCTGCAGACAATCCCGCAATGATAACTGATCAGATTGGCCACGAGATAGTGCAGGCCGAACCAGCGCAGCAATGTAAACACCCCGAAATCCACCCCTGTGTTCACGACACCGATAAGGCAGTACAGGATAAAATTGCGATACTTATTCCACAAATCTCCCAAGTTGATTTTCATACCCAACAAATCAGTAGCAAAAGTCGAAAATATTATTTAAGAACCTTTCTTAGGCGGCGGATATTTCTAATGTAATTCTTTATGGTAGCAAAGAGTTTCACCTTAGTACGCGAATCGTCGGCCCACTCGACAGGCAACTCATAGATGTTCACCCCCATCCTTTCGGCGCGCAGGAGCATTTCTATGATAAAGAACCATCCATTCTCGTCCTTTGATGAGGCCTCGACAAGTTTTTCCACGGTCTCTTTCTTGAAAAACTTGAAGCCGCATATAGCATCGGAGGCTTTCATTTTGAGGAAAAAGTGCAACAAGAAAAGAAGTCCATAGGAGGTTAGATTCCGGTACCATTTTCTTCCGGAGACTGAAGACTCTTTGCTGAATCGGGATCCGTTGACGAACTCCACCTCGGGCATTTTCAGGAATATATCTTGAACTTGAAGCAAGTGTTTCAGGTTTGTTGACAAATCAACATCCATATATCCCACAAAATCACATGTGTTATTTTTAACGCCCTCCCGGATTGCTATTCCCGTGCCTCTTTCAGTGATTCTAGTATAATGGACTTCGGGATATTGGGCGCACAGGGATTCGGCAACTTGTTGGGTTTTATCCGTGGATCCGTTGTCAATAATATTCAATTCAAAAGGCATAAAATCATTACCTTTCAGGAACTCCATCGTTTTGTTTATGCCGTCTGCCAATCGCAGTTCCTCATTTAGCACTGGAAACAAGATATTTATTTTCTTCATATAGTAAATAGTTTTAACATTATTCAATTGCAGACAGCTCTGCCCATATAGCATCAGGAACCTCCATGTCCAAAGCTTTGACGTTCTGCTCCAACTGTGTGACTTTACTGCTTCCAAATACAGGATAGACACCGTTTCTCAAGCACCATTGGAGTGCAACCGCCACATAATCGGCATTATATTTGTCGCAAATATTTAAAAAGCCATCTATTCTTTCTTTGTTTTGCGGATAAAAGTTTTTCGTTTTCTGATAGTCGATATCATCACTTTTCGCTATCCTGCTGCCGGAAGGGATGTCGTTTCTATATTTCCCGGTCAAGAATCCTTGACAGAGGGGAGAGAAGCCCATTGTTCCCATGCCATATTTAGTACACGTGTCCTTGTAGCCGCTCTTTACATGCTTTTGGACAGCGAATGAATAGATGAATTGTTCGGTCACAGGGCGTTCCATGCCCAATCTGTCACACACAGCGACACACTCATCCAAAGCCTCATACGGCCATTCTGAGACTCCCCAATAAAGGGCCCTGTTTGAACGGACGAGATCATTGAACGTCCTGACTATTTCCTCCATAGGGACTTCCGGGTCATATCTATGGGCAAAATAGACATCGACATACTCTTTCCCGAGTCTTTTCAGAGATTCGTTAAAAGCCCACATGATATGTTTTCTTGACAAGCCGCGGTGGTAGGGTGTAGACCCAACCGGCAATGAACCTTTTGTCAACAGCACGTATTCCTCCCTTGGATATTTATTCAGACATTGGCCAAGTAAATACTCTGCCTTACCGTTTCCATAGCTGTTGGCAACGTCAAACGACCGGACGCCTAATTCCCACGCCTTATCAATCAGCGCTTGGGCTTGAGACACATCTGTGATTTCAGTTCCAATCGTCAATGCCAACCCAAATGTGAGTTCTGTTATCTTAAGACCGGAGTTCCCTAATCTTACGTAATTCATGCTATTGAAGTTTTTCTATTGATTCAAAAAGGTAGTATTTTTTCTTAAACACCAAAGAGACAATTATCTGGAGATATTTGAGAATCATGGCCAGGATAACAAACAAGCCGGAAAATCCGAACGCGATAAACAGGATGGTAGTAGTCCAGCCCTCAACGGGATGCGAATAGATCTTCGTGAAGAGCGCGTACAATGCAAAGCCGATAGTCACCAAGAACATAAAGAGTGCTATTCCGGCAGTTAAATGATATGCGATGTCGGTGTACAGGATCAAGGAATCCACAGCCATGGATTTTCTATCCGAGTACTTTTCTTTTTTCTTTTTCAGCTTAGGAACGTATGGGAGGGTATCCATTGCCATCCCGCTATTGGCATAAGAGGCTTTTCTATAAGGAGACAGCTCTGTGATATTCCGGACTCTGTTAATAGCTCTTCTGGAAAGAACCCGAAAAGACTCCGTGGATATCTTATACTGCAAATTTGCATAATGATTAAACAACGCATAGAACAATTTGGACGACAGTCTGGTTCCTCTTTGGGGACGAGCGGACACTATGTCATATCCTTTGAGGGAATGGCGGTAGAGGTCCATCAGCATAGACCATTCGAAATCCTGGACAGGATCATCGAATTCAAAGACAAAATCACCTATAGACAGATCCACGCCTGCGTTCATTGAAGATTCAAGCCCTTGGCGATGACTCATATTGACAATTGTCATGACGCACCTTTCTTTATTTACCTCAAGGCTTTTGACAATGTCAACACTATTGTCAGTTGAAGCGTCATTGACAACTATAATCTCATATTTCAAGAAATTGTCAGAGAGTGTTTCGTCGAGATGTTTAACGAAACTTCCAATTGTAGTTGAAGCATTACAGCAATAGACTACTGCTGACACAAAATTCACTTCTTTAGTAGATTCCATTTTCATTTGCTTAATATTTCATCAAGATCATAAACAGTGTTAATTTTTCCGGAAAGAACGCTGACGAAGGTCGGCTCCTGAGAAAAGACACGGACAACCGTTGGCCTGCTGTCGTCAATTTCAGAGGCCAACAAAATGGGTTTCATAGAAAAGAGCGTGCTGTTGAACTCAAAAGCGAAGTCTTCTCTCATATACTTTCGGGCGAGATGACTCATATAAGGCCATGCGGATTCCGGTTTTGCCGGGCAGTCGTTACAGTTTCCCAATTGCAAGGGCGAGCAGAATCCTCCGCTACGCTCCTGGCAATCGAATCTGGGAAGGGATTCCTTACAAGCCATATGCGGAGTAAAGGTCACAGATGTCAACGAATGGTATCCGGTCTTCCCGAAAGGCATAATCGAGAAAAAGGGACCATCCATGACCGTCAGGCCTACGCCTTTGAGTTTTTCGTTCACATCGCACAGTATTATCTCACAAAGTTCATATTTGATTTTGAACATCTCATATCCGAGAAAATTCTGGATTTGGTTTATTGACGCATACGTTGCATTCAGGACAAAGGGGGCCTCAACGATCTGTCTGCCGTCCTTCATTTCAACTTCCAGCTGAAAGGTTTGTGACAGTTTGGCCAGATTGGTAATGCGGGAGCCATAGGAGATGACCACGTTAGGATACTGCTTTAATTGTTCCAGAAAATAACTTTTCAATATCTGTGCGTCATAGGTATATTCTTCCGTCAGGAATGCGCCATCGCAGCACCCATCCTGAAAATAGCGGGAAGGGGGCACTTCGTCGCAACGGATATGGGCAGCTTCACAAAATTTCTTAAACTCCTTGGCGTCACTCCAAGAGAAATTGGAGCTTGTGGCATACACCTGGTCAAACTTCGTCAGTATGCAAAAGCCATAATCCCGAACAAAACGATTAAAATATCCGGCAGATTTTATTGCCGTGCTAAAACTGCGAGGATAATGATAGCCCATGTGCACTCGGGCTTGATTTATAAAAGTAGCCCGTTTAAATGCTGCATCTTCACATTCAAGAACCAATACGTGCTGGTTCCGTTTTGCACAAAAAAGAGCAGCATACAAACCATAAAGACCCGCACCTATAATAATTCTATCAAAATGCATATCAGCTATATATTTACGAACTATAAAAGTTAAATTCTCCGACCAACTTTCTTTGAGCTGCAGTAAAAACGACAGTATTCGCAGATAAAGTTATTAGCAGGCAAAAATACAAAAAAATAAAGCATCTCAGCACATTAACGCCTTGTGCTACAAAAAAAGCGTTTTTCATCATTCATAGAACTCAGCCTTCTATTGTCAAACAGAGAGGTTGTCTATCCTGCATTTTTATTATTTTTGCGCTTTGTTTTGAAAGTATTTCAATTATGACATTCAACATCATCACGCTTGGTTGTTCAAAAAACGTAGTGGATTCGGAGGTCATTGCTTCGCAGTTGCAGAAGCAGGGTCACCGGGTAGTTTACGAAAGTCCCGAAAAATCCGATGTGGTCATCATCAACACGTGCGGATTCATCGGTGATGCTCGTGAGGAGTCGGTCAACGAAGTCTTGGCCCAGGTTGAGCGCAAGAAGCGCCGTCAAGTCAAAAAGATCTTTGTGGTAGGATGCTTAGTGAAGCGTTTCAAGCCGGAGTTGCTGGATTCGGTCCCGGAGGTGGACGGTTACTACAGCTTTGACGAGTTGGCGGACATGTTAAACTCCGAAGATTTCCAGTTGTTGGGCAGCACGGACCGGTTGCTTTCCACTCCGCGCCATTATGCCTACCTCAAGATTTCAGAGGGTTGTGACCATCAATGTTCATACTGTTCCATCCCTCTCATCCGTGGCAAGCAGGAATCCAAACCTATTCCCATGGTGGTAGAGGAGGCGCAGAAGCTTGCAGACCAAGGGGTTAAGGAGATCATGCTGATTGCCCAGGACCTCACCTATTACGGGGTGGACCTTACGGGCAAGCAGGAGTTGGCAAAACTGATGGAGGCTTTGGCGCAGGTCAAAGGCATCGAGTGGATTCGTTTGCACTACACCTATCCGCTCAACTTCCCTGTTGAGATTCTGGATGTGATGAACAAATATCCGCAGTTCTGCCATTACTTGGACATTCCGGTACAGCACATCAGCGATGAGATCTTGAAGAGCATGCGGCGCGGGGGCAGTTCGCGTTACATTCACCAGCTGATAGAGACCATTAGGGACCGGGTGCCGGGCATTGCGTTACGAACCACGCTCATCACTGGTTATCCCGGAGAGACGCACGAGCAACACAAGGAGTTGCTGGATTTCATTCGCAAGGCGCGTTTTGAGCGATTGGGGGCTTTCACCTATTCTCAGGAGGAGCACACGCCTGCCTACGAGTTGGGCGACCCCATCAAGAAGTCTGTCAAAACCAAGCGATACAACGACATCATGAAGTTGCAGGAGGAGATCTCCTTAGCCTTTAACGAAGAAAAGGTGGGACAGACGTTAAAAGTCATCGTGGATGCTGAAGAAGAAGACTTCTACGTGGGCCGCACCGAGTTTGACTCGCCGGATGTGGACAACCTGGTGTTTATCACCAAAGAGCATCCATTAACGATTGGAGGGTTTTACCAAGTGAAGATCACGGAGGCTGCCCCATACGATCTTTTTGGCACTGTTGAAGCATGAAAGGAAGAGAAAACAAACCGCACATCGGCATCTTTGGCCGGCGCAACAACGGCAAGAGTTCGTTGATCAATGCCATTGTAGGACAGGACCTTGCCATTGTGGACTCGATGGCGGGCACCACCACAGACCCCGTCAAGAAGTCCATCGAGATTTTTGGCATCGGGCCGGTGGTTCTCATTGACACGGCCGGCATCGATGATGTGGGTGAGGTTGGCCAAAAGCGCATCCAGAAGAGCCTGGAAGTCTTGAAGCAGATTGACTTGGCGTTGTTAGTCATCACAAACCGCGACTTTGGCGAGCCGGAGGAGAAGCTCGTCAAGCAATTTGAGGAGTATGCCATCCCCTATTTAGTAGTCAACAACAAATGCGACACCATTGCCGCACCGCTGCCAGCGTTGCCCTTTCCAGTCTGCGATGTAAGTGCCAAGACGCTCGAAGGCATTGACCGCATGATAGAGGAGATGATCAAGATCATGCCGCCATCGGCATACATCTCGCATTCGTTGTTGGGTGATCTTATTGGGGAAGGCGACACCGTTGTGTTGGTCACCCCTATCGACACTGAAGCTCCTGAGGGGAGATTGATATTGCCGCAGGTACAGATGATTCGGGACGTCTTGGACCACGATGCCATCTCCGTAGTGCTGAAAGAGGACCTGTTAAGGCGTTATCTCGACACGCACGAAGCGCCGAAGTTAGTCATCACCGACAGTCAGATGTTCAGCCGGGTGGCGCCGTTAGTGCCGGAGGAGGTGCCGCTGACGGGTTTCAGCATTGTGCTGGCGCACCACAAGGGCGACTTTATCCACTATTTGGAGGGCACTCCGCACATAGATCAACTGCAGGACGGTGACCGCGTGCTCATGTTGGAGTCGTGCACGCACCGCACCTCATGCGACGACATCGGGCGTCACAAGTTACCGGCCTGGATCCAGCGTCATACAGGAAAGCAGTTGCACTTTGATTTTGTGGCTGGCTTAGACGCCATCCCCGACATCAAGCAATACGCCATGGTGATACAGTGTGGCGGATGCATGATCACGCATCGGCAACTCATAAACAGGCTGAAACCGGCGGTGGAGAGAGGAATCCCGGTCAGCAACTATGGCATGGCCATCGCCTACCTCAACGGCATCTTTGACCGGGCCGTCAAACCATTTGTCCAACGACCTCCACTCTCAGCTAACAGCCAATAGCCAATGGCTAACAGCTGTCTTAAAACAATCCCAGTTCAATTTTGGCAGCATCCGACATCATCGACATCTCCCAGGGGGGATCGAATGTGATGTCCACCACCACCTTATTCACGCCTTGAATCATCTGCACGCGGGTCTGCACCTCCATAGGGAGTGACTCTGCCACCGGGCAGTTAGGGGCTGTCAATGTCATCAAGATATAGACATCGTTATGGTCATTCACTTCCAACTTGTATATAAAACCCAACTCCCAGACGTTGACTGGAATTTCAGGGTCATAGATATCTTGCAGAACTTGAATTACTTTTTCTCTCATCATTAATTTATTGTAAAGCTTTCTCTTTCAAAGACATAAAACCATCTCCAAGGGTCTCAGACGCATCTAAAATGGAGATAAAGGCTTTAGGATCTATTTCATGTACAAAATGTATCAATATCGGTAATTGTTTCGGGGAGATAGATGTGAAAATCACCTTTTTCTCATCGTGGTTATACATACCTTCGCCATTGAGGTAGGTGCCGCCGCGGTCAAGTTCGTCAAAGATATGTTGGCGAATCTCCTCGTACTGGTCCGAGATGATGAGCACGGCTTTGTTGGAAGAGAATCCAGCGATGACCTTGTCCATAACCACGCCTGTCACATAGATGACGAGCCATGAGTAGAGGGGCACGGTCCAATCCTTGAAGACAGCGAGGGCTGCGAGCACGATGGTAGAGTCGACGATTATGAGCAGGGTGCCCAAGGGAATATGCTTCACATATTTGCCGATGATCATGGCGATGATGTCGGTACCACCCGAGGTAGCGCGGGTCTTGAAGATCAAACCGAGTCCGAGACCGATGAGGACTCCGCCAAAGAGTGCCAAGATGAAGGTTGCGGACGGGTCTGGCGACATGGGATCGCTTGCCATGGCAATAAGCGGGGCATATCCATATATTTTTTCCCATAAAGAGATGAATGCCGGAAGAGTAATGACGCCTACCAATGTCTTAACACCAAATCTCGGCCCAAGCCACAGCGTTCCTATCAGCAGTAGAGGAAGGTCCAGGCATATACCAGAAAGACCGATGGGGAAATTAAAGACATGGTGCAAGATAATAGCGATACCATAGACACCTCCCGGAGCAAGTTTCAACGGGGAGATGAAGACCACAAAACCAACGGACATGATGAACGTGCCCAAGACAATAAGCAGATAGGTCTTCAGGGTTTCCTTCCAATTGATGTTTTTCAAATCCACTTTCAGTTTCATAAATATTAACTCACAGTACGGTTTAACAATGTAGTGATAGCCTTTCGGGTTTGCAGGAGTTCACACATATAGCCAAGAAGCAATTCCGTGTCGGCTTCCTCCAAATCCGGCTCTTTCAGTTGCGACTCTATATATTCGATAGTCTCCTCCACCACTCTGAACTTGAGATTCAGCAGCACATTCTGGACTTCTTGCTGAAGGACCGTCACATTATCATGCATAGAGAAGATCTGCAAGTCGTATCGATCTTCCCAGTTGGGACTCACGGTGGGAATCTCCGTGGGCAGATTTTCAATCACGAAATTGCGTACCTCCGAATCCTCGCTCATCAGCAGCGCTTTCTGGACAGCAGTCTGGTCTTTGATGACCTCAGCGCTCTTCACGTAGGCATCAAAGGTTCGTGCCACAACTGGACTTTTCAGAATAATATTATCGTTAAAAAGTTCATCGCAGATATATTGGTCAATACGGATAGGCACCTTTTCACCTTCTTGTTCTTTGAATATCTCATAATAACCATATTGAAGCATCAGTACGAGGAGATTCTTTTCAGACTCATAGAGTTTATCGCCACGAGGCTCTTCCTGTTTTGGAACGGTAATGGTTATATGAGGGATGTAATCGGGAGCCGGCTCAGGGGAGGTCGGGGAGCTCTTGGCGGAGCGCATGTTGGCCCACACCACGCGTTTGAGCTCGGTATTAAGTGTCTCCTCGGGCAGGTTGAAAAGTCGGGAACACTCTTTCACGTAGAAAGCGCGAACAATATTGTCTTGGATACCAGCGATGGATTTAAGCATATCGCTGACCATCGCGGCACGTTTCACAGGATCGTTTCCTGCATCTTCCGACAAGATCTGTGCCTTAAAGATCAGAAAATCGGTGGTGTTTTGCTCAAGGTATTCCTTCAGTTCGCTATCGCGGTGTTTTTTAGCGAAGGAGTCCGGGTCTTCGCCATCTGGCAGGAGGCAGACCTTGACATTCATTCCCTTGTTAAGCAGCAAGTCGATACCGCGCAGGGAGGCTTTGATGCCGGCTCTGTCGCCATCATAGAGGACCGTGATATTCTTGCTTTGGCGGGAGAGGATATGGATCTGCTCCTCGGTCAGGGATGTGCCGGAGGAGGCCACGACATTCTCAATACCCGACTCAAACATGGAGATGACATCGGTGTAGCCTTCCACGAGATAGATATTGTCAGCGGCACGGATGGCTTTCTTGGCCAGATAGATATCGTAGAGCGTTTCTCTCTTGTGGTAAATCTCGTTCTCGGGGGAGTTGTAGTATTTGGCCGTCTTCTCGTCCTTCTTGAGAACGCGTCCGCCGAAGCCGATCACCTTGCCGGAGACATTATGGATAGGGAAGATGACGCGCCCGCGATAGAAGTCGTACAGTTTACCATTGGAAGACTTGTGTGTGAGACCGAGTTTCAGCAAGAACTCCTCTTGGTAGCCTTGTTTCAGCGCTTCCGAGGTAAAGGCATCCCACTTGTCGGGGCAGTAGCCGAGATGGAACTGGTCGAGGGTACTGTCTTTGAAACCGCGCTCCTTGAAGTAGGACATACCCATCAGCTGTCCCTCTTCAGTATTGCGCAGCTGGTCCATGAAGAACTTCTCGGCAAAGGCGTTGACGAGATAGAGGCTTTCCCTTTCGGTGCGTTGTTCTCGTTCCTCTTCCGTCTCTTTCCGTTCATATTCTATCGGGATGCTGTATTTCTTGGCCAGATATTCGAGTGCTTCAGGGTAGGTGATTTTCTCATGCTCCATCAAAAAGTTGATAGCGTTGCCCTTGGCGTCGCAGACAAAGCACTTATAGATGCCCAAGCGGGGAGTAACGTGCATGGAAGGGTTGCGATCATCGTGAAAGGGGCAAATGCCCACAAAGCCGCTGCCTTGTCTCTTCAGGGAGACGAAGTCACCGACCACCTCCTCGATCTTCATGGAGGCATAGATTTCATCAATGGTTCGCTGCGAAATTTTCGCCATAGATTATTTAGTATCTACCTTGAAATGTCTAAATATTTTCTTATCGCCCATAATCTCCACTGCCTTCTTAAAAGTATCGTCAGTTTCGAGGAAGATGCGGTAGGCTTCTCCATAGCCATAGAGCCCACGGGCGATCTCAAAGCGCATATAGTCCTTGACATATTCGGCGACGTGTTCCTCATTACGGAGGCGCATCGCCTCGCCATAATTCTTATCTACATAGTTCTGGAACATTGTATCGAGGGTCAAGGTGCTAAAATGGGGAGAGGTAAAGAGTGTATCGAGTTTTTCCTTGTTGGTTTTGAGGAATGCTTCAGCATAGGTGGAGAATTTGAAAGTGGCACTGTCTTTCACGCCTTCTTTCTTAGCGAACTCCATAAATTCGGCATATTGAGCGTCTGAGACGACATAATTCTTCTCAAAATCTTCGAATGTAGGATATTGGCGTTTGAGTTTTTCTCTGTTTTGTTCGAGATAGTCGGCGGTATAGGAGCCGAAGATACCTTTGCGGACAATTTCATTATAGAGGGTGGAATAGCGGGTTGTGTCGAGGGGCACGAAAATGTCGGGCATGATGCCGCCGCCGCCATAGACCACTCTGCCGCGCGGGGTTTTGTATTTGAGTGAATCGGGGAACTTGATGCTGTCGGCGGTGTAGAGCTCACCATGGTTGGCACGTTGTTGAATATCCTTGAAATAGGAATCCAGGCCATCGTCGTAGGGCTTCTGTATGCAGCGGCCCGTGGGGGTGTAATAGTGGGAGATGGTGAGACGCACCTGTGAACCATCGGCCAGGTTGAGAGGTTTCTGGACGAGGCCCTTGCCGAAGGTACGGCGACCGATGACAAGACCGCGATCCCAGTCTTGGACACATCCAGATGTGATTTCGGAAGCAGAGGCGGAGTTTTCATCCACCAGCACGATCAGTTTGCCCTCCTCAAAGACGCCGGCCTTGCCAGAGGTGAATTTCTCGCCTGTCTTGCGGAAGTTGTCGGTATAGACGATGGTCTTGACACCGGCGATGAACTGGTCGCAGATCTCGAAGGCAGTGTTCAGATAGCCGCCACCGTTGCCGCGGAGGTCTAGGATGAGATCCTTCATACCTTCGGCCTTGAGTTTGTTGATGGCTTTGACGAGCTCGTCGGTGGAGGTGGCAGCAAAGCGTTCGAGTTTAACATAGCCCGTAGTCTCATTGACCATGAAGCTCACATTGATGCTGTACATGGGGATGGCGCCGCGGGTGATGGTGAAGTCGAGGATTTCAGGATTTCGGCCACGGATAATGCCGACTTTCACCTTGGACCCCTTCTTGCCGCGGAGATGTTTGCGCACCCAATCGTTGGTGATCTTCTCGCCACAAGCGACCGTATCATCCACACGGACGATCTTATCGCCAGCAATGAGACCCACTTTCTCGGCTGGGCCGTCAATGATAACCTCCATCACGGTGATCGTGTCTTTGATGAGCTGGAATGTCACGCCGATGCCATCGAAAGAGCCTTGAAGAGGTTCGTTCATGGCGGCCACATCCTTCTTGGGGATGAAGGCGGTATGGGGATCCAGTTCCTTGAGCATCTCCACCACGGCCTTGTCGACGAGCGGATCGAAATCCACCGTATCCACATACATCGTGTTGATGGAGTTCAGCAGCTGGTCCATCTTCATTTTGTTGGGCTGGAAGTTTTTATTCGGATTTTGTGCCATCAGGGAAGAGAAGCACAACAATATAGATATCAATAAGATACAGGTTGTTCTTAGCATTTTGGTCTGGTTTTAAAAACGAGGTGCAAAGATAGTGTTTTTCCGGGAAAGTTTAAATCGGTTTTTAACCGACTATACCGGAGATGAGGATGATGACAAGAGCCAGAGGGGCAACATATCTCAAGATGATGTAATAAAGTTCAAATGCCTGGGCCTTCAGGGTTCCGTTATTGGAGAGTTCGTCTTTGACCTCCGCTTTGGGGTAGCACCATCCGAGGAAGATAGTCATCAAGAGAGCGCCGACCGGCATCAGATAGGAGGCGGTGATAAGGTCAAAGAGGTCGAAGATCGTACGGTCGAAGAGTATGAAGTTCTGCAGCGGACCGAAGGAGAGGGTGCAGAAGGCGCCCACCACAAAGACCAGAATGGTGCTAAGGATGGATGCTGTGGAACGTTTCCAGTTGAGCTCCTCGACGGCAAAGGCCACGATAATCTCCAGCAGGGAGATGGTAGAGGTAAGCGCAGCGATGGTCAGCAGCAGAAAGAAGATGACGGCAAAGAGAGTCCCGGCCGGCATATTGTTGAAGACATTGGGCAGGACCACATAGACCAGTTCCGGACCGCTGGCGGGATCCATGCCAAAGGCGAACACAGCGGGGAAAATGACCACACCGGCCAATACTGCCACCAACAGGTCGCAAAGTGCAATCCAGATGCTGGTTTTAAAAAGGCGGTCTTCCTTACGGATATAGGAACCGTACGTCACCATGGCGCCCATGCCGATACTAAGGGAGAAGAAAGACTGACCGAGGGCAGACAGCACGCTTGCGCCTGTCAACTTGCTGAAATCGGGCTTGAAGAGGAAACTCAGTCCTTGATGGGAGCCGGAGAGTGTCAGGGAGCGCACGCACATCAGGACAAGCAGGAGGAAGAGTATGGGCATCAATATCTTTCCGACCTTTTCAATTCCCTTTTGCACACCCATCGTGATGACAAGGCCCGTAAGAACCAGGAACAGAAGTTGGCTTACCAAGGGCCAGAAAGAGCCGCTGGTAAAGTTGGTGAAGACTTCTGCCACTTCTGCCGGCGCCAAGCCTGCGAGCCGGCCGCTACCTGCAAGAGCGAGATAATTAAGGGTCCAGCCAGCGACCACACTATAGAAAGCGTAGATGAGAAAGGCTGCCACGATGCCAAAGACGCCGAGCACAACCCAGCCCTTATGATCACCAGCGAGCACCTTATAGGCTCCCACCACATTGCGTTGCGAGCGACGGCCAATGATAAACTCAGTCATCATCAGCGGGATGCCGATCAGCAAAACAAAGATGATATAGATGAGCAAAAAGGCTCCACCGCCATTCTGTCCCAGCATATAGGGAAAGCGCCAGATATTACCTAATCCGACTGCGCCACCGGCAGCCGCAAGAATTGCTCCAAGATTGGATGTAAAACCTCTTTGGGGAGAATTTGTGGACATGACGACTATGACTTTGAACTTTGACTATGACTTTGAACTTTGACTGCGGGAGTTGGTGTCTGGAGAACAGTGTACAGACATTTAAGGCAGCATTCGCATTGAGATTCTGGCAGAAAAAAAGAGGGGGCAAATGTACACAAATTTCGGATATGACAGGCATTGGTATAGCATCACACGATTGCGGCCACGAAATAGTAGATCATAAGGCCCACACAGACAAGCTTGAGGACGGTGCCGGTCATCAGGCCGACGAAAGAGCCCGCGCCTGCCTTCAGGGCTTGCGGGAGGGTCATCCCGTCGTGGACGCTATGTGCCAGCATCTCGCCGGCGACCGCCCCGATGAAGGGGCCGAGCACGATGCCCCACGGTCCAAAGAAAAGTCCGGCAACCAGTCCGACCGTACTGCCCCACACGCCCGACTTGGTGCCACCCAGCACCTTGGTACCCCAAACAGGCACCACCGCGTCCAGTACTTGAACCACTACGGTCACAATGCCCCATATCAGCAGAAACCTCCAGCTGAACTGGACCTTATGGGTCGCTTGGAGAAGCCACAAACCGACGTACGACAGTGGCACGCCGGGCAGGATGGGCAGAATGCAACCCACCAGACCTGCCAGCAAGCAGAGTGAACCCAAAACAATCAGGACAATATCCATTCTTGCTATCCAATATATTCCGGCGGCAAAGATAGTATATTTTCATCATTCCATCCTAACATCCCCAAGAAGAAGGAATCAAACAAATACTCAAACCAGATTGATTTTTTTGTCAAGTACTCAGTATTTTTGTGTACTTTTGCAGCCAATTTAACAAAACCATACAAACCTATGGAAAACCACGAACGATTTCACGCTATAGGCGAAAAGCTTTATGGTGTCACAAAAAACTATCTTGCTCATCATCTTGATTATCCTACAGACATTGTAGTCGGAATAAACTGGGCTACAGAGGATATTGTTATTGACAGTCCTGCCAAGATTGATGACTCATACGAGCAGTTCAGCATTGCCGAATTCATCACCATTGACGAAAAAGGATATTTTGAACCTCGACTTTTCTAAGGCTATGAGAAGATTCTTGACCAGTATAATGTGTGCTGTCATCCTTCTTAGCGTCTTTGCAAGCTTCACAGCTCATCCGACACCCAAAAGCCGGGCGCTGCAGATAATGTCGAAGATGACCTTGGAAGAGAAGATTGCGCAGTTGATAATCATCCGCATCAGTTCTACGGAGACGGAAGCCTACAATCTTGACAAGATTGCGGAAATTGAGAAATACCAGGTTGGCGGTGTCTGTTTCTTCAAGGGCGGGCCCGTGCGGGAGGCTGTCTTGACCAACCGCATCCAGGCGGTCAGCAAAGTGCCACTTTTCATCTGCATTGACGGAGAATGGGGGCCTGCCATGCGGTTAGACAGCTGCATCGCATTCCCTCGGCAGATGACCTTGGGAGCTCTCTCCGCAAAGCATGACACTCTCATTTATCAGATGGGAATGGAGATTGCCAAGCAGTGCAAGGCGGTTGGCATCAACGTTAACTTTGCACCGGTGGTGGACATCAACAACAACTCCAAGAATCCCGTCATCAACAGCCGTTCCTTCGGTGAAAACCGCGACAAAGTCACGGCCAAAGGGGCTTTGTATATGCAGGGCATGCAGGACGGTGGCGTCATTGGTTCTCTGAAGCACTTTCCCGGTCATGGAGACACGGAGACAGATTCACACTTAGGCTTGCCCGTCATCAAGAAGAGCCGAATTGAATTGGATGAGCTGGAGCTCTATCCTTACCGGCATCTCATCAATCTAAATCCGGACATGATCATGGTGGGGCATCTCAACATTGCCTCCTTGGACCCGGCCCCCAACTCCGTATCATCGCTCTCCTACCCCATCATTTCTGAGTTGCTGAAAAAAGAGTATGGCTATACCGGCCTCATCATCACAGACGCCTTGGAGATGCAAGGTGTGCAAAAGCAGAGACAATTTGCTGGGGACATTGAGATCAAGGCATTATTAGCGGGTGTGGACATTCTGCTACTACCCGGAGACAAGACCGAGACTGTCATCCAAGCCATCAAGAAGGCTGTGGAGGATGGCACCATCCCGGAGGAGCTCATTGAAGAGCGTTGTCTGCGGGTGTTGGAGTTCAAGGGTAGCAAAGGCCTGTTGCGCACCCCCAAGCCCATCAACATACAACATTTAAAAGCGCAGATGAACACCCCTGAGGCACAGCGCGTCAATGACGAGATTGAACGTTATGCCATCACGGAAGTGAAGAACGAGCAGTTGCTGCCTTTGAAAGACGACAACACCGTCGCATTCCTCTGCCTTGGCCGCAACGACCTTCACTCGGCATACAAGCAGGAGTTGAAAGACTATCATTTTTTCTCTCTCTACAAATCCAAGGTTCCCAGTGTCAAGGAGCAAGATGAAATTCGTCAAGCCTTGGCGCCCTACAAGAAAGTCGTTATTGCCTATGGCGGCTCGAACCAGATGGCGAACAAGAACTACGATGTGGACCCCAAGACGGTGGCTTTCATTCAAGAGTTAGCCAAAAGCAAAGAGGTTGCCCTCATCCATCTGGGCAATCCCTACGCTCTCAACTTCTTTCCATCCTTGGATGCTGTCAAGGCGGTTCTGATTGCCTATCAATTCACGCCGAACACCTTGCACTGCGCCGTGGATGCCTGCTTCGGCAAACAGGCCTGCGAAGGGTTTTTGCCTGTCAGCACCAACCACTTTCCCGCAGGCACAGGCATCACTCCTGCCAGATATTTTGACGGACAGACCTCCCTCCTTCCCGACACCGTCGTCAAGCAGTTGGACAAGATGTTGCAAAAAGGCATCACCGACAAGATATATCCGGGTTGCGTGGTCCTGGCCATGAAAGAAGGGCAGGTCATCTACCACAAAGCATTCGGGCACTTCACCTACGATGCTCAGGACAGAGTGACCACCCAGACCATGTACGACATCGCCTCCGTCACCAAGACAGCTGCCACCACCTTGGCCGTGATGAAGCTTTACGACAACCATCAGTTTGCGCTGACAGATCCCATCGGGCAATATCTGCCCTACCTGAAAGGCACCGACAAGGCCAACATCACCATTGCGGAGCTGCTGACGCACACCTCCGGGCTGACGGCCTTCATCCCCTTCTACAGCAAGATTCAAGGCAACGAGCAATACCTCCGCAAATACAAATCTCCCAACTTCAGCATCCAAGTGGCTGACAACCTCTATCTCCGCAACGACTATCTGGACACCATGCGCCATATCATTGCACACAGCAAGCTCAAAGCGAAACAATATGAATACAGCGACCTCAACTTTTTGCTGCTGAAAGAGATGGTGGAGCAGATCAGTGGGCAGGCTTTGGATCTATTCCTGACGGAGAACTTCTATGGACCCATGGGACTGAAGCGCACGAGTTTCAACCCGCTGGACCACGGTTTCAAGAAGCAGGACATTGCGCCCACGGAGATGGACAAGACCTTCCGCAAACAGGTGGTACAAGGCTATGTACACGACCAGACCTCCGCGCTATTCGCGGGCAATGCGGGCAATGCGGGACTTTTCACCACTGCTGAAGAGTTAGGCATCATCTATCAGATGATATACAACGGTGGTCTTTACCAAGGACGACGCTACTTGTCGGAAGAGACCGTCCGTCTTTTCACCACCATGTACAAGATGCATGGTTGTGTGGAACGCGGCTTGGGATTTCACACCCCCAAAGCCGGGGGCACCAGCTCCATCCTTCCTGCCAAGGCCAGCACTGGCACCTTCGGGCACCAGGGCTTCACGGGCACGGTGGTATGGTGCGACCCCGCCAATGGCCTGTTATATATCTTCCTCTCCAACCGCGTATATCCAGATTGCTACCCCAACAAATTATCACAAAGCAGAATACGCCTTAAGGCTCACGAATTAATTTACGAAGGCCTTTCCCATTAATCCCATCATTATGACTAAAGAACCTCTTTTACTGCATATAGAAACCGCCACGGAAGTATGTTCGGTAGCGTTGTCTCTCGGCATGAACATCTTAGGTGTGGAGGAGAGTGCCGACGGCAACTCACACTCCAAGCATCTATTACCTTTTATTGAGCGTCTGATGAAAGAAACGGGCAAATGTTTGGAGGAATTGGACGGTATTGTCGTCAGCATTGGTCCTGGGTCCTATACGGGCTTGCGCATCGGGACTTCCACCGCCAAGGGCATCGCTTACTCTTTAGGCAAGCCTGTCATCACGGTGGGTACCCTGGAGAGTATCGCATACGGGGCCGCGGCACAATGGGTGTCGGACGGGCTGCCCGCGCCGCAGTATATCTCCATGATTGACGCCCGTCGCATGGAGGTCTTCGCTGCTCACTACGACGAACAGCTTCGCGAAGCGGAAGTGCCCGCTGCGGTCATCGTGGATGAAAATGCCTTCAGGACAATATTGGACGAGCATCGGGTCATCTTCTGCGGCAATGGGATGCCCAAGTGCAAGGAGCTGTTGTCACAGCACCCCAACGCCCTCTTCATCGACAACACGCTGTCTGCACAGTCCCTGCTTTTGCCCGCCCTTCGGAAATGGGAGGCTGAGGACTTTGCCGACACCGCCTATTTTGAGCCATTCTATCTCAAAGAATATGTAGCCGCCAAGCCGGTAGTCAAGGGACTGCGCTAAAGCACAAACGACATGGAGGAGAACATCACCATACAGGAACCGGTTGATCAGAAGAAAAAGCTGAACATCCTCGCCATTGCCGACGACTCCGAATACGGCAGAGCCGCCGTGTGTCATGGCGCCATGCTCGCCGCCGTCTTCTCCGGCTCCCTCACGATTGTCTCCAGATTCGGCTTCAGCTATGAAGACCACTCTCCCGGCATTGACACGGACTCTTGGCTCTTATACGCCCAGAATGTCGTGGACCACAACATCGAGACAATCATGCTGGAGCACTACTTCTTCCCTGAGACCCTCTACCAGTATGCAGAGGAGACCAACACCATCATGTACGTCATCGGGGTTGACAGAAGCGGAAAGGAGGGATTCTTCAGCATTCGCAAAGCCCTCCGCTTCATCAAGGGCTCCCGACTGCCCGTCATGACCGTCGGCACTGCACTGCCCGACAAAGATATCTACCAGCATGTGGTGCTTCCTTTGGACATTGAGCGGCAGGCCAAGGAGAAGGCCTTGTGGGCGGGCTACTTCAGCCGCTTTTACCAATCCACCATCCATATCCTGCATAACGATTACAAGGATGCGGGGCTCAAGCGGCAAGTCAACGACAACATCGCGTTTGTGGAAAAGCTCTATCAAAATTTGGAAGTAGAGTACAAGCTGGACGCTGTGTCCGTGAACCAAGACATAGACCGTTACTCCATCGAGTATGCGCCCACAGTGGGAGCATCGCTGACAGTTATCATGATGACGCGATACGTCACCTTGGGCGACCTGCTGACCGGGAAACGGGAGAAGAAGATCATCGGCAATGCACAATCGCTACCGGTATTGTGCATCAACCAGCGGGATGATCTGTATGTGCTGTGCACCTAAGCGACCAAGCCTCTGTCTAAAATCAAGATTCCCATTGGGAATCATATTCCTCTTTTTTTTTACACAAATTGGTGTTTACAAAACAGTTGCCGAATCCTGTTTTATTGGGAGATAATGGTTATCTTTGCGGATTACTATAAAAATATTCAAACATGTATAATATAGCACTTATTGCAGGCGGGGATTCAGGCGAATATGAAGTTTCCTTGCGGACTGGGGACAACATCTTCCAGATGATGGACAAGAGTTTATTCAACCCCTATCTTATTCATTTCAAAGGATCTGAGTGGACTTGGAAAGACTCTGTCGGGGCAATTCATCCTATCGACAAAAACGATTTCTCCCTGATGGTGGATGGAGAGAAGATCACCTTTGACGCGGCCTTCATTGCCATTCACGGCACGCCGGGTGAGAATGGCAAACTGCAGAGTTACTTCGAGATGCTGGGCATCCCTTATACCGGCTGCGGCAGTTTCAGCTCCGCGCTCACCTTCAACAAATACTACTGCAATCTGGCAGTGTCGGCATTGGGTGTACCCATCTCTCCGTCTCTGCACTTCTACAAGAGTGATGTCATCGACTATCCGATGATTGAGAAAGTGTGCGGCTATCCCTGCTTTGTCAAGTCTTGTAATTCCGGATCCAGCGTGGGTGTCACCAAGGTGCACAGTGCCGAGGAGTTAGAGAAGGCCTTCGTGGAGGCTTTCAAATACGACAACCAGTTGATGGTGGAGAAGTTCGTGCGCGGACGCGAGCTCACCTGCGGTGTCACCGCTGTATATGGCAAGGTGCAAACACTCGCGATCACCGAGGTGGTGGCCTCCAACGAATTCTACGACTACGATGCCAAATATACGGCTGTGGGCCACAAGCTGCTGACTCCTGCCGTCATAACGCCCGAGTTGGAAACGGTGCTGAAAGACTATTGCGAACGCATCTTCCACAATCTCGACTGCAAAGGCGTGGTGCGCATCGACTTTATCCACTCTCAAGAAGATGGCATCCCCTACTTTTTGGAAATCAACACCATCCCAGGACAAACCGCATTGAGCATCATCCCGGAGCAGGTGCGCCACAATGGTCTTGACCTGGTTGACTTCTATACTCGTCTCATCATGGAGGCTTTCAAATAATCATAACCTAACACCTTTATAGTTTTCATGAAAAAGAACATCGTTCATTTCTTACAGATAAGCATCTTTTTATTCTGCCTGACCGGATATGACAGTCATGCCCAAGGGCTATACACAGAACAGGACATCTATGCCTACATTGACCAATACAAGTCTGTTGCGGTAAACAAGATGCAGCAGCATCATATTCCGGCCAGCATCACCATGGCGCAGGGCATCTTGGAAAGTGCCTGTGGAAAGAGCCGATTGGCTTCGGAAGGCAACAACCACTTTGGCATCAAGTGTCACGAAAACTGGGAGGGGGACACCATCCTGGTGGATGATGACGAGTTGCAGGAGTGTTTCCGCAAATATGAAAGTGCGGAGGAATCGTATAACGACCACTCCCTCTTCCTGAAAAACCGGAAACGCTATGCCAATTTGTTTGAGCTGGATGTATTGGATTACGAGTCATGGGCCAAGACCTTGAAGGCTGATGGCTATGCCACCAATCCCAAATATCCGGACTTGCTCATCGGGTTGATTGAACGCTTCCAACTGGCAAAACTTGACACCGCCGCCATGTTAGGAGATAGCGCTTTAGCTGAGTTCATCGCTGAGAATCATCCCGTAAAGACAGTTTCCCCAGCCACACCCGAGCCCCCGGCCTATCAGCCCCCTGCTCCTGCCGAGAAAAAGGTCTTTACCGCATTAGGCAACGACTATCCTGCCGGAAACAGCCCCTTCACCTATCGCAAAGTATTCGAGAACAACAAAACATACTTCGTCATAGCCAAGAAAGGCGACACATACGAATCCATCGCTGGTGACGTGCAGGTGTCAGCCGCGAACATCCGAACCTTCAACGACGCGGACGAGAACACCCAACCTGTGGAGAACGAAATCGTATATATTGAAGCAAAAGGCAAAAACAACCCCACCAAAATCCATATCGTTGTGGCCGGCGAGACACTTAGGTACATCTCTCAACGATATGGCGTACAACTGCAATATATCTTCAAATACAATAATTTGAACGAAAAATCGATTATACATCCTGGCGATCAGATTTTATTAAGACATTAAAATATCAACCTATGAAAAAGATACTTACCATTTCAGCATTCTTATGGGTCTGCATGACTGGTTTTTCCCAATACACCATGGAAGACCAGATTTACGACTACATTGACCAATACAAAGATCTGGCCATGCGGGAGATGGAATTGTACAAGGTGCCAGCCAGTATCACGCTGGCGCAAGCCATATACGCCTCCAAGGTCGGCACAAACCGGCAGGCAACGGAGGCCAACAACCATTTCGGCATCATGTGCCACACTAACGAATGGCAAGGCGAGACTTTCTATGAGACTGAGAACCACAGTCGTGACTATTGTTTCCGCAAATATGCCTCAGTAGAGGATTCGTACCGCGACCACTCATTGTTTCTTTCGCAGAGAAGCCGGTATGTAAAATTGTTCTATTATCCCATAACAGACTACAAATCATGGGCATACGGACTCAAGGAGGCTGGCTATTCCGGCAATCCGAAATATGCCGACACGCTCATTTCCATTATTGAAAAGTACTATCTGATGCACTACGACCGGAAGGTTGCGCAAAAGTTAGGTGACACAATAGCTTTAAAGAAGGTCGAGGCACCATCGCCCGACATGATTACAGAAGCTCCCAAGAGCGAAACAGCCGTAACCACTCCAGCATTCAAGCCGGAGACGGTGGAGAAACCGGCCAAACCAGCGCCTCAGCCTGTCGCACAACAGGAGACCCCCAAGACCACCACCTCCACCATCACAGAAAAACCACAGCCCAAAACAGAGGAGAAGAAGCCTGAGGCCAAACCCGTAGAGAAACCGGCTAAGGAAGAACCCAAGGTGGAGACCAAGCCCAAAGAGACCAAAACGGAGACTCCCGCGCCCGCCAGCAGCACCGTGACAACACCTGCCTCAGTGCCCTCCGCAGCCAAAGTGGAAGGCAAGAACGTCTTCATCTTGGATCCATATAACGTTCCTTTCAAGCAGGCATATTACCCTTATACCAGTCGCCCTGTTTTTGAGAACAACAAGACACGCTTCATCCTTGCCAAACGCGGCGACACATACGCTAAGCTGGCTGCCGCCATGCAGATGTCTGAGAAAAATCTGAGAGCTTATAACGATGTCTATGATGAATCCGAGCCCATCGAGGATGAGGTCATCTATCTGGAGATGAAAAGTACCAAATCGCCAGTGGAATTCCACACCTTGGCGGAGGGCGACACCTACCGCTACATCGCCCAGAAATATGGCATACAGCTAAAGATCATCATCAAACGTAACAGCGGTGCCATCAGCACTTATGGCGCCGGCGACAATATCTGCATCGGCTGCAAATAACCCACTGACACTTCTTTCACTATGCCCAACGGATTTTACAAGTTCAACCCCAAGACACTCTCTTTTGAAAAGGTGAAGCTGAATTTCAAGCATATCGCCAAGAGGATGGTATGGGTATTCCTGAGTGGCATCGCTTTTGCCATCCTTTTCATCTGGATTGCCTTCTACGTGATTGACTCACCGAAGGAGAAACTTTTGGAGAAAGAGAACAATGAGCTAAAGGCGGAGGTGGAGGAACTCAACACGAGAATAGACCTGATGTCGAAAGTGCTTCTCGACATAGAAGATCGGGACGACAACGTGTACCGCACCATTCTGGAGGCGGACCCCGTGCCTGCCTCCGAGCGCTATCCATTGCTCGTTGAACATTCTGGTGGCGACAGCCTGTCACGCTCCGAGGCCAGCGCCTTGCTGAAGGGAGCAAACAAAAAAGCCGATAAGCTGATGGTTCGCTTAGCCGCACAGACCAGATCCTTGCAGGAGTTGGAACAGATTGCTGGCAAGAAATCGGAGATGCTCAACTGCATTCCCGCCATCCGTCCTTTGAAGAATATGTACACTGTCACCTCAGGCTTCGGACGGCGGTACCATCCTGTCTTGAAGACATTACGACCCCACACAGGAGTTGATATCACGGCGCCCAAAGGCACGCCCATATACGCCACCGCTGACGGAGTGGTGACGAGCGAGAACCCCGGTGGCGGCTACGGGATCTGCGTGGTCATCTCCCATGGCTATTCCTACAAGACTCTTTATGCCCACATGTCTAAGAAGGCTGTCAAGCCTGGACAACGCGTCAAGCGTGGACAACTCATAGGCTATGTCGGTGCCACAGGCATGGCGACAGGATCGCACCTGCACTATGAAGTCATCAAAGGCGACCAGCGTGTCAACCCTGTTTACTACTTCTACAGTGACATCACCCCAGAGGAGTACAACGCCATCCTCGAGTCCTCCAAGAAAGTGAACCAATCCCTCTCATAATGAAGATCGTACGAACCATCCGCCCGCTGCTTCTGTCTGTTTTGGCTTTATTGTGCCTCTCCTGCTCGCAAAAGGGGCGCAATGACGACAAAATGATCTTCCATTATAATGAATCTGCCGGCATCCAGACGCTGGATCCCGCCTACTCTTCCGGACAGTCAGTCATTTGGGCCTGCAACCACCTCTACAATGGATTGGTGGACTTAGACGACTCCATGCACATCGTACCCGCCATCGCCAAAAGTTGGACCATATCCGAAGATGGGCGCACCTACACCTTCATCCTGCGCAACGATGTCTCCTTTCACAACACTGATTTTTTCCCTTTCAAAGAAAAAAGATTAGTTAAAGCCCAGGATTTCGTGTACAGTTTCAACCGTATTTTGGACGGCGAGGTTGCTTCCCCCGGCGCGTGGGTATTCCAAAAAGTACAGCGCAAATCTGACGGAAGCCCCTGTTTTGAGGCTGTCAACGACACCGTCTTCAGAATCACCCTGTCGGAGGCTTTTCCGCCTTTCTTAGGCATCCTCACGATGAAATACTGTTCTGTGGTGCCTAAAGAGGTGGTGGATCATTACGGCAAAGATTTCCGCAACCATCCCGTCGGCACCGGCCCATTCAAATTCCAACTTTGGCAAGAGGGTGTCAAACTGGTACTACGCAAGAATCCGGACTATTTTGAGAAAGATGAATACGGCCATTCCCTGCCTTATCTCGATGCTGTTGCCATCTCTTTTATTGTTGACAAACAGTCTGTGTTCATGGAATTCATGAAAGGCAGCATTGATTTCATGTCGGGTGTGGAAGCTTGCTACAAAGACGCATTGCTGACCAAAGACGGAAAACTGAATCCGGAATACAAGGATAATATCACGTTGCTGACAGGGCCTTATCTAAATACAGAATACCTTGGCTTCATGTTGAAAGACAAGGGTGACAACAATCCATTATTGAACAAGAAGGTGCGTCAGGCCATAAATTACGGCTTTGATCGTGACAAAATGATGAAATTCTTGCGCAATAACGTGGGTTATGCGGGCACGGCGGGCTTCATCCCCAGGGGCATGGCAGCCTTCAACCCGAATAGGGTCAAAGGTTATGACTACAACCCTGAAAAAGCCGCAGCGCTCTTAGCGGAAGCCGGCTATCCTCATGGCAAAGGCCTGCCACCCATCAGCGTGGCTGTTTCCGCCAACTATGCAGACTTATGCCAGTACATCCAACACGAACTCTCACAAATCGGCATAGACCTCCGACTGGACGTAACCCAAGGCGCACAGCAGCGCGAAATGATGCGCAGCTACCAACTGCCCTTCTTCCGAGGCTCATGGATTTGCGACTACCCCGATGCGGAAAACTACCTGGCACTTTTCTACTCCAAGAATCTTCAACCGACAGGCTCTAACTATACACACTATGTGAACAAGACCTTCGACAAGTTGTATGAAGCCTCCCAACGCTGCACGGATGACGAAAAGCGCAACGATTATTACATTCGCATGGATTCCCTGCTCATGGCAGATGCACCTGTGGTAGTGCTCTATTACGACAAAGTGGTACGATTTACCCGCAAAGAGGTAACAGGACTCGGCATCAACCCCATCAACATGCTTGATTTGACAAAAGTCAAAATCGGACGTTAACGTCTTGGGTCATTAGCCGTTAGCTGTTGCAGAAGACCATCGCAACCACGCTGAACATCATCCCACGTGATCTGGAAATCTCCCGTGTACCAAGGATCGGCCACGTCGCGAGGGCTGTCAGTATAGTCCAACAACAACGAAATCTTCCCATCCACATCAGGACCTATCAGCCGATCTATGTTCCGGAGATTGTTTCGGTCCATGGCAATGATATAGTCATAGTGGTGGTAATCGGCTCGCGTCATTTGACGAGCCGTCTTGCCTTCACAGGTGATGCCATGGATCTGCAACATGCTTCGGGCGGGCGGATAGACAGGATTGCCTATTTCTTCCCGACTCGTGGCAGCAGAAGCAATCTCAAATTGCGAGGAGAGACCCAAATCCGCCACCTTCTGTTTCATCACAAACTCAGCCATAGGACTGCGACAGATGTTACCATGGCAAACAAACAATATTTTATACATAACACTTCAAGATACTGAAAGATTCATTCTAAACCATTCATAAATGGAAAAGCAAAGATAACAATAATTCCGTAACATTCCGACAAAAGACAAAACACCACCATCAAAAGTCAAATGAAAACAACCATCCATGTGAAGTATCTTGAAGAAAAACCCGACGGCACACTATCTACACACCATACATATTTTGCCAATATTGCCACAAAATTAGAGATTATAAATCACATATTTAACTATTAATTGTTAATCTATTAATTGTGATTTTGTAACACATTGAAATACAACAATAAAAAAATTACTCAAATTCTTGACAGAGAAAGAAAAGGAGTGTATTTTTGTGGAAAAATTTAACAAAATAACTATGAAAGAAAATTCATTTCCTAAAATGCAGTATTATCTCATCAGGGAGAAAGAACTGATGATTGACTTGGATGTGGCGTCTATTTTTGAAGTGGAAGCAGAAGAGATCAGAAGGGTTGTGGCGGATTATCCGTTAAAGTTTACAGATGACTTCGCCATCACCTTGACCGAAAAGGAGTCGGAAGAAATTTTTACAAGATGGGGAAAAAGTCCCGGAAATGTCTTGGAAGGAGACAAACCCGTATTTGCCTTCAGCAATCTCGGCATCTATATGATTGGATGTTTGCTGCATAACGAATTCTCAGCATTCTGGTCGGACAGAATTGTCAAAACATTTGCCAAGTTGCAAACGCTTTCGCACCTGTTATCTAAAGTCTTGGAGGATCCGGATATGGATGTCGAATCCAAAAATCATCACCTTGATCGCGTCAACAAATTGATATCTGAAATATTTGAAGCGACCTCCTTGTCAGAATACAGCACAGACTTATCCATCATGAATATTCGGAAGGTTCGTGAAAGTGATTATTTGGCATCAGCCGGCACAACAGCCGAGGCATAACAAGCATTGGAGTTCTCCAAATATGAGAGGGTGTAACGAATCAGGTTTGCAGACAGCCTACTGCTTATGCACGCCCAGGGCTTGTCGCATCATATTGGCCAAGCTGTCGGCATCGAAGCCCACCTCTTTATATAGTGACGGGATGTCACCATGAGAGATGAAGCGGTCAGGGAGAGCAGCATGGTGAAGAGCAATGCGATTGAGTTGATGGCTTTCAAGGAACTCGGACACGGCAGAGAAGAGTCCACCCGTTTCCGTACCATCCTCCACGGTCATCCACACGGGGAAGCGTTCAGCCAACTCAAGGAGTTTCTGTTCGTCGAGAGGTTTCAGGAAACGGACATCCAGATGGGCAGGCGTAATTCCGTCTTCTTGAACTTTTTGAATTGCGTCTGTAACGTAATTGGCCAAGGGTCCAAGTGAGAGCACCAGCAAATCTTTACCGTCTTGGAGCATTTCGCTTTGACCGATGGTCAGATCATGGGGTTCATTGTGCCATTCCAGCAGCACACCGCGCCCACGGGGGTAGCGAATCACGAATGGCAGACCGTTTGACTTGGCATTATGGTAGGCTGTCAGCATCAGATTACGCAGCTCGTGTTCGTTACGGGGTGAGGATATGATGAGGTCTGGGACTGCGCGCAGAAAGGCAAGGTCAAAGGCGCCCTGGTGTGTGGCACCGTCCTCCCCCACCAGTCCAGCACGATCAATACAGAGAACAACCGGCAGTTTCTGCAAGGCCACATCATGTATTACTTGATCATAACCACGTTGCAAGAAGGAGGAATAGATATTACAAAAAACGGTCAGTCCGTCGGTCACCATGCCGGCTGCCAGCGTCACCGCATGTTGTTCTGCGATACCGACATCAAAAACGCGCTCGGGAAAGACATCGTTCATAATGGTCATCGAGCACCCTGTGGCCATAGCAGGCGTGATACCCACCACCTTTTCATCCTGGCGGGCCAGCTCCAACAAGGTATTGCCAAACACATCCTGATACTTAGGAGGTTGGTTGGCACTCTCTGGCCTTATAATCTGTCCTGTCTCGGGATCAAACTTTCCAGGTGCGTGGTAGGCGGTCTGATCCTGTTCTGCCAGCTCCAGGCCTTTACCCTTCACTGTAACGACATGCAACAACTGCAGTCCCGGAAGTTGCTTCAGACTTTGCAAAGTCTTGACCAGATAGACGACATCATGTCCGTCGGCCGGTCCAAAGTAGCGGTAGCCAAGACTTTGGAACAAGTTGCTACCACCCAGCAGATAGCCTTTGATGCCATTACCCATCTTACTGAAAAAGCGGGTAATGCGGTTAGAGCTTTTGGATTTAAAGGTAAAAAGATTCCAAACTCTGTTTTTAAAACGGTTATAGGCAGGTGAGGCGGTCAGCGAAAGCAAATATTTGCTCATGGCTCCAGTACTTTGGTCGATGGAGATTTTGTTATCATTGAGGATAACGAGCATATTCACATCGCGGTATGCGGCCTGGTTCATAGCCTCAAAGGCCATACCGCCTCCGATGGCGCCATCACCGATGACCGCGATATGGTTTCTATCCTTCTCGCCATTCAATTTGGCAGCCATAGCCATGCCCAGAACAGCCGAGATGGAGGTGGAAGAGTGTCCTGTACCAAAAGCATCGAATTCGCTCTCCTCACGGCGCGGGAAGCCACTGATGCCGCCATAACACCGGTTGGTGGAGAACTGCTCTTTCCGTCCTGTCAGAATCTTATGGCAGTATGCCTGATGCCCCACATCCCATACCAACTTGTCATGGGGTGTATCGAAGACATAATGCAGAGCGACAGTCAATTCCACAACCCCTAAACTGGAGCCCAAGTGTCCCGGATGTTCAGCAGTCTGTTCAATGATGAAGCGACGCAGTTCCTGACACAATGCCGGCAGCTCTTCAAGGGAGAGTTTTCGCAGATCTTCGGGTGTATGAATGATATCTAAATAGGACATGACTATTTTTTCAGCATTAGATGATAAAAATCAACCAACTGTTCTTGCAAGAGTGCATTGTTGTGATGTACGGAGATGAATTCGCGGGCATTCTCACCGATAATGGAGCAGATGTCGGGTGTGGCCACACACTTGTTCACTACGGCCACAAATTCTTCTGGGGTATCAGCGATGAAAAGGTGTTTGCCGTTCTCCACATCAAGACCTTGTGCACCCACCGATGTAGTAACAACAACTTTGCCCAAGGCCATACCTTCGATAATTTTGATGCGGATACCGCTACCTGACAGCAAAGGTACGATCATGATGTCATGCTGGAGCATAAACTCATTAGCGTCGGGCACGGAACCGACCATTTGCACGTTAGGATCCTGACGTTGGAACAATTTCTCGGGGATATGGTGTCCCGCGATGGTGAATGTCAGTTCCGGATGCTCCCGCAAAATTTCAGGCCACACCTCATCCAAAAACCATTCAATACCTTCCACATTGGGGGTCCAATTCATGCTACCCAGATGAAACAGGGATGGCTCGTCAGACGCGATGTAGTCATCTTCGTCCTCATATCTATCCAGATCGATACCAAATGTCAAGATTTCACCTTTGGAATTAGGAGAAAGCGCGTGGAAATATTCGTAATCTGGCCCGGAGATTGTCAGATAACCATCCACAGAATGAAGAATACGGCGTTCCACACGTTCAAGTTGGTGAGCGTTTACCCTATAGGCAATCTTCTTGAAAGGATTGCGCTCGTTCTGCGCCAGGCGCTCCCATATCTCATGTTCGATATTGTGCATGCGCATCACCACAGGAGTAGTGGTAAGTTTTCTAATCACCGCAATATAAGGCATCATATAGATTGACTCTATATGAATAATGTCAAAGGTTTCCCTTTTAAGAACTTCGGTAAGCAGGGAGACCATCTGCTTTGAATAAAAGCGGCTGATATGATAGGATGTACCTGAGAAGAGTGTCTTTAACGCATCCAGAAAATGCAGGGTGGTATCCACAAAAACGGACTCAAAGCGAGTTTTCTGCAGATACCCGTCCGGGAATGCGTCAAGGCGCACCGGGTGCTTGGGCGTTTCGACCGCTATCACTTTGACATCGTGCCCGCTTTTCAGCAGCATGTCGGTAATATTATGAATGGCCACGCAACCGCCATCTACCATTGGATGGGGCGGCTTATGACACAGTTGGAGAATCTTCATGTCGTTTCTTGAATATTTTCAAATGTTTAATATTTTCAAAGAATTTGGAATATGTATCGGGTGAAAGCACGGAGGAGTCCGTAGTTGCATGATAGGTCAGGAAGACACATATAGGCAGCAAGACAAAAGAGGAGAGCCACATGCCGAACCATACGGGCAGCGGACTGCTTTTTGACAATTTTTCACCAATAATGGAGATAGCGAAATAGAAGGTGAAAAACACCACTGTGATCACCAAAGGTATGCCAATACCACCCTTGCGGATAATAGAGCCGAGGGGCGCGCCGATAAAGAAGAAGAGCAGACAGGCCACCGCCAAGGTAAACTTTCTGTAGAATTCAATCTGGTAATTCCACAACTGATGGGTACGGTAATTGACATCCTGGAAGTTATAGTTGATGGCGTAGGTGGTGTTTCGGACACCATTCTCAGCCAACTGAAGCACTCGGGCGCGAAATTCCTCGTCTCGATCCTCTAATCTGGGAATATTATCCGTTGAGGCTTGTTCAATCTTATCGCTTGGGGCCACCGACAAATTATAGAAATAGAGGCATTGGAAAAAGACGTTGGCCGCGTTGCGGTTCTGGCTCTGGATATGGAATTTCGCACTGTCTATCTGCTGGTTCAGCTGTTTGATGGAGAGCGCCGTGGAGTGATTCTCGTAGAAACTGGCATCAACACTTTGCGCAGAAAAGTCCGACATGTCAAAGCGTTTATACTGTTTGTCGAAGGTTGCGCGCATAAGGGGGTAATGGTTCCGAGAATCGTAGGAACCGCGTGTCACGGAGGACTCATCCCAGCTGGATCCGTTATAGAGCGTAAAGAGCAGATAGTGCTTGTCTGGGGTAACCACCATTGTGCCCCGCTCGGCTGCGGTGACATTCACATTGCCCTGGTGTTTGGAGTGGTCGTAAATCAGGATGTCCTTGATGGTAACTCCGTCTGGCATCTTCTTGCCCACGCGGATAGCGTAGTTGTCAATGTCGGTATAAAAAACGCCCTCTGTGATATTAAGAGCAGGTTTCTGTTCTTGAATATCAAAGAGCAGCATTTTCAACTTGACAGATGCTCGGGGTATCACGTCGTTAGACACTTCAAAAGCCACATACCCGATCAAGATGGAGACAACGGTCAGGGGCATCATCATGCGTCGGGTAGAGATGCCGGCAGACTTTAGGGCGACAATTTCAGATCGTTCGCCCATATTGCCGAATGTCATCAGGGAGGCCAGCAGTACCGCTAATGGAAACGCCATTGAGGAGAGGGTTATGGAAGCATAGAAGAGCAATTTCAAGAGCACACCAAGCTCCAAACCCTTTCCGACCAACTCATCGACCCACTTCCAAAGAAACTGCATCAGCAGCACAAAGAGAGCCACGAAAAACGTCAGGACAAAGGGTCCCAGGAAGTTTTTGCACAGATAGCGGTCAATGATTTTCACAATAGCGGCAAACTATTAGTAATCGCCAAGCGTCTCGGGCAGTTGGGCCAGAGCAGCTTCGGCCTGTTCATCATTAGGCGCAGAGCCGTGCCATTTGTGCGTTCCCATCATGAAATCCACACCCATACCCATTTCAGTCTTCATGATGATAGCGATAGGTTTTCCATTACGAGAAAGCTTCTTGGCAAGATTGAGTGTCATCACACACGCCTTCATGTCATTGCCATTCATCTCGAGGACAAGCCAGTTGAAAGCCTCTAACTTGGCGCGGAGATTGCCGAGACTATTGACCTCGTCAACAGGTCCGTCAATCTGCTTTCCGTTGTAGTCGATGGTGACGATCAGATTGTCAACCTTGTTGTTGGGTGCAAACATGAAGGCTTCCCAGACTTGACCTTCCTCAAGTTCGCCATCGCCAGTGAGGGCGAACACAAGATTCGGGTCCTGGTTAGCTTTCTTGGCCAGGGCGGCACCGATAGCCACTGAGACTCCTTGGCCCAGGGAGCCAGATGCCACGCGGACACCGGGCAGGCCCTCCACGGGTGTGGGATGACCCTGCAAACGCGTATGGAGTTTGCGGAAAGTGGCTAATTCTGCAACAGGGAAAAAGCCACGGCGTGCCATAACACTGTAAAGGACTGGAGAGATATGACCGTTGGATAAAAAGAACATATCCTCGCCAACGCCCTCTTTCGTAAAAGCGTCTGGCTGAATGTTCATTATCTCAAAATAGAGCGCGGTCATAAAATCAGCACAACCCAAGGAACCTCCTGGATGACCTGATTGAGCACCATGAACCATCCGGATGACATCTCTTCTAACTTGGGAGGCAATTGACTGTAGGTCTTTAATTTCCATAACAATATTTGATTAAAAATTATTCAATGGATGCAGAGATTTTTTGTGCAATCTCCGTAAATTCTTCGGGTGTGAGTTTGACTCGTTCGCCCTTAAAATCCAAATCACCCACCCCGTTAATAGGAACCAGGTGAATATGGGTATGTGGCACGTCAATGCCGATAACTGCCACTCCAATACGCTTGCATGGCATCGCTTTCTGAACACCTAAGGCCACCTTTTTGGCAAAAATCATCATCTTTCCCAACAACTCATCGGGAAGGTCAAAAATATAGTCATTTTGTAATTTGGTAATCACCAAGGTATGGCCTTTTGCCAATGGAGAAATATCGAGAAAAGCGAAGAAATTCTCATCTTCGGCAATCTTATAGCAAGGGATTTCCCCTTTAACAATCTTGGTAAAAATAGTTTCTTCCATCTTTCAAAGCAATTAGCGTGAAACATCGAGAATCTCAAAGTCCATAGCGCCAGCAGGAGCCTGCATGGTCACCACATCGCCTTTTGAATTGCCGATGAGGGCCTTTGCCAAAGGACTGGAAACAGAGATTTTGCCAGCCTTCAGATCCGACTCAGACTCGGGAACGATCGTATAGGTCATCTGGGCTTGGGTTTTGACATTCTTAACGGTCACAATAGAATAAATCAGCACTTTACTTATATCTATTTTAGACTCATCAATAATACGTGCTTTGGCAATAAGGTTTCTAAGGTTGGCTATTTTGAGTTCCAAGAGTCCTTGAGCCTCTTTGGCGGCGTCATACTCCGCATTCTCCGAAAGGTCGCCTTTGTCGCGGGCATCAGCGATAGCCTGTGAGATCTTGGGTCTTTCCACAGCTTCCAGTTGAACAAGTTCTTGCTTCAAAGCATCTAATCCTTCTTGTGTATAGTACTTAATGTCTTCCATTTTTTGAATTAATATTACACAAAGAAGAGGCCTTTTACAGCCTCTTCTTTTTTTTTATAAAGAATAATTGGTTTTACAATGTGACTTTGAGGCCAACAAGGTGGTTACCGCGCCACTTGCTGGTGAAGCGATAAGCATAGTCGATATAAATTCTGGCACCAGTGTTACCTTTCTTCAACGGGATGACTGCGGTTGCACCTACAGACGGTCCCAAGAAGAAGGAGTCACCGTTGACAAGAATGGTGGACACAACCTCGTTGGTGGAGAAGTCGGTAGTGGTCTTCTTGCTGAAACTTTCAAGAGAGTAGCCACCGCGAATCATGAAGTAGTTCATGAAAGCATATTCAAGACCTACGGCGAAGACATCGCGGGAGTAAGAGTTAGCGGTGAAAGCACCCATCAGGGTGATTCTGTGCATAGCTTCTTCTCTGGTAAGACCCATCTCTTTTCTATCGTCCTTGGACATTTCAGCATACTCGCCTCCGAAGAAGAGGAAGTCATAAGACAGACCCACGGTCAGCAGGGAAGGCATCTCAAACTCAGCGGAACGAGCATTGAGAGTCTGTTCGAAAGAGGTACCGTTGATACGACCTCTTGCGGCAAGACCGTCACCCTTGTAACTCATGGGGAGACCGATATTCTTCAAGGTCACACCGATTTTGAAGTTATCGTATGCACCGGCGGTATATTGAATACCTGCATCGATGGCGAAACCCATAGCGTGTGCGTCAGAGATACTCTCATTGATGATCTTGACAGAAACACCACCCTGAATGAAGTGGTTGAACTTCTTGGCATAGTGCAAACCAATGTAGGTAAGGGTCGGGCTAAAGGTACCCAGACCGCCTTCAGGCTGCATGACGGTAGTTCTATCAATGTCACCAAAACCCATAGAGAAGAAGGAGAGTCCAAGAGTACCAAAATCTTTCTGACGTCCAATATGCTGGGCAAAACCAATAGCATTGATATTAATACCACAGTTGGAGCCAACGAGATATTGAGTACGGTTGAAAGCAAACTCCGTCTTATTCACAAAGGATAAACCGGCCACATTAGAATATACAGATTCAAGACCGCGAATCTCGGCGACACCGGCGTTTGCGAAGCCACTGGTGTGAGCCCAGGGATCAATCATCAGATGGGAGGCGCCAGCCTGACCGGAACGGTCTCTATTACCTGCCAGTACGCTATAAGACGTACTGACAGATATAAGAGCAACTAATGTGCAAATTATTAATGATTTATATAAATTTTTCATATTCTTGACAGTTTTACGGTATTAATAATTTTAGAAACCATTCAAGTCGGTAGGACGCATAGAGCAGAAGAACTTGAGCGTACGCTCACCAATACCGTCAGCCTTGACGTGGATGATATACACACCGCTGGCGATCGGAATGTTGGCGTGGTTCTTCAGATCCCACTGAACAAATGAAGTGGAGGCATCACCTTTCGTAAGAGTTCTAATCAGAGTACCGTTAACGGTGTAGATGGAAATCGTACATTTAGCAGGAAGGTTCACGATTCTAACATAGGTTTCCAATGCGGTGGACTCATAATTGGAGAATCCATAGTAAGGATTGGGAACGATGTTGATTTCTTCGAGAGCCGTCTCGAAATGTTCAGAGGTCTCCAACTTAACAGGAGCAATATTCTTGGTAGTGAACGTATACATAGGATAACCGGCGTTCTCGCTTGCATTCGGTGCAGTAGCGGGATCGTTGTACCAACGAGAAGAGTATCTCAAGTACGGACGAGAAACACGCAGTTTAACCTTGGCATCGCAAGCCATCCAGTTGTCCTCTTGGTTCATGGCCGGCATCGGGATGCTGGTCCACATCACGTTGTTGAACAATTGCATCTTGAGCTGTTTACGAGCATTGTTGGTCACACTGGAAATAGCCGTAACCTGGGAGAACTTAGCATTAAGCCACTCACAATTATCGTATGGACCACATTCATACCAAGGATACCATTTACCATTGTATTCGAATGATCCACCATGAGTCATGCTGTTGGAGTTGCTCGTAGTCTCATTATCGTTGTAGTTACGTTGTCTGTTGGAGTTTCTGTAGTACATACTACAAGTATTACCGGAGCTACCGCAGACATATACATAGTGACGACCGCCATTGAGAGGCTCACCGTACGTTACGCTATAAGCATCGCGGTAATTGTTGAAAGCAGTCTGGCTCATCGGGATAGGTTCACCTGTCTCTTCGTCCAGAATCAACTCACCGGTTTGCGGGTTCTTATAGTAAGCATAAACATTAGTCGGGTTGAAGAGCATGTCGTTACCGTTATTCAACTCGTCAGCAGAGTTCTCGGCGAACATGATATTCAAACGCTCACCAGTCTCCACGTTGATTGCATAACCAGGGAACCAGCCGAAACCGGTAGTACCGGAGTTGTCAGGATTACCATTTTTATCTACGGAAGGAGCTTTCTTCGGCTCATGACGCAGATTCTTGAAGGTCTGACCATTGAAATGCTGATCAACAGTGTAACCATTATTGGCATCACCACTACCAGACTCAAGAACAAGTGCTCTTGTCCAGAGGGTTGTATCCGGTGTGAAAACGATATCTACAGAATAGAGGTTCGTCAAAGTTTGGTTGTAACCAGGATTGTACGGAGCTGCAGCAATCTTCTGGAACTCGAAATAGGGGTTAGCAGGACCATCTTTGGAATCATTGTATTCAACATCAGCCTGCAAGTATTTAGCCTTAGGACCGCCATCGTAAGGAGATGACATCACGTAAGGAGCCCACAGACCACTGAGAAGGTCTTCGAATTGTTGATTTTGGTCAATGAAACCACGAACTTGCTCATCATCGTTCAGAGTACCGGCAGGCATAACGAAGAAGAAGTCTTCAGTACGCCATTCCATGTAGTTGGATTCGGCACCATGCTGACCACCTTCTGTACCCCAATCATGCCATTTTGCAGTAGCAGTCTGCTGACCGGCGTGGATCCAGTTGGCAGGATAATCACCTTCCATATCCACAAGGCCAGAGAGCCATACATAATCTCCGTCATAATCGATAGAAGAACCAACCACATCGACCTGACCATATTTAGCCAAATTGGAATAAGAATAACCACCATCTGTTGATTGAACATATTTGTCAAGGTTTTCTTGATAAATCTTGAAGTTGTCGTTGATAAGAGCAATAGAGATACCCAATTCAGGGAACAACTCTTCGTTAGTCATACTGATAGGCATAGCCGCCGTCGTCACACGAGGAAGACCCAATTCAGCAAGTTCATCATCCGTGACTTCGTCAGAAATGATCAGTTGCCATTCAGTATCGTCATTCACGTCATTGGCAGTCTCGTTCGGTAACAATTTAATAGTATAGTCGTAAGGTTTCACCTTCAGCGGGTCGATAACCTTAATGTTCAGAGGACCGTAGTTGTTCTTGTACTGGAGATCATTATAGGTGTTGTTAGCCAGAATCTTCTCAACAGACTCATCGGTCAAATCCAAGAAGAAACCGCCATTACCTTGACCCTCGATACGTGTAATCATAGGCTGATCGCCGTAGTTACAATTGAGAATTTGCTCAACCGGTTTGTGAGGGATACCAGTATAGGTCTTAATATTTCTACGACCGGCCAGATAAACGATCTTTTGGCCATCGAGATTATCAGCATCCAAAGAGAATTGTTTATATTGGTTATAACCGTATGCAAGAACCAAGAAGTAGTATTCTTTATGGTTAACAAGGTTCTTGTTAGTACCAGTAGCGAACTTATCTTCAGTCACGATGAAGGAGTGGGAGATGCCCTTATTGGCACCATTCACCATTTCAGTGGCCACGGAAGTTCCAACAGCATCGTTATAAATCCAGTTCACCAATTGGGCAGCCTCATTGGTAACGTCGCATTGTGCAATGAGGATAGCCTTACTGGCATCGTTCAGGTCGGTGACGCTGACGGAAGCAGAAGCCAATTGATAAATTTGATAACCTTCGAACTTGTAGGAACGATCATCTTGGCTGAGAGAGTCAATAGTTGTTACATTCTCAAAATTGTGGATAACGATAATGGTATCATCACCTGTTGAAGTGTAAGTGTGCAAAGAATCGATGTGTTCAACAAGCTTGGTGGTTTCGATAGTCTTCTGGATTTGAGGATCCACCTCAACATATTCCTCGTGATAGTTGTTGCTGTTAGGATCGTCATTGGAGAGGAGGAGTACAAGTTGATTCTCATACTCACGGATGGAGACATCGGGAGCATCAGGACCGTCCAAAGTCTTGAAACAGTTCTCGAACAGAGACTGACACTTGTCGTCGGCAACCTTGAGGAGCTCAACAGAAGCCCATGCACCACCTTGGGAAGCACGTGCCCATGGAATACCAACGGTGATATAGTTAACAGCACCAGGTTTCAAGGTGAAAGGTCCAGCGGACTCAAGGAAACGACGGTCATAAGGAGCGTTACCAGCGCTGGCCTCGGTCCAACCTTCAGGACCATACTGCAGCGGGTTCGGGTCAATACCTTGGGTACCCCAGTTACAAACATCGGAGAGGCCAGGGAACATGAAGTCACACTCAGGGCCATTACCGCCGGTAGACTGGTGGGCATTGCCACCGTAACGCATCTTGGTATTATCTTTCCAAATACCTCTCAAGTAGTTGTAGTACTCAAAAGCAACACTCGGGTCGCCATTGTAAGCATCTCTGTTGTCATGATAGACGAATCTTCTCATACCGAAACGCTCGTTATCAATGATACTATCACCAAAGTTCACACCGTTGATAGCCATCTGGTCAGCTTCATATTGGCTGTGGAGGAATTTGTCGCAATAGCCGGAAAATTGAGCACTATCGACATAGAATTTGGGGTTATCACGGTTATCAGCATCCATGTAGGGTCCTTGGAAGAAGTCGACACCTACCGCGGGCGGTTGATCACCGTAAGCCCAGATTTGACCGGTACCATCAACATTGGAACCATTATAACAATAACCAAGACCACGGTTCACATCACAACCGATATAGTCATCGTTTGCATATCCCAAGTCGGGGTCAACCCACTGGGAGAAGAAGGTGTTGGTCAAGGTATAAGTAGAACGGTTGATGATCTCGTAGGAGTAGAAAGTCATGTTGTTAAGGTCATCGTTGGTAGAGAAGCCGAAACACTGTCCACGAATTTCAAGACCGATAGGAGAGCCTTGGGACTCAGTGTGAGGACCAGCGTTATCATTGAAGATCCAATAAAGAGTCTCATCGCCTTTAAGGACGTGGTCGGCATAGATCATACCGTTGGAGTTTTGCCAATCGGGACCATAATACAACAAGTCTTCTGGAGTTCTCGGGAGAGCATGTTGGGCAGCACGAGCAAGGTTGTCTTCTGTCCAAGGACAAAGATCGTTGTTAATGTCATAGTAAGGATAGTCACCATTTTCAGGATCATAAACACCATTCTCATTAACATCCTTGAAGGGAGCCAAGTAGTAAGAATAACCCTCATCGCCGTGAGCAGGATAGTTCGTAATGTCAGAAGGCATCACATAACCGGAGGTATTGAAACCGCTAATGTGTTGGTCAACCTCAGCACGGGTGATTCTGAAGTGTTTGTCGAATTTGATACATTCGGACTGAGTGGTACTTGCACCCGTGATTTTCAACGGACCAGGCCAATAGTCATCACCAATCTGTCTGAAACGGACAGCAGCCAATTTCAACTGACCATTGACGTCATAACCACCAATCCACAAACCAGCGGAGAACATGGAGGTCATACCTGATCCGATAGGAACCTCATATTCAGCGGTTTCCTTAAACCACATCGTACCGCCAGTCTCAATGTAAGCACGTACGTTGTTCACCGTAAGTTCGTTGGAGCTACTTGCCGGAAGACAGGTGGCTGATTCGTCCTTCGGTGCGGAAGATTTCCGGATTACACCCTTGTATTTTTCAGCCTGTACGGTGCCGAAGACCATACAAACCATCAGGAGTGTCAAACTAAGAACTTTATTAATATTTTTCATTGTAATAATATTTTTATCAAAAACTATTAGAAGCCAAAAATAATACCCAAACTAGCGTGAATAGGACGACTGTAGTTATAAGGATTCTTCATGCGCATCTGATAATACCAAATGTAAGAGTCAACAGAAACTTGGGAATTGATGGCCTGTTGATATTCCGTAGCGGAGAGATAACCATCATCCTCAGGGTTGCCGGTATAGGTATAAACAGAAATAATGTTCTTGAAGTTAAAGAGGTTCGTGATATCCAAATAGATGGTCAAATCAGCGGGTTTGGCCTTCTTGGCGTTGCCGTCAGCATCCTTGGCATTCTTGTTGAGAAGGAAAGAGAAGGACTTGTCGATACGGAGGTCGGCTTGGAACTGCCACGGTTTGTTAGAACCGTTGATAGTACCGGAAAGACGGGATGAAGTACCACCCACGATGTTGGACCAAGGAGTGCTTGAACGGGTGTAAGGTTCACCAGAAGCGGCAGTCAAGATCAAGGAGATACCGGTATTAGCTAACCATTGAATTTCTTTGGTGGTAGGAGTACCGTCTTCCAGAATGATGGTCTTCTCTTTCTTCGGTCCTTCGTATGCTTGGCCACTCAAGAAACGATAGTCGAGGTTGACACCGATTCTGTGTCTCTGGTCGTGAGAGAGGTTGGTCAAGGTTCTCAAGTTAGGCTGGCCGGCGGCCAAGATGTTCAACTGAGATTGGCTGTCAGAACCAGTACCTTTTGCGAACTGCAAGGTGTAGTTGGCAGAGAAGGTCAAGTTGTGGGTTCTGTTCATTCTGTAGGAGAACACGAAGCCTTGAACGGTACCGAAGTCAATGTTCTGATATGAATAATAGGTGTTCGGATAAGCACCGGAGAAGCGGTATGCCTGAATCTGGTTACGTTTCTCAGAATAGTAAGCCGCAATACTGATAGCAGACTTGTTACCCAGTTTCTGACGGAAACCGATTTCATAGTCAATACTCTGCTCAGGTTTCAGGTTCGGGTTGGTGATAATATCACCAGCGGAATTTCTCTTGGAAATGAAGAGATAATCAACAGGAGAAATCTGCAAGTTGTAAGGACGGTTGGTAATAATGTTGTAGTGAGCGTAGAACAAGGAGTTGTCATTTACATTGAAGGAGAAGGAGATACGAGGCATAACAGACCACTGAGCCTTGTAATCCTTGAATGCAGATGCTTCCACCTTCGTGATGGAGTTGATCTGGTCGATCTCGTTCTTGAGAATAGGACCGTTCACATAGAGAGAGAGAGAAGTCTCAGGGTCGGTAACCTCGGCACCGGTAGCATCGTACCAGGTATCACCGTTACGATAACCAATGATAGAAGAGGAATTGAACACGTCGCCTTGAATATCAGCCTCGCTCATATAAGTATCATTGCCTTGATAGTAAACAACCCAATCGTCTTGAGCATTACCAACAAAATTGATGTTAGGATTCAGGTTGTGGAGATCTCCAACCGTATAAGCCTCACGGAAGAGGTAAGGATCTTTCAACACGGATTGGTTGGCGTCGAAACGGTCAACACGCAAACCGATATTGAAAAGCAAGCTTCTGATGGAGAATTTGTCCTGCAGATAGAAAGCCATGTAAACAGGTTCGTAAGCACCGATAGAGTAGGTCTTTTGACCAGTCTTTTCATCAATGCCGTTGAAGAAGTCGTCGATGGTAGTTTTCTTATGGTTGATTTTACCTGTATGGTCATAACCATAATAGCTTACCAGTGGGCTTTCACCGGAAGAGGTACCAAGCAAGAGCTCTTCGGCAGAGAACATGTCAACACTGAATACGCTGGGATCATAGCTGTCAATGTCCAACCAGTCATCGCCATCAGGGTTCAGGCCAAGACTTTGACGGAGGTTTCTGTCAAAGAAGGTCTGGTCGCTCAAACTGATCAAACGGTTGTAGTCAACATAAAAATTCTCACCATTGTCCCAAATAAGAGGATTGCTCTTATCCAACTCGGAGATATGGTAGTTAGCCTCGTTTCTCATCAAAGTCCAGAGAGAGATAGGTCCGATACCATAACCACGGGAAGTAATCTTTTCAAAGTCGAAACCGAACTTCAACTCATGGTTCTTAAGAGCCATGGAGATACTGGCTTTGACACCTAACTGCTCTGTTTGAGATTTGCTATATCCATTGTAAACTGCACCGGGAGATTGGTACATGGAATAAATACCATTGGGTTGGTCACCGTTTCTCAAAGCGCCAAACGACTGATAGAGGGTCAGGTCGTAGGGGAATCCATCGTAGAAGTTACGATAAATATCCTCAACAGGGAAGTTATTCACGAAATTGAGGGTATATTGAGAAAGAATCGGGTTGACATTATAGTTGGGATTAACAGCAAAAGTGACGACAGAGTCGTACCAGCCATTGAACTCGAATGCATCATAGAGGATCGTTTCCACGGAGTCAACCATAAGGTGGAGCTCATCCACGAGGCTATAGCTCCTTGCTTTATTGGTTTGGAATTTACCCACATAGCCATACTCGAATATGCGATCTTTATGTTCCGTAGCATAGGAGAGGCCGTTGATACGGGTATAGTTGACATTGATGTCATACATGATGTTCTTCAACACAGCCGTAGCACTGGTGTCGGTAAACGCACGGTGATTCAAACGAGCGGACACACGCATAGTACCTTGTGTGGAGGTGGGGTTGAGGCTGTTGTTGAAGAGGGCCTGGGTCTGAGACCAGGATTTACCCTTGATATACTCATAAGATCCACCCAAGGAGAGTTTCATGTTGTGGGTTTTACCCATCATGAAGTCGAATTTCAACTGACCGAGGTAGTCCCATGTGCCAGCATTCTTTTTAACGCGCTCTTTGTGGAAGGATTCGCTGGTCAGGTAGCAACCCTCTTGGTATTGAACACCATATTCAGTGTTGCTGTAACGCAGAGGATTCTGAATCAAATAATCGACCACATCGTCATTGGCCACCCAGTAACCGCCACGGAGAGGACGACTATCATGGTCATAGGAAACCTCACCGCTGAACAAGAAACCGATACGGGCAGGATCGTCTTTCTTCTTGCCTTTCAAGATAGGACCAGAAAGAGAAACGGAACCCAAGAAGTTGTTGTAGCCATCGATAGAACCACGCAACTCAACGCTACCGTGGAACTCACGGGGAGCGGACTTCGTGGTGATCACAGTGAAGGAGGTACCATCACCATACTCAGCGGGGATACCGCCCTGGATCAACTGTGCCTCCTCGATAGTGGACATAGCAACGCTGCTACTACCACGGATGGTCACACCGTCCACAACGGTCTTTTGACCTGTGGAACGGTTACCACGGACGGAAGACATCGAGCCATCGGTACCGGTCACACCTTCCAAACTTGCCAAAGCACCGGTCACTGAACGACCAGGGGTAGTTCTCAGGTTGTCACCTGTAATACGTGTGGCGGAAGAAGTGCTACCTGGGTCAAACACAGGCGCTTCCCAAGTGATATCGACGATGTCGAGTTCACCGGAACAGTCAATGACGAAGTCCATAAACACGACCTGTCCTGACGGGACTTGCACATTGCTAATTCTTTGTGCTTTCTGGCAAGTCATCTGAGCATCGGCCAGCATGTCGTAGGTACCGACTTCAACACCGAAAATCTGATACTCTCCTTTGTCATCTGACATGGCCATATTCACATTCTTGTCACCAGTCTTCAAATAGACGTAGGTGTATCCCAAGGGTTCGCCATTTTGGTTCTTGACAACACCCTTGATGGTGGACGTCTGCGAAAATGCCATGCTAGAGAAAAGAAGGATCACTCCAAGAGTTAAGAGTAATTTTTTAATCATAGCCTTTTATTTATATTAAACATTAAACTTTTTTCCATACTATTTGGGGCCGCTAAAATAAAAAAAATATCAATGCCTTCAACATATTTCCCTTTTTTTTTCAACGGCCTTAATCTCAATTAAATATATTTTCGTTTTAAGATTTCTGAGAATATTACCCCTTTATATATATCATTTTCATTTAAAGAAAACTCAGGTTTACCTTTGTCTTGCTGCATCGTCTCGGGTTTGGAATCTGACGTTTTAGATTCTTCAAACAACCCTGCTTCAGAGGATGTCAAGTCGGAAGGGAAACGCTCTTCGGAAGCGGTTTCATAGGTAAAATAATCATCATTCTGATTGACCGGCGTATAAGTTCTGGCTTGCGTACGAGCAGTTTTTTTCTCTTTGTCGGCGTCCGGGAAATAGGGGTCCGGCTTAGGCTTGGGATTAGGTGCATGATTGGTCTTCTGAAGATCTTTTTTGATCATCTTAAGTAATGAAGGCACAAATGACAGCGCCATAACAATGAGAAAAATCAGTATATCTTTCATAACAATATTTTAAATTGTATATATAGTTTTATTGTATTATACATTATTTTCTTTGGCAATAGTCTCCTCAGCTTTCGCCATTTTCGCTTTGGCAATGCTGACATTCAGATCATAACCCACCAAAAGGATGATAGCGTTCCAGTTAATCCAAAGCAAGACGGCGAACAAGGCTCCCAATGAACCATATATCAAGTTATAGTTGGTGAAATTTGAGAAATAAACATTCAAGAACCACAAAAGTATGACCATCGAGATAGTTGCCATGGATGAGCCTGCCGAGAAGAAACGGTAATTAGTCTTCTCGACGGGAGCAAGGTAATATAATATGCTGATAAGAAAATAGATAGCAATGAATGTCAATAACCATTTCACACCATGGACAGCGATATAATAACCTGTGCTGGTGCCAAAAATATGAGTATGCACATAGCGCATGATTACGGAAGCTGCGATGAACAGACCGAGGACCAGCACGATCACAGCAAAGAAGATAAGCATAACTACTGCGCTTAACAATATCTGTTTCACCACATTACGACGCTTCTCATTAAAATAGGAGGTATTCATCGCAACCAATAATGAATTAATCATGACGATAGTGAAATAGATACCTATCACAAACATAAAGGAGGTGAGGGCGCCATACTGACGCGTAACGACCTCCGTGATCATATTCTGGATAGCAGGCCAGACGTAGGTAGGCACCGCGGATTCCAGAAAATCCAGAAGTGTCTGTTGAATATTGTCACCCAAATAAGCGATAACGGTGAAGAGTCCGATAATCATGGGGATGAGGGCTGCAAAGATACGGTATGTGATAGCCGCGGCACGTTGAAACACGACACCTTTACCAAGCGACTGCATGAAAAAGCGCATCACATCGTACAGAGGAATTTTCTGGAAACCCGGCAGGGTAAGAGTCTTGGACTTATGCACAAACTTACCGAGTACCGGAACTCGTTCCATGTCTTCGCTCCATTCATGAATCTTATCGCTTATCTTGTTCAAATCTAACAGCATAGGAGATAAGATTAATGGTCATACATACTATTTTCAGCCCTGATTATCATTTTCATCACTTATAGAATGATAGTTTTCAGGCTCAGATCGAGACTGCGGATCTGGTGAGTGAGTGCTCCTACGGATATGAAGTCCACTCCGGTGGCCGCATAGTCGCGCAGGGTCTCGTCCGTGATACCACCCGAAGCTTCCGTCTCATAGATATGATTGACAATCGTAACGCCCTCCTTTATCATCTCTGGCGTGAAATTGTCGAACATGATCCGATGCACTCCTCCGTGGGCCATGACGCGGCGCACATCATCCAGGCTGCGGGTCTCCACCTCTATGCGGAGGTCCTTGCCGTGCTCTTTCAAATATGCGTTAGCCTTATCAATGGCCTTCTCGATGCTTCCAGCGAAATCTATATGATTGTCTTTCAGCATAATCATGTCGAAAAGACCGATGCGGTGGTTTTCCGCGCCCCCGACCTTGACGGCATATTTCTCAAAATAGCGCATATTCGGGGTCGTCTTCCGGGTGTCCAAGAGGGTTACGCCAGTGCCCTTCACCATCTCCACGTATGCATGGGTCGAAGTGGCGATGCCACTCATGCGCTGCATAAAGTTAAGAATGGTACGCTCGGCGGTCAGCATCTTCTGGGCGGGTCCACGCAGGATAAAAGCGATATCGCCTTTTTTGATCTTTGCCCCATCTTCCAAAAAACGCTCCATGGTAATGCTGTCGTCCACTTGCCGGGCGATTTCCTCGGCCACATCCACGCCGCAAAGGATACCTTCCTGTTTCACCAGAAGTTTCATTTCGCCCTGGACATCAGTCGGAATGCAAGAAAGCGAGGAATGGTCCCCGTCGCCAATATCCTCAGCCAAAGACATGGCGATCAACTGTTTAATATGTTCGTCTATTTTCATTTTTTTACAATAATTTCGGGTGTAGTGACTACATTGCTCTTATGCAGGGCTCGGTCCACCAGCTGGCAGGAGAGCATGATCGTATCAAACGGTGAGGTATAGTTGTTGATAAAGGTAGTGATGGTGATTTCGCCTTTGATGGCTTCCGGCACATTGTCACTCATGTGGGGCAAACGTGCATGAAGCGGCATGGATAGTTCCACCTCGGTCCAAACTCCATTTTGCTTTTCGTAAAAATTGATAAAGAAGTTGTAATAGTACTCTGAACCGATGTTGAAGATGGTATCCTCGTCTGTTTCATCGAGGCCGATATCACCATCACCATCTTCAAAATAGATGACCAAGTCGGCTTGATTGTCCACTCCCGTGCCGTTATCGAGTTTATCGATACGGACAAACTCGATGCGGGGCTCGACGGGAAAGACCTCCCGGCGGCCGCATCCAACAAGTGCAGTCAGAAGCAAACAGACTATCCAAAGCCTAACTCTCATCGTAAACAATCTTTAATCCATCAACACTTTAACGCCATTCACGAAGTCGATAGACTTCTGAATCAGCTCGTGCATATAGGTGTCGTTCTCCACAAAAGGCACCACCTGACGGAAGGCAGCCACAAAATCCTCAATGAACTGGGAGGACTTCAACGGGCGGCGGAACTCCAGGGCCTGGGCAGCGTTGAACAACTCGATGCCGAGGATCTTCTCGAGGTTGTTGACGACCAGATAGCACTTGGTGGCGGCATTGGCACCCATACTGACGTGGTCCTCTTGGCCTTGGGAAGACTCGATGGAGTCGGTAGAGCAAGGCATTGTGAAGGCTTTGTTTTGATTCACGATAGAGGCGGCAGCATACTGCGGGATCATGAACCCGGAGTTGAGGCCCGGGTTTTTCACGAGGAAAGAGGGAAGCCCGCGCTTGCCGGAGATCAATTGATAGATACGGCGCTCGGAGATGTTGCCCAACTCGGCCACCGCAATAGTCAGGAAGTCGAGCACCAGTGCCAGGGGCTGGCCGTGGAAGTTGCCGGCGGAGATGACCAGATCCTCATCGGGGAAGACCGTCGGATTGTCGGTCACGGAGTTAATCTCGGTCTCTACCACATCCTGCACATGGGTGATGGCATCCTTGCTGGCACCATGCACCTGCGGCATGCAGCGGAATGAGTAGGGATCCTGCACATGCTCTTTATGACGGCTGATAATCTCGGAGCCTTGCAGCATATTGTAGATATGGGTGGCGGTGATGATCTGTCCAGCATGAGGGCGAACCAGATGAACATTGATGTTGAAAGGACTCAGGCAGCCGTCGAAGGCCTCCAGGGAGACGGTGCCGATGATGTCGGCGAGCCAGGAGAGCTTCTTGGCCTTGATGAGCAACCAAACGGCATAGGAGCTCATGAACTGAGTGCCGTTGAGCAGAGCCAGACCTTCTTTGGACTGCAGGGTGATAGGCTCCCAGCCGAACTTCTCGTTAATGTCAGCGGCGGGGTACTTCTTACCACGATAGTACACCTCGCCCATGCCGATGATCGGCAGGCTGAGGTGGGCCAGCGGGGCCAGGTCACCGGAAGCGCCCAGCGAACCCTGCTGATAGACCACCGGATAGACACCCTTGTTGTAGAAGTCAATCAGACGTTGCACAGTAGCCAACTGCACACCGGAGTGGCCATAAGAGAGAGACTGTATCTTCATCAGCAACATCAGCTGCACAATCTCCTGGGGCACCTCCTCCCCCACTCCACAGGCATGGGAGATCACAAGGTTGCGTTGCAAGGTGGAGAGGTCCTCCTTGGAGATGCTGCGGTTGCACAGGGAGCCGAAGCCGGTAGTCACACCATAGATGGGCTCCTTCTCGGTGTCGGTTTTCTTGTCCAGGTAGGCGCGGCATTTCTGGATGGCGTCGATGGCCTCCTGCGACAATTCTATTTTCTGTTTGCGGTCGATGATTCTTTCAACCTTCTCAATACTGAGGAACTTGGTAGAGATTTTGTGTCGTGTCATATAGGTAATTTTATAATATTATACTCCTAAGATAATAAGGGTGCAAAGATACAAAAATAGTTATGCGATTGGAAATAATAGATCACCAAAAAAAATACCCCAAAAAATAATCTGCATTATTCTTTTGTGCTTGATAATTTATCTGTCGTTATGCCTGAAAATTATTTTCTTTATCTTTGCCCCTTTCAGAATTTTCGCATCGTACATAAAGAGCGTATGAAAAACACACAGGAATTTTGGACAAAAAAATACCGGAGGAACATCGGCAGGATGATTGGATTGTGCCGGCGGTATGTACCCAACCCGCAGGAGGCCGAAGACTTGGCACACGAGGCCTTCCTGTCGGCCATCGAGAAGTCGCACACATTCAAGGGATTGGGAGATTTTGACGGCTGGATGATGCGCATCACGGTGAACACGGCATTGCAGCATCTTCGGAAAGCAAAATGCCTCGTCAGTATTGACAGTGCAGGCCCTGAGTTGGATTCCTTACAGAATGAGGAAGCCGAAGACCTGGAGCGCACCGACTTCTCCAAAGAGGAAATCATAGGAGCCATCGCGGCCTTGCCAGCACCTCAACGCACGGTGTTCAACCTTTTTGTCTTCGAGAGATACAGTCATCGCCAGATTGCCGACACGCTCCACATTGCAGTACGCACCTCCAAGTTGCATCTTGCTCAAGCCAGATTGCAACTGCAACAACATCTGAAAGAGATAAAGAACGAAAAAAGATTGCTTATGATTCCATTTTTAACCATTTTCAAAAGGGGACATGCCGTGGACAACGTTTGCTGGCGCACTTTGAGGGACTTCGAAGTGGAGCCGACAGTCGAGCTTGACATTGCGGCCCTGTCGTGGGGCACCTTACCTTCGGCCACTATCGCCATGCGCCTGTCCGGCATCCTCAAGAAACTGCTGGTCAGCCTGCTGTTGTGCGCTGCTGCGGGAACGGCATCCTACTTTATGCTGTCGTCCCGCACACCCGTCGCCCCGTCGCCGGCACCGACGACAGCACCTATTCCCGTCGCCGTAGCCACCGACACCACCCTTTCCGCTGGAACAGAGGCTGCACAAAGCGATCCCGTCATGGCGACTACCACCACCCAAAATACCCAAAGGGAGGACCTGGCACCGGCAGGCAGTGCCGCTGACTCTATCCGTGAGAAAGAATACATCATCATTCACGATACCGTATATAAAACCGTGGTGAAAGTGGTTCACGACACGGTATATGCCCCAACACCCCAAAACCATCAACAATGAAAAAAAAACAACGCTATGCATAAGACCACATTTTTACTATTCGCCCTGCTTTTGTGTACCGGTTTGCACGGGCAGGCGCGCGACACCATCTACATCCACGAGGAGCGAATTGTCTATGACACCGTCTATCTACACGACACCATCTACCAATTCGTAGCCTCGCAGCCCGACACGCCCATCGTGTCCAAGCCGGCGGCAAAGTTCGTACCCGATGTCTTCAAAGGGTTTCATTTCGGCTACACGGCACAATACAATATGACGCAAGCTGCAGTTTTTACCGCTGCCGACGGCACTCCCGGGTCTCCCACAAGCAAAATGGGGAGCGGGTTCGCAGGAGGTTTCGAATTCTCCTACCATTTCGCCAAGTATTTCGGTGTGGCCGTAGGGGTGGGTTTTGGCTCCCACTATGTGCTGCGAGTGAACTCCCCCAGCACCGACCTGTTTTGGGGGCACAATCCCAACCACCATCGGTTCAGCCAAGGCGCCCTTCTGTTTCCAATTAAATTTGAATTCCATTTGCCTTTCAACGACAACTTCTATTTCATGGCGGATGCCGGCATCAGATTCGACGTCCCCTATTACAACTACGGTCATACAAGTGCCCACTTTAGCGATTGGGACGACAACACTGAATGCTACATAGAAATCAATCGTCCTCTGTCCAAACCTATTCAGTCGGAACTGCTCTTTGATTTGGGGTTCTACTACCGTCTGCCCAACGATGGCCTGCTGCGGTTTTCCATAGGCACCAACCTGTCGCTGTCGAAGCCTTGGCAAGGTTACTATAAAATCTATACCGACAACGAGGTCTTGGAGAATGGCACCATCTCGTTGCAGAACCACTACTTCTATCCTCAAATAACATACATCAACACCTTCCAACGCTATAAAGAGAAAGAATCCCGCAAGACGCCTTGGTTTGACGAGGTTTACCCCAGCTGGTCCAACCAGAAGCGATATCTCCGTCATGAATTCCAGTTGAACTTCGGAATACCAAACATGCAAAGTATTTATACCAATATCGTGGATGGGATGTTGGTTTACAAATGGTTCCCTAATCTGTTCGAAGGCATCTATCCGCAAAACAGTCTGACCTCTTCCGACAAATTCTATACCAAAGTGCATTTCACGCCGGTCATATCGCTGAGTTACCATTATCGGGTACAGAAATGGCTATGGTTCGGCGCTACCGCCAATTTCACGGAGTTCCACAATCATTATTATGACCGCACAACCAATCAGAGAATACAGGATATGTCAATGCGATCCATCGCATTCAACTTGTTGGCGGACATTAGATTTGCCTACCTCACTTTGCCACACATCACGCTCTACTCCGAAATATCCGGAGGAATACAGCTTGGCTGGGAAACCATCAACTTGACGAATGACGAATACGACGTGCCATCTCCCTATAATCAACCAAGGAAGTGGTCTGTTTGTAAATTCCCGACTTATCACCTCACCGCATTGGGCATCAAAGCGGGGGCCAACGGATGGTTCGGCAATGTAGAGTTTGGCACTGGTTTTAAAGGATTTATCAACGCTGGCGTGGGGTACGAGTTTTAGTGAGTGCGCAATTGCAACAGCACCACGTTCTCCACATGCTGGGTGTGGGGGAACATATCCACGGGTTGCACCTTGACAACTTTGTATTTAGCGTTGAGCAGGGTGAGGTCGCGGGCCTGGGTGGCGGGGTTGCAGCTGATATAGACCATACGCGGCACCTCCAACTTGAGCAGCTGGGCGATGACGTTGGGGTGCATGCCGGCGCGCGGCGGGTCGGTGATGATGACATCCGGGCGACCATAACGGGCGATAAAGTCATCGGTGAAGATCTTGGCCATGTCGCCCACCACAAACTCGGTGTTCGTGATCTTGTTGCGGGCGGCGTTCTCGCGAGCGTCCTCCACGGCGGCATCCACATACTCGACTCCGATGACCTTCTTGGCCTGGTGAGCCACAAAGTTGGCGATAGTGCCCGTGCCGGTGAAGAGGTCATAGACCACCTCATCCGGATGGATGTCAGCAAACTCGCGCGCCACCTTGTAGAGCGTGTAGGCCTGCTCGCTGTTGGTCTGATAGAACGACTTGGGCCCCACCTTGAAATAGAGATCCTCCATGCGCTCCATAATATGGTCCTGGCCTTTGAAGAGATGGAAGGGCAGGTCAAAGACGGTGTCATTCAACTTCGTGTTGACCATATAGATCAGGGAGGTGATCTCGGGGAAGGCCTCCGCCATGGCGGTCAGCATTGCTTCTATCTTTTCATCGTAGAGGGAGACGATGAGCACCACCATCAGATCGCCGGTAGAGGCCGTGCGGATGATGATATTGCGCAGTTGTCCCTCGCGGGCGCGGGGGTCGTAGAAGGTGATGTCGTGTTCAATCGCATACTCTTTGCAGAAAAGGCGGATCTCGTTGCTCTTGGAGCCTTGCAGCCAGCAGTGGTCAATGTCGAGGATCTTGTCGAACATGCCAGGGATATGGAATCCGGCGCAACGCCGTTCAAAGAACTCGCCCTCTTTGCAACGCGCCATATCCTCATAGGAGAGCCAGCGCATATTGGAGAAGGTGAACTCGAGCTTGTTACGATAGTAGTAGATCTTTTCAGAACCAAGAATAGGATTCAAAGGTGGAAATTCAAACTTACCTAGATGGCGAAAATTGTCTTCCACCTGTTGCTGTTTGTATTGAAGTTGCTTCGAATAATCGAGCATCTGCCATTTGCACCCACCGCAAACGCCAAAGTGGGGGCAGGGAGGTGTCACCCGGTCGGGTGAGGGCTGGCGCACTTGCAGCAGGTTGGCTTCCGCATAACCGTGTTTGCGTTTGAAGACCTCCACATCCACATGGTCGCCTGGCACCGCGTAGGGCACAAATACCGTCAGGCCTTCGTCGGTCTTGGCCACGGCCTTGCCTTCAGCACCTGCTGAAACAATCACTAAATCTTCTATTGTATAACGTTTGAAACCCATATTCTTTATCTCATTAAAAAATCTTAATTTTTGTAAAAACCCATCTCGTCGATATACTGCCATACCTTGTCGGGAAGCATATAGCGGACGGGGATATTCTGTCTGATATTCTCTCTGATCACCGTGGAAGAGAGTTCTATCTGGGGCGCATCGACGAAGTGGATGCGGGCCTCCGGATAGGGATTCTCGGACGGATAGCCGGGACGCGGATATACATAGAGCGCGAAGTGTTCCAGGATCCATTCGTAGTTGAGCCATTTATGGAAAGTCTCCAGGTTATCGGCACCCATGATCAACGCGAACTCCCTGTCGGGATACTTTTCTTGCAGATGCACGAGGGTGTGGCATGTATAGGAAGGCTTGGGAAGCCCGAACTCCACATCGCAGACGCGGAAGCGAAGGTCATCACCGATAGCAATGTTGACCATGTACCAGCGCTGACGGTCGTCAAGCAGTGAGGAGCGCCGCTTCAGCGGGTTAGCTGGCGACACCACGAACCACATCTCCTGCAAATCGGAGTGCTCCAGCATATACTCCGCCACAATGAGATGCCCCACATGAATAGGGTTGAATGATCCGAAATAGAGTCCCGTCTTCTTTTTCATTTCTTTCCGCAAAAAAGCGGGCAAAGGTACAAAAATTAAAGACACACGCAGTCGGATGTTTTTCGCGCGGAAAGTCAGCATCATACATCCCATCAATTTGGCACACGTTGTTGTAATGATAATTTTTGTATTTTTGCGCGTTAAAAAAATTTAATGCGTATGGACACTTCACACATCACTAGATTATTCGACATTCTCGACCATCTCAAGACAAACCGCAACAAGCCAGACATCCTTTGCGGAAAGCAGAACGGACAATGGCGCAAATACAGCGTGGACGAATATATCGAGCACTCATACGCCATCGCATCCGCTCTGTTGGAGTTAGGATTGCAGAAAGGCGACAAAGTGATCACCATCATGAACAACCGTCCAGCTTGGAACTTCATGGATATGGGTGTCATGTTAGCTGGCATGGTGCACGTGCCGGTCTATCCGTCTCTCAGCCAAGAGGAATACAACCACGTGCTCAATCATTCCGACGCCAAGTGCATTGTCATCGGCATTGAATCAATCTACAAGAGGGTATCGCCCGTCTTCCCGAATCTGATACACAACCCGCTCATCTTCACCATTGCCAACATTGAGGGACAGCGCAACTTCAGCGAGCTGTTGCAGCTGGGCCGCGACAATAAAGAGAAATGGTTGCCGGTCATCGAGCAGGTGAAGCGTGAGACAAAGCCTGAAGAATTGGCCACCATCATCTACACCTCCGGCACCACTGGTCTGCCCAAGGGTGTAATGTTGTCGCACAAGAACTTCCTCACCAACGCTTTGACGCTGGTCAACATGATGACCAACGACCATACGGCCAACATATTGAGTTTTCTGCCGCTATGCCACGTGTATGAGCGTGTCATCAACTACATGTATCAGGTTATCGGATCCAGCCTGTACTATGCCGAGGGCTTGAACACCATCGCACGCGACTTGAAAGACATCCACGCCAGAGGTTTCTGTGCCGTGCCGCGCGTGCTGGAAAGCATGTACGACAAATTCTACAACACCGGCAAATCGCTGAAGGGCATCAAGCGGATGATTTACTTCTGGGCCTTCAACTTAGGCACCGACTATCAATATTACAACCAGGGCTGGCTTTATCGTAAGAAAATCGCCCTCGCCGACAAGTTGGTCTATTCGCAGTGGCGCAACGCCCTCGGTGGCGAGGACATGATCGTGGTGTCCGGCGGCTCTTCCATCCAAGCCAAAGTGCTGAAGCTCTTCACCGCCGCCCGCCTGTTTGCCTACGAGGGCTACGGCATGACCGAAACCTCTCCCGTGATCGCCGTCAACAACCCGATGAAGAACGAACTGCATATCGGTACCGTCGGCGAGTTCATGACCTGCATCGAGGCCAAAATAGCCGATGACGGCGAGATCCTCACCAGAGGCGACTGCCTTATGATGGGCTATTACAAAGACCCGGAATACACCAAACAGGTCATAGACGAAGAGGGCTGGTTCCATACTGGCGATATCGGAACTTTGATAGATGGCAAATATTTGAAGATTACCGACCGCAAGAAGGAGATCTTCAAACTCTCCATCGGCAAGTACGTCGCCCCGCAGGTTATTGAAAACCAGCTGCGCGAATCTTTATTCATCGACAACTGCATGGTGGTAGGCTCCAACGAGGACTTCGCCTCCGCCATCATCACCGCCGACGTGAACGGTCTGCACTACTGGTGTAACAAGCACAAAATCCCGTATGAGACTGACGAGGATATCCTGAAGAAACCCGAGGTCCAAGCCCGTCTCCAAGAAGAGATCAACAAAGTGAACGCCAATCTTGCCGCTCACGAGAAACTCAAAAACTGCCGCTGGATCATCGCCTCTTGGTCTCCGCTCACCGGCGAGCTTTCCCAGACGTTAAAGCTGCGTCGCGCCAAGCTGATCAAGAAGTACGAACCGATGCTGGAAGAGATCTTCGGCCATTCTGTAGCCGACAATAAATAATCGTGTAACAGAATGGAAAACAAAGGTTTAGCATTAGTGACGGGTGCGGACGGAGGCATGGGCTCCATCCACACCCGCACTTTAGCAAAAGAGGGTTATGAGGTCATTATGGCCTGTTATGATGCCAAGGTGGCGGAGCCTGTGTATGAGGCCATCCGCGAGGAGACCGGCGCCACGCTGCACCTCATGCAGGTGGACTTGGGCGACTTGCACGACATCATCCGCTTCGCTGACGAGGTGAAAAGCAGGTTCTCCTCGCTGAAGATACTGCTGAACAACGCCGGCGTGCTGTGCCACAAGGCCAAGAACAGTGTGGACAACATAGAATACACCAGAGCTGTCAACTATCTGGGTCACTACACCTTGACCAACGCCCTGCTACCCATCATGGGACCAGGCACCCGCATTGTCAGCATGGTCTCCATCGCCTACATCATGGGCAAGATCGGGGAGGACTTCCTCTCCCCCACCGATGATGAGAAATTCAACCGTTTCACCGCGTACGGGAGCTCCAAGCGGGCGCTCTACTACTTCACCCTGCACGCAGCGGAGCAGTGGAAGGATCGCGGCATCTGCATCAACGTGGCCGACCCCGACATTGTGAGCACCGGCATCATCCGCCAGGGCAACATTGTGGTGGACAAGTTGTGCGACTGGTTCTTCCGACCAATCATCAACACGCCGGAACAGGGTGCCGCCACCATGTTGGCCGCCGCCCTGAATCCCGAATTCGAAGGGGTTACCGGCAGCTATTTCAAGAAACAGAAAGTCAAGAAACCCAAAAGAAGGTTTTACAATAACGTGGCCAACCGGGAGCTGCTCATTCGAGTCACACAGGAGACGCTACGCAAAAACGATATTGAACTATGATTATCCCGCCTTATCTGAAGCCTGGTGACACCGTCGGCATCATCGCACCCGCCCGCCGCATGAAGAAACAGGACCTCATCCCTGCCTTCCAGCTGCTGCGCGACGAGGGTTTTAACGTTTTTTATGACAAAAGACTCTTTGCCAAGGAGCACTGGTTTGCCGGCTCGGATGACTTCCGGGCCGCCTACATCCAGTCGTTGTTGGACAATCCCGACATCCAGGCCATCTGGTGCGTGCGCGGGGGCTACGGCAGCGTGCGCATCATCGACAAACTGGATTTCAGCGGACTGCGCGAGCATCCCAAATGGCTCTGCGGATACAGCGATGTCACCGTCTTCCACGAACACATCCACACCTGTTGCGACATGGCCACGCTGCACTGCGAGATGCCCTATCATGTCAAGGATAGCACGTTGCGCAACGAAGCCATCGTGACCATGCTGGACGCGCTGTGCGGAAAAGAACTGCGCTATGAATTCCCCACGCACCCACTCAACCGGCCCGGCAACTTCTCCGCCCCCATAGTCGGCGGAAACATCTCCATCCTCTATTCCATGAACGGCTCCCGATCCGATATCGACACAAAAGGGAAGATCCTCTTCATCGAAGATCTGGACGAATATCTCTACCATATCGACCGGATGATGTACAACCTGAAACGGTCCGGGAAACTGGAAGGCCTCGCCGGACTCCTCGTCGGCCATCTCAACGACATGCACGACAACGCCATACCATTCGGCCACACCGCAGAAGAGATTATCGCGGAGTGCTGCGCGGAGTACGACTTCCCCATCATCTTCAACTTCCCCGCCGGGCACCTGCCTGACAACCGAGCTATACGAATGGGCTGCACAATATCTGTTTCCTGCGCCCCAAAAAACATCATCTCCACTCAAAAGGCGCTGTGTAACAAATTAGTATAAAGCCCATCTCTGCACACAGACTTTTATTATTCAACATTCTCATCTTTTTTTAAAAAAAAGTATATATTTGCCGCCGATTTCTTATTGAGAAAAGTCGGACGGTGGCATTATCGCGACCTCTCTGCCACCCCATCTGACAAATAGATTTTGGGAGGTCGCCAAATGTAAGACTATGAAGAAAGTACTCCTTTTGACCGCAGTAGCCATGTTATTCTGCTTTGCAGGATGCAAAAAAACTTGTCATTGCACCACGACGCAAACATTCCCCGATGAAACTCCCATGGTAACCCAAACCACCGTGACCATCGAGAAAGGCAAATGCTCTGACATGAACGCCACGCAAAGCACCACTTTTGATGGTGATGTCATGACTCAGACTATTGAATGCGTCCAAGAATAAGCAAAAGGACCATTACACAAACCAAAAACGGTGGCCAGGGAAACTTGACCACCGTTTTTTCATGATCATCACATAAAAACACCGTTCGCCATCACAACTTCGTCGGGCAACACGACAACCATCCCTCATTTTTCTTTTCTTTATATCAAAAAAACAGCTGCACCTGGTCGGGCATAGCTGAAACTTTTTTATCTTTGCGCTTTAATTTTCGAGTATATGGAATACAAGCGTATATTATTAAAATTGAGTGGTGAATCCCTCATGGGCAACGATGGTTACGGGCTCAGCTACGAGCACGTTCTGCATTATGCAAAAGAAATTCAATCCGCAGTGCAAGAGGGCATCCAGGTGGGTGTCGTCATTGGCGGGGGAAACATCTTCCGCGGAGTCCAGGGCGCCGGCAAGGGCTTCGAGCGCCGCCAGGGCGACCAGATGGGCATGCTGGCCACCATCATCAACTCCATGGCCCTGCAGGGAGTGCTCGCCGAGATCGGCGTCAAGGCCAAGGTGCTCTCCGCCGCCGCCATCGAGGGGGTGAGCGAGAAGATCTCCTGGCGCAAGGCCACCGAACTGCTGGATGATGGCTACGTCGTCATCCTCGGCGGCGGCACCGGCAACCCCTTCTTCACCACCGACTCGGCTGCCGCCCTGCGCGCCGTCGAGATCAAGGCCGACATCCTCCTCAAGGGCACCCGCGTGGACGGCGTCTATACCGCCGACCCTGAGAAGGACCCCACCGCCACCAAATACACGACCGTCTCCTTTGAAGAGGCTTACGCCAAGAACCTCCACATCATGGACCTCACCGCCTTCACCCTCTGCAAAGAGAATAACATGCCCATCTATGTGTATAATGCCAACATACCGGGCAACCTCCTCAAAGTCATCAACCAAGAATCTATCGGAACCTTAATCAAATAATATTATGGAAGATAATACTGATATCCAAAAAGAAATCGCCAACACCGAAGAAGAGGTACAAATCACCAAGACCGCCAACACACGCCGTGCCTTTTTCATTCACCTGAGCATCTTCATCTTGTCTGCCGCCATCATCTGGATCCTCTGGTATTTGCTCAACAACGCATTCAGGCCAGAACTAACCGGGGGCTTGCTCAAAGTATGCCTGTGCCTCTCCCTGCTCTGGCTCATCGCCATCATCTTCCACTACTTGATAGCCTTCAAATGGACTCGTACTCATGCAGAGAAAGAGGTTTCCAAACTGCGCAAGAGACGCGACAAACAGCTGGAGGAGATCAGAGCCCTCAAACAGGAGATCCAGCAGAACGCCGACTCATTGAACCAAGAGGGGGAACAGAAAGCGTAGGATGACGTTCCTGCCGGAAATGTCATCTTTTTATTATTTTTGCGGCTGCAAACTTCCGGTTCTGCTGAACGATCCGGAGTTTTCTGCCACTTGATCATATTAGAAAAAACTATAAACAACAACGATAATGAAGATAGATATTCTGCTCGGATTGCAATGGGGTGACGAAGGAAAAGGAAAGATTGTGGACGTCGTCACACCGGATTATGACGTGGTAGCCCGTTTCCAGGGTGGTCCCAACGCCGGACACTCGTTGGAGTTCAACGGCATCCGTCACGTATTGTACATCATCCCTTCGGGCATCTTTCATAAAGAGAAGACCAACATCATAGGCAACGGTGTCGTCATCGATCCCATCACCTTTGAAGAGGAGATCCAGGCGTTGGTCAAGATGGGCCTGACCCCCACCGACAACCTGCTCATCTCCAAGAAGGCGCACCTCATCATGCCAACGCACCGGCTGCTGGATGCCGCCCAAGAGGCCAAGAAGGGCGCCGGCAAGATCGGCTCCACCCTCAAGGGCATCGGACCGACCTACACCGACAAGACCGCCCGCTCCGGTCTGCGCGTCTGCGACCTCTACTCGGCCAATTTTGAAGAGAAATACCAGCATTTGCTGAGCCAGCACAAGGAGCAGCTGCGCCAGTATCACTACGACTTCAGCGAGACGCTGCCCGAGTTGGAGACCCGCTGGAAGCAGTCGTTGGCCACACTGCGCCAGTTCCAGGCCATCGACAGCGAGTATGTGCTGTACGAGTACCTGCAGGAGGGCCGTCGCGTGCTGGCAGAAGGCGCACAGGGCACCCTGCTCGACCTGGAGTTCGGCGCCTACCCGTTCGTCACCTCCTCCAACACCATCGCTGCCGGCGCCTTCACCGGCCTGGGTCTCGACCCGCACTTCGCCGGCAAGGTCATCGGCATCGTGAAGGCCTACTGCACCCGCGTGGGCAGCGGCCCCTTCCCGACCGAGCTCTTCGATGAGACCGGCGAGAGACTGCGCACCATCGGCAACGAGTTCGGCGCCACCACCGGCCGCCCACGCCGCTGCGGATGGCTCGACCTCATCGCCCTCAAGTACGCCCTCATGATCAACGGCGTCACCGACATCGCCCTCACCAAAGCCGACGTGATGTCCGACTTCGACACCATCAACGTCTGCACCGCCTACAAGGTCAACGGCGAGCTGACCACCCGCATGCCTACCGAGAATGACGTCACCATCGAACCCGTCTATACCGCCCTCCCCGGCTGGAAAGAGGATATCAGCCACTGCCAAAGCTATGACGAACTGCCCCAGACCTTTAAAGACTATATCCGCTACATAGAAGAGTTCACCGGCGTCAAGGTCTCCCTCGTCTCCGTCGGCCCCGACCGCAAAGCCACCATCTTCAGAGACTAAGGTCATGAAAAACCTGCGCCTCCTCGTCCTGCTCCTCCTGACCTGCACCCTGTCCGGCTATGCACAGACTGGAGTACAGGATGATTCTCTATACCAGATTCTATACAAGGAGATTGTCCTCACGGGAGGCAGTGTGGCCAACAGGACTTTCCCCATCAGGGATCATGTCTTTCACGTGGAAGATCTGACCACCGACCATGTTTTGGTATCCAATGGCAGTCTTTTCGACAATATGCACTACCGGCATCGGAACGCCCACATTAGCATGTCCGTATATCGACAGGAAACCGAGCACACCGGAATAGCCGAATATCACACGGAACTGCCTCTTGAAAACGACATGACGACATTGCACCGCATTCTGCAGGAAGGCTCTCAACAAGCATATACCAAAGCCGTTCGCGACTGTCGCAACAACAGCGTCTTAAAACTAAAGCCTCATTATCATTATCCTTCCTCCGACCTGCATGTGGATGAGCCCGAATACGAGCCCCCTGTCCAGAACAGCTCCTTTGAGAAGGAACAGCTGATCAACAAACTCCGACGCTGCACCGGCATCCTTTCCGAAGTCCCTCATGTTATGGACTGCAGCGCCGATGTCACCTATCGTGTGGATCGGATCCACCACATCTCCCATCAGACCTATTGGGTTAAGAACTTCGTGCGAACCGATCTCCAGTTGCGCATCACCATGCTCTCCGATGACGGCCGCATCCTGTATAAAAGCCAGACCTTCCAATTCGACAATCCGGATGATATCTTCGAAGAAGAACTGCTCAGGCAGAAAATCTGGGATCTGTATGCGATGGAAGATTCCTGCATCACCTCCTGCAAGATGGAAGCCTATGACTCCCTGCTCTATCACGACTGGTGGAAAGAATCCATGTCCGTAAAGAATGACGAGTCCTTCTCTCTCAACGATGTGATGCGAGAGATGATGATGGCCTCCAGAGACTCTCTCCTCCTGGGCAACGCAGAACCCCCATACAATTTGCGGCACATGGTCACCGATGCTCATATTGCATCTGCCAAAGCCACCATGGGATTGTCCGTGCTGGAAATGGAATTCAACGAGCGTTATCTGGAGACCTCGGTGGACGTGGGCAGTGACGTGCGCAACCAGGAGAACATGCACATTGTCTCCTCAATAGACATGTTGCTGACGCCAACCTCCTATCAGATGGAAAACAGACACTCCCTTCCGCTGGACAATCATCGGATGAACTTTTATGATCGTCTGTGGAGAGCGGAGGCGATGGAATATCCAGAATCGTTACTGTTATTCCAACTGAAAGAAGAAAAAATCTTGTCGCTATCTGAGACAAGCAGCAAACCTATCCCCGACCGGTCAGAATCGTTGACCAAAAGTGTTTTCAACCCCTGGCCCATTCAAGAAGAGTGCCTGCCTCAGCTGCAGAATTTTGCCTGTGAGTTTTCGCAGATTATCGGTGAAACCCGCACGAAATCAGCCGTCAACATCCGCTACTATCAGGCAAACGCTTACTATACCGACCTTCAGGGTTTACAATACATCCAACCTTTCACGCTGGTGGAAGTGAGCATATTGGAGAATTGGACGGAAATTCTGAATCTCTATTTTAAGGATATCCGCGAGTTAGAAAAGAAACATGACACGCTGGTCGCGATCATGAAGGAGGTACAACAGTTCCTGGACGAGCGCGACAAAGCACCTGAGATGAATGAAGTCTATGACGGACCCGTCCTTTTTGTCGGAGCCGCCGCCGCCCAACTCTTCGCCAAGACATTTCTGACCGGGGAAGAGAGTCTGATTGCCCAGCGGAATCCCATGTATGACTTCTCCGACAAGTTGCCATCGCCAGAGACGCACATGTCCCGCCTGCTTGACCATCGTATCGTACATCCGGGCATCTCCATCACAGCCACTGACAGAATTTCCGAATACCAAGGCGTTTCGCTCATCGGCAGTTATGAGGTAGATGCTGAAGGGGTGGAGGTAGAGAAAAAAGTCGAATTGGTGAACCATGGCGAGTTAGTGACGTTGCTCTCGAACCGTACACCGACGGACAAGATCGGGTACAGCAACGGCCATCAACGCCTGGGCATGCACATGGACCATCTGGAGAGCTGCTGCGGTCCGGGAGTGGTGGAGATGAGTTGCAAAAACACCATGAGCAGAGCCAAGTTGCTGAAGCGATTGCGTGACGTGGCCCGTGCCGCCGGCTATGACCACGCCTATCTGGTGACAAAGATGGCCATCGGCTTTGACTCACAAACCGTCTACCGCATCAACGTGCATAACAGCAAAACCAGACTCGTCAAAAATGTGAAACTCCAACCTGTCACCTACCGCGACTTCCAGCGGATGACTACTGCCGACCAGGTGAAAAAAGCCTACAATCTCATGGTACCGAGCGTGGAGAAAACGTATCTGATGGTGCCCTGTAGTGTCATTCTTCCCGACGCTTTGCTCTTTGAGCATCTGGAGCTAAGCCCTGACCAAAATCACTAACCTCACAAATGCATCTTACCTATATGCAGCATCATAGCATCTACTTGTCTTCAACAAACCCTTCAGAATTTGAGCTTATGGTGCAGAAAGTGGATGACATCGTAGAATCCATCACTATCAACTATAAACGTTGCGCCCGACACGGATTTAGGGTTCTAAGAAATGAAAAACAACAAATTGAACTTGCTATTTACGGCAGTCCTGGCACTCTTGATGTTCACTGGCTGCTCAAACAAAGAAAACGAAAACAAAACAGTTACCTCCGGCTCGGTTTCCTTCGATGAGGTGTTGGCAACCAGAAGAAGCGTACGCAGTTACGATCCTTCCAAGACCATCACTAAAGAAGAAGTAAAAGAATTACTTATCGCTACGCAAGAGGCACCTTCTTGGGCCAACCAACAACCCTCCAAATACTATGTGGCCATGAGTCCTGAGAAGGTGGCGGCCGTGCAGGAGCTGGTGGGCGAGCGCAACAAGCAAAACATCGCCGGGGCTCCCGTGCTGATAGTCTCAACCTTCGAAAAAGGCAAGTCGGGATTCTTCCGCGGCGAGCAGACCAACGAGATAGGCGATGGCTGGGGAGCCTACGACAATGGCCTCAGCAATGCCTATTTCATCCTCAAAGCCAGAGCCAAGGGCTTCGATACGCTCATTATGGGCATGCGCGATTCCGATTCCCTTCGTTCTTTATTCAACATCCCTGAAAACGAAGTGATTATGGCAGTCATTTCGTTGGGATACAGAGCAGACGAGCCTCGGCAACCCGAACATCGTCCGCTGGATGAGGTGGTGCAATTCTTCTAACATCGAGCTAACCATTTAAGCGGGAGCGTCCGTCACGTTTCCTATCAAATTAACCGCGCATTGGCGATGTTCCGGATCGTGTATGAAGGCGGTGAAGTCGTTTGGGAAAAGCAGGACGGGGAATGGAAGGTGGCGGACTTCCGTTTCACATGGATTGAGTAAATCGTTCCAATATTTGCGGAAAAAACCTCTTCGCTCTCGATGGTGATCCGCTCGGGGCGAGGTTGGAGTAAACAGAAATTGCGCCCTCACGGGCAAAATCCTCCAAAATTCCAGGCGGGCAATCCGAGGCATCGCCAGATACTGTTTTGTGCATTTCTTGCACTTTGCCATTTTCTTTCCGGAAACAACCACTTTTCAAACGAAAAATGTCACTTTTATCATTTTGATTCACAATAAGTTAAATTAATTATATCCTTGATTTTCCCGAAATGATTTTGTATGTTTGCAGATGAAAATTTAAAATAAAAGGGATCTCACATGAAGCAAAATGAGATAATGACAGAAAGCGGTCAACCCACCACGAACACTGGCGAAATCATCCTCTACCAGCCCGACAGCAGCATTAGGTTGGAAGTACGGATGGAGGAGAATACGGTGTGGTTGAATCTTAATCAGATGAAAGATTTATTTGGAAGAGACAAGTCGGTCATATCAAGACATTTACGTAACATTTATAATGAGGGGGAATTACAACGAGAGGCAACTGTTGCAAATTTTGCAACGGTTCAGATTGAGAATGGGCGACAGGTTTTGCGAAATATCGAATACTATAATTTGGACGTTATAATATCGATCGGGTATCGCGTGAAAAGCATCCAAGGGACACGCTTCCGCCAATGGGCGAACTCCGTACTGAAAGAATACCTTCTTCGCGGTTATGCTGTCAACCGACGGATTGAACGATTGGAAAAGCGTGTCAGCAAAACCGAAGAGCAAATAGGGTTTTTCGTGCAAACCGCCCTGCCGCCAAAAGAGGGCATTTTCTTCGACGGCCAAATCTTCGACGCATACACCTTCGTCTCCGACCTGATTCGTTCCGCAAAAAGACGAATCATCCTCATTGACAACTACATCGACGATTCGGTGCTCCTGATGTTGGCGAAACGAGGAGATGGCATAACGGCGGAGATTATCACGCGACGTATTACAGAAACGCTATCTTTGGACCTTGAGCGGCACAACCGTCAGTATCCGCCCATAACTGTAAGGGAATGCGACCGTTATCACGACCGTTTCATCATCATCGATGACACAGTGTATCACCTCGGCGCATCACTCAAAGACCTGGGGAAGAGGCTGTTTGCATTCAACAGGATGGAAATGGGGGCGGAGGAGATACTGATTTCGTCCGACAGGGAGTGACAAATCGGCATAGTGGCGATTATCCTGCACGCGGTGAACCCCCAAACCAATCATAATTCATCATTTACTGAACACAAAAAAATTGTATCTTTGCAAGTTTTTTAGAAAAATCTATACTTCGATGAAATATACTGAATACAAAGGTCTTAATCTTCCGAGTTTAGGGGAAGAGATGCGTAAATATTGGGAAGACAATGACATCTTCGCCAAGAGTCTATCGACCCGCGAGGGACACAAAAGTTTCGTTTTCTTTGAGGGACCGCCGTCCGCCAACGGTATGCCCGGCATCCACCACGTGATGGCCCGCACCATCAAGGACATCGTCTGCCGCTACCAGACCCTCACCGGCAAGTACGTCGGCCGCAAAGGCGGCTGGGACACGCACGGACTGCCCGTGGAGCTCGGCGTGGAGAAAACCCTCGGCATCACCAAGGAGGACATCGGCAAGAAGATCTCCGTGGAGGACTACAACAAGGCCTGCCGCCGCGAGGTGATGAAATTCAAGGACAAATGGGACGACCTCACCCGCGAGATGGGCTACTGGGTCGATCTCGAGCACCCCTACATCACCTTCGACAACAAGTATATTGAAACCGTATGGTATTTACTGTCAGAGCTTTACAAAAAAGGGCTGCTCTATAAGGGCTACTCCATCCAGCCCTACTCTCCCGCCGCCGGCACCGGCCTCAGCTCCCACGAGCTCAACCTGCCCGGCTGCTATCGCGATGTGAAGGATCTCACCTGTGTCGCACTGTTCAAGTTGAAAGTGAGCAGCAAAGAGTTGGGTGCTGATGAGGAATTGCCGAATTACGCCATTGCGTGGACGACCACCCCGTGGACACTGCCGAGCAACACAGCGTTGTGCGTGGGTCCGAACATCGACTATGTGCTGCTGAAAACCGTGCATCCTTACACGGAACAACCTTGCTATATCCTGATGGCCAAAGCGTTGGTTTCCACGATGTTCAAGGAGGCCCCGGAGGTTGTGAAGGAGTTCAAGGGCAAAGACCTCGTGGGCATCTCCTACGAGCAGCTCATCCCGTGGGTGAACCCCGGCGAGGGTGCCTTCCGCATCATCCCCGGCGACTATGTCACCACGGAGGACGGTACCGGTATCGTCCACATCGCCCCGACCTTCGGTGCCGACGACAAGCGCGTGGCCGCCGCCGCCGGTATCCCGCCGCTCGTGATGATTGACAAGGACGGCATCCGCCAGCCGATGGTCGATCGCACCGGCAAGTTCTACCGCATTGAGGACCTCGACCCCGAATTTGTCCAAAACTGTATGGACGTGGAGGCCTACCGTCCTTACGCCGGCCAGTTCGTGAAAAACGCCTACGACCCCACCAAGACGGAGAAGGACAAATCCCTGGACGTGGACATCGTGGTGATGCTGAAAGAGCAGGGCAAGCTTTTCAAGAGCGAGAAGCACACCCACAACTACCCGCACTGCTGGCGCACCGACAAGCCCGTGCTCTACTATCCGCTCGACTCCTGGTTCATCAAGACCACGGCCTACAAAGAGCGTATGATGGAGCTGAACAAGACCATCAAATGGAAGCCTGCCGCCACCGGCTCCGGCCGTTTTGGCAACTGGCTCGAGAACCTCGTCGATTGGAACCTCTCCCGCTCCCGCTTCTGGGGCGTGCCGCTGCCCATCTGGACCACCGAGGACAAGAAAGAGCAAATCTGCATCGGCTCCATCGAGCAGCTGATGGCCGAAATCGACAAGTCCATCAAGGCTGGTTTCATGACAGAGAATCCTTATAAGAACTTCAAAGTGGGCGATATGTCGCAGGAAAATTACGACAACAACATCGACCTGCACAAGCCCTACGTTGATACCATCGTGCTTGTTTCTCCGACGGGTCAGAAGATGTATCGCGAGAGCGACCTCATCGACGTATGGTTCGACTCCGGCTCCATGCCGTACAGCCAGTTGCACTACCCGTTCGAGAACAAGGAGTTCTTCAAGACCAACTTCCCCGCCGACTTCATCGCGGTGGGCGTGGATCAAACGCGCGGTTGGTTCTTCACATTGCACGCCATCGCCACGATGCTGTTCGACAGCGTGGCTTTCAAGTCCGTGATTTCCAATGGTTTGGTACTCGACAAGAACGGCAACAAGATGTCCAAACGTTTGGGCAACGCCGTGGATCCGTTCGAGATTATCCACAAATACGGTCCCGACGCCACGCGTTGGTACATGATTACTAACGCCTC
>JAGCFD010000034.1 GCA_017650305.1 Bacteroidales bacterium | reverse complement strand
TCTTCCGCCAGCGAACGCTACCTGATGGATTTCACCTCCCGCCTGGCGGGCGCCGCCAACCAGGCACAAATTTCCCAAGCCAACATACTTGGATTCGCTTCCGTTCTCGACCAGAACAAACAGCAGGTGGAAATGAGTGCCACGGCTTTGCAGAAACTCCTGATGAATATGTTCTCCGCTCCGGAGAAATACGCTCATTTGGCCGGAATGTCTGTGAAAGAATTTGCCGATGCGTTGAAAAACGATGCTAACGAGGCCTTGATCACATTCTTAGACACTCTAAACAAAAAAGGCGGGTTGTCTGAACTGGCACCCATATTCAAGGATCTTGGCCTCGACGGTGCCCGGGCCAGCGGCGTGATCAGTGTACTGGCGGGCAAAATCGATGATGTCAGGGAAGCGCAAGCCACAGCCAACACCGCCTTTGCTGAAGGAAATTCCGTCATAAAAGAGGCCGCTGCGGTAAACGGCAATGCCGCTGCCCAACTTGATAAGGCCAAGAAGGCCGTGCAGGATGCCAAGGCGGCCTTAGGAGAGGAACTGATTCCCGTCATTACAGATTTTACGAAATCCTCTGCTACCGGGCTGAAGGTACTGACTGCCGTGGTGAAGTTCTGGGCGCAGCACAGAGTTCTGCTTTATTCGCTGGTCGGTGCATACGGAGCATTGAGACTTGCCCAAAAGCATGTAATAGCAGCTCAAAAGGAAGAACGCGCACTTACGTTGGCCAATACAGTAGCAGGCAAAGCATATACTTTAGTGACAAAATTGCTGGCCGTAGCCAAAGCAAAACTTGCCGCTAACACTGAGGCGGCTGCAGTCGCGCAAACGGAACTGAAGGCGGCATTTGCGGCCACTCCGTGGGGTGCGATCATTATTGCTGTCACCACACTGATCACCGGCATCGGGATGCTCATCTCAAGACATCGTGACGCCAAAAAAGCCGTCGAGGAATTCAACACCGAGTGCGCTCGAGAACAGGCCGAAGCCGAATACTTGTTCGACAAACTCAAGAAAGCCGAAAAGGGCACCAAAGATTACGAGGATGCCCTTCGGGAACTCAAGGAAAAATATCCCGAAATCATACAGAAGCATCTGGATGAAGAGGGTGCTCTGCGTGATGTGGAGCAGGCCTATAAGGATGTGATTGTTCAGATTAAGGCGAAGATTGCCGAGCAACTGAAGGAGGAAAAAAGGAACGCTGCCACCACCAAACAAATCGAGGAGGAGACGGACAATATTGAGAAATTGCGAAAAAAACTGCTTGAAAAATATTCCGACTCTAAGACAGACGACATTCTGGAAAGCATTAAAAAGCAAGTGGCTGAGGGAAAGGAAGTATTCACTATCACGCAGAATCTCAACAAAGAGTTTGGACAGATAGGAGTCCGCGGCGGAATAGGTAAGGAAATTGGCAATCTCGTTCGTGCTCATAGAGAATATTCTTCCACAATGGATGATTTGGACAAACGATATGATTCATACATCACGGATGCCAACGAGGAACTGAAAATTCAGAAGCAGTTGGACGAATTATATGCTAAAAGAAAGTCTTTTGATCCGTTCGGGTCTTACGGGAATGGCAACCAGTCTCCATTTGTGGCAGGCATTGACAAGCAGATTGATGACCTGCTTGACAAATTGGCCAAAGTTCAGGAGGCGAAAAAAGCAGTCGCAGAGGATCCTGCTGAAGGTGGTGAAACGGGTTCTGGCGGTTCCGGTTCTGGTTCCGGCGCCACCGCCGACGAAAAGACGCTTACCGCTCGTCAGAATTTCCTCAAGAAACTTCGACAGATGGAAGCCAAAGAGCAGGCGGAATCTCTCGAAGGTTGGGAGAAGACCAACCAGGAGATTATCAACAAGTATGAAGAGCTGCTGTCCGAGGCCAAAGAACTCTTCGGCGAAAATTCCAAAGAGGTTGCGAAGATTCAGCAGATGGAAACCGATGAGATTGCCACCGCCGGGAAAAAGTATCTGGAGAAATACGGAAAAACTCTTGCAGATTTTTCCCAAAAAATCGCCGACTGGGGAAAAGAAATTATGCCCGATGACGGAAATGAGATCTTGAACGCTATGCTCGGCACGGAGCAGAAGTGGGCGCAGCGGTTCTCCGACGCGCAGGACCAGATGCAGGAACTGTTGGATCTGCGCAAACTCTTCGTGGCCGACAACATCGACACCACCGCCATCGACGCTCTCATCAACAAGCTGAACGAGTCAATGAACGGCATGGCCGATATGGAGGCGCAGGATATCCAGCAGACACTGGAAAAGTACCAAAAGCATACCGCAGATTTCATCAAAGAAGAGGAGAAGTCCATATCCGATGCCTCCAAAACCGAAGTCCAGAGGCAAAAAGATGCGATCGAAGAAAAATACAGGCTGGAGATTGAGTACATTGAAAAAACAATAGCCGCCCGCATTGCCCAATATGGTGAAGACGATCCGGAACTGAAACAACTGCGCGAAAAGATCGAGATACTGAAACAGCTGAAGAAACAGCAGCTTGACAACGTTGACAAAAATGCAGCGAAATCCAATCAGAAGACCATCTGGCAACAGCTCGCCGAGTTCGACTGGAGCAAGATGAAAGACAACTGGCAGGAAGCTCTCAATCTTATGCAGCAGGGTCTGCAGGAATTCGCCAACGCAGCCTTCGACATCTACAACTCCATCGCCCAAATGCAGGACAATATGATGGAAAGAGAGCTGCAGAAGGCCCAGGAGACATACGATGCACAGTCTGCTGCTTTGCAGAGACAGCTTGACGATGGAGTCATCTCCCAGAAATACTATAATGCACAGATGGCTAAGATGCAGGAGGAGAAGGACAAGAAGGAGAAGAAACTGAAGCACGAACAGTTCGAGCGCGACAAAATTGCCAGTATAGTCCAAGCCACCATCAGCGGCGCATTGGCCATTATGCAGGGTTTCGCACAAGCCGGACCTATTGGCGGAGCCATCCTTGCCGCCCTGATGGCTGTAACCACGGCTTTTCAAATTGCCGCCATTGCATCCCAAGTGAATCCATACGCTAAAGGCAGCTACATCAGAGGAAAGCAGATAGCCCTTATGGGCGAGGAAGGCGATGAATGGGTGGCCAGCAACAAGCTGTTGCGTGACAAGAAGACAGCCGGCATCATCGAGGCGCTCGACCAATACCAAAAGGGGAACAGAAACGCCCTTGCTGCTATCACGTTCCCTTCCCCGGATGCCAAAACTCTGTCCCAAGCGGTTCCTCAATATGGCCGTACCTTTGCACCGTCAAACCAGACAACCAACAACTACTACCAGAACTCTGATGACAGTGAACTGCTCAAGGAACTCAGACAGATGAACGAATTCCTGCGCGATCCAAACAACCGTCGTGCCTACATCTCCAGAAGGATCCAACTGGAATTTGACGAACATGAACAGGAAATCAGGGAGTTGGCCAGACTCTAAGTGGAAAATATGAGACTTCAAAAAAGACCGTTCAATTTTGACTTCGTTGACAACAATCCGGAATATGTTGTCAGGACAAACCGCAGCGATGCGGACAGTGTCCGGCTGCGTGTATGGCTTGAGATCGACGAGGCCAGAACTCCTGACCTGTTCTATGAATACAGCAATGGGATCGTCTCTATTGATACCTCAATGCTCAAGTCCTTGTTTCCAGTTCCCTTGGTTCCACAATACCAGCAATATAATGCGGTGCGTGTCGGTTCCAATATGCTTCATGCAAGGCTTCACTTTTCCGAATTGCCCGTAGGATCAAGTGACTCCGAACTGTCCAGAGTAGACGAGGAAACAAGTCCGTGGTTTTGGCTGATCAACGGCAAGCTCGTTCAATATCATCGCGAGAACAACATCCCCGACTGGATATCTTCAGACCCCCAGCATTTTTATCTGAAGCAGGATATAGACATCTTTGCCCAAGACAATGGGGAGACTGTCTTGACGGATTTCTCCGTGGAACACTATCTGCATATCTGCAATTTCACCAATACGGACATATCTGCTACGCCCGTCGTGATTGTCCGTAAGAAGGACGGCACCAGCGAGACGCTTTCTCCCTCCCCAGTAGTGTTTCAAAAGAATAGTATATATGCTGTTCCCGTCTCGCTGGCCGCCTTCGACTACCAGGATGTGGACAATGCAGTGTCTTACACCGTCTCTTTCAGCAACAACAGCATATCCAGGACATTTGTCCGCCGGCATTTTGACTATGGTTTCCACACTTTCCTGATGCTTAACAGCATGAATCTATATGAAAGCTTTATCGTGGAGTATCTGGCCAAGGAAGAAAACTCTGAAGGGGAACGGCGCGTCTATCATCTTATCGACAGTTACGGCACAACTGATTCCCAGACGGTATTCAGTGCCAAATGCCGACCTCGCTCGTCGTCCGGGCTGAAGGTGCTGCACTCCGCATTTGCCAAGCAGCACAACCTTCTTCTTGATGGAATGCACGCCTGGTATGTTGACATGATACCGGGGAGCTTGACCGTTAGTGATGAGGACCCTGATCTTGTGGAGGCTGAATTCAAATTCCGGCTACGGGAGAAGGTCAACCGGTCCCCGCAGCATGTTGCTTCCGTTGATGAAGATGCCTCGGTGGTACAAATCATCAGAACCGACACTGTTTTTCGATAATCACTTATAAATAATAAATGTATGATAGCATTCTTTTTGAAAATATGGACTTTTGTAAAAAAGTATTTGAAATACATCGTCGGGGCTTTGGCCGCAGTAGTCATCATTGCGCTATCGACCGCTACCGCCAGACAGCGCACCGCTATCCGGGAGGATGAGTCTGAAATTGCCAACCTGGAGAAAACTATTTCGGAGAAAAACGAACTCATTACCCGTCTTGCCTCCATGGAAGCCGTACACTGCGAGGTCAGCATCACTGTCCGCAACACGGCGGTGATGGGCGCGAACCATTCAGGCAATATTGCCCAGGAGGCAGAGCAAATATCCACCTATCTGCGTGGCGAAATTTTAGACAAAATCATGCACGAACAATAACAACATCATGTCCAGCACAATAGAACTGTTACAAATCGGTTGCACAGCCCAGCAGCTCATTGACACCATCAATGCGCTGGTTGCAGCACATAACGACGGCGCTAATGCCGCCGTGGTGTCCTATAACGACCTGACAGACAAACCAGTCATCAATGGCGTGACTCTTTCTGGTTCCAAAACCACCCAAGACCTGAAGATCAAAGTGTCTGAAGCCATCGACTTCAGCGCCTTTGAGACAGCCTTCGCCAGCAAGGGTTATGTTGATGCCGCTGATGCCAGCACACTGGCAGCCGCAAGCGCCTCTGTCGAAGCCGCCCTCGACGACAAGCTTGACACCGACCTCTCCAACCTTGCTGTGGCGGATTACCTGAGCCGCGGAGGCAAGGTGCTCGTCATTGCGGACGGCACGCCGAAAGTCATGAGCCTGAACAGTTTCATGGCCTGCGTGTCAATCCTGCAGGAATCGTCCAAGACCACGGTGGCCGCTGCAACGGCATCCGAGAAACGCATTTACATTCCCGTGTCATGGACGGCCGGGGTGATGACGATAACGGTCTCCTCCGCATACAAGACCGGATCCACCGCGCTGTTCCTGAACGGCCAGCTGCTGAAGAACGGCACCGACTATTCGGAGACGACCCCCACCACCATCACACTGCTATCCTATACGCCCAAAGCCAACGACACCATCCAACTACTCGCAATACCCGAATAGCCATGGCCACACGCATCGACCCCGAACAGTTGAAGGCGTTCCCGCATCCGCCGCGCCACTATGACCCCAGCGGCGACTACCGGCTTCCCGCCGTGTTGAGGGCGGTGCCCCGCTTCCCACGGCCTGGACGAAGATACTATTTCGCAAATGGTCATGTCACCTTCCGCCTTACCGAGGAGGACGCGCTCCTGTTCGAAGCGTGGACGGGCGTGCCCGCACAGGATTTTTTCCGCAAATTGTACCATGATCCAGACAAGAGCAAGATGATAATGAGGACACGAAACGAATTAACGGAAGATGGATATTGCCTGTTTGTCGCTCCGGACGAGGGGTGGCTCGCAGAGAACGGCATGTACCGGGTTCCGCTGCTCATCATGATGGCTTCCTGGCATCTGGCGGAAGGCACGGCCGTGGAGCATCCCGAGCTGTACAGTTGCTTCAAGCGCGAGAAGTACCTGTGCTCGGACACCTCAAGTCCGTATCTCAAGATCCGAAACGGGGCTGTTATCTGCGTCAAGGAGCCCGTGGTGGTTGTCCGTGGCCCGGCATGGAATGTGCTTGGAAAAGACAAGGCCAAGACTGTGTTTGCGGATTGGTCCGAAAGCGAAGCATCTTATAGCTCAAAAGTCATAGATAAAGCAGCAAGAACTAATCACAAATGCATGAGACCGCGGTTGGGTAACGGATTCGCTGTATGCCACGTAAGGTCAGGGAATAATGGAGTGAGAATGTCGGGACCCATTCCTTTTGAGAATAAGAGAGCAAGTCTCAACTATATTTATGGTATGGCAAGAGGCAAGAAAGGAATTATCTACAGAAAACTGCGAAAATATCATAACGAATTCTCGTTTATTCGTGTCATATAAAAGACAAGGGGGTGAGAACACGATGGCAATATCATTGCTAATGGTCGGATTCGTTCACCCCCGGTCAGCTGCAAAAATACAAAAATAAATCAAACAACCATCAAAAAAGAGAATTATGTCAACAAAAATCAGAGGAGACCAGATCCAACTCACAGACTTCATCCAGGCGCTTGCACATGCGGACTGGACATCGGACACCAAGACGGCCAGCGCGGCCGCCATCCTTGCCAAGATACAGACGGTAGTGGCAGGAGTGGCCGGCGCCATGCTCTTCCGCGGCGCGTGGAGCCTGGCGGCGACGGATGTGATCAAGAAGGGCTACGTTTATGTGTATGACGGCAACGGCACGGCCCCGACCGGTGTCACGCTGGAGAACGGCGACACCCTTATCGCAAACCAGGACAGCGCGTCCATCGCCACGGCCGCCCACTGGACAATCGTCCAGGTGAACATCACCGGGGCAGTGACGGAGGCCAACCTTGTGAGCCTGCTGCTCAACAACATCACCACCACGAACAGCAACCTGTTGTCTATCAGCATACCGTCAACCTCTCCCGATGCTGGCAAGCTGCGTATAACCGTGAACTTCCCGACGGTGAGCGGCGGATCTGCTGAATCCGGCAAATATGTGTCGGCCATAAGTATCGACAGCACCACGGGAGTGATCAGCGTTACGAAGACCGCTCTCCCCTCGCAGCACCTGCGCGTGGTGCTCGACGAGGCCATGTCGGGCACCATCGACGGCACCAACAAGACATTCTACACGGGGAACAGGATCGAGGGCGTGAAGAAGGTGAGTGTCTATGTGAACGGCGTGAAGCAGCACGCGGGCGACGACTACGCCATCACGAAGGAGGCTTCAGGCACCTACGATGGAAAGGGCAAGGTTGTCTTTGACAACAGCGCCTACATTCCGCAGGAGGGCGATGTGGTTACCTGCGACTATGTGGCATCAGTTGAGATCTCAGCATCCTAAGCCATGACGAAGATCGACTACAGGCAGATAAAAAACTTGCCGCAGTCAGACTGGAACCAGAACGACAGCAGCGCCAAGGATTTCATCAAGGGCAGGACGCATTATGATGAAACGCTCTCCGGTGATGCGGCACAAGTTGTCTTTGACGACAATGTCATCTTGGCGGGATCTCCGAACATCGGATATCAAGCCTCGATGGAAATTGCGGATGGCGATTGCCGGATGCCCGGAGGCATGTTCTGCTTTGTCGCAATGTACACCAGCTTGCCTTACATCCGACCTTTCTTCGGCTTTTTCGTTAAGGTGTGTGATGGTGCTGACGTGATGCAGGAGTGCATTCTGGATAAAGACGCGGAAAACGTTTTGATACTGCTTCCATCGGCAGGGAAGACATTTCTTGATCTCCATATCTCCAGCTCAACCGCAGCGAGCTTGAACCTCTCAGACGCGACAGAAACCGTGCATGTCAAGGTCGCGTGGCTCCCGGTAGTGGCCGACAGCGCCACTTATATGATAGTGAAAGAGCTGATGGGAACTTCCGCAACAAGCTTTTTTGAAAATGTTGGCGCCAACAAATACAAATACCCCTGCAGCGAGTTTTCAGCCGCTCTGAACTCGGTCAAAGACCAGCTTTCCAAAGACTGGGATCTCGGACCGGGCGCCCAGGTCGCCGTGTCCATAAACGACGGGGATGAAGTGACTGTTACGTTGGAAGACGGGATTCACAACGGTGTCGGAAAAACATGCGCGGGCAACAAGTGGCTGTATGATCCAGGCTCTTATACCGATACGGGTGAGGACTTTTTCATCTATATACCAGACGAGGAGAGCCCATGGCTGGAAGCTTTCATACGCAGTTCTGTCGAGGTGACATCCTTCGTTGTCAAACCTTTGTCTGTCACGGTGACACACAAATTGCCACGGAAGTATCTGGATATACCGGAGGAACTGCCTCCATACTCCAATACCGACAAGGGTAAAATCCTGCGGGTGAACGGGTCTGCAAATGGCGTGGAATGGGGCCCGGCGCCGAAACCCCGGTGCGCAGTCTGTTTGTTTCTTGACCAGGGCTCCGGCAACACCTACCGCGACAACGCTGTCTCCCTGCTCGAAGGAAAAGGTTACGAGCATTACATACTGATCGACGCAAACGATCATATTTCCTACGACAACACCCTGGGGAAGTTCCAGTTCGAGGGCAATGAAATATGGACACACGTGTCTTCCGGGGATAGTGGTCTGGATGCAATGCTATCCAATGACAGTAGCAATTCCGCCAACGACCGACTTGCCTTTGGCGTAATAAGCGGGGACACTGATTTCGACTTTGACCTATTCGGTTTCTTCCGGGAGCCCGAATATGACGACAACACCGGAGAGCCGACAGGCGGTTACGCGGAGGGAATTGCGCCGATCAGACCTGAGAATGACGAGTTGCTTGGCGAGGTGCTGTACCAGCTGCTGGTTGTGCAAAACAACACATATCCTTCCGTGATTTGTTGCCGGAAGCGCACCATGGCGGGAGAACATGGTATCATCTTTTATCTAAGCATCGGCAATGCGGCCTTGGAAGACAGGTTGAACAGCATCCGTTATCTGGATGACGTGTCGTTGTCGTCTCTCGCAAACGGCCAGGTGCTGAGCTACAACGCGGCCACCGGCAAGTGGGAGAACAGCACGCCCGGAGGAGGATCGGTATCGCCCGTCATTGTCCACACTGCGAACAGTACGGTTAGCACGTCCACAGCGACTATCACCTTTGCCTCTGACGCAAGACGGTCGCAGATGATATCCGTCTCCGCAGACATCGGCATCGCTTTTGCCGTTGAAAACCTTTCAGACAATTATTTGTGGATCAAAAACACCGGCTCGTCGGATATCGACGTGACCATAAACTCGGTCACGCATTCTGGTTCTTCGGTAGCACACGTGTATCTGCCGGCAGATGGCATCAGCATTCCCAAGGGAGGCGTTTGTGAAATAGGAATTATCGTCAATGCGGACGGGGCATTCATAACGTCACGCAGTGACATGTCAACAACGTAAAGATCTATGCAATATGGCAATAAACAACGAAAGATACTATTATTTCAAGCTGAGAGACGGCTTGCCTTATCAGATAAAGGTCAGCCTTATCCATATCAACACGGTCATCAACCGCATCTATGTCGAGATGACGGCGGAACAGAAGGCGTTTTACTTGGAGCACCCGACCGCATCTGTGCAGGAGGTGTGGAACTGCGAGCTGGCGCCGCCATACGTGCCACCTACACCCGATGTGAGCGAATATGCGGCAGAGAAGGTGAAGGAGCTGAAAGACGCTTGCTACGGCTCAATATCAATAACGACGCTTGAATTTGCAATGGCTATAGACAAGGTGGAGAATAGCATTGCAAGCAGTTATTACGACATCTCCTCGGCCAAGCAGGTGCTTGCAGATTTTCGCAACGAGAGCAAGAAGGCAATGCAGGTTTTTGACACGTATAAGCCGCAGATTGAGGCAGCTGTAACTATTGAGGCGGTGGACACGTTGTATAACACAGCAATAGAGGCGTTATGAGACGGCAACATGTGCAGCCATCGGGTGGAGGGTTTCCAACTGGGTTACGGTTTTACGCCCCTTTATCATCAACATCTGACACAATGGACCATGTCAGCGGCATATCACCAACAAATGGGACTGCGCAGATTTCATGGGACAATGCTGAAGGTGCTTTCCATGTTGCCACAACCGCACCGGGCCAACTTGCCTGGATTTATAACATCCCGAATGTTAATGTGTATGCGGAACCGTATCAATATACGATGGTGGCAAGGGTCAAAATCAATTCTTTCACCGGAACGGCAGACATCTTGACAGTCGGCAAAACTGGTAATGAAGGAACTTCAAGTGCATTGATGGAGACACACCGCCATACTGGCATTACTACAGGTTCGTGGCATACTATTGCCATGACATTAAACAATCACGCTTTGACATTTTATTTGAACGGCTCTGTTGTCAGGACATCTACAACGCCTTCTAATTATGCTTCGTGTTATCCAGGCAATTGGTCAACTAACGATAAGAAAAACAATATCACTGTTTGCGGCGGTTTTATCAATGCGGGAAATTATCACTATGATATTTACATTAGAGATGTAATGGTATTTGAACGGTGTTTAACACAAAGTGAAATTCAACAGTTATGAGAAGGGAACCTGCAAGTTTGAGCGATTGGATTGACTGGTTGCGTTCGATAGGGTGCGTGTTCTATATGGATTCGTCCGATGGCGATCCACGTGACCAGATAAACAATGTTCCTTTGACATTGTCGGGCAATGGAGTCTTTGTATATGACGGCACCAAACATGCATTCTATTGCAAGACTCCAAGTTCTGCTAACCAACATATTGGTATTTGGAACAATGGAATGTCACAAAACACTTTTGCCAATGATAACTGGACTTCAATCAACGTTATGGAGGCAATTACAAAGATGAATGGTAAGTATTTGCCCTCTTTTGGTGTGAACACGTCGAATAGGGACTATGCTTCTCAATTTTGCACTTTCTACAACATGTCCAACAAGGTTGCCAATTTCCCGAACGGGAAGTTTACTACGGCCACAGTCTATAACTATGACGTTTTCATGCGTTATTTTTATCAGAATGGTTCGCTGTATAGATCTAACCGGTACAACACGAATCACCAGCCAAGCAACTGGGTCCTGAACAGCAATGGCACTTGTTTGGGCAATGTATGCGACGTTGGTTATGATGCCGATATCGAATGGTATGCGTACAGGACAGCGATTTTCAACACGGTGTTGGATTTGGATACAATAAATGCAATTATTAATCATAATTAATTATGGTACTACGTGTGAATGTTACAAATGTCTTAAAAGATTTTTTGACAATCTTTTTGATAGCAGCTGTATTAATTCTTTCTGCTATCGCATTGCATAGCGTGTCAACTGTAAAGACAAATGCTCCTGCAATCACAACTACTCAATGGGTTGCAGATAGTTCGTGGACTGGAGGCTGGAGATGAGACGAGAAGAAGTAGCAATAAGCAATAATAATTCTCCATTGATAGCCTACTGGCGCGTTGTAAACAACCAATTCATCGATGAGATTTCTGGTACACCACACGTAAGAAATAGCAATAGCAATTTCCGGATTAGCGGTGATTATGTATATATGAGCAATAAAGGTTCCATAGATGTTGGGTTTCCAGTGAATGGTACTTTTAAAAGTATTTATATGAATACCAAAACTTCATGGGCAGGCTCAACACCAAATCCACCCACAAATGGTGTGTCTCCATCGTGGTTTAATGGGAAAATTCGTATAGAAGTTGAATTTTACGAACCGTCTTCAGACCTTAAAAAAAATATATTTTGCAATATGTCCCATAACAGAACCGATTATCGCGGGACTTGTCTTGTAAGATCTGACGCCAATACTTATAGTTGGCGTGAACATTACACTTCTTATTGGAGACCGCCAGGTTGGTCTGAAGAGTTTACTACAACATCTGGATATAGCGCTAACGATCCACTCAGAATGGTGTTAGATCTGACAGAAGACTATTATAGAATAAGTTTCTACAATATTTCTGGCACTAAATTATATGATAGTGGTGTTAGACATTGTTTATCTCAGTCTTCCTCATATCGACAAACGGCATACATGCATAGTAATTGGAGCAGTGAAACGGTAGCGGTATATGTTAAATATCATAAAGTCTATGATGGTTCACTGCTTGACGATTTTGGCGTATGAGAATGCACAATTTGTTTATTGCTTTTTTTTATAACATCTTTTACTATCATTATGATTCGATTATTTGCAAACGGCTCAGAACTTGTCCTGTATCGTAACACTTCCCTTTCTGTTGAACTCAACAATGCTTTGTTCGCCTCTGCAGACATTGAAGGCGACATAACCTTCACTTTTGAACTACCCGTAGAGGGGAACGAAAAGGCCCTGAACTTCTCGCACCTGGCACCCAGCGGTGTGATGGAACGTGTGCCGTGTACCATATATATTAATGGTCTTCTGAATTGGAATGGGTCTCTGTTGTTGCAAAAGACATCCTGGAACAAAATCGCCGCAGCCGTGGTCCTCAACCCATATCCTGACGGATTCTCGTCCAGATCTATGATGTCAAACGAAGACGATGACATTGAAGTGTCTCCGTCTCGTTCCGTTCATGAATCAGCCTGGAAAGATTTTCTTGTGCGCTCCCTCTCGGATCCTGACATCAAGTTTGCGCCGTTTTTCAACGATGAGGGGTATGGCTCCGACAATGACAGTTGGGGTTGGTGGAACGGACGCTCGCGAGAGAAGATTGTCAACACTCTGTTCTACGATAGTGCAGGAAACCTGATCGAGAATGACACTCTGCCATTTTCTCGCGCCAACAACCATGTATTCGATCTTTCTGAAGAAACCGATGATGGGTCCATAAATGATTTTACTGAAATGAACCAGCTGGCTTTCTGCCCGCAAATCCGTATAGCCCGCCTTCTGGAAATCTGGTGCCGAAATGCGGGTTACCGTTTTATTAACCACCTGGGAGACGACCTCGACGCCACCTTTCTCCAGTCACAACACTCTCTCGACGGCACGGAGTCTCAATATGACTCGGAAGGTCTTCCTGTGATTGTGACTGACGCGAGCGAATGGGTCGGGTCTTTTCTATGGTGCAACAGCTATGCCTACAACGGACAAAGTCAAGACAGCACAGTTCATGGTGGCATGGTCTGGATCCAGCCAAACGGATGGTGGGATCTTCACCTGTCGGCCGATTGGCGGGAAAACGACACGACTCTTGGACAGACTGTCCCCATCTATTCTACGGTCTATCTGAGAATATACAAGGGGGCCCATTCCCTTCAGGAGGTTCTGGACGGGGAGGATGTTGTGTTCTCCCATGACTTCTCCCATCCTGAAAACCGGCACATTGAATACTACAAACGCCATTACTTCCCTTCCGGTTCTGAAAGTTCTGGACTTCGTTTTGCTCTTTTCATCAAAGTCAGAAGTACTCAAGGGTATAGTCAAACGACTTTCTGCAGGAGGTTGGACCATGTGAACATGACAGTGGAGTTTCGCCAGGTTTCTCCGGACATGAAACGGTTCGGTTTCAACATCTTCAGACGGTCATTCTCTATCCCTGAATTGTGCCCGGATGTCACCAACGCCAATTTTCTCAAGACCATCCTCGAAACTTTTGGACTGTGCTATTTCGTGTCAGGCAAGCAGAAACTGGTTGAGATAATTCCTTACTCCTCGCTGTCTGGTGCCGGATGTCTTGATCTTTCTGATTTCGAATTAGTGAGGGAAACAGAAACCTCTATTCCAGAAAGTACCGCACATGTTTTCCGCCTTAAACCACTGTTGGACGAAAGTTTCAACAAGAATCTCCGGATCAATGACGTTGAGTTCGCCCTTCCTGACGCATACGAAAATCACGAGCATGTCGTGCTGCGCACTAAGACAAACACGTTGTATCGGGCATCTTTACAGGAAGACGAAGTGTCCTCGTGGGTCGAGGGATGGGAGGAGCACAGCGGAAATCCTGACGAATTGAAAATTGGAGAAGGCAAAGAAGATTGTCATGAGCCCTCAATTGCCATTCCTCACCAGCGCTTCTTCGGAGGAGGCAGAACCGGAGGGTCTATTGATGTGCCCTCAGGGGAGACACCGCAGCTCGCTGTAGCCAATTTCACCATCTGCAGTGACCTGTACAACAGCGATGACAAGCCATCCGACATTATTCTGACGCAATACCGAGGTTTCAGGAAGAGGAACTACCCGCAAAACGGTTCTTACCCTTATATCCAAAACGAAGTCATGCTTCCCGTATGGGCGGATGGTTTCGCGCTTACGGCCAAGGGAGACAACTCTGTCGGCGTTAAATACGCAAGACCGGTACTGGATTTATACGGTCACAAGACCATTACCTACAAATTCAGAATCCCCGTGGTGAAACTTCCGGAAGTGGACGCCCTTCTGCGCCCGGACATGCGCAATCCGGACGAACAAATCCGCTTTCTTATGGTCCGGAACGTCAAGAGCCTTCCAAAGAGAATCTCGTTCCAGATAGACAACAATGGGGACAGCACAGTGCTGTGCGAAATTGAGGCTGTGAAAATCCATTAACGTACTAGAACTCCAGCTTGTTCCATTCCAGAATTTTCTTAGCATCGCTGCGATGGGTGTATTTCTCCGTCATTTCAAGCGAATGGTGATCTGCGAGCTCCTTTACGAATTTTGCCGGCACACCGGCTTCCAGCATTTCCGTAATACCTGTGTCTTTCAACGAATAGAATTGGTATGCAGCTGGCATTTTCAGACCGTCTCTCATTTCTTTCCACCTCCTTCCTACTATTTTTGTATCTAAATGCGTTTTCCCGGGTTCAAATGTGCAAGGGTCGGAAAACACATACCAATTAGAAGGACATTTTGTAATTGAACAAAAATAGCGCTTCAAATCATCGGGAAGAGCAAGAGTTCTGGTGTTGTGATTTTTGGATATTTCCGGTGGAATTGTAATAATGTTCTCCTTTGGATCATACATCCCGATTTTGAGCATCAAGATTTCTTTCGGCCTCATAAACAGTCTATAACATAGTTGGCATACCATAAAAAAGGCAGGTGTTTTGAGTTCAAAATAGTTTTTTATCCTCGCACGATCCTCTTTGGGAATTATCACTCGGATTTTAGGGTCACAACGTTTAGTTGATATTTTTTCAAACGGATTTTCGACAATGTACTCTCTGTCAATCATGAATTTGAAGAGTGTTTTGAGGCATCTCAGATGATTATTATATGTCCTGTTACCAGCCTTTGGGTTGTCTGATATTTCGTTCATATATCTTTCGGCAGACTTCGAGTTGAAGGCAAAACAAGGTTTGTCCGCAATCCCTCTTGCTTGTAGCCAACGTCTAAAGATTTCAACGATGGAAACATACACTCGCATTGTGTCCGGTCGCACCGACTTCCTTTTTTCCGCGATGAATTTGTCCAAAGCAGTATTAAGGACAGTACCGGCCTCGGGAGCTATCTCCTCCAGAAACGGGTTCCATCCGTCATAAAGCTGTTGATTGATACTCGTACAGAGCAGCCTTGCATATTTGAGCCGTTCTGTCTTTCCTTTAATATGATTGCAACGGATTCTCTTGCGTTCCAGCTTGCCAGACAATGGGTTTAGGGCATAGAAAGACACGTAAGTTTCTTTTTTGTGAACCACCTCTGCAGGGCGGAAATCAACAAAAATCTGAGACATTTTTTTTTCTCCTTTCTGATTTTTGTTCGGAAAGGAGTGTTCAACATTTTTTTGGCGCAAATTTGGCGCAGTGTGGTTTAAAAAATTGGTGTAAACATTTGACATACATTTGTTTACACCACATTTTGTGGCGGGAACGGGAATTGAACTCGTGACCTCCGGGTTATGAATCCGACGCTCTAACCGACTGAGCTACCCCGCCATTTTTTGAGGCCGCAAAAATACACATTTTTTCATTACCCACAACATAGAAGAAAAAAAATATTTTGGTATCACTTCCTATTTGGAATTCCGCTGTTTATTTTGTACTTTTGCACCTTTATTTTCGTTAAAAAGAGTTTATGAGTGCAGACTATATTTTTGAAACTTCGTGGGAAGTTTGCAACAAAGTTGGAGGCATCTACACCGTTCTTTCCTCCAAAGCATCCACAGCCGTACAACATTTCGGAGACCATTATATTTGCATAGGTCCTGACATCTCCAAAGAGTATCATGGAGATTTCGTGGAGGATCCTGCGCTTTTCCGCAACTGGCGGGAGATCGCGCAGCAAGAGGGTTTGAAGATCCGTATCGGTCGTTGGCAGATTTGCGGCTCTCCCATCGTCATATTGGTCAATTTCACCCCCTTTTTTGAAAAGAAGAATGAGATTCTGACCACTTTCTGGATTAATCACAAGTTAGATTCCATCTCGGGTCAGTGGGACTACATCGAGCCCGCCCTCTTCGGCTATGCCGCCGGCAAGGTCATCGAGAGTTTCTACAACTACTATTGCAACTCCATGGACAAGATCGTCGCCCACTTCCACGAGTGGATGACGGGCACCGGCATTCTGCATTTGGAGACGGTGACGCCGCAGATCGCGACTGTCTTCACCACCCATGCCACCGTCCTGGGCCGTTGCATTGCAGGCAACGGACTGCCGTTGTACGAGAACATCCATCAGTATCTGCCAGTGGAGACTGCCCAGCGTTTCGGAGTACAGTCGAAGTATTCCCTGGAGTCGCTCTCGGCGCAGGTGGCTGATGCCTACACAACGGTAAGCGAGATCACCGACCAGGAGTGCGAGGCCTTCTTCCCGCAACCGGCGGATGTCATTACCATCAACGGGTTCGAGAACGGATTCGTGCCACAAGGCGAAGAGCGCGCCAAATGCCACGCCACCGCCCGGGCGCAACTGCTTCGTGTTGCCTCCGCTTTGATGCAGCAGACATTGCCCGAAGACACCTTGCTCGTCATCAACAGCGGACGCTATGAGTTCCGGAACAAAGGCATCGATGTCTTCATCCGCAGTCTGGCGCACTACGCCCAACAGAACCCCGATCGGACTCTCTGCGCCTTCATCGCCGTTCCCGCCGGGCACAGCGGCATGCGTGAAGACCTGCTCCAGCGCATGAACCAACCTATTGGCACCACGCCTGTCCTCGACGACTTCTCCACCCATGTTCTGCACGACCCCTACAACGACCCCATCATCCGTGCATGCAAGCAGTATGGACTGCACAACGCGCCGGAGCAGAACGTCAAGGTGGTCTTCGTGCCAGTCTACCTCGACGGCCACGACGGCATCTTCAACCTCCCCTACTACGACTTCCTCGCTGGCTTCGACCTCTCCGCATTCCCCTCCTATTACGAACCATGGGGGTACACTCCGCTGGAAAGCATTGCCTTCGGCATCCCGACCATCACCACCTCACTGGCAGGTTTCGGCCTCTGGGTCAACCACAACTTCCGCGACCAGCAAAGCGTAGTTGTAGTGCCGCGCACCGACCATAACGACGACGAAGTAGTTGAGCATGTGGCCCAAGCATTCCAATTTTTCAGCAACTGCACACCTGAAGAGAAAGAAAAGCTCGACAAGAAAGCCGTTGAGATGTCACAACATGCCCTTTGGAGCAGCCTTTACGACAATTATCTGCAAGCATACGACATAGCCCTGTCAAAAAGCGACAGCCGTTACGAACAATATCAAGCCAAAACCTCTAATATCAGCCAAATAGTGAAACACACAACGATTGAACATCCTGAATGGAGACAGATATCCATCAAGTCTCACCTTCCCAAGAGTTTGGAAAAATTAGAACTTCTGTCAGAGAATCTCTGGTGGAGTTGGAACTATGAAGCACGGGAGCTTTTTGAAGAGATTGCCGGGAAAGACCTCTGGGAGCGTTGCCAGCAGAACCCTGTCTATCTGCTGCAAGTGCTGCCATTCGAGCGCATGGAGTCTTTCACCAAAAATCAAGAATTCCTCACCAAGGTGGACAAAGTATATGCCCAGTTCCGCGAATACATGGACACGCCGCGCACCCGCCCGGAAAAGAAGGTCGCCTACTTCAGCATGGAGTTTGGCATCAGCAACGAGTTGAAGATCTATTCCGGTGGCCTGGGCATGCTGGCCGGTGACTATCTCAAAGAGGCCTCCGACTCCAACGTCAACATGATTGGCATCGGCTTGCTCTACAGATATGGATACTTCACCCAGCAGATCTCCAGCTACGGCGAACAGATCAACATGTATCCACCGCAGAGTTTCTCCAAGCTGCCCATCACTCCGTTAAAGGACGAGTCGGGCAATTGGCTCACCATCTGTCTTTCACTGCCCGGGCGCAACCTGTATGCCCGCATCTGGCGCGTGGACGTGGGACGCATCCCTCTCTACCTGATGGACACCGACTTTGCGGACAACTGGAATGAGGACCGCGGGGTGACTGCCACCCTGTATGGCGGCGATCAGGAAAACCGACTGAAACAGGAGATGCTGTTGGGCATCGGCGGTTTGCGTATGCTCAAGTTATTAGGCGAAGAGCCCACCCTCTTCCACCTCAATGAAGGTCATGCCGCATTTGTAAACCTGGAGCGCATCTATCAGACCATGCAAGAGAAGCATGTGAACATGTCTGTGGCCATTGAGCTGGTGCGCAGCTCCTCACTCTACACGACTCACACGCCCGTGCCTGCTGGTCACGACTCCTTCTACGAGGACTTGATGCGCATCTACTTCGCGACCTATCCCGACCGCTTCAACATCAGTTGGGAGACCTTCATGGGCTTTGGCCGCCAGCGTGACGACTGCACCAACGACAAGTTCTCCATGAGTATCCTGGCCTGCCATTTCTCCCAGGAAGTCAATGGTGTGAGCCGCATCCACGGACGAGTATCCCAGGACATGTTCGCCAACCTCTACGAGGGCCGCTTTGCCGCAGAGTCGCACATTGGCTACGTCACCAACGGGGTTCACTACCCCACTTGGGCACACAAACGCTGGCAGGCGTTGCACCGTCAGGTGTTCGGATCCGCCTTCCTTCAAGACCAATCGAATCCTGCTTATTGGCAGAAAATCTACGAAGTGGCCGACAAAGACATCTGGAATCTCAAACAAGAACTTCGTGAAGAGATGATTGTGGCCGTCAAGGAGATGTTGGGAGAACAGTTGCGTCGTCGTAACGAGTCGCCCGCCTTTATCAGTGCCACGCTGAAGCAGATCCGCACCGACGCGCTCACCATCGGCTTCGCACGCCGCTTCGCAACCTACAAGCGCGCCCACCTGCTCTTCACCAACGAAGAGCGACTGCGCCAAATCCTCTGCAACGACAAAATGCCCGTGCAGTTCATCTTCGCCGGCAAGGCACACCCGCACGACAAAGCAGGTCAAGACATCATCACCAATATCATCCGCCTGTCTCACAAGCCGGAATTTGTAGGCAAGATTATCTTCGTAGAGAACTACGACATGATCTTGTCCAAGAAGCTCATCTCGGGTTGCGACTTGTGGCTGAACATGCCGACCCGTCCATTGGAGGCCTCCGGAACATCCGGCGAAAAAGCAGTCATGAACGGCGTGCTGAACTTCAGCGTATTGGACGGCTGGTGGGCCGAGGGCTATGTGCCTGGCGCCGGCTGGGCCATCAAGGAGGAGATCACCTATCGCGACAACCGTCTGCAAGACGAGCTGGACGCCTCCACACTGTACAGCACCCTGGAGGACGAGATTGCCCCAGCTTTCTACAATCGAAACAAAGAAAACATCCCTGAGACCTGGGTCGCCATGATGAAGAAATGCTTCGCCGAGATCTCACCCAACTACACCATGAAACGCCAGCTCGACGACTACTACAGCAAATTCTACAATAAACTGGAAAAACGTTATTTGGATATAAGCTCCGACGACCTGAAGAAGACCCGCCAGCTCATCAAATGGAAAGAGCACGTGATCACCGAATGGGACAATCTCGTCTGTCGTTCCATAGAGAACCAAAACCATCCCAACAGCACCTATTATATTGGCGACAAGCTGAGTATTGAAGCTGCCTTGGAATGCGGTTCCCTCACACCTAACGATTTGAAAGTAGAACTGATACTGGTGGACAACGAGCATGAGGGCGAGACCAAACTCGTCGCCAAATATCCATTTGAATTCCTGCGGAAAGAGGGCGAAAACAACATCTTCAAATGCGAAGTTGACGCCAAGAAGGTGGGCAACTGGAGCTACGCCATTCGCGTGATCCCGGCCAACGAACTGCTACCGCATGACCTCGACTTTAACCTGGTGAAATGGTTCTAACACCCTCTTTATTCACCGACCTATATGGAGCTTTCCCCGTTGTCATTATCGCCAACGGGGATTTTCCTATTTCCGAACCAGCGCAAACACTGCTTCGGCATGCCAAGGTCATCGTCTGCTGCGATGGTGCCTACAACTCCTTCTTGCAACACGCTGTAGAAACACAAGCCGACATTGTGGTGACAGGTGACGGGGATTCCATCTCATCTTCGCTTCTGGAAAAGAATAGCACCACCTTCATTTCTGACAAGAGTGTTGAATACAATGATTTGCAGAAAGCCTTAAAATATTGTCAGAAAAACAGTTATAAAAGAGTCATCCTAATGGGCTGCGAAGGGAAAAGAGAAGATCATTTCATCGCGAACTTGAGCATCATGGCCACCTATAGCAAATCGATGGACTTGGCCATGCTGACGGCCCACGGCCTTTTCCATGTAATCAAAAAGACCTCCACCCTACCCTCTTTCCCTGGACAACAAGTGTCTGTCTTCAGCAAAGACAACCATCTTCCGCTTTCCTTTGACGGGCTCAAGTATCCTGTTCAAGAACGTTGTTTCCAACATTTGTGGGAAGGATCTCTGAACGAAGCAATAGGCGAACAGTTCACCATCGTTTTGCATGGTGAAGGCTACGTCATTGTTTATCAGACATTATCCTAATTATTGAAGTTGCTTCAGCGCCTCAATTACCAAATGGGCAATACCTTCGTAGGCAGTTAACGACGCACCTGCCGAGGTATCGTAAGGATTGTGGTATCCGCCCGTTCGTCCTCCCAAAGTATAAATAAAAATGGCTGGGACACCCTTCTCTGTAAAGGGGAAATGGTCGCTGTTCGCAGCATTGTCACGCGCTTTGACCTCTTTCACCCAATGGGAAGCATCATTTAATGTCACCAAAGAGTTATAAAAACCATTAGTCAGCGAATCCTTGGCATTCACGACCATAATACCGTCATCACCTCCGCACATCAGGTCGAGATTGACAACCATTTTAACCTTCTTCAGGTCGAAAAGAGGATGTGAAACGAAGTAGGTGGAGCCGAGCAGGCCTGCCTCTTCCGCGCTGAAAACGACGACAGCGACCGTATACTTCAGTGGATGCTGGCGGAAGTAGTTGGCCAGATCCAGCACCGCAGCCGTCCCGGAAGCATTGTCATGACAGCCAGGGAACATGACCTCTTCACCCATCATGCCAAGATGGTCGTAATGGGCTGTCAGCACCACCATGCTATCGGGCTCCTCCGTGCCGGGAATCAAAGCCATGATATTGCGTGCACGATGTTGATGCGCCTCGTTGGTGTAGGAGATTTTCACGGTGTTCTTCTTAGCTCCCATCAACTCCTTTTTCAGATAGAGAGATGCGTATTGGGACTTATGGTATCCCATTCCGACTGTCCAGGCAGACATTTCATCAACCCCGACCAAAAAGCCCTGGCACTGAAACGAATTTTTGAACCGTTGCAACATGCCAAAGAGTCGTTGCAATGTTTTTATCGTATCCGCGTTTTGACATTTTGTGATATCCACATACAGCATCGATTTCTTCGCTTTTTTATTCTTGGCAAAAAAATCATCCAAAGCTTTTTGATCCAAAAGGGTACGATAGTCCAAATTGATAACTGGCAGTGTGGCGTGCACAGAGGGCGAAAAAGGAGCTATCACGAAATCCTCCCAACCTTTTAACTCTTTGCCATTCAGAACAACTGAGACCGGACCTTCCATAGCATAAACGGGAAACTTGTATTCCTGTTCCTTCGTCTCCAACTGCATCGACTGAAAACGTTTCAGCAGATAATCGGCGGCAATGCTGTCGCCGTGGTACGCATAACCGCGACCAAACATGCTTTTAGAAGTCAGCGCATCAATGTCCTTCCGCACGCTGTTAGAGTCTTGCGCCCACATGCCGCCAAGAGACGCCAAAAGGCAAATGCCCAGAAGAATCCTTTTCATTACCATTTCAGAATTTTAGAGGTTCCTATCAGTTGGTTTTGACTATAAACTTTCACGAAATAGATACCTGACGGATAGGTTTGCAAAGAGATAATGGGATTAGTCTCATCGACAATCCGGGTGGAAAGCTTTTGGCCTTGGGCACTCAAAACCTCCACCGTCTTTTCTCCTGCATAATCTGAGAGATCTATCCGAACATCACCCGTTGTAGGGTTTGGTGCAATCTGCAAATCATTTTTAGCATAAGAAGAGACTCCGTCAGGCAGGGAGAAAACATCATGATAGGCATAATGGATGATCATTGTCATATTGACTTTAGCCAATTCCACCACATTGTAAAAATTGCAGTTTTCCATCACATCGTTTTCCGTATGATGATATGGTGAAAGGGTGGTTTCGCGGAAAGAGACTGCCGGGAAGCCATACCGGGAATAGTTATAGGCATCTTCACCCTGACTTTCGGGCAAGTTTCCAGCGACATCCATCATGATAGGAATCAGTTGGGAAAAATTCTCAAACATCAATGTTGCGTCGGAACGCTCCTGCATACCATTCTCATACCACAAAATAGTCATCATGTGCAGATTTTGTGGATCATAGGCTATCTTGTTGTTGTTCAACATCACCTTAACATATTCAGCGTGAGCAGGGCGGTCCACAACATCCATAGAGCTACCCAGCATGCTCATCTCGTAAGCATCCAAGGCAATAAACTCCACCGTGTTGCGCGGTGAGAAATGATGATTGTTCAGGACGCGGGCCACCTCCAAAATAAGGGCCACGCCCGCTGCATTATCATCCACACCACCCAATGTGGTCATCAGTGTATCGCCATTCGTATCCGTAGTCAGTTTGTCGTAATGCGCACCCACCAAGACTATCGAATCAGGGTTTTCAGCTCCAGGAATAAAACCCCTTACATTATAAATATGAGCATCATAGAGCCAACTATAGAAGGAGTCGATCTTCACATTTTGCAATCCATATTGTTGCATCTTCCCAACCAGATATTCGGCGGCATCACGGTTACCATAAAATGCGCACCGTTGATATTGGCTCAGTTCCATCGTGGTGGCCTGCATGGAATCACTGTTTAGTTCGGCTAACATCTGTGTCAACTCCTCTTGGGATTGTGCAAACACCGCAGAACAAGCGAAGCACAACAACATGTTGATTATCAGTTTTTTCATAAGAAGATTATTTTATGATATTAATTATTTTTCTTTCCAAATGACCATTTTTATCTCTGACACATATCAGATAAGATCCGTCTGCCATATTCGACAGGGATAATGTATGCATCTCTTCCCCTTCACAATGGATGGTCTGAACAAGTTGACCGGTTATACTGAAGATTTGTATTCTATCAATATCTCTATATCGGATATGGAGAGTCTCGGATGCCGGGTTTGGGTAGATGATAAGATCCTGTTTTTCAAAATTCTCAATGCCAACATCAACAATGGAAACATACAGATGAATAATGCTGTCACAATCGTGTGAGTCTAGACGATAATACGTATAAGTAGTATCGGGCGTCACTTCCGTGATATAGGCATGGAGGGACTCCACATAGTAAGGAAGGTCGGAAACAGTTAGATAGAGGGTATCATAGGTTTCCGTTATAGATATAAGTGACAAGGTCATAACTAAAATCCAATCGTCGCAGCCGTTGGGATATGTAGCAATTGTAACCGTCTGAGTACCTGCAGAATCAAAATAAGCTCCATTCCAACTGATAGGCAACCAGTTTTCACAGATAGAGTCTTTTATAAAGGTCGTGTCCGTATATAAAACAAGAAGATGCAGCGTCACGATGCTGTCGCAACCATGAACGGTGACAAGCGTGTCTGTGTAGTCACCTGACTGGGTGAGAGAGTGGGTATGCCAGAGATATGGGAGAGAGCTTTCACAGACAACCTCATCAAGGTCTGTTAAGACCGTAGAGTGGACCGTAAGGTGGAGCGTGACGACGGAGTCACAACCGTTGTGGTTACCACTAACGATGGTGTAGGTCGGGGCAACTTGAGGTGTCTCGGTGTAGGTCTGTCCGTGCCATGTGAACGACTCGCAAGCCACGACGGTCGTGTCGCCGTGGGTGGCGTGGTAGACCGTGAGGTGTAGCGTGACGATGGAGTCACAACCGTTGTGGTTGCCGCCAGCGATGATATAGGTCGGAGCAACTTGAGGCGTCTCAGTGTAGGTCTGGCC
>JAGCFD010000033.1 GCA_017650305.1 Bacteroidales bacterium | reverse complement strand
CCCTTGAAATGGTGTTTCTCATCGTTGATTCGCTCCATCAAAGCGTAACCGCGCAATCCCTCGTCGCTGACCTCGCAGTACTGCACCGGGTTGTTGTCGCCGATCATATCGATGTTGAACAGGTACTTGATCTGCGAGAGCGGCACGACAGGGTTGTGTTCCACGTAATATTCCGAGCCGCGCAGGTTGGCGTCCTCGCCGGAGAAAGCGATGAAGTACATATCGTACTCGGGGCGGTTCTTGGCGTAGTAGGCCGCGAGCGTCACGATGGCGGAGCTGCCGGAGGCGTTGTCGTTGGCTCCCGCATAGAACACCTTCTTGCCGAGGTGGCCGAGGTGGTCGTAGTGCGCCGTGAAGACGTAGCAGCTGTCGTGCCGCCGGCCCTCCACCTTGGCGATGACGTTGAAGAGCTCGTAGTCCTTCAGAAACTCGTTCTCGATGTTGACCGTGATGGTCTTGGCATCTTTCGGGAAGTCGGAGGTGGCCCAGATGACAGGCTTGCCCATCACCTTCTCGCCGTATGCCTTGTAGAATTTCAGCAGGGGAGGCCAGGTCTGGATCATCCCCGCATTGGCACATTCAGTGCCGCCCCAAATCTTCTGGAAGTCACCGTAGTGACGGTAGGAGAACCAGAAGTCGCAGACCACGAAGCAGTCCTTGTACTCGGGTTTCGCCAGGTCGGCAAACATCTTCTCGGCATCGTAGTTGTTCGTATCGACATAGTAGAGTTTGTAGGTGCCGCGCACGCCCGGCGAGTACTCGCGCATCGAGTAATCAACGCCCGGGGTCAATTTCTTGCCGTCAACCGACATTTCCATCTTGCTGGGGAAGGTGTTGATGTCGATAGTGAACGACTGGCACCTCACTTCGTCCACGCCTGCTTTCTTGTACTCTTTCAACAGGTATTTCCCTGCCTTGTTGGCGCCGCCGTAGGCATAGCCGCGCCCTTGGTACTTCGCGGAACTCAGCTCTTTGACAATCCGTTTGTAGTGCGCCAGATCCTGCGCGTGCAGAGACGTTTCATGAAACGTCTCCACCAACAAAAACGCCATCAAAATGACAATCAGTTTTTTCATTTCTCGAGTATTAAATACGGGTGCAAAAATACAAATAATGATGGAAGCGCGTCCCTGTATTTTGCGTACTTTTGCCGCCGGAAAATAATTAAACCATGACAGTTATAGAAGATGAAGGGAAATCTTATATCATAAAAAAATGATATCTTTGCAATCTAAACAGATTTGTAATGAAGTTGACCCCTTTTTTATGGATACTATTCTTGTTGATCCTTGCCATGGGGCCGTTTGCATCTTTCTCGCAGGCCAACAGACAAAGGGAACTGTTAGAACTGGCTTACGAAACAAAATCGTATGACCTGTTGGGACAATTTTTCGATAACTGGCAGCGAGAATATACCGATAATGAGGCGGAGACACCCGACAAATGGCTGGCTGAAGCTCACAAAGTGTACGCTGCAATCCTTCGACCGGAAATTACTTCTGAAATTGGAATTGAAGTTCTTGGACCTGTGCTTATTCTACAAAATTCGCTGGATATAATCGGCTGCGTGAATAAGAAATCTATGGCTTTCAAAGAAGGCGATTTGGATAAAACAATTTACGTTACCGTTGATTCCGCCGTTGATTTTCGACCGAAATATCAAATAGAAGGACTCACAACAGTTTATCTGACTGAAGGTTATAAAACTATCCTCAATGATTATCTTACATTCATAATCCCCCCTTTGAAAACTGAAACATTTGATGATTGGGAGCTGGTGGAAGAAGGCGACACTTTGACTATGACGGGTAATGAGAAAGAACCTTACGATTACGAGGAGGCAAAACTTCAAGAAGAATTAGAAAGAATAATATTTTTGAGAGACTATGCCGGTTCAATATTCAGCTATTGGCTTTTTCGCACAGAGGTTGTGTCCTTTTTTACTATCGATAAAATTATCTTTGACCGTTCCCTTCAACATGCCGTTGTGGAATATCACCACTGCCACTACGGCGGCATTATAGTGCTTAAGAAAATAAAAGACAATTGGCTCTTCGACCATCAATACAGTATTTGGATTGACTCTTGAGAACTATGAGAAATAACCGGACACGGTGTCCGGGATACGCCTATCATAAAATCAGCAAGTCCTGCAATAAATATCTCCCGCAGAACTCGCTGATTAGCGCAGAAGGTAGGTCTGTGTTATTTATTCTATCGGGAATACTTATTTTTTAGCCAGATATACATAGAGTCCCCGCATTTTATGTACTTTTGCCACCGGAAATATCCTTGATATGAGAAGAAAAGAACCCCTGAAACGATGTCCGATTTGCAATTGCCTGACGTTATCAGCGGAAAATAAGAGTTATGATATTTGTCCAGTTTGTTATTGGGAAGACGACGGGTCTGAAAATGAGATGCCGACAAGCGAGTGCGCAGGCGGTCCTAACGGCACCAGTGTAGATGAAGCACGTCGCAACTACCAGAAGTTCGGGGCGTGCAGTAAGGAGTTCTTGCCTCTTGTAAGAAAACCAAAATCGTGGGAAAAATAATTTGCTTCAATCCGCGGTTTCTGCGGGAAAAATGAAAACAGTATGCTAAAACTCGAAAAATTCCTGACCCTTTTCATCGGCATCGGCGCGGTAGCCGGTGCCGCGATGATGTGGATCGATCCCACGGGCGCGAAATGGGGCGGCGAGCCGCTGTTAGAACTGTTGCGTGCGAAGATGCCTTGGCCGGACCTCTTCTTCCGGAACTTCATCCTGTCGGGTTTTATGCTGCTGGCCCTGAACGGCCTTACCCAATTTGCGGCGGCGTACCTGCTTTTCAAGAGACACCCGCTCGCTCAGTGGGCCGTCCTCGTCTGCGGCATCATCCTAATGCTATGGATCGTCCTCGAATGGTGGGTGTGGGGCTTCAACGCCATGAGCAACATCTATTTCGTGTTTGGACTCGTGGAAGCGGTGGCGGCAGTGATATGTTTAAAATCCCAAAACAGAAAAAGTAAATAAAACGTATTCATTCAAAGGAATTTGTATGTTTTTGCCGCTTGGAAAAACGATTTGGTGAAGAAGCAGTGTGTGGTGATGTCCAGTTCTGCTCGGGCATTCCTCTCCCAAATCATTCTTCAAAAGCCTTCTTGTATCTGGGCAATAGTATTTTCCATAATACGACAGCATGCAGTATAAACAGGAGACCGAAGACGATGGCGGCCGCCACCTCTGGTATCAGCAACTTGATGCCATTCATATCTCCACCTCCCACAAATCGATAGATGACCGAGAGATACAGTGGGTCAAGGAACAAGAGGATGATGGAGGTGTACCAACAACAGGCCAGCCCTATTTTGGCAACAGCGTTTTTAGCAGGACGAATCCAATTGCTCAGCAACACCATGATCCAGGCAACGGCGAAGGTGGCAATCGGCCCTGCAAGGCAGAACCATCCTAACTGCGTGTCGGTCATACGATCACGGAAAACATCAATTTGCACACCTAACGCCATGATGTTGACTTGTTTGAACACGCCATGTGTAAGGGCATACATAAGATGCGCCCCTTCATGGATGAGGTAATAGACTGCAAGTGCCGTCAGAATGCCGATATATTGTCTGATTCGTTTCATAATTGTCGTTTTCTCAGATTCATTGCTGCTAACATGTGAAGCAGTTCGGGACAAGCAGCACGAACCCTTTTCCGCTATCAGGATGCTTCTGCTACAGAAGGCAAAAATACAAAATCTTTAGGAAAGCATGCTTCCTTTAGCTGCATACTTTCAGCAAGACGGCTTCTTGTGACTCAAAATCCTTTAGTATGCAATGATTGTAAATTTTTAACGTATTTATAAAAATTATTGTATTTTTGCCCTCTTTTTTTATGTAACGAAACATGGCTAAGATTCCGATCAACCCTCCGAAAATCAATGTGTCTACCTTGAAAGGCAGTTTCTGGAAACAGCTTGGTATGATTATCCTCGCTACCACCATTTCGCTTTTGCTTACTATTTTGGCTACTAAGCTCATGGACGCTCATCGTCGTGCCAAAGACCGTCGTCTCTCGGCAATGATGGTGATGAGCAATATAGAGAAGTTCTCACGAAATCTGGATGAAATTGCGTCATATATGGCCGGTACCGACAGCGCAGCTAAAAGGTTGCTTAATATCCCTGTTGAAGAACTGGATCTGCAGCCGGAGGAGGAACTGGCTAACCTGATGTCGCAAGCCTCCGACCTGCTTTTCCTGACGTATGATAAAACGGCAGAGAATATTTTTTCCAACAACATTGAAACCTGGAAAAACATGGGCAATGTTGAATTCATTGACAGGGTGGGACAATGCTTCTCTGCCATGAATAAGGTCGAAGAACGGTGGAATGGTTGGGTGACCACTGTGGAAGAGACCTTGCGTGACATCAAAGAGCATCCAGAAGAATACGAAGGTAACACTATACCCATGAAAAGCATTCGCTCCGAGAAAGTGCGTCACACTCTTAAAGGCGTCCATTATTGGCGTTCGTGGCTTTCCTACATGGCAGCTACCATGCGCTACCATAACCGGCATAACATGAATTCCATCGGCATATCAGAAAAGGAGGTGATGGAATTTACCGACACTCGTGAGCGTAAAACTATAAACTTGGATGAAGCTCCCGACTTCATGGATTTTTATTCTGAATCGGATTTTGACCAAATGTCTGAAAATTGATGATGTTAGTGTATGTTTTCCATGTAGGATTACGTTGAGAGACCAAACACTTTCCGCCGGGCGGCATGTGACGATATAGCCTGTACAAATGGTCCTGAGATGCACATCTCGTCTTTTCGCTTAGACAACACTCTCTACGACGAGAAAGAGATTTCCCGTCTTGCAGTCTGAGTCACACGGACTTGTATCTAAACCCGAACCAAGAGACTGCGAGGTGCTTTTACTTTTGCATGAGACTTAGACCTGCGGGTCGCTTCCTGGACCTTGAGGGTCAGTTGGCGGAGTCTGTTGGTTGTTATTGTCGTTGTATACGGTTTTCTTCTTGATGAACTTGCGAATCACAAAGATGAGGGCTCCGAAGACTACAACCAAAAGTGCAGCCCAGAATTTTTCAAATTGCACTCCCAATTCGCTGCCCAGTCTTCTCAGGAATTTCTTGAAATGTCCAATGTTGTCCACCCCCACTTCAACAATCACTTCTCCGGAAGCAACGGGGTATCCTACTCCGATACACTCTTTATTGTCAAAGAGTTCAATTTCCGCACTGACCTGAAAAGAACCCTCTTGCAACGGCTTTAAAATAAACGTCTTTTCCACACCTTTGGGTGATATCGGCACAATGAAAGATTTTGGCTCCACTTCGAAATCAGGTGCATTGGGCGTAATGCGGGCATAAGTGGCTTTGACGTCAGGAAATACAATGGTGTCGTGTGCCATCTCGCTGTCCTCTTTCGGCCGATATTTCGAGGCTTCAGACTCATCCCCAATCCAAACTCTGAGCTTGTTTGTCTCCTCCATCGTCATCTTGTTCTTAGTGATTGTGGAGATTGCCATATAGTCATTGGCTTCCTGAGGAGAATTTGTATCACCAACGCTGGGTTCCTCGTGAGTTCCCATATCCTGCTCGACGGGATTGCCCACTTCGGGCTCGTCAACGACTGTTGTATTGTCTCCTTCGCTTTCAGCAGGAATCTCAATCTCTTCCGACCCAACAACTTCTTCCTCTTGAGGCGTTGTGGGGCCACAACCGATGATGAAAATGATTAAAAAGGTTGCAAAGATGGTTTTCTTTACAAAATCAAACAAGGTTTTGTTTAACTTTATCATGATGAAGGTATTTTATGTTCAAAAATAATGAATATGATCAAAATCTCTGCAATATTCTTTTGACAATTCGATTTTAGAATATGAAAAATAATGAAATTTTAGTCTAACGAGTTTGTATTTAGTAAGTTATCAACAAAATATATTGGTAGCTTTTCCTGTTTAGTTCTTTATAAAGTGATTGATTCCCAATAATCTAAAGAAAAATACACTACAATCCTGCCACTATGAGAATTCATCACGACCGCAAAAATAATGAATTATCCGACACGTTGAACTTTTCTTGAAAAAAAACATCAACTTGGCGCACGTCAAGCTCATATCGCTCTTTGTTGTGGCTCTATGTAAAGCTAAAACAGGGTGCTTCATTCTTCTGTCAGCAGTTTTCAACGCACCCGCGAAATCCTCGACGTGTTTGCTACCTATGGAAGCTCCCCTCTGCCTGCCTATCGTGACGGAGTCCCATTGAGAAGCAGAAATGAATACCATATACCGATCTTTAACTTTTAACCATTGATAATCAAATACTTGACCAAGTCCAAAATTTTTGTCAGGCACTAAGGGAAAAAATGTATTTTTGCATGATGATAATCAATGATAAAAAGAATCGTTCCTCTTAATTATTACCATAGTATGAAACTTGTGCGCAGTATCTTATTGGTTGGCATTCTCCTTTCTCTTTTTACCGGTTCAGCTTTCGGGCAAAAAAATGAGTTTATGAATGCTGTCAAAAAAGACATCCGTTCTTTTGATGGATCCTATTACGTTGATCTCTCCAAGAAGAAGTATTCGCTGGAGGATATAAGTGTCTTTGCTAAAAATAATGGATACAAGGTGGTCTCTCTTCAATATGGAACAGTGACTGACTATAATGATCCCAACAAGATTCAAATCAGCTCTGTCAACATGCTTCCATACGGGGCTTCTCCTGATGTGGAGAAGGGTCATGCCAATCCTTCCGACGAACCGTACAAGACCATAACAAAACTCGTCACGAACGCTTTAGGGAAGAAACCGGGGAGTATGGGGACGTATGATCTTGATCTGACGGGAAAAGGATTTAAAACGACTCATCTGGAAAATTTCCGCGAGGTTGCCCGGGCCCAACATTGTTTCTTCCCATGTTATGCCTCGGAGGTGGACTGGGCAAGTGGTCGGATCGGGTCTGCACCACAATTGCTCACGCATGTTCATCTCGTCCCGGAAAGTATGCTGCCAAACTGGGTGATGAAACAAACCTTCTCAGACATCTCAAAAAAATCTGAAGAATTTAAAACAGGTAAAGTAAGGCTCGACCCGGAAAAGAACGAATGGGTGGACGGCGTACTGTGGTCAGGAGATGTGTCTGGAGACAAACTGACGGGGTCTGGCAAGGGAATTAAAATTGTTAGTAAGGATTGGAAGTCGTTTACCATGGAAGGGTTGATTATCGACGGATCTTTCAAAGATGGATTGCCTGTTGGAGAGGTTAAATATCGTTATGGGACAATAAGCATGGAAGGCAAGATAAGTCTGTATGGCAAGTACATTTCGTGGGACAACGAACGTAAAGATGCTGGATATTCACTCGTCCTGACTCCACAAGACGATCCGGAAGTCAGGTTGTTGGAGAAGGCAAAAACCACCGCGGATGGTTGGGGGAAAATAGGCAAACATGATATACAGTATGGGTATGTGAATAATGACTTTTCCCTCATTTTCTGGATGCCCCTCAATTCCGACAACTTTGAATTCGTCCAGCAGTTCAAAAACGGGAAGGCCATCATCAAAGAGAAAAAAATTGTTGACCATGGCTTTTGGCGTTCTTTTATCAATGCAGACATAAGATGGATATGCTATACCGTCACAACCAAAGGGGAGTTCTCGATAGAGGCCGACGAACAGAAGAGAATTTTGAAAGGTTATGATGCCCTGATGGATTATTGGAATAAGATGCTCCAACCCTACAATGGAGGGGATGATGTGCAGGAGCCTGCTGCGTGGGATATGCTGAAGGGATGGGATACCTACATAGGTTTGTTCAACAAACAGCTGGTGCCTGACGGTCCGTTGGGCGTGGTTCGGGCCAATCGCTCAAACTTGGATAAGTATGAGGTGCTTAGACAATTGATCCGATTGAACGAGCTGGCATACGTCACTTCCGATGATTTAAGCTATTCCTTTATCTACGAAAATCGGAATTGGGCCAAAAACCGTAGGGCGGAGGGAGAACAGATTATGGCTAACTTGCGCGGAAAAAGCAATAATGGTTATGCTGTAGATGTTTCTTATTCTAATCCGGAAAGTGCTTTGTCTGCCAAGAATGGCAATGGCCAATATCAATTCAATCCTCCGTATATGGATTCGGTTTTTGCAAATTACTCTAAAAGACTGGAAAGGTTGGAGAAGATCTACAGCAGGGAGATCCAAAGGGCGATCAGGTGGCATGATCAGCTGAGGGAGGATGCAAAAAGAAGAGAAGAGGAAAGACGGCAGGAGCTGTGCAATAGTTGCAAAGTCGATGGTGAAAAAAGTACGGTTCCAACAGGATTCCAAGAAAAATGGGAGTTCTTGATCATTTTCGGAGAACCTGCCCAATCGAAAGAGTCTGGAACAATAGTCCTTGAAAATGGTAAGGAGACAAAATGGAAATACATCTTCAAAGATGATGAAACGTATATTCTTGCTTGGGGTGATTTCTTTGGAGAAAAGAGTTTTGATAGCTATGATGAGATGATAGAAAAAATCCTCAGTGAATGTAGAAAAGAATTTTGTAACTGACAGCGGGGTCGGCAATGCCAGCCTTTGCGTCATCTTTTTATAACGAAGTAATGACAAAAGCAACTTCCAAACAAGCGAACCTCAAGGTGCTCATTTGGGCTGTGCTGGCTGTTTTAGCCGTCCCGACATTTCTGCCTTTGTTGCATTCTGGATTGTCAAACAGCGACAGCATTATTTTCTTCGCTATTGCAAGATCTTTAGAGGATTTCTCATCCCTGTTGGGTATATCATATAAACTATTCCTCACTCAAGGCAGATTAACTAACCTGCTGACAGGATGGGCCCTATATCTTCCTTATTATACGCACTCGCATTTCGTATACCTCTTGCTGACCATACTTCCTATTGTACTTGACTACCTGCTTGCCATTGTGTTGGTTCGGAAATATTCGCATAATGAAGTGGTTGCTCAAATGGCCGCCCTCGTGCTATTGTGTTGCTTCACTATCCATACCGGTTTTTCGGGCACAATTGGTTTTCCCTTTTGGTTTGCATTCTCCTTTCTGTTTTTACTGATATCATTGTTGCTGCTGCTGCGTTATAAGGAAACTCAAAAGTATCGATCACTTCTCCTGTCTGCCCTTTTTATGTTCATAACCACCTCTTTCTACGAGGCTTACCTGGCATACTACTTCGTTATCTATCTCATTCTTCGCTCCCAATACGACAACAGCCTTTACCGCGAGAAGACAATCCGACGGAAATTTTTCAAAGAGCTTCTTCCTTTTGTGCTGTGCGGAGCATTGTTCGTTGCGGTGTATTTTATTCTGTTTCACAGTGTATCCCAATACTATAGTGGTACGGATTGGTATTTTAGCCCGTTGAAATCATTGCGTTCTTGGGCCAATATTGTCTTCTACTCCATCCCAGGAATGTCGCTTTGCGAGTATAGGATTCCTCTTGCCGACCTTGCTGAAGACCCTCAATTCAAGTACTCCTTCTTGTACATCTTCTTCCATGCGGGAGCTATGGCTTGGGTGAAAGGATTGCTGGCCGTTTTGATTTTTTACGTTACTGTCACCATGCTTGACCTCAAAACGAAGGGCCGGAATTTGTGGATCGCGCTGCTTGTGGCGGTGATGATGGCCATTCTTCCCCACTTGTTACTCTCATGTTCAACGAAATACATTATAGACATTTTCGACAGCTATGTCACCACCTACTTTTCCAATTTTGGCATGGTGTTTACCATTGTCGTGGCCTTTCTTTTAGCATGGCATTACCTTTCAAAATGGCCTGTGGTTCAAAAGGTGTGCTCGTTGCTGTTCGCATGCTGTCTTCTGATACTCACTATTGTGGTTCAGTTTACCAACGAGCGGGTGATGCAAGATGTGAAACGTGCCAATCTTCGATACACCCAAGCGGAGCACTTCCTCAAAAAACAGCAGATCAAACCCGATGGCACTATGCCAGTCTGGACAGGCCGTTTCCAAGTGACACCCACCCATACTGGCAAAGGCATCTGTGCTGTCGATAATTCGACTATTGATGTCTATTTGGGTCTGTTTGGAAACTATGAGGCTGATTACGCCCATTTTTATCAGTTATATCATACTTCCGACGATGATGTGGCGATCTTCGCTTGTCAGCAAGCCGCCAAGAGCGATGATATATTCTTTGTCTGGTTTCAGTGCAAAGGAACTGACCTGAGGGAAGATTTTACAAAGATAACCTCTGATTCCATCATCGTGGGCTATTACTCTGCATACAAGGATTTTGCTTTTTCTATTCTTTCGGAACAAGACTCCGGCATGGTGCAGGTCAATGGTCATGCGCTTAATGCCCAGGCCAATGCTCATTACGGTAATATCCGTTTTCTGGACAAACCAGATCTTCAAACCTTCACGGTGACGGGTGAGCGAATCTTGCCCGCCTCAATAACTATGAGTAACATCTTATATCCAGGCCTTACTCCCATAGGTTTTAACACTTTGCCAGAATTCTACTGGGAAGATGGTGTCCGATACTTTCAGCATGATATCTGGAAGCATCAACTATATAAGGCTCAACTGGACAGTATGGCGCTCCAGCAGGGCAAGGACCCGCAAGTGTTTTCCCATGACAATGCAGAATGGCTGCTTCTGTTCCGTGAAAGATACTGAGTTTCAGTGCTGAAACAGTGCAATTAGCCATGTCTTGCCACGTGTTCTGTGGCATAATGTCATATTTCAAAAAAAGATATTTTGCATTTGATCATAATATGATTGTAATCGTCGTGGCCATATTTCTTAAGGCATGGTTGATGAAAACACTGTTCTTTGTTGGCTGAACGGTTGATAAAGATGCGGAGGTGATGCGATCATTCGGAAATATGGGCATATTATGTATCTTTGCAGCCGAAAAAAATCAATATGAAATCTGACCTGCCCCGAATTCATTGGACTATAGCTCTTGTTCCGTTTGCCGTGCTGGTGGCATTACAAGTGCTGGTGATCAAACATTTTGGCTCTGATGCCATCGATGGTGCCAGTCAGACAGCTTTGCTTTTCGCTGCCGCGGTGGCTGTGGCCATCGCTATGGTCGGCTATAAGGTGCCGTGGAAGACCATTAACGGAGCCATCGGTGACAACATCAAGACTGTCGGTCCTGCAGTGATTGTCCTTTTTCTCATCGGTGCCATCTCAGGCAGCTGGATGATGAGTGGAGTCGTGCCTACGATGATATATTATGGCATGAAGATTATCACACCATCGCTGTTTCTTTTCATGGCTTGCATTATCTGTGCGTTGGTGTCGCTCATCACAGGTAGCTCGTGGACGACTGTGGCTACCGTGGGCATTGCCTTGATTGGTATTGGTACGGCGCATGGATATTCTGCTGGCTGGACGGCAGGTGCCATCATTTCGGGAGCCTATTTCGGTGACAAGATTTCCCCGTTGTCTGATACAACGGTATTGGCATCCTCGGTGGGTGAGGTTCCCCTTTTCAAGCATATCCGGTATATGCTCATCACCACAGTGCCATCGTTCACCATAGCGCTGATTATTTTCCTTGTGGTTAGTTTGAGTCACTCGGCTGAGAGTGGCACCCAGGCGGCTTCGTTTGCCGAAGGGTTGCAAAGCACTTTTGTCATAAGCCCTTGGCTCTTGTTGGTGCCTTTGTTTACGGGCATACTCATCGCGATGCGCCTGCCGGCAGCTGTCATCCTGTTTCTGTCGGCCTTGTTGGCGGGTCTCGTCATGATGGTGGTGCAGCCCGACATCGTGGCCAAGATAGGCGAGGGCAATAACTTCCGTGGACTGATGCTGACATACTACAGCAGTACCTCTATCGATACTGGCAACGAGATTCTCACTAACCTGGTGCAGACGCGTGGCATGAAGGGTATGCTGAGCACAGTCTTCTTGATCTTCTGCGCTTCAGCTTTCGGTGGATCGCTTACGGGCGGCGGCATGATGACGAGCATTACTGAGGCGCTCGCCCGCGGGGTTACAGGTAGACGCTCATTGGTGGCCTCCACGGTGGGCACGGGCCTTTTTGCCAATATGGCAACTGGTGACCAATACCTCAGCATTGTCTTGACAGGCAACATCTTCAAGCAACTTTACAAAGATTTGGGTTACGAAGGACGTTTGTTGAGCCGTTCTACCGAGGATTCTGCCACGGTCACGTCTGTGCTTGTCCCATGGAACACTTGCGGCATGACACAGTCTATGGTGCTGAAAGTCCCCACATTAGATTTTCTCCCTTATTGTTTTTTCAATCTTATCTCGCCGTTAATGTCCATCACGGTTGCGCTTATCGGTTACAAAATCTTCCGTCATGAAGAGGATGGGCTGGCGGAGAAGCAGGAGGAATAACGCCATGCTGTCGCCACCGACCAGCGCCTTCCCTATAAAAACGACTTTGGAATCTCTGGCTTTCTGATTTTTGACCGTGGCCATTCTCCGTCCCATTTTATGATGGGAGTTATATACATGATGGCACAGTCTCCCCTTTCGCAGCGGCCGTTACAAGCATCATGGCAAGTGTCACCCGCGCCGCGAGTTTCATCCTGCGCACATGCCATACCCCAGATAAACGCAGTGCAGTCTGGGGAAGGACAGCGCCCCAGTCATCATCGCGCCGCGGGAGACACTTGCCACAAGACACAGCACGAACCCGGTGCGAAAAGGAGGAACTTCGCAGGATGCCATCTAATATCGACACAAAGGTGCCATCAGGAATATAGTTTCCTTTATAATTTAGCCTGCGCAATGAAAAATAATGTATTTTTGTAATCCAAACTTTATAAGGATTTTTATTTTTTAACATATTGATTATGAATAAGATAGTGATGATTACCGGAGCAACGAGCGGTATTGGGCTCGGTTGTGCGAGAAAATTCGCCGAGAATGGCGACAAACTGATTCTGACAGGTCGTAATGAGCAAAAGCTGGAGGAAATCCGTAAGGAATTGACAGAAAAAGGCACCAAAGTGCTGACATTGCTATTCGACGTGCGCGACCGTGAGCAGGCTACCCGCTGCATCAATGAGCTGCCCGAAGAGTGGCGTGAGATTGACGTGCTGGTGAACAATGCCGGTCTGGCTCTTGGTTTGGAGCCCGAGTATGAGGGCAGTTTCGATGATTGGGAGACGATGATCGACACCAACATCAAAGGTCTGCTGACGATGACTCGTCTCATCGTGCCCGGGATGGTGGCCCGCGACCGCGGACATATCATCAATGTCGGCTCAGTGGCTGGCGATGCCGCATACGCTAACGGAAACGTCTATTGTGCTACCAAGTCGGCCGTGAAGACCTTGACCGACGGACTGCGTCTTGACGTGGCCAGCAGCGCTGTGCGTGTGACGAATCTTAAGCCCGGGTTGGTGGAAACGAACTTTAGCAACACACGCTTTCATGGCGACACGGAGCGTGCGGCCAACGTCTATAAGGGCATCAAACCCTTGACGGGTGACGACATCGCCGATGTGGCTGTATTTGCTGCCAACGCGCCTGCCCACGTGCAGATTGCGGAGGTGCTCATCTTAGCCACCCACCAAGGCAGCGGCAGTGTCATCGTCAGGAAATAGTTGAGCTATTCTCCTTGTGCAAACCTTTTCAGCGTTACTTCATCCATTCGCTGAATAGTCCGCTCGTCCATTGGGATGGCCCCGATGGAGCGATATACAGACAGTGCAGTCTCGTTCCCATCGATGCAGATCCACTTCATGCGCCCGCAGCCGCGTTCCACGGCAATCTGCGCCAAGTGGTGAAGTACTGCCCTGCCATATCCCTTGCGCAGCTTCTCGGAATAATGTTCAATTCTTCCCTATGGCTATTTCAAAATCTTGTTGATTTGATTGTTTGTCGCGTCGGGCAGCAGATGACGCAGGTGCTCCACCATTCGCTGATAGGATTCTTCAGGTGACCGATCGCATTCGCAAGCACTCTTTCCTAATAAACGCTCAGGGGTGGTCAACAGCGACCAGCCAAATCCATATTTCTCACCATGCTTGTCGGTTGGATAAACGAAGTCTTCAGTTACGATGTAGCACCCCATCTGTAGTCGACTGACATATCCGTCAAACTTGCTGCGCATGTTGCGACCGGTAAAGTCACAGGCGGCGCGCAGTTCCCGGGTTATCATGCTGCCATTCAATCGCAGAGTGGCCAGGATGATATCCTCGATGCTGTCCTCTTTGGGCTTGGGGTTTTGACTCCGCCGCCAGTTGAAGAAGTCGGGCCACCATTCAAAGCTGATGAAACCTGCCTTGCCGGCGAAGAACTTGCCATAAACGCAGTCGCTTTCTGTGATGACCGGACTTTTCCACTCCCATAGTGGCCACACCCAACTGCCGTCGTCGAATCGGGTGAAGCGACACTCTTCAGCCATCAGCTCTTCGGCGCTATATCCCGGGATGCCGCTGTTCAGCAAAGGCAGAAAACCAACTTGCTGGATGCAGTCCATGAGTTCTGGGCAGGAGTGTATCAGTCTTGACGCCCCTCCTTTTTTCCTCTCTTGAATGCTAAGAAAATAGTCTGTAAATTTGCTCATGATGTTTTTTGGAAGTGAAATGATGGTTTGTTATATGGGTGCCTTTGAACTCTCTCATGTTGTTTGTTTCCCCATGGTGATCAATCTCTATAAATCTTGTTGCCTAAGGCTTTTTGCATTACAATGGCGCATGATGCGTCGCCGGTGACCGACATGACCGTGCGTCCCATATCGATGATGCGGTCGATGCCGGCGGCCACGGCCACACCTTCGACGGGAATGCCTGCCGATGCAAATACCATAGCCATCAAGGCAAGGCTGCCGCCTGGAATGCCCGGAGTGCCGATGGAGGCCACGGTGGAGGCGAAGGCGATGGCCAGATATTGGCTAATCGTAAGGTCGATGCCACAACAGGTGGCCATGAACACAGAAGCCACACTCAAGTAGATAGCCACCCCGTCCATGTTGATGGTCGCTCCCAAGGAGAGCACAAACCTGCCTATCTCCTTGTTGACGCCAAGATTTTCGGTGCACTGCATCGTGTAGGGTAAGGTGGCCACCGATGAGTCGCTGGAGAAGGCGAACAGCATGGCTGACCACATCCCTTTGAAGAACTTGATGGGTGACAAGCCTCCCAATACTCTTACGGCTGTGGAATAGACCACTCCCGCATGGATGGCAAAACAGAGGTAGGCCAAACCCAATAACGCTGCGTACGATCCCAATACAGACGGACCATTGGCCACAACTACGGGTGTAAGCATGCAAAACACACCGATAGGTGCCAGTGCCATGATGTATTCCAAAATCTTGCACACCACATCGTTGAAACTGAGTGTGACCTTCCGGGCCATCTCTCCCTTCTCGCCCACATGCACCATGGCGATGCCAAACAGCAGTGCCATCACGATGACCTGCATCATGGCCATGGAACTCACCGGCTCTATGATGTTGTTCGGAAACATCTCAACAAACTGATCCATTAATGAATGATGGGGAACTTCGATGTTCTCAATGGGAACGTCGGTGTTTATTTTGATGAGAGGGAGGATGCCTTTCATAAGAGTGGGGATCACAAGTCCCAGCGTGACGGCGAAGATGGTGGTCATCATAAAATAGAGCACGGCGCGGATTCCCAGCTTGCCAACCTTTGAAATGTCATTCATGGATAGGATACCAGCCATGATGGAAAACAACACGAGCGGAACCACGATGAACTTTAAGAGGTTCAGAAAGATGATTCCTATGGGTTTGACATAGTCGTTGACAAACCCGGCCTGGTTTCGCAACAGAACACCTGCTATGACAGCAAGAAGAAGTGCAATGCCAATCTGGGTGGTAAGAGATAGTTTTTTCATGTTTTTATTTCGTCCAAGTCGTATGCGTAAATACAGATTAAATGTATTCCGAGATCGGAAAGTGTTTGTTAACCGCACAAGTGCAGGTTGTCGGGTAACTTATTGTCCCATAGTCTCCACAATTCGTGCCATTTGGTTGGGGATGCGGATCTGTTGGGGACATTTTTTCAGACAGGCCTCACAGCCGACGCACTGGCCGGCCCATGTGGTCGTGTCGGGAAGCGCCTTCTTCAACCCTTCGGTAAACTGCTGCTTGCGAGTCAGATAGTCGGCAGCCGTTTTGTCGGGAAGCGGAAGTATTTGTTTCTCGACTGTCTCGTTGTAGTAGGCGAAGTTGCCAGGTATATCCACGCCGAAGGGACAAGGCATGCAATAACGGCAAGTGGTGCAAGGGATGACGGGAAAACCGGCCATCACGTCGGCAATCTCCTCAAGTAGCCGGTTCTCGGACTCGGTGCAAGGGTCGAGGGGCGAGAAGGTGTGGATGTTATCCTCCAGATGGCTCATTTCGTTCATGCCACTTAGCGTGGTGAGGATGTTCGGGTGCGAGCCCACCCAGCGCATAGCCCACGAGGCCAAGCTGTCGTCAGGCCGCAACGCCTTAAGCCGGTTGGCAAGAATGTCGCGCATCTTGGCTAATGAACCACCTCTGAGCGGTTCCATCACGATGGTCTGCACTCCCGTTTTCTCCATTTTGTTATAGAGATATTCCGCATCAGCGTCATGTTTCCAGCCACCCTTTTCAAGCAAGGCGTGCCTCCAGTCAAGATAGTTCATCTGGATTTGGGCAAAGTCCCAGTGGTACTCATGCTGATGGTCGAGCAGAAAGTCGAACACCTCCACATTGCCGTGATACGAGAATCCTAAATGGCGTATGCGTCCTGCTTCCCGTTCACGAAGCAGGAAGTCGAGGATTCCGTTGTCGAGGTAACGGCGCCGAAGCTCGTCCATGCCACTTCCGCCAACCCCATGAAGCAAATAATAGTCGATATAGTCGACCCGTAACTCGCGGAACGAATTCTCGTACATTTTCCGGGCGTTATCGAACTGCTGCGTTGCTCTGTCATAGTTCGACATCTTGGTGGCCACAAAATACTTCTCGCGTGGATAGCGGTTCAAAGCCTGGCCCGTCTGCGCTTCGTTGCGCCCACCTTTGTACATCGGGGCCGTGTCAAAGTAATTCACACCGTGTGAGATGGCATAGTCCACCAACTGATTCACCTTTTCTTGACTGTCGGGCAGACGCATCATCCCGAAACCGAGCAGCGACACTTTATCGCCTGAGCCATGATGCACCCGATAGGTCATCTTGTGATCCTCCTCGTCGCTGTGAAAGATTCTTTGCTTCATCCTGTCATCGCTTGCCATAACCGATGCCAGAGGCGAGGCGAGCAGTATGCCACCCGCCACCACTGCCGTTTTCTTGAGAAATTCTCGTCTGTCCATTCGAATCATTTTTTTGGCAAAAATACTCATTATTCTGCAATCAAAGGCATAAAATTTGCCTTCCTCTTGTCTTTGCCAATCATGCAGAACACCGCCCAAAACAATATATTTGTTGAAATGCTGGGAGAAACCCCCAAAAAAATACTATCTTTGCCGCATCATCGCGGTTGGATGATTAAGAACAATAGTGAATATAAATCCTGAAAATTAATCATAAATGAAAAAAATAACTGTTACCCTTTGCAGCATTTTCATACTGCTGTCTTCTTTTGCTCAAAATGCTATACCTGTCCATTTCGATGAGCGTGTTGACTTGATGGCCGTCGTATGGAGACTTTCCGGAGCTAACGAATATAATATGTGCAAAATTCCGCGCTATGCACAAGAGGTGGATGAAGTATTTGCCAAATTCAAGGATCATCCAGTAGTGGAGTTGGCCCGTCAATACCGACAAGAGTCCGGAATATCCTATGATGCAGTTGCGTCGTATGCTTTGCATCTGAAGCTGGCTGACGGCGAAGATATAACCTTTGATGACAGTTTCTTAAATGGTGGCGACAAATCTTTCGATCGATGGTCAGAAGAACAAAAAAAGGAATTCCTGATACCGTTAAACGATTTTTATCGCTTGAGTGACTTCCACGACTGGTATTTGAAACAACAGGATCTGTATGCCGAAGTTGAGAAAGCCTTCGGTGTCATCAACAAAAATGTGGACTATGAGTGGTTTGACGATTTTTTCGGTATGGATGGCAATAGCGATTTTCGTATCGTGCTCAGTTTGCTGGTGGGTCCGCATAATTATGGATGCAGTGCCAAGCTAAAAGACGGCAGTGACATGTTGAGCCCTGTCATCGGATGTTGCGAAACCGCTGATAATGGAGACTTCTATTACGAACAAAATGTGGTGTTGCCTGTTGTCATCCATGAATTTTGTCACCATTTTTGCAACCCGCTAAATGATGAAAATTGGTCTTCGATGCAGCAATCCGCTGAGATGATCTTCCAAGAGAAAGCCGATCAATTGTCAAAATCCGCTTACAATAGTGCCCTGACTATGATGAATGAAACATTTGTTCGCGCTTCTGTCATTCACTATATGACCTCGCATTATCCGCATACTTCTGAAGATGCGTTTGTTAGAGACGAAGAGAGCAATGGTTTTGTTCTAACCAGGACTTTGTGCGATGTTCTGAAACAATATGAGCAACAGCGTGGTTCTTACGCATCTATGTCCGACTTCATGCCCGTCATAGCGAAAGCGGTGAATGATTTTGACATGAAACAATATATCAAAGAGGAGAAGAAATCTGCCAAGTTGAACGCCACGTATAAAGTGAGCATCAAGAATGGCGCCAAAAACATTCCGAGCGGCGCGTGTACGGTCGTCATCAAATTCTCCAAACCTATGGAGTGGGTCATTGCTATGAACCCCAGCTCTTCAGGTGCGGAAATGCCGGAATTCAAAGGCTACAATTGGCCTGACGACAGAACCCTGGAGGTTAAATTTTTCTTAAAACCGTCAACCCAGTATGGATTTACCGTTTTAGGATCCTACTACCAGACCAAAGACGGCCACAATGCCGGCAAGGACAAAGAAATCAACTTCACGACTCGTTAGTTTAGTCCTCAAACACCTCTTTCAGCACCACATTCTCACGCTCGAACTTACGGTCTACCACAATCAGCAGGATGGGCTGCATTTCGAAACTGAGGACATCCTCGTCATAGCTCGCATGGTACTCGAAGGTCAGGCTCTGACCATCGTCTGTCAACCGTTCATCGTCCAACTCCACATCTTTGTTGGTGACTGGAAGCACAACGGCAATCACAAACTGTTTGTCGAAGTCGATGGGCGTAGGTCTCCCGTTTGTGCCCATAACGGCCGCCATGCCAAAGAGGCTCTCGAATTCCTCGCGAGTGTTGATCTTGGGATTCTCAGGCATTTGGGCGCCATTGCGGAAAAAGTAATGCTCGGCTTCGATATAAGGCACCTTCTTTACGGACGTTTGTTCGGAGGGAATAGTGGCTGTCTCTTTTTCCATTCTCTGACCATTGCAGCTGGCAAGCAGGAGTAGTAATCCGCAGGAGAGGACAATTAGTGTCTTTTTCATAGATTGTTTTTTAACGATAAATATTGAACGGATTGATATTCGTTTTATTGCATGTTTTGTAGACCTCCAAGAGAGGATTTTATACAACTTGTTTTTTTGCTATCTTTGCCGCTTAAAAATAACCATCAAATTCATTTTAGGATGAAAAAAATCAGTTTAAGTTTTCTCGCTCTAAGTGTGCTTTTTATGAGTAATTCTTTTTGTCAGTCAATGAAGACCAGTCCGATTCAATATCCAGTGACAAAAAAATGCGATACTGTTGACTACTATTTTGGCAAGGCTGTTCCCGATCCATATCGTTGGCTTGAGGACGATTATTCAGATGAGACGGCCCAATGGGTGAAGCAGCAGAATGAGTTGACCCAGTCGTATTTGTCAAAGATTCCATATCGGGACATGATGAAAAAGCATCTGATGAAAATCATGAATTATCCGAAGGAAGGAGCACCTTTCAAAAAGGGTGATCGCTATTTCTTTTATCGCAACGATGGCTTGCAGAACCAAAGTGTCCTTTATTATAAGAATTCCCTTAAAGAAAAGCCTGTTGAACTGCTCAATCCCAACAAGCTTTCCGAAGACGGTACCGTTGCGCTTTCCACGCTTGGTATTTCCGATGACGGTAACTATCTTGGCTATGCCATTTCCCGTAATGGTAGCGATTGGCAGGAGATCTATGTGAAGGACATTGAAACGGGCAAGGTGCTGGGCGATCATCTGGTATGGGTGAAGTTCTCCGGCATCGCATGGAAGGACGAAGGCTTCTTCTACAGCCGTTTCCCGGAGCCTAAGAATGAATTGTCGGGTGTGAACGAGAACGGGAAACTCTATTACCACAGGGTCGGCACGGAACAAACCGAGGACCAGCTCGCATACGAAGATCCTACCAATCCGAATCTCAGTTTCTCAGCTTCTGTGATCAACAAACGCTATTTGGTCATTTACGGCAGTGAGTCAACTTCTGGCAATTCCTTGTATTTCAAAGATCTGGGAAATCCTAATGCTGAGTTTGTGAAGGTGGTGGACAATTACAAAGATGATTACATGGTGATAGATGAACTGGATGGCAAGTTCATTGTGATGACGAACAATAAAGCTCCAGAATACAAGGTGATCAGTATCCCGATAGACAATCCGAAACCTTCCAAATGGAAAGATATTATTCCCGCTTCTAAGTCGGAAGTGCTTGCGGGAGTAAGTCACATAGGTCATCGTTTGATTGCCAACTACACGAAAGATGCCCACTCGCTTGTACGCATTTTTGACGAGAATGGCCAATTGCTCGGTAATCTTGACAACAATATCATAGGTTCCATCGGTGGCTTTGGTGGGGACGCGGAGGATACGGAGACATTCTACACGGTCACTTCATACACCACCCCCGCCACTATTTACCATTACGATGTGGTTAAAAATATATCCACGGAGTATAAAAAATCTGAAATCAGCTTTAACTCAGACGAATACGTTACAGAGCAGAAGTTTTATACCTCTAAAGATGGCACCAAGGTCCCGATTTTCATCACTCACAAGAAGGGTATCAAGATGGACGGAAACAACCCGACTTTGTTGTATGGTTATGGCGGTTTCAATATTTCACTTACTCCGAGTTTTAGTGTGACCCGGATTGCATGGTTGGAGCAGGGTGGCGTCTTGGCAGTGGCCAACCTGCGTGGTGGCGGCGAATATGGCAGGGCTTGGCATGAGGCAGGCACAAAGTTGAAGAAGCAAAATGTGTTTGACGACTGCATCGCTGCAGCTGAATTCCTGATAGAGCAAGGCTATACCAACAAAAGGAAGCTGGCTCTGCAGGGCGGTTCAAACGGAGGCCTGTTGGTAGGCGCGGTCATCAACCAACGCCCCGACCTCTTTGCAGTGGCCATCCCGCAAGTTGGCGTGATGGATATGTTGCGCTACCATAAGTTCACCATTGGCCGCTATTGGGCCGTGGATTACGGTACCAGCGAAGACAGCAAGAAGATGTTTGAGTATATCTATAACTACTCGCCGCTACATTCTATCCGAAATGGAGAAACGTATCCGGCTGTTTTGGTGACCACGGCCGATCATGACGACCGTGTGGTGCCTGCCCACTCTTTCAAGTATGCGGCAGCATTGCAGAATAGCAGCATCGGCTCTCGTCCACACCTTATCCGCATCGAGAGTAACGCCGGACACGGTGGTGGCAAGCCACTGGCTAAAACCATTGACGAGGTGGTGGACATTTACTCCTTCATTTTCTACAATATGGGTGTTCAGCCCAAGTATTAAAAGGTCCATCCGATGCTGCCACCTGTGATGGCTAATCTCCTTTTTTTATCCATTGTTAAACTTATGGGAGCAAATGGAGTCGCTAATTATATCCTTATAATAATCACCAATAAATCACCGTACTATGAGAAAGTTCTTCTTTCTTAGCATCGTATGCTTGTTAGCATGGTCTATGAACGCCCAAGAGTATGTGGATTTGGGTTTGCCAAGTGGCACAAAGTGGAAAGACCAAAACGAGACAGAGTTGTACACCTGCATCGCCGCTCGCGCAGAGTTCGGCAACAGCCTCCCTACCTACCAACAGTTTGAGGAATTAAAGGAGCATTGTATGTGGATATGGACTGATAATGGTTATAAGGTATTGGGATCAAACGGGAACTTCATCCTTTTGCCTAAAACAAACAATTTCCGTTATTGCAACGGCGAATGGGAAGAGTCTCTTGGAAGCTCTATGCCTATCGGCCGGTATTGGTCGTCAACAGCTGTGGGAACAGAGCAGGCTTGGCTTCTACAATTCAACTGGAACGGGTCGGGTATGACCTACGCTGAAAAGTGCTTCTGGTATAATGTACGGCTTGTACAAAATCCATGAGCTGCAACAGAAAGAGACGCAATCCGTTGCGTCTCTTTTTGTATGATCTGTTGCCTTGCATTACAATTTTTTATAATTTTGCACCATTGTATTTTAAACGGATTATTATGAAAAAAGCACTTGTTATTCTGCCACTCCTTCTTGGCATGGTGGCTTGCGGTCAAAATAACACCGATTCAAATGGGTATGAGACGGATGTCTTTACCACCAAAAGCGGCAAAACAGTGAAGTTCTATGCACTGGTGCATGCCAGTTTCATCATTGAATATGATGGAAAGATCATTGCCGTGGATCCTGTCGCCAAACTGAATGGTCGCACCATCAATTATGCGGCATTCCCCAAAGCAGACTACATCTTGGTGACTCACGAACATTTTGACCATTTTGATACCACCGCTATTCGTAACATTACTAAAGTGAATACGAAACTGGTTACTAATCAACGTTGTGGCGACATGCTTGGTTATGGAACCGTCATGGCCAATGGCGACCGTATTGAGTTGGGAGATGGTATGATCTTGGAAGCAGTTCCTGCCTACAACACGACAAAAGGTCATTTGCAATTTCACCCGAAAGGGCGTGACAATGGTTTTGTACTCACCCTTGACGGTTTAAGGATTTATATTGCAGGAGATACGGAGGATATACCGGAAATGGCTGATATCAAAGATGTGGATGTCGCTTTCTTGCCTTGTAACCAACCTTATACAATGACAACGCAACAACTGGTGCGTGCGGCAAAGCTCATCCAACCCAAGGTACTCTTTCCATATCACTATGGCCATACTGATGTGAGCGGCATCCCTGCCCAGCTCAAAGACGCAGGTGTGGAGGTGCGTATCAGACATTATGAGTAATGATGCTTTTCGCCCCTTTAGCTTTTTTCTGGAAATGATGGGAAATTGACCTTTGTCTTTCTGCTCTGTGTAAAATACTGTATATCAATTATTTTTGCAAAAGTCCCAAATCAAACATTGATCCATAAATTATTATTAACTTCCTAAATATCAATAGAATAAACAATTTTAATTTTTCTTGTTTTTTTTACAATTTTTATGATTCCTATGAGAAATAATCTTTTTAGTATTGCAACGATTGTCCTGCTTTTCTCCTTTTTTTCCTCTCCCATGGTGAGTTATGCCCAACGTCCCCATCATGGAACGACACCTGTTCGTGAAACATCTTTGATCGTCACTTCCGACCAGAATGCTTTCTGGCTTTTCCTGGATGATGTGCTCCAGAATGAGCAGTCGGTGAGATCTATCCAACTGGACTATGTCCCGGAGGGCGACCACTATCTGCGGGTGGAGCTGGACGATCCCGACCATCGCACGGTGGGTCAGCTGGTGCGTGTCGATATGGCCCATCGGATTTTCCGTGTTGATCGGTCGCGTCATCTGTTGGGTCTCTCTCTTGGCTATGGGGTGCCCCGTCCCGAGTTGGTCATGGCGATGGTCTCCGCGCAGCCTAACCGGCCCTATGGGGTGGGGCAGAGCCAATGGTTCGGCTATCATCCTGCCGGCAATATGAAGCCGAATGTGACGATAGTGGTGCCGCCTGTAGCCCCCGTGGTGCCCGTTGGCCCCGTGGCCATGAGTGCGGCTGATTTCCAAGAGGCGCTGGCGATGGTGAAGCGGGAGAGCTTTGAGACAACCCGATGCTCCACAGCCAAGCAGATTGTGAAAAGCAATCACCTGACAGTCTCCCAAATAGAACAGTTATGCCGGGTTTTCGACTTTGACAATACGAAGCTGGACTTTGCCAAATTTGCCTATCGATATTGTGTGGATCCAGAACATTATTACCTCCTTCACGATGTCTTCAGCTTTGAAAGCAACAAGAGAGCATTGGATGATTTCATAGAGAAGCAGTGATAGGCAGGATATGGATATAAAAAAAGAGGGTGACTAAAAAGTAGTCATCCTCTTTTTTTTTTGCAATTTAGGTTGTGATCATAATAAGTTGGTATTATCTAACAATGGCAAAAAAAATGGCTATTATTCTGCATTTCAGAAAAATAGCCATTGTTATTTG
>JAGCFD010000032.1 GCA_017650305.1 Bacteroidales bacterium | reverse complement strand
GGGACCGGCACCGTTGTCTTCCGCTACCGCTATACCGACTGCGCCGGCCACGACTCCATCTGGACCTACACCTACACCCTCAATCCGGACGCCTTCACGCCCACACCGAACGACACCGCGACCGTTCATTGTCTCTCCGACGTCCTCATCCCCACCCTGCCCGACATCGCCAACTGCGGTGAGACTGTCACCCTCGAACCCGGCAACAACACCGGCAACATCGTCAACGGATGCGGCGACACCACCTTCGTCTACAACTATCAGTTCAACGGCACCGATTACACCTGGAGCTTCACTTACCACGTAGTGCCCGAGGACTTCATCGTTCCTGCAGACGATTCAACACATGTACAGTGCATTGAAGAGGTGACATTGCCTGCTCCGCCAGTTGTGACCAACAGTTGTAATGAAACCATCGTGCCTGTACAACAACCTATTGACAGTATTTACGATGGATGTATTGGCCATATCACATATTCATGGACTTACAATGATTGTACGGGCAATCACCATCATACATGGTCATTTACCTATTTCATCCATGACACCATTGCTCCGACCTTCACCGTACCCGCCGACATTGCCATCTGCAGAAATTCCGATGGCACTTTTGACGCTGACAGTTCCATCACGGGTGCTCCTATCGGGATCTGGACCAACTGCGCCCAGGATTTCTCCATCACCCATTCAGACATAGCGACATCGCACCTTATTTCTGAAGACACTCTTATCAGAACATGGACCATTTCCACCAACTGCCATAGCACTTCGCAGGTGCAACATATATTTATTAAGCCGTCACTGCGAGACACTATCTCTGCGAGCATTTGTCCGGGCTTATCCTACCATTTCGGCACTCACGACCTTGACGTTGCGGGCACCTACGCAGACACCACGCAGACCGCCGGAGGTTGCGACAGCATCACCGTCCTGCATCTCAATATCCTGGACTACCTCCGCGACACCGTCAGTGTCGATATCTGTCACGGCAGCAGCTTCCATTTCGGCAACGCTGACCTGACCCTGTCCGGCACCTACGCTGACACCACGCAGACCGTTGGAGGCTGCGACTCCATCACCGTCCTGCATCTCAATATCCTGGACTACCTCCGCGACACCGTCAGTGTCGACATCTGTCACGGCAGCAGCTTCCACTTCGGCAACGCCGACCTTGACGTTGCGGGCACCTACTCCGACACCACCCAGACAATCGGAGGTTGCGACAGCATCACCGTCCTGCATCTCAATATCCTGGACTACCAGCGTGACACCGTCAGTGTCGATATCTGTCACGGTAGCAGCTACCACTTCGGCAACACCGACCTGAGCATCGCGGGCACCTACTCCGACACCACCCAGACCATCGGAGGTTGCGACAGCATCACCGTGTTGCATCTCAATATCCTGGACTACCTGCGCGACACCGTCAGTGTGGACATCTGTCACGGCAGCAGCTACCACTTCGGCAACGCTGGCCTGACCCTCACTGGCACCTACTCCGACACCACCCAGACCATCGGAGGTTGCGACAGCATCACCGTCCTGCATCTCAATATCCTGGACTACCTCCGCGACACCGTCAGTGTGGACATCTGTCACGGCAGCAGCTACCACTTCGGCAATGCCGACCTGACCCTGTCCGGCACCTACTCCGACACCACCCAGACCATCGGAGGTTGCGACAGCATCACCGTCCTGCATCTCAATATCCTGGACTACCTGCGCGACACCGTCAGTGTCGATATCTGTCACGGCAGCAGCTATCACTTCGGCAATGCCGACCTGAGCATTGCGGGCACCTATTCCGACACCACGCAGACAATCGGAGGTTGCGACAGTATCACCGTGCTGCATCTCAATATCAACTATCCTCAGCATCTCTCAACGGCAGACACTGCTTGTGAGACATTTGCTTGGAACGGAACCACATACACATCCACAGGGACATACACCTATAGTCATACAGATGCAACTGGGTGCACTCAAGTGGACACCCTGCACCTCGTCGTCAACCATCCTGTCCACACAGATACCATTGTCACCGCTTACGACAGTTACACTTGGAATAGCACCACTTATGACAGCACAGGTGTCTACACTCACTCTCACCCTGACATTAACGGCTGCACACAGGTGGACACGCTTCACCTTACCATCTTCTATTCTTCATTTACCGAGCTGGTGGATTCAGGATGTGTTGACTACACTTGGAATGACAGTGTCTACACCATCTCGGGCAACTACACTCAGTATTTCCACACCATCGATGGCGCTGACTCCACCGTAATTCTCCATCTGACCATTTACAATCCCGAACATGAAGCTTTCACCGAGGACGCCTGCGGGTCATTCACATGGAACGGAACTACACACACAGAATCTGGAACCTTCACCTTCAGCCACATAGACGTCCACGGCTGCACACAGGTAGACACGCTCCACCTCACCATCTTCAATCCTGTCCACGATGCGCTCACGGACAGCGCTTGTAATTCATACACTTGGAACGGAACTGATTATGACACTTCCGGCACCTACACTTTCTCGCATCCTGACGCTCATGGCTGCACCCAAGTGGATACCCTCCACCTCACCATCTTCAACCCGGTCCACAATGCGCTCACAGACAGTGCTTGCAACTCATATACATGGAATGGAACTGTTTATGACACTTCCGGAACCTACACCTTCTCGCATCCTGACGTACATGGCTGCACCCAAGTGGACACCCTCCACCTCACCATCTTCAATCCTGTCCACGATGCCCTCACGGACAGTGCTTGTAATTCATACACATGGAATGGGACTGTTTATGACACTTCCGGAACCTACACCTTCTCGCATCCTGACGCTCATGGCTGCACCCAAGTGGACACGCTCCACCTCACCATCTTTAATCCGGTCCACGAGACATTTACCATTACCGAGTGCGAATCATACACTTGGAACGGGACCACACATACCGAGTCTGGCACCTTCACCCACTCCCATCTGGACATTCATGGCTGCACACAAGTCGACACACTCCACCTCACCATTTACCATCCGCAGCATACCGCCAACACCGTTGCAGAGTGCGAGACCTACACATGGTCTCTCGGTTCCGGACTCACCTACACCTCTTCAGGGACATACTACCATAGTCATACTGACATCCATGGTTGCACGCAGGTAGACACCCTCCACCTCACCATCTACCATCCGCAGCATACCGCCAACACTGTTGTAGAGTGCGAGACCTACACCTGGGTCCTCGGCACTGGACTTACCTACACCTCTTCAGGGACCTATTTCCACAGCCACACTGACATCCATGGCTGTACGCAGGTAGACACCCTCTACCTCACCATCGGCCACCCGACACACCTGTCCTCCACCGTCACGGAGTGCGAATCATACACTTGGAACGGAACCACCTACACCGAGTCCGGGACCTTCACTTTCGCGCACACAGACGCCTTCGGTTGCACCCAAGTTGACACGCTCCATCTCACCATCTACAACCCCATCCACACGGCCGTGACGGATAGTGCCTGCGAGTCATACACTTGGAACGGAACCACCTACACCGAGTCTGGCAATTACACTTTCGAGCATCCCGATGTGCATGGCTGCACCCAAGTAGATACCCTCCACCTCACGGTATTCATTCCTGCACATGCCGCAGCCACAGAAAGCGCCTGTGAGTCCTACACCTGGAATGGCAGCACCTACACCGAGTCTGGCGACTACACCTTCGAGCATCCCGACGAGCATGGCTGCACCCAGGTCGACACCCTCCACCTCACCATCAACTTCCCGACTCACACCGCCATAACCGTCTATGTTTGCGGCGACTATCTATGGAACGGAAACACCTACACGACTGCTGGAAACTACATCTTCGCCCATGCTGACGAGAACGGCTGCGAGCAGGTAGACACACTCCATCTCATCTATGTAGACACCAGCATTCAGGTTGTCTCGCTCACCAGACGCTTCTGCGACGAAGAGTCTGCCGTCCTTGAGGTCCAATGCAACCTGACTGACTACCTATGGAATACTGGAGAAACCTCCACCACCATCACCGTTTACGAGGCGGGAACCTACTCCGTCACCGCCACCCAGGGCGAGTGTATCCTTGAGTCCGAGATCACCATCAAGCCTTGCGAGCACCCGCTCTTGCTGCCCAACGCCTTCACCCCGAACGGAGACGGCCTCAACGATTATTTCAGCATCCCAGAAGGTTCTCTCGACGAAATCCAGGATGAAGATTTCCACATCTACATCTACAACCGATGGGGCGAGCTCGTCTATTCCTCGGAAAGCAAGTACTTCCAGTGGAACGGAGAATACAGAGGACAAATCTATCACGACAACATCTACAATTACATCATCTTCTACCGCAATATCAATGGTGCTCCGCGCAAAGCCAACGGTAGCATCACAGTGCTGTAAGTTGAATGTTGTGAAAAGAAATGATGATCAAGAATCTGAGCGTTCCGACTGGAAATAATCGCTCAAATCCTTAAAGAAATCATAATCCAGCAAATGCGAGTATTTTAGAAGAAGTGAGAGATCTATACTCTCGCGATGCAAGATGCGATACATGTTAGTACGGTCACTACATGCCATATCGGCAAAATCCTTTACCGATATATGCTTTTTCTTCAGCACCTTCCAGATAAGATTTCCTATATGAATTGTCGGTCTTTTCAATGCGACTTTACAAGTCTGACGGTTCCTGTTCAGACATGGTGACACAAAAAAACGTGGAACCCACCTTATATCCTAACCGAAGGTCCTGAGAAAACCCGTATAAACAGATATAATGACAACGTTCCACGCCATAGCGGGGAAACAATTGCCTGTTTTTTCGTTTATACAGAAAAATTTCTCAGGTTTTTCGGTTAAAAAAACAAGCGCAACGCTTCCTATATTTCATCAAAGAAACTATCGCCTCTTTGACATTGCAAAAATACAATAAAAATACTAAATGCAATAAAAAAATTATAGACATTCTGTTAATAATTCATAATATAAAAAAAATCGGGGGACTATATACCTGATGGCACCTAGCATGTTTGTGTGTCCAAGCATGTTGCTAATACACGTTATTTGCAGAAACAAGACAAGGGTTTCATGGCATGTGACTCCTATAAATCGTCTATCCTTTCAAGGCAGATCTTGACCATAGAATCTATCCAAAAAGTTCATGGACATTATTCATTGGGGCGACCATAATTTATGCTTCAAAAATTCATTTTCAATGAGACAAATTGACAAAATAGAAGATGCACACGTGGATCAGGAGATAAAAAAGCTGAGAAAAAAGAGTTGTAAAATATATTTAATTCATTCTCTATCAACAACATAAATAGTATATTAAAAAAAATCCCGGCATAGTACCTTAATTCAAAAATAAATTGTACTTTTGCAGTCCGATTTGTACCACGATTATTAATACATAAAAACAGATAAGAAATGTCACGAGTTTGTCAAATTACCGGAAAGAAAGCTATTGTGGGTAATAATGTTTCTCACTCCAATATTAAGACCAAAAGAACATTCAAACCCAACCTGCACACCAAGAAATTCTACGTTCCCGAACTGGACGAGTGGATTCTGCTTAAGGTTTCTGCTCATGGAATGCGCAAAATCAACAAGAACGGCATCTATCAATGCCTTGTTGAAGCATCCGAGAAGGGAGTTTTATAAGATTATATAAGGTTTTATGGAAAGAAACTGCTATAGTTCTATCTATGGCAGTTTTTTTTTACCATAAATACAATAATTCTCACAATTCAGCGATAGTATTTACTTAGAGCATTTTATATTGAAAAGGTTTTTGGTCATATTGGTATCCTTTCTGGCGTTGATGTCTGTTCCGGCATTCGGGCAGCGGAGCGTGTTGAAGGGGACGGTGACTGATGACACAGGCACTCCAGTAGAGAACTTGACCGTCATAGCTATGGACCACAACCTTTCCACCTTCACCAACCACTACGGTCAGTTCACCATGCAGCTCCCCTCGGGAGTGGACATTCGTTTGTTATTCCAACAATTCAGCTATAAAGACACCATCATCACGGTGCGGCTGAAGTCGTCGGAGACGCTCAACATCACCATCGTGCTTCCCTCCATGGCCAGCCAATTGGACATGGTCTCCATTCGAGCGGAAAACGACCATGGATACATCACGGTCAACCCCAAGCTAAGTTTCCAGATGCCTTCACCCGGCGGCGGCATGGAGTCCATCATCAAGATGCTGCCGGGAACGTACTCCACCAACGAGCTGAGTTCCCAATACAATGTTCGCGGCGGCAACTACGACGAGAATCTTATCTTTGTCAACGACATCCAGATATACCGTCCTTTTCTGATTCGCAATGCCCAGCAAGAAGGCATGAGCTTTGTGAACACGGATCTGGCAGGCAACGTCATCTTCTCTGCCGGTGCCTTTGAAGCCAAATACGGGGACAAGATCTCATCCGTCTTGGATGTGCAGTACAAAACCCCGACACAATATGGAGGGTCCGTCTCCGCGAGTCTTCTTGGCGCCACGGCCCATGCGGAAGGACGTGTCAACGACTGCTTCTCCTACCTCATTGGTGTGCGCTTCAAGTCCAACGCATATCTTCTGAAGTCATTGCAAACCAAAGGCGATTACAAACCCCGTTTCTTTGACACCCAGGCGTTGCTCAAATGGGATATTTCCAAGAAATTCGACATCAGTTTTCTTGGCAACTTCTCCCGCAACAAATATCTATACCAGCCTTACGATCGCGAGACCAACTTCGGATCCGCGCAGGACATCATTCGTTGCACCGTCTTCTTTGACGGCCAAGAGGTGGATACTTACGAGAACTATCTTGGTGGTCTTACATTCGGATGGCATCCCACCGACAAGGACGACATCAAGCTGATTTTATCCTCTTACTATGCCAAGGAGAGTGAGACTTTCGACATCCAGAGCCAGTATCTTCTGAACGAGATCAAGCCCGACCTCGGCACAGGGGAGGTGGAATTAGGCGACACGCGGGGATACGGCACGTTCTTAGAGCATGCCCGCAATCACATCTGGTCGGTAGTTTCCGCCGCCAACCTGATTGGCGAACATCGTTTACCACGCTACAACACGCTCAACTGGGGCTTCAAGGCACAGAACGAGATCATCCACGACCAGATCAACGAGTGGACCATGCGCGACTCCTCGGGCTACTCCATGCCGTTTTTGCATTCCGACCCCGGCATTGGTCTCCCCATTGACGACCCCGCGCGCGACCTCAACTTCTCTGAAGGCAGCTATCTCGCCTCTTCCAACCAGCTCAACACCTTCCGTTTTACCGGCTACGTCCAAGACAACTGGAAGATTGACGGCGACAGTCTCACCCGTTTCATCCTCAACGCAGGCTTGAGATTTCATTACTGGACCTACAACCCGAAAGAGTTCACTGTCTCGCCGCGACTGGCATTCAGCTACCATCCGCGGTGGCGCCACGACTGGACCTTCTCGCTGCGTACGGGACTTTACTACCAGCCGGCTTTCTACCGTGAAATGCGCTATCCCGACGGCACGCTCAATCCCGACATCAAGTCTCAGCGATCCTATCAGGTTGTAGCATCAACGGCATACAACTTCCAGATGTGGCGACGTCCCTTCAAGTTCACCACAGAGGTCTATTACAAGTACATGGACCGTCTTATCTCCTACACGCTTGACAATGTGCGCATCACCTATAGCGGCACCAACGACGCGGTGGGCTATGCTACCGGCCTCGAGTTGAAACTCAGCGGCGAATTCATCCGCGGATTAGAATCCTGGGTAGCCGTCTCCATCATGAGAACAGCGGAAGACATCCTCAACGACTCGTACGTGAATGACCAAGGCGAAGTCGTTTATCCAGGCTATATCCCCCGCCCCACTGACCAAAGAGCCTCCTTCAACATCTTCTTTCAAGACCATGTACCTGGATTCCCGCAGTTGCGCGTACATCTGAACTTCGTTTTTGCCAGCCCTCTGACATACAACGCCCCCAACTCACCAGCATACCAACGTATGAGAAGCGATAGTTGGTACAGACGCGTTGACCTCGGCTTCTCTTTCATGTTCCTTGAACAAAGTCGAGACAGAATGCAGCACAAATCCAAATTCCTGCGTGCGATCAAAAACGCAGGTGTCTATATCGAAGCATTCAACTTGCTTGATATCAACAATATATCCTCATATTTCTGGGTGACAGACATCAACAACAACCAGTTCCGCGTTCCCAACTACCTGACTGGCCGTCTCATCAATGTCAAATTGGCGGTGGAGTTCTAACCTATCGGATAGTCTCAACTGCCTCCCGGGTCCAGTTCCGCATAAATTCCAACACTTTTTGCTCGCTATATCCTTTATCCTGCTCTAAATAGGCTGAATTCTGGATATGTATAGGTTCACCTTTCTCATTCAGGATCACAAAAACCGGGAAACCGAAACGGGCTGGATTGCCCAGATAGCGCATGGCTTCAGGGTTTTTGTTATCCTTGGACCAGTTGACATGGATATAGACAAAGTTATCATACATCGTCCGGTTCACTGCCGAGTCCTGCTCCACGAAGTTGGCAAAACGGATGCACCAAGGGCACCAGTTTCCACCCACTTGACAAAAGACATTCTTACCTTCTGACTTAGCCAGGGCCACCGCATCGCGAATCTGTGCCATCGCATCAGCCTGCTCGTCATAGTATTTTGATTGGGCTTGCAATGACAATGCTGAAAACATAGTCGCAAAAATAATCGCCAACGTGATAACAAGATGTTTCTTCATAACTTATTTGGAATTTTCAATCATAAAATGCAGTCGGTTGAAGACGTTCGCCTCTGATGTTCCGCCATCAAAATCGATGAAGAGAAGATTCAGTTGCGGATAGATAGAGCGTATCTTCTTTTCTATACCCTTGGAGATGATATGGTTAGCGATACAGGCGAAAGGTTGCAGGCTGATGATGTTTTTCACACCATTCTCCGCCATTGCGGACATCTCCGCAGGGATCAGCCAACCTTCGCCAAAGTTTGCGGCCATATTGATGACTCGCGACGCTAATTCCGCATCGTGGAACATATCCGCAAAGGGTCTGTAGAAGGGGAACACGCTGCAGATCTTGTCGTAAGACTTCGCCATCCGGAAGACCAACTTGTAGGCTGTATCATAAACAAAGAGCGGCATCGAGACCGGCTTAATATGCAGTTTTTTATTAATATGCTGATTTACAAAGCTATTGACAAAGAAATTATACATGGATGGAGCGATCACCTCCACGCCCTGATCTGCGAGCCAATCGAGCACATTAAGATGTCCGAAAGTGTTGTATTTGATGTAGATTTCGCCCACAACGCCCACTTGTGGGAGGATCTTCGAGGTATCGGCATTCTGTTTGAAATCCTCCGCCGCCTTGCCCAGCATTTTTTTAAGTCCATCATAATCTCTCTTTTCAATCAGTGGCAAGGCAAGATCTATATACTTCTGGTGCAGACGTTTAGCCACGCCCGGCTGACGTTCGCGCGGACGCGTGGCGTAGTACATACGCAAAAGGCAATCAGCATAGAACAACGTATGCAAGGCAGGTAGAGCAAAGCGCTTTTGATTGATGACAAAACCAGGCTGATAATTGGCCAAGGTATTACCCAAGGCCAAAGACAACACAGGGATATTCTCAAAGCCAGCAGCCACCATCGCCTTCTTAATCAACATGATATAGTTGGTGGCGCGACATTGTCCGCCCGTCTGGGTAATAATAACCGCTGTATCATCGGGGTTATACTTTCCGCTGCGCAGGGCCTTCAGGATACTGCCGACCACGATTGTGGCGGGATAGCACACCTCGTTATTGGCATACTGGAGTCCCAGATCCACACACTCTTTGTCTCCTATCGGCAGGTTAACCATATTATATCCAGCCATCTTGAAGACGGTCGGGATGAACTCAGAGTAGCCACCGGCAAAATATGGCGCCAATATGGTACGGCGGCGGTCGGCCAACTCAAACGGTGGCGTTGTCACAAATGGTTTCTCCTCCGTTGTCTTGCGACTGAACCGGAGGCTCTCCACCATGGAGCGCACGCGCAACCGCAACGAACCGATATTGTTGACATCATCCACCTTCAGCAGCGTGAAGCTCTTACCTTTACGGTCGAGGATATCATGCGTCTCGTCAATGATGAAGGCATCCGGACCGCAACCGAAGGAGGTTATCATCATAAAATGCACATTGTCAGCACTATTCGCCACAAAATGGGCAGCCTTGAAGATACGATTCGGATAGGTCCACTGCGTCACAGCGACCAACTCGTCGTAAACGTCGGCGTCGTTATCGTCAGCGGCAAATTCGGTCACCACGTCAATGCCCATATCTGCGAGACAGTCGGAGACCTTATGTTGCACTACAGGGTCAGAGTGATAGGGGCGGCCTGCCAGCACCACCACCATGCGTCCATTGGCCTTGGCTTCTTTCAGTATCTGCTTGGCACGGCTGTGTTGCTGGGCGATGAAAGCCTTCTGCTCTCGGATTGCCACCTTCAAGGCGCGCAAGGCATCCTTTTTGGAGACTCCCAAGGTAGCAAGATAGTCCACGCAAGACTTCTGCAGCAGTTCCTCATCATTAAAGGTGATCACAGGGGAATCAAATGGAATGTGGAAGCGCTCTTCTGTGTCAATGGCATTACGCATCACATCGGAGTAGCCAGCCACGATCGGACAATTGTAGCTGTTGCGTGCCTTGTCATCCGCCTTTGACTCCATGACAATAAAGGGATAGAAGATGCGATCCACTCCGCGCGTGGCCAGCTCAAAGACATGGCCATGCATCAGTTTGGCCGGGTAACAGATATTCTCAGACATCACCGTATGGATGCCTTTTTCATACTGGCGGTTCGTTGAGGGGCCAGAGACGACCGGAGCAAACCCGCATTCCAAAAAGAGCGTATGCCAGAAAGGATACAACTCGAACATGCCCAGAGAGCGTGGTATGCCTATCTTCAACTTTGCCTGATGCAGATTGTCAACAGGCCGTCTATAGAGCAGCTTCAGCCTTTCGTGATGCTGGTTCAAGCCCTTCCTCTTAGCCACAGATTGATTGGCATAGACCTTCTCGCAGTTATTACCAGAATAGTAAACGCTACCATTGGAAAAGCGATATTGCATCACATTGCAGTGGTTTGGGCAACCCGAGCAGACCTCCTGTCCTGTTTCAAACTGCTGGATAGCCAGCAAGTCCTCCACTGTCAAGGGACGTTCCTCCTTTTGCTCAGTCGCATAAAGTGCGCATCCGTATGCTCCCATCAGTTCCGGGATATCTGAGAACCGGACATCCTTACCGGTAAGCAGCTCCAATGCGCGCACCACCGCCAAGTTCTTAAAAGTGCCACCTTGCACGACTATATGGTCGCCGAGTTCCTCCACCTTCCTGAGTTTCAACACCTTGAAAAGACAGTTTTTTATGACCGAGTAGGCAAAACCGGCTGAAATATCCTCCGGCTTGGCACCTTCGCGCATGGCTTGTTTCACTTTGGAATTCATGAAGACCGTGCAGCGGGTGCCCAAATCGTATGGATGTTGCGCCTCACAGGCAATGCGGGCAAAATCGGACACCGTATAGCCCAGCATCTTGGCGAATGTCTCAATGAAAGAACCGCATCCCGAGGAGCAAGCCTCGTTCAGCTCCAGCCTGCGAATCGCCTGATTTTCTATGAAGATGGCCTTCATATCCTGGCCACCAATATCCAAGATAAAAGAAACTTCCGGGGAGACGCTCTTGGCACCCACATAATGGGCCATTGTCTCCACCACCCCATGGTGCAAGTTGAAGGCCGTTCTTAGCAAATTCTCGCCATATCCTGTAACAGCACTGCTGACGATAACAGGCTTCACGTGATGTTTAAGGCAATCCTGCTGGAAGCGGAGCAAGGCTTCGCGGAAGGCGTTGAAGCTGTCCCCGTTGTTGGAGCTATAGTCTGTAAAGAGCAGACGACCTTTGGAGTCGGTCACCACCACTTTAGTGGTCGTGGAGCCCGAGTCTACACCAAGGAATACGCGGTCGTCAGCACGCTCCTCCCACGTAATATGAGGCACGAAGAAGTTCTGCTTGACCTGGCGCCATTGTTCAAAATGCTGTGGGCTTTCAAACAAAGGATCCAATCGGTTGCTCATCACCAGACTGTCATCAATCATCACCTGCGACACCTGATCAAGAAAACTTTTCAGCGACATGGTCTCTTTGCAGACAGATTGTGACAAGATGGCTGTACCGTGAGCGGACACAACGCGCGCATCGTCCACCTTCACACAGTCCTCCTCCGTCAGATGGAGGTTGGTCAGGAAGCTTTGTCGCAGCATGGGCAGGAAAGCAAAGGGGCCGCCACAGAAGAAAACGGGAGCTTTGGCGTCAAGGCCACGAGAGAGCGTTCCTATGACTTGCAAGGCCACAGCATGGAACACCGACAGAGCGACATCAGCCTTGCTGACATGACGCGCCATCAGATTCTGGATATCCGTTTTGGAGAAGACACCACATCGGGAAGCTATCGGGTATACATTCTTGGCAGATGCGGCAAGGGTGTTCAATTCGGAAGGGGAAACATTCAGCAGACCGGCAGTTTGATCGATGAAGGCCCCCGTGCCGCCCGCACAGTTTCCGTTCATGCGAATATCAGGCACCCGACCTTCCTCAAAAAAAATCATCTTGCTATCTTCACCACCGATATCCACCAGCGTTTTAGTTTGCGGATAGCGCTGTTTGACAAGGGTGGCGGCGGCGATAACCTCCTGTACAAATGGCAGGTGCCAGAAACCCGCATAACCCATGCCCACAGAACCAGTCACTGCGATCTTCATCTCCACATCCCCAAACTGCTCATATAACGGTGTCAACGAAGCTTTTACAGTCTCCCGAATATTCATGTTATGACGACGATAATCCGCATACATCACAGCACCCACCTCATCGAGAACCGTCATCTTAACCGTAGTGGAACCAATGTCTATTCCTATATAATACATATTATTCTTAAAAGCAAAAATTACAGGCGGCAAAAATAATATTTTTTGGGTCCGAAAACACAACGCGTGTAAAAAATACACAATATCTATTCAGACGACAAAAGTAACCTGGTTTTGTAAGAAAATTATATTTTTGCCGTTTGAATATTGTTATGATGAAAATTGACGAAGACATACGATATCCTTGGGTTCCCAGTGTGCCGCAGACACGGGAATGCGAGCGCCACACCATGGATTACGAGTCCATAAAGTCCATTGAGTTGATGGAGCGTGCCGGAGAGCGATGTGCCACAGAAATCCAGGAGATCACCTGGGCACGCTGTTATGACAAGGTGTATGTATTTTGTGGCACCGGAAACAATGGCGGTGACGGGATTGTGGTGGCGATTCATTTAGCCGAGGAGTTCGCCTGGATGGAGACGCCCGTCCACGTGGTGGTTTGTGAATCTGACAATCCACATTACAGCGAGGAGATGTCCGCCAACCTGGAGCGCTGGAAGAAGCTTTGCGAGAAAGAGGAGCGGCTGACTTGGAGTCTGTTGGATCCTGACCAGCCCATTATCGCAGAGAAGGGCGACCTCATCATTGACGCCATTTTGGGTATCGGTCTGCAACGCAAAATTGAAGGTCGGCTTGCAAAGGCTGTCGCCATGATGAACGCCTCCGATGCTTACACCATCGCCATTGACATTCCTTCGGGTTTATTTGCCGACAAGTCCACGCCACCAGACCAACCCATTGTCATGGCCGATATGACCTTGACCATTCAATATCCCAAACTGGCATTTTTCACACCGGAGGCCTTCCCATTTTACGGAGAGGTTCGTGTATTGGACATTATGATGAATCCGCCGAAGACGATGGAGTGCCAATGTGAGTATCTGACACACAAGGCAGTGCATCCGCTGTTACATTCCGACAACATCTATGCCCACAAGGGCACTTTCGGACACGGACTGTTGATCAGCGGCAGTGCGGCCATGCCTGGGGCTGCCATTCTCGCGGCCACGGCTGCCATGCGCGGAGGCATTGGCAAACTGACCGTTCATAGTGCTAATGCCGTCACTCGCATTCTGCCCACCGTATTGCCGGAAGCTATTCTGCACACTGATGAGAACGAACAGGTTGTGAGCCGACTGGACTGGAGCACCCTGCCCGCAAGCATCAACGCCGTGGCCATCGGGCCTGGATTGGGCACTGCACAGACTACCGTCAACGTCATCAAGGAGGTTCTCGACAGCTATAAAGCCCCGCTGATCATTGACGCGGACGCTCTTAACATGCTGGCAGACAACAAGACATGGCTCGCCTTTCTGCCTCCCTACAGCATTTTGACCCCACATCTCGGAGAGTTTGAACGATTGGCTGGCCCTTCCTCCGACCACTTTGAACGAATTGCCAAGGCTAAAGCCTTCGCTGAACGCTACCAAGTGATCTTGATCCTAAAAGGTCACCACACCCTCATTAGCCTGCCCGACGGAAATCAGTTCTTCAGCACCACTGGAAATAGCGGCATGGCCACTGCAGGTAGTGGCGACACCCTCACCGGATTGCTTCTTGCCCTTCTCGCCCAACGATACAACCCCGTGGAGACCGCCATGGTGGGTGTCTATCTGCACGGCCTCGCTGGCGATCTCTTCATTCGAGACAATGCCCCGCAGAGCCTGATCGCCTCCGACCTCCCCAAGCTGTTTGGACAAGCTTTCAAAAAATTATCTTCAACCATTTTTTAAAATTCAACACTGATGAAAAAGACCCTATACCTCATTCTGTTGTCTTTCATAACACTTCAGCCTGCATACAGCCAGATGGAAATCACTGTCAGGATTCCTGACAAGACATACGACACGGTTCGAATCTTTGGCTATGACAATGGCAAACAGGTCCAAAAATATGCACAGCCTTACAAACCTGAGATGATTTTTCAAGACAAGAAATCTCTCGACAAAGGCATATATTGGATTATGAATGACTCCATTACTTTGATAGATGCCTTTATCATCAGCGGACCGAAAGACCAGCGATTTTCTGTCACCATTAACGACACCAACATCTCATACCAGAATAGTCGGGAGAACACCCTATATCATGACTACATGAAGGAGCTTCAGACATTTGACAATCAGGTTGAATTGTTAGAGCAGGATTTCCAACGGGCTCAGAGCGGAAGCATTCCTCAATACATGATGCAGGTATTTGTAGACTCCTTGATGGTCAAGATGAGCCGCATCTCCCACGCCAAACAACAATACCAACTTCAGACTGCCGAGAAATGCAAAGGAATGTTCCTCTCCTCCGTCATCCGGATCAGCCCTACCATTCCCGAACCTACCCGCGACCAAATCCATAGTCAGGAAGAGTACCAGAACTATATGGTGGAGCACTTCTTTGACCACTTCCCCTGGGAAGAATCCGATGCTTTCAACACCATGCTCGCCGAGAACAAGGTCAAACAATACTGCTCCATGATCTACCAATTCGACCGGCCGGAGCTTGACACCTTTGTAGTCGCCACGCTGCGTGCTGCAATGGTCAACAACAACTCTTTCAACATCATCTTTGACAAACTGGAGAAGGTTATTGGGAGCCATGTGTCGCCATTCAAGGTTGAGCACACCTACATTGCCATGTTGAAGGCAGCGCTCTCCTACCCTAATCTTGAGAAAGCCCGCAAGGTGCGCTATGAGAAAGAGCTGGAGCGCATCGACAAAAACCTTGCAGGCAGCATTGTTCCAAACTTCAACCTGCAGATGAGCGATGGCAGCAAGACCACTTTTTACGACATCCAGAGCGAGTACACCTTGCTTTACCTGCAGCACCCCACCTGTCCCACCTGCCGTGAGGTACGCGGTAAGATGGCCAACTTCACCGAACTCAACAAGGCCATTGCGCAAGGCAAACTCAAAGTGGTGACCGTCTATTTTGAAGGCGACAGCACCATCTGGGACAGTTTCATCCACTCCCCGGAGGCCAATCCCAGCTATCTGCACGGTTGGAACTACGACCTCGGCATTGAGGAAAAGGAACTCTTTGACACCCGCACGATCCCGTTCATGTTCTTACTGGACAAAGAGAAGCGCGTCATTCGCAAAGACCTCCTCTGGAACGAGATAGAGGACTATGTGAGGAATCTGAGATAAGAAAGCCGTTAGCCGTTGGCCATTGGCCATTAGCTGTTAGCCGTTAGCCGTTAGCTATTAGCTAGAGGGTGAATGGGGGCGTTTTTTAACAGTTGTTTGTAAATATTAAATAAATTACAAATTATCTTCTTACTTTCAGTTAATTTTATTTGCAAATATAATAAAATTTGTATTTTTGCAGCCTGATTTAAAGACTGCAAACTATGTTAGTAAGAGCGTACAATTGTGCATTGATGGGTGTGGCGGCGATTCACATCACAGTAGAGGTCAACGTGGATGTTGGCATTGGTTTTCATCTGGTCGGGTTACCTGACAGTGCCATAAAGGAAAGTCAGCAACGGATAGAAACAGCCTTAAAGTGCTATGACTACAGGATGCCGGGGCGCAAGATAGTGGTCAACATGGCGCCGGCGGACATCCGCAAGGAAGGGAGTGCCTTTGACTTGACCTTAGCGATAGGGATTCTGGCGGCGTCGGAGCAGATTGTCGGCGGGAGTGCCGTCTCGGACTACTACATTGCGGGGGAGTTGGCGCTGGATGGCAGTCTGCGGCCCATCCGGGGCGCGTTGCCCATCGCGATAGAGGCGCGGAGGCACCGTAAGAAAGGGGTGATACTGCCCATCCAAAACGCGAGGGAGGCCGCAATTGTCACAGGCCTCGACATCTTAGGGGTGGAGAATATCGGGCAGGTCATCGACTTCTTTGACAAGGGCACCCCGATAGAGCCCTCGAAAGTGGACATTGAGAAGGAATTCACCCGCAACCTCAACGAATACGAATACGACTTCTCGGATGTGAAAGGGCAGGAGAACATCAAGCGGGCGTTGGAGATAGCCGCGGCGGGCGGGCACAACGTCATCCTCATCGGTCCGCCGGGCTCGGGCAAGACCATGTTGGCCAAGCGTTTGCCCTCCATCCTGCCACCCTTGACGTTGAGCGAATCGTTAGAGACCACCAAGATACACTCGGTTGCGGGCAAGATGAGTCGTTATGCATCCTTGGTCTCCGTGCGCCCCTTCCGTTCCCCGCACCACACCATCAGCGACGTGGCATTGGTGGGCGGAGGCACGCACCCGCAGCCTGGGGAGATCAGTCTCGCTCATAATGGGGTGCTCTTTCTTGATGAGCTCCCCGAATTCAAGCGCCAGGTGTTAGAGGTCATGCGACAGCCTTTGGAAGACCGGCGCGTCACCATATCGCGCTCCCAGTATTCAGTGGAGTTCCCCGCCTCCTTCATGTTCGTGGCGGCCATGAACCCCTGCCCCTGCGGCAACTACAACCATCCCACCATCACCTGCACCTGCAAACCCTTCGAGGTTCAGAACTACCTCAACAAGGTCTCCGGGCCTTTACTGGACCGCATCGACCTCCATGTTGAGGTGGTGCCGGTCAGCCACGAAGAGCTGGCCAGCAACAAGGAGACCGAGAAGAGTGCCGACATCCGCCAGCGCGTGGTGGCGGCGCGCGAGATCCAGAAACGGAGGTTCATGGAGCATCCCGACATCTTCTGCAACGCCCAGATGCCCAGCCGGATGGTGCGGCAGTACTGTGTCATCGGCGCAGCAGGACAGCAGATCCTCAAGAACGCCATGGACCGTCTCGGCCTCTCCGCCCGCGCCTACGACCGCATCCTGAAGGTTGCCCGCACCATCGCCGACCTCGACGGGTGCGCGGAAATCGGCCTCGGGCATCTCAGCGAGGCCATCAACTTCCGAAGTCTGGACAGAGATAGTTGGGGGAAGAAGTGATGGGCGAGGCAAACAAATTCAAGGACAGGTTTCGCATCCCTTCCGCCCGAGCCGAGTGGCACGATTACAATGACGGGGTGTATTTTGTCACCATTTGCACGCACCACAGAAAACACCATTTCGGAGAAATCGTGACGGGTCATGGAGGTCAGAAAATGATGATATTGACAGAAATCGGCAAACACGCAAATAAATGCATCCCAAAAATCGAATCCATACACCCGGAAATCACCATCCCTGTATGGGTGGTCATGCCAGACCATATCCATTTGGTGATAATTGTTGGAAAACGGATGAACGACGGAAAAAATGGTGGGGATCCGTTGGACGGGGGACGGATGGGTGGCGGCGGGATTGGTGATGACGGGGGGATTGTAGAGACGCCATATTATGACGTCTCTACGGCAACCGAATCGCATAATACCACCGCCATAAAACCGTCACAAACAACATTGACGGGAACAACAACGTCAACGACCACCAAAAACGGGACAATGCAAAAAATTGCGAACCATTGTGGGCGACTGTCGCACGTCATATCCAGATTCAAAACGGCCGTCACCCGTTTCGCAACCCAGCATGACATCCCCTTTGCCTGGCAGGCCCGTTTCCACGACCACATCATACGCGACCCCAGGGAGCTGGCACGCATCACCCAATATATTGAACGCAATGTGGAGAATTGGGGGAAATCAAAACAATGACAACATCAAACATTTTAATTAACGCTGGACAATAGTTAAAACAAATCACAGACAATCAGCAAAATAATAATTTCAAAAAGATGACATTATATAACGAAAATATTATATATTTGCAGACTGGAAGGGGTTGGGCATGAAGTGGAGCGAACTGAGAAGAATTGCCGAGAGGAATGGCTGGTATTTGGTGCGAACCGGAAGCAGACACGACATCTACGCCCACCCTGAAAAAGTGGAATCCTTGAGATTGAACGGCATGGCGCGCAGGAGATAAGAGATAAACTATACCATAAATTGAAAAAGAAAATAGGGTTCTAAACCGTCACATACACTTGTTCTGAAACATAGTAAGCATAACATGAAAAAAAGAACAGCATTGATTGAAATGGGAAAGGATGGCACATTTGGAATCTTCACCCCAAATATTAAATCCACCATCATTGGCGAAGGCAACACCGTGGCCGAAGCCAAAGTGGATTTTGAAAACTCCGTGCGTGAAGTTATTGAAACGTATGAAGAAACAGGGATGAAAGACCCTGACCATTTGAAGGAAATCACATTTGTATATAAATATGATTTGCCTTCTTTTCTGAGTTACTACGATTATTTCAACATAAGCCGGCTGGCCAAGTATGCGGGCATCAACGCATCGTTAATGCGACAGTACAAGAGTGGTCAATATGTATCGGAAAAGCAGGTCTCGAAGATTCAGGACGCCATCCATAAAATCGGCAAGGAACTGGCGTCTGTTCAGCTATTATAATTATGCCCTCGCGCCATGCGTCAGACATAAATGTAACTTCATTCAAGTCTCTGACAGCAGACCATGAGACATTCATACAAGGGAACTGTTTTTGCGAGCAGGAAAAAAGCACTGTATTCAAATACACGTACGTTGATGTGATGATCAGGAGCAAAAAAAGGAGGAAAACTTTGAATTTTCCTCCTTTTTTTTATCAGAATTCATTTCTATTATTTGTCTTTCTTCTTTCCTTTCTCCTTATTGCCCTTCTTGCTTATCAGTTTCTTAAAAAGACCAGGTTCGTTGGAAGTCACCGTAGGATGGCTTACCTGTACACCTGCACCGACTTGCTGTTCATTGCTGTCAAAAACGATTTTATCCAATGTTCACATATCCATATCGATTGTATTTACCTTTTTGTCGCATGCGACAACCACCTGATATCCCAAAACATTTTCATTCTGGTCTTTTCCTACAAGCACAAGCACTCCGTTGTTTGCCTCAACAGTCTCTAACGAAGCAAATTCCACAGGATCGATAGGTCTAAAATTCTTATAGGTTGCAGGATAACCCGTCACGGTGACGGTCACATACTTCTTACCCATAATCTTGGTATTAATCTGATACATGGGAGCGACCAGGACATCAGCGTTAGACTCCTTCAATGCGGAATAAACAGCATTGTCTCTCATCTCTTTCTCGTTGACAGGCGCATTTTTCTTACATTCATAGTTGAAAACACCTGTCACCTTCTGTGCTTTGATATCAAGATCCGCATAAATCGGATTTGTAATGGGATCCAGAATACGTGCGGTGGATACCACCTTACTGGTGCTACAAGATGTCACCACAACAGCAGCGACCAAGCATACAAAATAAAATAGATTCTTTTTCATAACTTGAATTTTAGTTGATAATTTGATGTCGCAAAAGAACAAAGAAAAAAATAATTTGCAAAAAAAATCGGAATTTTTCAATCCCGAACACAGCGCACGGACAATCCTATATCCATTTCCACCAGTGCCTCACGCATTTGCGTTGAAGCAAAAGACAATATGTAACAAGATATCTTACTTGTAGTGAACCGACTGACAGAACGTCAGCAGACACACACCCGGGCAAGCCACTACTTTGTCTTCTTCACAGGCTCACAGGTGAGGCCAATGCCCAGTTTTTTGAAGATTTTGTGGTCCACTTCACTCAGCATGACAGTGGTATGAGCTTGACAACCATTGAGTTGCGGAAGAACCTCCAGAGCCTTGCGGCAGTTTGCATCGTTCAGGCTGAGTATGGAAAGGGCCACCAGCACCTCGTCGGTATGCAGCCGCGGGTTGTGACCGTGCAGCAGGTTGACCTTGGTGTCTTGGATGGGTTCTATCATGGCCTGCGGAATCAGCTTGACACTATGGTCGATGCCGGCCAGGTATTTGGTTGCATTCAGCAGCAATGCAGCGCTAGGTCCTAAGAGCGGGCTGGTCTTGGCGGTGATGATGGTGCCGTCGGCCAGTTCAATAGCGGACGAGGCTACCCCACTCTCCTCTTTGCGTTGACGCGCCGCGATGATGGTCTTGCGGTCCTCAGTTGTGACCTGGGCACGCTTGAGCAACAAAGAGATCTTGTTAACCTCCTGTTCGGTGCTCTTTCCGTCCACCACATTGCAAAGGGCCGTGAAATAACGGCGAATAATCTCGTCTTTGGAAGCCTCACAGCACACCTCGTCGTCCGAGATACAATAACCGGCCATATTCACACCCATGTCGGTCGGTGATTTATAAGGGTTTTCGCCATAGATACCTTCAAAAATAGCATTCAACACTGGGAAGATCTCAATATCGCGGTTATAATTGACAGCCATTTTGTCGTAGGCTTCCAGATGGAATGGGTCTATCATGTTGACGTCATCGAGGTCGGCGGTGGCAGCCTCGTATGCAATATTCACGGGGTGTTTCAGCGACAGATTCCAGATGGGAAACGTCTCGAACTTTGCATAACCGGCCTTGATACCGCGCTGATTCTCTTGATAGAGTTGGCTCAAACAGACGGCCATTTTTCCGCTACCGGGGCCAGGGGCCGTCACTACCACCAACGGACGGGAAGTCTCCACGTATTCATTTTTGCCAAAACCATCGGGCGAGTCAATAAGATCCACGTTGGTGGGATAGCCTTCGATAAGGTAATGATAATAGACTTTTATGCCCAAACGCTCCAGGCGTTGGCGATAGGCCATCGCGCTGGCCTGGCCGTTGTAATGCGTAATCACCACCCCACTGACTAAAAAACCGCGATCCATGAAGATATCCCGAAGTCTAAGCACATCCTCATCGTAAGTGATACCCAAATCGCCACGGATCTTGTTCTTTTCAATATCAACGGCACTGATAACGATGACAATCTCAGCATCATCCTGCAACTGCGTCAGCATCCGCAGTTTACTATCAGGTTGGAAACCAGGCAACACACGACTGGCATGGAAATCGTCATACAGTTTCCCGCCAAATTCCAAATAAAGCTTGTGACCAAATTGAGCGATACGCTCTTTAATGTGTTCTGATTGAATTTTCAGATACTTCCCGTTATCAAAACCGATTTTCATAATTAAAAGCTTTTAGCAGTGATGAATACGGGGTGCAAAGATAACATTTTTTTGAAACGCACACACAATCAATCATTTTTATTTTTTGAGGAGCAAAGACGATGCGTGCCGTTGGGCAGGGGGTTCCGCCGCGGACAACGAGTACCGATAGGCGGGAGGTTCCGCTGCTCTTGAGGAGCGGCGGAATGGCGGGGCACGACGCTAATCAGGGGGTTAATAAGAGGGCGGCGGCAGGTGATACGTACCTTAAGCCTCGTCACGTGCGCCGCCGCCCTCACCTGTAGCCCACCCCGGCTGCGCTCCTCCATTCCGCACATCGCAGATGGGCGGAATCCCCTTGAATTGCGGGGGCAATTATTTGGTTAGGTGGTTAACGGGTTAGAAGGTTAGGAGGTTAAAAGGTTAGGAGCGCCACCGCACATCATCGTTCATACTCTTAACTGACAACTGTCGATTAGACGATTATGCGATTATGCGATTATGCGATTAGACGATTAGAAGGTTAGGTGGTTAACGGGTTAAAAGGTTAGAAGGTTAAAAGGTTAAAAGCGCCACCGCACATCATCGCTTATACTCTCAACTGACAACTGATAACTTCTAACTCCTAACTTCTAACTGACGACTGCCAACTGCCAACTAAAAAAAGCGTGCGCCCCCGGTTTCCCGAAGCCGCACGCTAGCTAACAGCTAATAGCTAATGGCTAATAGCCAGATTTTATCTCTTCACGAAGTTCTTCGTCACCACGCCATTGTCGGTCGTGACTCGCACATAGTACATGCCGTCGGCCAGGCCGCTGACGTTGATCGTGGCGCGGTTCTGAGACGTTCCATGGAACGTCTCTACGATCTGGCCGTACACATTGTACACCTCCACGCCCGTGATCGCGATGTTGGCGTCACTAACTACAACAGCGATCATCTCGGTGGCCGGGTTCGGATAGAGCGTCACGCTCTTCTCCAACCAGCTCTGGACACCCACATCGTCGGTCTGGATGGAGACGGTGTTGGAAGCGTCGCTCGTCAAGCCGTTGGTGCAGTGGGCCTCCACCTTGAACTCGTAGGTCACGTTGGCCACGAGGTCGGTCAAGGTGTAGGTCGTGGCGTTGGCCGTGACCGTACTCCAGGTGTTCTCCGTGGTCTGGCGGTAGTTGACCTGCCATTCATTGGCGGTGTTGGGCTCCTGCTGCCAGTTCAGGATGACGGTCGTGTGGCTTTCGCCCAGCACGGCGGTCAGGTTGGTCGGGGCCGGACAGGTCGGAGTGTCTTCGTTGGCAGTCGTAAAGGAGACGGGGTTCGTCCATGCGCTCTCGTTGCCAGCGCCGCAGTTTGCCTGTACCTTCACTTGGTATGCGGTGCCTGGCGTGAGGCCCGTCATCGTATAGGAGGTAGCATTGGCCGTGGCGCTTTGCCAGTTGCTGGCGGAAGCAGTCTTGTACTGCACATTCCAGGAGGTCTCGGTGCCAGTTGGCGTCCAGGATACTGTAGCAGAAGTGTTGCCAATATTGCTGACCGTCAAGTTGGTCGGAGCCGGACAGGTGTTGGAGACACAGGTCACAATCAGTTCGAAGCCAGCGTACGGGACACTGCCGTCAGAGTGGAAATAGATAGTCAACGGGCCCGTAGTGGAGGTCAACTCAGGAACCGTCAGGCTGCTGCCGTCGTATGTTCCCAGCAGGGTGCCGTTAGTGCCAGTACCATCGTAGATGTAAAGGTAGTCATAACCGCTCTCCGTGGTGGAGGTACCATGGATGGAAATGAGGTTGCCTGGAGTGGCCGGGTTGATGGTCAGATACGAATCGCAGCTATTGCTGTAGTCGCCGGTAGGACCGCCGTCGTCATAGATAACCATAGCACAGGTAGTGATGGTATTATTGCCCGTGGAAGGCATATTGTAGGAGCCTGGAGTGGCCATGACAGGACCCGTCAGCGGGCTCTCGTCGCCAGCGCCACAGTCAGCCTTCACGTAGAATTGGTAAGCGACAGCAGCGGAGAGGTTGTCGACAGTGAACGGGTTGCTGTTGGCTTGGACTTCAGTACCATTGCCTGGAGTAAAGCCTTGCGGGCCGTATTCGATAATCCAGCTGGAAGTAGTACCATTCTCGGTCCATCCCAGTGTCACGGAAGTCTCCGTCACGTTGTTCACGGTCAAATGCGTAGGCTGCGGACATGTAGGAGCCAAGGAGAGTACCAGATTGTCAACATGGCCTTCGTTGTAGTATGCTCCAGGCACAAAGTTGCCGATGTTCTTCGGGGCCATCAGAGCAAGACGATCGCCCGTGCCAGTAAAGTTGCTGAGGAAGATGATCTGCATGTCGTAATTGGTGCCACCACTGTTGATCAGTACCGTATCAATCGGCTGGAAGGTGTTGACATCCGTGCCCGTCATTGCGCCCACAATCAAACAGAAAGGATAGGAGGTGGAATAGCGGGCCGCGTCAAAGGTCAGCTGCAGTGAGTTGAGCGGGTAGAGATTCGTATCAATAGAAGGCAGAATAGCATATTGGTCATCGTAAGCCGAGGATGTATAGCTATAGAATCGCAAACTATAGCTTCCGCTGGAAGCGTAGGTGGAGCTGTAATAGACATAAGGATAGGAAGAATAGCTCGTTCCATTGTTGTGCGCGTGCCAACAATTGCTCAGGTTGCTGTATCCTGAAGTGGTATTGGAGGTGGCTGTAGTCATAGAGTCAAAGTTCTGTGTGTAGGGCAACAAATCAATGGAGACACATTCCGTTGTGAAGGTAATGGAGCTCCAGTTGCTCTCACCAATACCTGAACAGATGCTACGCACATAGAAATCGTAGGTTGTCTGTGGCTGCAGACCCGTAATCGTTGCGGAATTGGTAAACACCACATCTGGGGTAGCAGTCTCCAAATCCACAGTGCCTGTAAGGCCATAGACATACTCCCACTCGTCTGAGTTGCTGGTCCAGCCGATTGTGGCCTCGTTTGGTGTCACATTCTGCAGGGTAATATTCGTCGGATGAGCGCAGGGGTTCAGGTAGTTAACCTCAACGTCATCGAGATAGATATAGGAGGAGCCCCATTGTGGTATTCTGAAAGCCAGATAATGTCCATTGCCGGAATAGTTAGCTGTTGTGATTTCGCAGTTGCCCCATACGCCAGCCATCGGCACGGTGTACATACCTACAGGAACGAAGGTAGTATAATCCGTAGGATCGGACATAACACCCATCTCAATGCAATAGCCAGAGGTGGAGGCATAGACGTTGAAATTCACCTGAAGGCTATCCATCACCACGGAATCGTCGAAGCGCGGGGTTGCACCATAGCAATAATAGGTGGAAGTACCATAGAAGTAGAGGGAATAGGTGCCGGAAGAGGCGTACGAGGAGCTCGTGTAGGGATAGGTCGAGGAGTTGTTGGTGCCGCGGAACCAGCAGTCAAGGTAGTGGGTCGAGCCGCTACCCGTGGCAGACTCAAAGTTCTGGCTATAGGGGACGGTGATGTAGTCGCACACCGTGAAGGCGGTAGCTGTAGCCCAGTTACTGAACTCGGAGGAGGAGCAGACACTTCTCAAACGGAACTGGTAGTTCGTGTTGGATGCCAAGCCTGTGAAGGTGTAGCTATTATCGGTTATAATGCCCACATTGGTCCAGGCTGTAGTGTCGGCAGACTTATACTCCAGCTCCCAGGAATTTTCTTGGTCGCCGGCAACCCATGCGAGGCTGATTTCTTGGTCGGAATAGCCTGTAACCACCACATTTGGTGCGACACAAGTGGCAGTAGAATCACAGTTACCACCGAAAATCACATTGGCACGGCTGTTGGTTGTGCTTGAAGAACCACTACTCGGTGTGGAGTTGATACTATACGGAGAGCTATCTTGGTAGATGTACTTGGCCAACGTACCGGTAGTCGTGTGCGACATCCAAGAATTACCGCTGGCATAACTGCCTGTCTCGTCAATAACAATAACCGCCAAGTTGTCAACGCCATTATAAGCAAATGGGGTCGTAAAGTTGAAGGTGTTCCATCCCGTAGTCAGCTGTTGATTGCCACTATATACCAAGACAGCGGAAGAGGTAGGCAACCAGCTGTCGGCGGTGGTCGCTGTGGTATGCATCAGATAGATCTTGTATGTACGCTGGATTGCAATGGCGGAAGCGTCAAAGGCAATTGAAGTTAGAGCTGTAGGACCATTAAACTCGCTGGCAAGGAAGATCTGCTGTGTATAGCTGTAATTATAGAATCCGTAAGAGGGCAGATATGAGTTGGTGCTCGTACCGTTTCCGATGGCAATCTCGCCACCGGCAAGACAGTTCGTGACAAATGTAGCAGTCAACGTGTCGCTATAGTCGCTGATGTCACACTCAACATATAATCTCACCTCATAGCTCGTTTGTGGGGTAAGGCCACCAATCAGAGCGTAATTTGCCGTAGTGGTCAAAGTCTGCCAGTTTTCCATACCGGCCTCAGAATATTCCAGATGATAGGTAGCTGTACCTGGAGTGGTCACATCGGGAGTCCAGCTGGCCAATGCGGAGCTGCCTCCCACATTGCTGAATTGCAGATTATGCGGTGCCATACAACTGGTCTGTCCAACCTCTATGGTCACATCATCTACATATACATAGTCGGAATAACTACCGGGAGCATACGGAGCATAGAGCGTCGGGTAGATAATCTGGCCATTAACTGATTCCGGCAAGGCAAACTTGAATTCAGTCCATTGGCTGGTATTGAAATCGGAAGCATAGGTGCTTTTCACCAAGACAAAGGTATTGAAGTCTGTCGGATCCGTCATATATCCGAAATCCATTCTACCGTAACCAGCGCTGGTCTTATAGAGCCATGCGCTCATAATCAGCGATTCGGTATTAGCAGTCAGATCGAGGCCCTGGAAGCGAATCATGGAGGAATTTGGCGTGTAGGAGTAGAAGTACAGAGCGGCATTGCCGGAATGATGGTATGAGCTACTCAGGTAGGGATAAGAGGTATAGCCCGTGCCAATGCCAACTTCAGAACAATCAGGAATGGTACCGGAGCCCGTGCCAAAGCCATCCATGTTCATCACATAGGGAAGTTGTGCTGTCGGAGAGCACAGCGTCTTGAACGTTTGCATGTTCCAGTTACTATTATCTTCTCCACAGTCAGCGCGAAGGTAAACAGTGTAGTTCGTATTCGGAGTCAATTGGTTAGCCACATAGAAGGTATCGCTCAACGTGATAGAGGTCTCATTGTTCAGCGTACTGCCTTCAGGAACGATGACCAGCTCATAACCGTTGCTTGTCAGATTGGAATGCCAGGAGATGGTGGCACTTTCGTTGGTAACATCGCTGACCGTCAAATATGTGGGCATCGGGCAGGTGATCGGCTCACCAATGAGGAAGCGGATATTGTTACGGATTGACCCTACCGTACCGGATGAAAGGCTGTTTAAATTGTATGGACTGCCGTCGTTATAAAGATACAAACTCTTTCCGGATGCGGAATGCACATTGAAAGTGGGGTTGGAGCTGGTGACATAGCTACCTGTGTTGTTCAGCACAGCTACTACAATATTACTGCTGCCGTCATACTCGAAAGGTACGTCAAACGGGATGTTCACCCAGTTGTCTGGACCGGCATTGGTAAAGTTCACTGTACCGCTGAACACTTGGAACATCTGGCTGGCAGGGACCCAATCGTTGCCGCTAAAGCTGCTCTTGTTGGTGTTGCCCATGTAAACCACGATGTTCTTAGTTTGCGCTGTCCCATAGATATATTGGAAAGAGATGCAGTTGATGGCGCCGTCGATGGTACCCAATTCCGCCGTGGTATAAATTTGTTCGGAGAAAGAATAGTTATAGAACGTGTTGAGTGGCAACAGATAGTCAGAATTCGTGGAGCCCCCGCCGTTCACAATCACGGAATCCAGACAGTCGGCACAGGGGTTGTCTTCCATCGAGACAGTCAGGGAAAGAGGGTTGGATTCGCAGCCGCTGGCATATTGGGCTGTCAGACTGTAGGTATATACGCCATTCGGCACAGAATCAAGATAAGAGGTGGCACCGACGGATGCCAAAAGTGCATTGTCGCGATAAAGATTGTAGCTGGAAAGGATGTTGTCGGATGTCTGCAGATGTCCGATGACAATCCAGTTATAGTCGGTAAGTTCGGAAGCAGTGAGCGTTTCCCAGGTGTTCCCGAAGCGAATCAGTTCACCCTTGTTGTGCACCACACCGTTGCCGCTGGCACCAAGCGGGAAACCTGCGGTGGTGTTACAGCGAATGCCTATCCACAACTCTTGCGTGACATCAATCAAGAGAGCCGTGTCAAGAAGCACTGTATTCAGGACATTAAGTGACAACGGGGTCGTGATGAGCTGATTCACCAGCATCGTGCCAGGATCAAAAACAGAATCATTGGTCACACTTCCACCCTGCCACACCACGACAGAATACTGGCAGATGGTCTGATCCTCACCAGGCACAAACGTTACCGATGTGAGGTAACGACCTGCATACGAGGAGAGATCAGATGGTTCAAAGCGCACTGCACCGATAAAGTCGGCTGCAGCATCCGCACCAATTCTGGTGGAGAAGGTAGTCGTAGACCACATAATGTCTTGTTGGGTGGAATCCACTATGGCATTCCAGTTGAGCAGAATATTATTCCACTCCGGGGCATGTTTAGACGCTGTCAACCCCGTAGGCGCATTACAGTTGTTCTGCGCAAAACCGTTCATTAACAGCATCACAAATGCCACTAAAAGAAAAAGTAATCGTTTTTTCATACCAGTTCAGATTAGTGATTAAAAAAATATATTGTTAAACAAATTTCGAATGCACAATCAGTATCGATATTCAGTGTAATTACCTGTCGCAAAAATACAATTTTTTATTTCAATGTTTCTTTTCATAGAAAATAAAATTTCATAATTACCACTTTTGACCTTCACGAGTGCTCAAGTGAAGGAGCGCCTGGCGTCCCGCAGCTCCTAACTTCGCGGAGGCAAGGTGACGACAGCACACATTTTCGGTTAGGAGGTTAGGAGGTTAGGAGGTTAGAAGGTTAATAGGGACACCGCGCTTCATCGCCCTACCCTTAATTGCTAACTGTCGATTTGACGATTATGCGATTAGACGATTAGACGATTAGAAGGTTAGGAGGTTAATAGGTTAGTATGTTAATAGGTTAATGGGTTAATTGGTTAATTGGTTAGAAGGAGCACCGCACTTCATCGCATAAACCTCAACTTCTAACTGCTAACTTCCAACTATTAACTTCTAACTACAAACTTCTAACTGCTAACTGACAACTGATCACCGACAACTAAAAAAAAGCGTGCGACTCCGGTTGCCCGAAGCCGCACGCTTGCTAATAGCTAATAGCCAATGGCTAATAGCCGGATTACCTCTTCACGAAGTTCTTCGTCACCACGCCATTGTCGGTCGTGACACGCACATAGTACATGCCATCGGCCAGGCCGCTGACGTTGAGGGTGGCGCGTCCCTGTAGAGACGTTCCATGGAACGTCTCTACAACCTGGCCATACACATTGTACACCTCCACGTCCGTGATCATGATGTTGGCGTCGCTCACCGCGATGGCAATCATCTCGGTGGCCGGG
>JAGCFD010000031.1 GCA_017650305.1 Bacteroidales bacterium | reverse complement strand
ATTTCATGTCGGCTTGATCTTTTGTAACTTTTCTATCAAGTTCTCATTGAAATATTCAAACGGACATGAGAAATAACAAGGATTCTAGTTATATAGAAGAGAAAAGTTGAAGATTATAATTGCTTAACAGACTGACACTTATAATAAAGCTCAATGTTTCTTTTTGCAAAGAAATCTCAAACAAAGAGGTTTTGTTTTCACCATCACATTTGTGCCATCAGGTATATAATCTCCTTTTTTATTTTGAAAAAAAATAAAGCCCCATTATATTATAAAATATTGTATTTTTGCCGCCCGAAAACGTGGACGGATTTGTTATGATTGCAACCACACAAAAAAATGCTAAACCATTCAGATTCAGCCCCGTTTTCAGTAGTTTTATTTTTAGTATTAACCATTAAAAAAGTTAATTATGAGCTATCTGTTCACATCTGAATCAGTATCTGAAGGACACCCTGACAAATTGTGTGATCAAATTTCAGACGCTTTGCTGGATGCTTTTTTACAGCAGGATCCGGAATCCAAAGTGGCTTGCGAAACCTTAGTAACAACAGGTCTGGTGGTCTGCGCCGGTGAGGTGAAGACCGAGGCCTATGTCTCTATCGACGACGTAGTTAGAGGCGTGATTAAGGAGGTGGGCTACAACAAGAGCGACTATCAGTTTGATTACAAATCCTGTGGTGTCATCTCCACCATCCACAGTCAATCACCCGACATCAACCAGGGTGTTGAGCGCACAGACGCAAAAGAGCAAGGAGCTGGCGACCAAGGCATTATGTTTGGCTACGCTTGCAACGAGATGGACAATTACATGCCGCTGCCAATAGAGTTGGCCCATCGTTTTGTGCAGGAGTTGGCCGAAATCCGCAAAAAAACCGACTTGATGCCCTATCTGCGCCCAGACTCCAAATCACAGGTTACCGTACAGTATTCTGACAACCATCAGCCGGAGCGCATTGACACGATTGTGCTCTCCACGCAACATGATCCAGACTATAAAGGCGAGAAACTCACTTCTGAACGTATTGCAGAAGACATTCGCGAACATCTGATTCCCCGGGTAATCGAGAGCTGTCCCGAGAAGGTGCGCAAACTCTTTGGCGATGACTATCATTTATATGTCAATCCCACGGGTTCCTTTGTGATTGGCGGACCGCACGGCGACACCGGTCTGACGGGGCGAAAGATCATCGTGGACACATACGGTGGTCGCGGAGCGCATGGCGGTGGCGCCTTTTCCGGCAAAGATCCCTCCAAGGTGGACCGTTCCGCCGCGTACGCCGCTCGCCACATTGCCAAGAACATGGTGGCCGCGGGCATCTGCGACCAGGTGCTGGTGCAACTCAGCTACGCCATCGGCCGCGCCGAACCGGTGGGCATCTACATCGACACCTACGGTACTGCCAAAGTGAACATGACCGACGGTGAAATCGCCCGCGTCATTGAAAAGACTTTCGACCTCACCCCGTATGGCATCATCGAACGTTATCAGCTCAAGAATCCCATCTACCAAGAGACGGCAAGATATGGCCATTTCGGACGTGACTATTTCACCAGAACGATAAACGGGAAAGAGGTCACCTTCTTCACTTGGGAGAAATTAGATTGTATAGATCTGCTGAAAAAAGCATTTGCATTATGAGCCTTGCCTATATTTTCCCAGGACAAGGGGCGCAGTATTGCGGCATGGGGAAAGATCTGTACGACCGCTTCGATTTGGCCCGGGATCTTTTTGCCCAGGCAGATGAACTTTTGGGCTTTCCCCTCTCCGACATCATGTTTCATGGCAGCGAAGAGGATCTGCGAGACACCAAAGTGACTCAGCCTGCGGTTTTTCTCCACTCTTATATCGCCTACCGATGCTTGGCAAACCGCAAACCCGACATGGTTGCAGGGCACTCGTTGGGCGAATATACCGCCTTGACCGTCAGCGGAGCCTTACAATTTGAGGATGCGCTCAACCTTGTCGCCCGCCGTGCTGAAGCCATGCACCAATGCTGCCAACAGCAAAAGTCCGGCATGACGGCTGTTTTAAAATTCGATCCTGCCAAAATCGAAGCAATATGCGCCTCCATTTCCGAAGAAGTGGTTGTCACCGCCAATTTTAACAGTCCGCAACAGATTGTCATCTCCGGCAGCCTGGAGGGACTGAATATGGCAGAGGCGCGTTTGAGAGAAGCCGGTGCAAGATTGTTCATACCTCTCAATGTGGAAGGTGCTTTTCACTCCCCGCTTATGGAATCGGCCCGAAAACAATTGGCGGAGGCAGTGGAAAAGACGCCCTTCAACAAACCCTATTGTCCTGTCTATCAGAATGTATCGGCAAATCCAGAGACCGAGGTGGAGACAATCCGCCAAAACCTGCTGATACAATTGACGCACCCTGTATTATGGACCCAAAGTATACAGAAAATGGCGGAAAATGGCGCCAAAATCTTCGTTGAAACAGGTCCTGGAAACACCCTTCAAAACCTATTAAAACGTATAGATTCCACTCTTTCCGGAGAGAGTATTTTTACTATTAAATCATAATTTGAATATGAAAAAAAATGAATATTCAAACAAAAAAAGGCGCATTTTATGCGTCTTTTTTTTATTTGTCTTATAATCAAAAAGAAAATTTATCAACGTCATTTTGTTGATATTAAATGGCACTTTTGATGAACTTTATACGCGCCAATTTTATATTTTAGCAGCCTGATGAGTTTCATCGGAAAAGAACGGCAATTGCCTGCAACTCAAACCATTAACCTATAAGATACTTTCTCTTATATACCATTCTTGGAGACATTGCCAACTTTTTGTGATTTGGTAGTATTTTTTTAAACCTACGGAAGCGTATGAGTAATGATTTATCTCTTTTCGGATTTGAAGACAACGTGGCTGACGATGTAATGACCACTGACAAACAGGCCAAACCGTCGTTGGTACAACTGCGGGAGCAGAACATGCATCAGTCTTTGCAGCAAGAAGCGTACAAGGAAGCACAGGTTCCCAGTGACAAAGTGGAAGAAGTGCAAGAGAGAAGAATCTACACCAAGCAAGAGATTCTTCCCGATGTAGTACGTTATTTTGGTGGTGACGAGCTGGCCGCTGGTGTCTGGATTGACAAGTATGCCTTGAAGGACAAAAACGGCCAATTGTTGGAGCGTACTCCTGAGGACATGCATCGTCGTATGGCACGCGAATTTGCCCGCATTGAACGTCGTTATATACATCCGATGAGTGAGGAGGAGATTTTCCAACTTTTCGATCATTTCAAATACATCATTCCGCAGGGAAGTCCGATGGCTGGTATCGGCAACAACGACCAGATTGTCTCCTTGTCCAATTGCTTTGTGATTGGCAATTCTGGCAATTCCGACTCCTACGGCGGCATCATCCGCATGGACGAGGAGCAGGTGCAGTTGATGAAACGGCGCGGTGGTGTTGGACATGATTTGTCTGACATCCGTCCTTCCGGCAGTCACGTACAGAACTGTGCCTTGACCTCCACGGGCGTGGTTCCCTTCATGGAGCGCTTCTCCAACTCCACCCGCGAAGTGGCCCAGGACGGTCGGCGCGGTGCCTTGATGCTCACCATCTCCATCAAACATCCCGATTCCGAGAAATTCATCGACGCCAAGATGACGCAAGGAAAGGTGACGGGCGCCAATGTGTCTGTCCGTATTGACGATCAGTTCATGAAATGCGCACAAAACAAGACTCCTTACGTCCAGCAATACCCGGTTGAAAGCTCCAACCCGAAAGTAACTCAAGAGATAGACGCCTCCAAGCTGTGGGACAAGATCATCCACAATGCATGGAAATCCGCCGAGCCCGGCGTACTTTTCTGGGACACCATTCGCCGCGAGTCTGTGCCAGACTGCTATGCTGACGAAGGTTTCAGAACCATCTCCACCAACCCGTGCGGTGAGATACCGCTCTGTCCTTACGACAGCTGCCGTCTTATTGCCATGAACCTTTACAGTTACGTGGAGAATCCGTTCACAGAGAACGCACGTTTCAACATGTCTCTTTTCCGTCAACATGTGCAATGCGCCCAACGCTTGATGGATGACATTATCGACCTGGAATTGGAAAAAATCGACCGTATTCTGGAAAAGATCGAGAGCGATCCGGAAAGTGACGACTTGAAGACGGTTGAGCGCAACCTTTGGCTGAAGATCCGCAACCAGTCGTTGAAGGGTCGTCGTACCGGCTTAGGCATCACGGCTGAGGGTGACATGCTGGCCGCTTTGAACATCCGCTACGGTTCTGACGAGGGCAATGCCTTCTCCACGGAAGTGCACAAACAACTGGCCTTGGCCGCCTACCGTTCCTCCGTGAACATGGCAAAAGAGCGTGGCGCCTTCCCAGTTTACAGCTGCATTAAAGAGGGACACAACCCGTTCATCCAGCGTATCCGTCAGTCTGATCCGAAGTTATACGACGACATGGTACGCTACGGCCGCCGCAACATCGCACTGCTCACCATCGCCCCGACAGGTAGCGTGAGCATCTGCACCCAGACAACTTCCGGCATCGAACCCGCTTTCAACGTGGTGTACAAACGCCGCCGCAAAATCAACCCCAACGACATCAACATCTCCAAGAATATCGTCAAGGACTCTATGGGAGACCAATTCGAAGAGTACATGGTCTTCCACCAGAAATTTGTCGTTTGGGCTGAAACAAAGGGTTATACCCTTGAGCAGATGCAAAACATGGATGAGAAGGAAATCCAAAATCTTGTGGAACAATCTCCTTACTATAAATCCACGGCCGCTGACACAGACTACATCAAGAAGGTGGAACTGCAAGGCTCCGTGCAAAAGTGGGTTGACCACTCCATCTCTGTCACCGTCAATCTGCCAAGCGACATCTCCGAGCAGACGGTCGCCGACTTGTACATGAAAGCATGGCAGTGCGGCTGCAAGGGTCTGACGGTCTACAGAGAAGGCTCTCGTGATGGTGTCTTGAACAGTATCACTCCGAAAAAAGAGGAGAAAACCACACCCAAGAACTTCAAACGACCCAAAGAGTTACAAGCAGATATCATCCATTTCAAGAACAACAACGAAGATTGGGTGGCTTATATCGGCATCTACAACGGACAACCGTACGAAATCTTTACGGGCAAAACCGGCGACGAGCACTTCCTCCTTCCCAAATGGGTGGAGCACGGCATCATCATCAAGAACAGACATGAAGACGGCACCAAGACGTACGACTTCAAATACTATGACAAGGCAGGTTATGAGGTGCTGCTTCGCGGTCTCGACCGTTGTTTCGACCAAGAGTTCTGGAACTATGCCAAGTTTACCTCAGCGCTGCTTCGCAATGGCATCCCAATCCTCAACATCGTCAACATCATCTCCAGCCTCAACTTCCGCCAGGAAAGTATCAACTCTTGGAGAAACGGCGTTTGCCGTGCCCTGAAAAAATTCATCCAAGACGGAACAAAACAAAAAGGCGTTGTCTGTCCAAAGTGCGGACATGTGGACACGTTAGAGTTTAAAGAGGGTTGTCTGGTCTGTTCCAACTGCGGTGATTCCAAGTGTGGTTCCTAATTCTTCTCTCATGAGCGAGAAAACAGAAAATATTGTCAGCATCTTCATACCTTGTCAGATGGACATGTTCCAACCTGACAGTGCATATAGCATGCGTCAAGTCTTGGAAAACATTGGACTTCATTGCCAATATTTCAATGAGTTGACATGCTGCGGACGGAGATTTTTGATGGAGGGGAACAAGGATTACGCCATCCAGCTTGGCGGACAAGTGGTGGATATCCTGCGCTCCAAAACCCATATTGTGGTCCCCGATTGCGGGTGTGCAGGTTTTATGAAAAAGCACTACAAAAAGATGCTGGCCGGACGCAACTCCGCATACGAATTACAGGACTTCAGCCGCAACATATTCGAGATATGTGACTACATCGTCAACATCCGAAAGATTGAATGTCTTGGCAATGTGTTCAACCATCGGGTCTATTATTTCAAATCCTGTTCGGCAAGGAATCTATACCCTCAGAATGATGCTCCAGAAACCCTTCTCTCCAACACCAAGGGTTTGGATCTGCTGACATCTCCCGACCAGACCACCTGCTGCGGCGCAAATGGAAGATTTGCCATGGACAACCCCACCGTCGCCGAAGGCCTCACCGGACAGATTGTGGAACAGGCATACCAAATGGGTGCAGAGTATATCACCTCCACAGACATCCACTGTTTGCAAATGATTGACGCTTACAAAACGGCACACAATGTGGAAATCGAGGTCATGCACATTGTGGACATTCTAAATGGTGAGAAACCCGGAACCTTCTAATCACCGTAATCGTATCCGAACCGGCGCATCTGCAATTCGTTGTTACGCCAATCTTTCAACACCTTCACTGAGATATCCAAGAAGATATGCTTCTGGAGAAAATCCTCTATAGCCATCCTTGCCTCTGTACCCAACTTTTTGATAGCGGTTCCTTTTTTACCAATAATGATGGCCTTTTGGGTTTCGCGTTCAACATATAAGGTGGTGCCGATTCTAACCATCTGGTCATCCTCCTTGTAGCTGTCCACCACCACCTCCACGCTGTATGGTATCTCCTTCTGATACTGGAGGAGAATCTGCTCGCGAATCAACTCTGACACAAAGAAGCGCATCGGACGATCGGTCAGAGCATCTTTAGGAAAATAGGGCGGGCACAATGGCAACAACTCTATGATTCGGGCACAAAGGGCATCCACATTCAGACGCTGAAGGGCAGAGATGGCAAAGACATCGGCCTCGGGAAACACCTGGCTCCATTCGGCTCGTGCCGCCTGGACCTGCTCCTCTGTACATTTGTCAATCTTGTTTATTATCAAAATGATAGGCTTTCCAAGCTCCTTGATCTTCTTTATTAATTCCTCGTTATATTTTGTCTCATTACACTCCACAAGATAGAGTATGATATCCGCATCCTGGAGAGAATCCACCACAAAACGCATCATCATCTTCTGCATCATATAGGCTGGATCAAGCACCCCCGGAAGATCCGAATAGACTATTTGAAAGTCTTCTCCGTTCACAATACCCTTGATACGATGACGGGTAGTTTGTGCCTTAGATGTCATGATGGAGATTTTCTCCCCCACCAGCTGATTCATCAGCGTGCTTTTCCCCACATTGGGGTTTCCAATAATATTGACAAAACCTGCTTTATGGTTTTCGGGTATGTTATTCATTGTGCAATTCTTCGTTAAAATTACAGAGGACTGGTTCTTTATCCTCCTGATTGAAAATAAGATAATCTTTATGAGCAAGCCAATCTCCGCAGTTGAAATAGACAGTTTTTTCCGTTAACTGATAACGATGAGCATAGTGGAGATGGGCAAAAATGAAATAGTCGATAGAGTTCGTCTGCAGCACTTGTCGGGCATAACGGATTTGCGGTTCATCCTCATCGCGGAAAACAAGTTCTTCCTGCTGATGGGACATTCTACTCTTATGAGAGAAAAATCTTGCTATGCCAAAGGATATGCGCGGATGCAACATACTATAAACAAATTGATTAGGCTTAAAAGCGAATACAGACTTTATAAACCGATAACCCCATTGTTTGCCTCCAAGGCCGTCACCGTGACCCACCACACACTGCTTGCCGTTTATTACAAACAGTTGGGGATCTTGAAAGACCTGACAGCCTAACTGTTCCGGAAAGAAATCCTGAAGCCACATGTCGTGATTTCCTGTGAAATAGTAAATCTGGACACCTTTGCAACGAAGTTCGTAGAGTGTGTTAAAGAGTTTGAAATAGCCCTTCGGCATCACATCCTGGTATTCAAACCAAAAGTCGAACACATCGCCCAACAAGAAAAGATGCTGTATCATCTCCTCCTTTTGACGAAGAAACTGCACCATCAATTCCTCCCGAAAGCGGCTGTCGTCATTAGCAGGAACGGCAAAATGCATATCGGAAAGAAAGCAGGCGTTTCCTTGTATCGTGATAGGATCTTGAAGGGTTTTCATCAACTACGTTTTTTAGAATTTATTCACCCACTCAGCCACCTCCACAGAAGATATCTTCTGCATGCACTTAAAGTGTTTACGAGGACATTTTTTGTGACCTAATTTAGAACAGGGGCGGCATCCGAGGGGATAAACTTCAAAATTCCGGAAGAGGGTTCTCTTTCCAGGCATGTAGGGATACATTCCGAATTCCGGCATAGTATTTCCCCACAACACAGCAATGGGCTTTTGGAAAGCGGCTGCTATGTGCATGAGACCGGTATCTCCTGTGATGACACAGTCGGCTTGTTGCAGAATGGAAGCTGTTTGGAAAAGCGAATACTTGCCACAGCCATTGTAGGCGCGGTCACCCAGCGCATCTTCCACCTCCTCGGCCACCTTAGAAACATCTTTACCGCCCAAAAGCATTACCGGTTTATGCAGAATTCTGCCGATTTCAATCACCTTGTCTTTGGGGATGCGCTTGGTAGTGTGGGCAGCTGCCATCACCACCGCAACGAATCCATCCTCAAAAACCATCGGAAAGTCATCTTCATCGAAGACTCCGCTTTCGGGGATATGGAATTCCAAACCCTTGTGGTCATTATACACACCCAACATCCGCACTGCATCGAAGTAGCGGTTCACAACATGTGTGTCAGGCAAAAAGTTGAGTTTCATGCGTACGCACACCCACTTTTTAAAGTCAAGTTTTTTCAGCCGCAATGGGGCAATGTGCAGGCGGCGGCACACTTGACGGGAACGGTGGTTGTTTTGCAAATCCACTATGGCATCAAAATTCTCCTTATGCAGTTCTTTGATGATTTCGTTCTTATGTTCAGTGTCGTAGAGATGCAACTTGTCGATGTGCGGATTAAATGCCAGCACATCTTTCATTGATTCTTTAACCAAAAAGTGTAATTCAACTTGTGGAAGTTGTTCTTTGACTGCTCTGATGACAGGGGTCGTCAACACAATATCCCCGATTGAACTCAACCGGATAATTAAAATTTTCATTGACGACGGGGGTTGTATCTCATCCATAATAGTATAAAATTATTGACGTTCGTGAATGGGTTTATGATAATAGTTGTCCACCGGCGTGCCGTAGATACGCAGCAGATAGTGCATCATCTTTTCTTGTGACACATCCGGACACACGGATTTCAGCTGCAGATACTCTTGGAATCTTTGTTTGTCCTCTTCGTTATAATACTCTGCGTAACGAGTCGTATCATGCAACAGATCATTGGCTATATAGTTGTTGGGATAAAGTTGATAGTTCTGATATATCTGTCCATCAATCAACTTGCATACGGCATCCAATTTGAGGTTGTTATGCAAATCAGGGTCTATTTGGTCGAGTTCCTCATTCAACGGAGTGCCCAGAACCAGCGACACGCGTCCTTTCTGCTGGAAGACGCCCTGTTTGATGCTGCTGAAATCCTCACCCGGCTGTTTTTCATAATGCCCCAACTCTTTCATGGCCTCTTCGCGGGCCTTCAAAGCATCGCATGGCTCATACTCATACGAGATGGTCATCGGCACGATGTTCATCGCTTTGATGGTTTTCAGCAAATCTTTTGAATGCCCCATCGTAATCATCTTGAGAAGACCCTGTTTGGTATAGTCATCCCCATTTTTGGTGCGGCCGTCGCGTTGGGCGATCCAGACAGACTCCTTTTCCTCAAAAAGGCTGTATTGGATATATTCCGAGAGTTGCTGGAAGTTGGCCAGACGCTCGCGGATGTCAGCGCTGTCACGTTTCACCACGATCATCTTGTTGGCGCGACCCAACTCCTCCACCAAGGGGGTGGACAGCAGGTTATTTCCGATGCAGATTTTGGTGGTCTGCCGGTTGGTGATGAAAAAATAATACTCCAACATGGCAGGATCGAAGGTGATGTCGCGATGGTTGCTGATGAACAGATAGGCTTTGTCGTCAGGCAGGTGCTCAATGCCTTGCAAGGCGACTCCCTTTGTGCTGATTTTGACGAAGACCTCTACGATTTTGCGGATGAAGCCCTGTTGGATATCATACACCGAATGTGCTTGATCCAACACCTCCCGAAGACTTTGCATGGGATACCCGGGGAGGCACTTCGCCACAGCCTCATGGAAACGGGCATCCTCCATCAGGCGAAAATACGCGGCTTTGGTGCCTTCAAAATCGTATGGTCCTATGTCTTCAAATTTACCCATTTTAGGGAATAAAAAATCCGCTGCAAAAATAATGAAAATATCAATATGGGGAAAATATGGATTTTCGGACGACAGGTGAAAAAGGATATGACAAAAAATGTATTTTCGCATTTTCTTTTTTATAACTGCAAACCATTCTTTCATTACCAATAAACCAACATCTTATGGAAGCGTTAACCCACACCCAATTTGAATTTCCGAAACAGAAGAACGTGTATCACGGCAAAGTGCGTGATGTGTACAACATTGACGACAAAGTCTTGGCCATGGTGGCCACCGACCGCATCTCGGCTTTTGATGTGATCCTGCCGAAGGGCATTCCGTGCAAAGGTCAGATTTTAAACCAGATAGCGGCCAAGTTCTTGGATGCCACGGCCGACATCTGTCCGAACTGGAAATTAGCCACCCCCGATCCGCGCGTGACGGTGGGCGTTTTGTGCAAAGGATTTCCGGTGGAGATGATCGTGCGCGGCTACCTGTGCGGCAGCGCCTGGCGTTTCTATAAGAACGGCGGTCGTAACCTCTGCGGCCACATCCTGCCCGAGGGCATGCGCGAGAACCAGAAGTTCCCCGTGCCGCTGATCACCCCGACCACCAAGGCCGAGCAGGGCGAGCACGATGCCGACATCTCCAAGGAGGAGATCCTCGCCAAGGGATTGGTCTCTCCGGAAGACTACGCCGTCATCGAGGACTACACCATGAAGCTCTTCGAGCGCGGCACCGAGATTGCCGCCAAGCAGGGTCTCATCCTGGTGGACACGAAATACGAATTTGGCAAGGCTGGTGACAAGATCTACCTGATCGATGAGATCCACACCCCCGACTCCTCCCGCTATTTCTATGCAGACAAATATGCGGAGAACTTTGAAAAAGGTCTTCCGCAGAAGCAGCTCTCCAAGGAGTTTGTGCGTGAGTGGCTGATGGCCAACGGCTTCCAAGGTCAGGAGGGACAGCAGGTGCCCGAGATGACGCCCGAGGTGGTGGAGAGCATCACCAAACGCTATGTCGAGCTCTATGAGCACATTACGGGCGAGAAGTTCGAGCCCGCTTCGGCTGTGAACGTGGAGCAGCAGATCTTCGAGAACGTCAGCAACTGGTTAGAGAACTGCTAAACCACGCCATCGCTTTACCCTCCCCTTTCGCAGCGGCGTCACGACACTCTTAGCGCTCACGATACCCTCGCTGCGAATAAATACTCACCGAACGCCCTTTTTCTATCAATCTTTAACCCCTACGGGGTTTTGGAGAATAACATCAACTATCTACTTACCTTAATCTCGTCAGTCATTATCCACGCTTTCTCGCCGGGGGCGGCGTGCCATGCCGGCAGCTTCTCCACCGGCTCGGCCACGATACGGATGTATTTGACCTTTTGGGTCGGAATCTTGTGGCGCAGGATGTAAACTTTGGGCTGACTATTGACCTCCAGCGTCGGGTCAATGGGCAGTGCAATCTCCTCGGGCTGACTGAACTTCCGGCCGTTCTTGGAGTAGGCCACCGTCACCTTCTGCGGCAGGAACACCCACTGTGACGGATGGTGGGCGAAACTCAGGGTGAGGGTCAGCGAATCGGGGGTGCAGTCGCGACCGTTAACGCCCCACTCACCTATGGGGCATTTCACTTTCATCGGTGTTCCGAAGTAGCCAACCCATCCTTCGCGGTAGTTGGCGGGGTTGCCGATCTTCTCGTCAACGAGGATGGTGTCGGCATCTTTATCGTAAGGTGCTGTAGGCTTGCTGATTAACGTATAGGAAGGTCCTTTCCCTCTTCTTTGACCAAAATTGATGCATCTGGCGGAATAGGGTTCCATCGTCTTGCTATTGTCCACAAAGAAGTCTTCGAAAAACATGGTTTCACCAAGTTGAAGGAGCAGTTCCATAGACGTAGTGCGCCCTCCCTTCAGTAAATCTCGGTCGGCAACATCAGGACCACAAGTGGCAGTTCCCAACCCGGACTGGGCATAATCTATGTTTAAAGTATAGTATCCTCTACGTTGCAATTCATTCGTATGTTTCGCTTGTTCTATATTTTCATCATCGTAAGGATAGATGCTGAACTGACAATGATCGTTATCGTGGCTAGACCAACTCCAAAGTCTGGCAGAGAGCATTCGCTCGTGTATGTCGTTGAAGAGCGATACATAACTCGTTTCCATGCGGTTGCCCGCTGCCTGTGGACGCACGTAATGATGGAACAAGTCATCTATTGGGGCTTCATAATGTCCCACAAATCCGCATGCTTTACGATCGGGGTAAGTTTCTTGCGCATAGCCTACCCATTCCGTGGTGACCAACTCGTTGGAGACTTTCATCTGCACACCTATTTTAGGAAGCGAAGGCACCCACTTCTCTTTTACAATATCGTAATCAATCCGAATGTCGCCGCTGCATCTGATCGTATAATCCTCATACGTGCTGAAAACAATCTCCCCGTTCTCGTTTCTTGCAGTTCGTTCAAGTTTTACAATAGGATCATTGTTCCAATTGCTCAAGCTCATGTTATCGACAGTCCAGGTGAGATTGTCGAGTCCGATTCTGCGCCAGAGCAGTTCGCCGTGACCATCCACACGGTCGTTGTCGGTGGGCGGCCGCCAGAAATTGAGCTGCGGACCATCCACCACCACGGGCTTGCCGTCCTTTGTGATGGTGGTAATGAGGCCCTCCTTGCCGTCAAACACAATTTCTATCTTCCCAACCTTGACTATCAACATGGAATCTTCCCAATGATAGGTCACGCTGTCGGTAACGAAACCAAAATTGGCGGCCCGTCGCTCAAACGTCGGCACCGACACCTTGAACTGCTCGTAAGCGACCACGTGATGGGGATTTGTTTTATCCGAAAGACCTGAAAAACGAAATTTTTGGAAATTGGTAGAGGCCCCCTCAGAATAATTTTTTTTATACAGGAAGAAATCAACCATCACGTCCCTTCCTGGGGCAACAGTGCCCAAACTCTGCACTGCTTCAACCATCTCCTGGGGCATGGCAAAATAGCCGGTATCGTGCGGAGCCAACGCTATGGGAATAATGCCACACAGTTTGTCTTCCGCTTTAGGAACCAGCAGGAAATCCTCGGGATGCACGGCAGGCTCGCGCGCCACATCCGGGCGCAGGCGATACAGCAATGTGTATTCATCCAAGTTGCTGAAATCGAATCGGTTGATGATGCGAAACTGCAACTTCTGCCAATCCACCGCCTCAATCTTGATGGGCTGATAGACTTTCCGCACTTCGGCCAGCTGCGGGTGCGGTTTGCGGTCGGGGTTCACTAATCCGTTGATGCAAAAGTTGCCGTCGGAGGGCATATTCTCCCCGAAGTCGCCGCCGTAGGCGTAGAACTCACGGCCCTGCGCATCCTTCGTCAGCAGTCCCTGATCCACCCAGTCCCAGATGCAGCCGCCCTGCAGCTGCGGGTATTGGTAGATGGTGTCCCAGTAGTTGGAGAGGCCGCCGCAGCTGTTGCCCATCGCGTGCGCGTACTCGCACATAATGAACGGGCGGCTCTGCGGCTCGCGGGCGTAGCGGGCGAGGTAGTCCGCCGAGGGGTACATAATGGCCACGATGTCGGTGTTGCGGTCGTAGAGGGCGCGCTCGTACTGCACGGGACGGGTGCT
>JAGCFD010000030.1 GCA_017650305.1 Bacteroidales bacterium | reverse complement strand
CGGACAACACCTTCTCGGGCACGCAGACGAGCAGCCTGCACAACCTCGGCCCAGTCCAGGTCAACTACTACCACAGCCACAAGAGCAGCTTCATACTCTACAATCCGACTGGAGTGCTCACGGAGTCCAATCTGGCCGCAGCCAATCCCTGCAACTCCACCATCTGCGACCAGAGCGGGAACGTGACCCCCGTGACGGGCTTCGGCGAGCTGGTGAACAGCCTCCTCACGCCTGCGGGCAACAGCACCGCCGCCGCGCAGAACGCACCCTCCCTGGAGGAGGTGACACAAACCTACTACGCCGCCGTGCGCCGCATCATGGCCGACAGCGTGGAGAGCCTCTCCGACCTCCTGGCCTGGCACACTGCCGCGGGCGCACTGGCCAGCCCTTACGCGCTGACGGAGACGGCCACGGCCATGGGCTCCTCGGCGACAGTGGTCTCACCCATGGCGGCTACCCTGACGGCCGGCAGCATGGGTGCGAGCCTGCCCGCATCCGAGATCTCCCAGCCGGAGATGGACAACTACGCGTCCTTCCGCGCCTTGGCGGACGCCCTGCGCCCATCGTCAAACAACCCCGCGGTGAATTGGCCCGCGGCCACGCCCGCGCAGATAGACGAGCTGCAGCGCATCGCGGAGGCCAACACGGGCCGCTCGTCCGCCATGGCCAAGGGCGTGCTCTGCTTCTTCTTCAACATCTGCTACGAAGAGGCAGTTGAGGGCGAAGAGAGGGGGCACCTCGTAGAGACGTTCCATGGAACGTCTCCACAGGGCGGGGCACCCAATGGCCTGCTGGTCTATCCCAACCCCACGGACGGGATGCTGTACGTGGCCCTCTCCAATGCTGACGAGACCATCGACCGTGTCGTCATCGCCAACCTCGCTGGACGGGAGGTGGCCGCTTTCCCCGGCCCTGACGGGAGGATGGACGTGACGAAGCTGCCCGCAGGTGTCTATCTCCTCACCGTGACCACCGCCTCGGGAGACACCCTCTCCGGCAAGTTCGTGAAGACGGAGGGAAAGTGAAACACTGAAGCAAAACCACAAAGGCACAAAGGACACAAAGAGGAACTAAGGAACTAAGGTCGAAACTCTTCCCTCTCCCCCAATAACTATTATCTATTATCTATCAACTATTATCTATTAAGGCTGTGCGTTGATTTGTTGAAACGTTGAATTGATAAAAATTATTATTCATTTTAAAAATAAGAAGAATATGAAAAGAGTTTCTACAATTTTATTATTGTTTGCCTCAATGATTCTTTTTACCCAATGCGAAAAAGAAGGAGGCTCTTCCAAGGATTTCGGTCCTGACATCTTTCAAGACAATTATCAGTGGATAGAAAACGCCACCACGGATTGTTATATGCAAATCGCTTCTGATACGAGCTGTGCAAGCGTACTGATTAATAAAGTCACATTGTTTTTTGACAGTTTGCTTACTCTCCACAACCTTCAGATTCCTGACGCTGACTCCATTTCTATATCTGAAAAACCATTCTATAATAGGATGAATGCCAGTTTTTTTGCTTATGGTCATCAATATGATGCCTTGATGACCAATTTTCAGAGCATACATGACGATATTATACACTCCGTTCTGTCCAGCCAAGAAAAAATCAGACTGTGTGTCTATTACTATACCTTTTTAGGAATATCTAAAGCGTATTCTTCCATGAATATGCCTGAAGACAAAAGACAGTTTCCAAGAAATCATTACAACAGTAGCGAAGGTGGCAGTCGTTGGGAGAGACAATTGAACAGTTGTATGCAGTATCAGATAGATGGACATTTTGAAACGACGGCAGGCACCATATTTTATATTCTGGGCATGCCGGCATCTGCAATACACGATGCCATAATATGTGGCGAGGAAATTCATGATGGCTTGTGGAACCATGTAAGTTGATTTCTATGAGCACATCAATTTTTTACTTGACGATGGGGTTTCTCTCCGTATGGTCAATCCTTTGGATCTTGTCTCTGGCCCTGTCAATTCGTGAAATGAGAGAAAGGCGTTTCCACGCAAGAGACGTAATAACATATCTTTTCTTGATTTTTATCACTTTTGGTTTGGTATTCCCGTTTATATTCACCCCTAAAGACGAATCTTTATGAACTATAATGTTTTTTTCGGCTCCTATTTGTCAATAGTATTGATGTTTTGGACATATCTGATTGTGCTTTGGGCTAAAAAGAAACTTGCCTTTCCAGTTCTTGTTACTTGGATGACAGCAGGTAGTAACATTGTCGGCATTGTAGTCTTTTTTCTTCGCAGAAACAAGTTTATCCAATAATGACAAATAATTAGTTGTACCCCGCAGCTGGTCTGGCGCGACACCGCCACCCTCCAGTTCTCCTTCACCGGACTGTCCATTACCCTGGAGCCGGAGTACACGAACGATTGAGGAGATGCGTTGATTTGTTGAGACGATGAATTGAAAAGAAATTATTTATTTTAAAATCAAGAAGATATGAAAAAAATTTTTTGCTTTGCTTTATCATCAACCTTCATATTTCTCTTTTCTCAGTGTGAGAAAGAACCATCATCTTCCGTTAAAAGTGAATTGTATAGTTCAATGCCAGTAGTGTTGCAGGGATTATATGATCAACTACCAACACATGATTTTGGAAATATCACTGTAATTGGAGACGGCATATTGCGATTCACATCTTTTTCTGAATATGAAAGGGTGTATGGTTTGCTGAATCAGGACTGTGAAACATGGGACAGTTTGTTTTATAATATGTATTCTCATCTTAATGATGATTCCCTCACAGAGGTGGAATTGTCTCTGGGGTATAACGAGTTTCAACCGTTGGTTGAATTTGAATACCAATATGAAGTATTGGGTCGAATGTTACGAGACCAGCAAGAACTTGCAATAAACAACTGGCTTTCCAACAATATGGCATTTGATAATCCTTCAGACACGATTATCATTGATGAGGTCGAGCAGGCTCTTTTCAACAGCAACAGGGAAATCTGTATAGGAGATTCTATCTATCAGTTCCGTGAAAACGGTCATGTGGTAATTCCTATCGATTCTGCCGATAAAATGACAACATACCGGAGAATGAGCCTTTCAACCCTACAAGAACGGTTTCATGTGGTATTGAAAAACTATGATCCCACCATTGGTTTTATCTACATTCCAAAAACATGGAGTGGCCGTTGTCAACTGTCAAACACAGAACGAACAGACTGGTTTGTTACGGGTAAACATAATTGCTCTATCAATAATAGAGAAAGGGTCAAGATGGTTTGCAAAATGACTAACTATAAATATAATTCTAAACGAAACAAATACGTCAAGGCACGACAGAAATGTGACTTGACAACAGATTTGGAATTTTATTGGGAAGCTTATACCACCAATGTTCTTCCAGAAGACAACGGACTGACAGAACTACATACCAGAGAACTCGTGGAGAGGAAGCGAATGACACGTCGGGTAGTTGTTAAGGACAGTGTTTCCATGGACGAACAGTATGATTTTTACTGTTTTGGTGTTAAAAAATACCCTGTGCTCAAAATGACAATCAAAGGGGTGGAAAACGAAGAACTTCTCGCAGAGTAACAACAAATTATTATAAACTTTATCATGAGAAGAACAATCAATATTATTATCATCGTGGTATTATTCTTTTCCATGTCTTATGCGCAGAATGGCTTACAGGGGACGATTCATGGCTTTCATGTTGGAATTTTGGGAGAGGGGAATGTGGCTCAAAAGATGTCGGTGACGCCAACGCATGGGCAATGGCCTGTTCCCACGGCTCATGCGACCATGGGTTGGAAGACCGGTGTGGAGTTCTCCTATCACTTCGCCCGATATTTTGGCGCTTCCTTAGGGATTGCCCTCGGATCCATTGCCCCGTATAAGTTTAGCATCAGCTTTCCCAATGAGGACTTTTCCGGTACCGGAAACGAGCCTTTTCCATTTAAAAAAAAGTGAGTTGGTCAGATTTCAGGTCCCGTTAAAGGTAGAATTTCACACACCTCTTAGCGGGAATTGGTCTCTCTTCGGTGCCATAGGGGCAAACCTGCTGAATGTAGTGGAGGCCATCGACGCAGCCCGTCGTGCTCCTGCTCCCTTTCAGTTTATAGGCATTGGAAACACCATTTACGGGGAAATATTGGGCGAGGATGGTTTAGAACGGGTGTTCTACGCACACATAATAGAGCAGGACCGGCAAAAAATGACGGCAGACATGACTCTTAATGTCGGAGTGTATTACAGGCTCCCGTATGCAGACTTGATTCGTCTCTCTATAATTAGTTCTTTCTCGTTCAAAGACAGGATGACTGGACGTTACGAATTTCCGGTTCTGGATGCCGGCGGGATAATAACCTGCAGACACAACTACATCGGTTTGGAGTTTGCCTATTTGCATGGTTTTAAGACGAAAGCCGAAAGGGTATTGCAGAAGCAGAAGAAAGGGGAAGACCAATAAAATGTCACAACGATAGCCTTCTTTTTTGGCATCTCGACAACGGCCTCTACCTCATCCGGGCCCTGACCGCCGACGGGAAGACCGTGAGCGAAAAGGTGGTGAAGCAATGATGTTGAGGCGTGGAATCGTAGAGACGTTCCATGGAACGTATCTACAGGGCGGCGTACATCGCTCAATTGTCTTGTCAAAAATTTTCACCCTCCCACCCGTCAGGCATTGCCGAAACTTTATTATTTTTGCGCCTTAAAAATTTCTTTATGGCAAAAGCATCTCCTGAGAGTATCCAAAAGGCTGTCAACATTCTCACAAAGCATACGGACAGTAAGCTTCTGACCCATCTCAATGCCTGCGTGCACTGCGGTCTCTGCAGCACCAGCTGTCTTTTCTACAAGACCTTTCCAGAGGCCAAATTCATCCCCGGCAAGAAGGTCGATATGGTCTCTTCCATCTACCGCCGCTACTGCACCCTGTTGGGTCGAACCGTCCCGAAGCTGAACAACGCCCGCGAGCTGACCGACGAGGTCATCGACGAGATGGTGGACGAGCTCTTTGGCTCCTGCACCATGTGCGGCCGTTGTGTCAAGCACTGCTCCATTGGAGTGGACATCCCCTTCGTGGTCCGTACCGGCCGCCGGATGCTGGCCGCCATGGGTCTCGTGCCCAAATCGCTGCAAGCCACCGTGGATGCCGCCCTGGAGACCAAGAACAACATGGCCATCCCAGAAGAAGACTTCATCGACACTATCGACTGGATGGCTGAGGACTTGGAGGACGAGCTGGGCATTGAAAATCCCATCCCGTTGAACAAGGAGGGTACGGAGCTCTTCTATACGCTGAACCCGCGCGAACCCAAGTTCTTCCCACTCTCCATCGCCGCCGCCGCCAAGATCTTCTATGCCGCCGGCGCCAGCTGGACCCTCTCCAAAGACATGTACGACGTGACCAACTACGGCTACTTCTCCGGCAATGACGCGCATGCCTCCCAGATTGCCCGCAACCTCTTCGACGAGGTACACCGCATGGGTTGCAAAACGCTCGTGCTCGGCGAGTGCGGCCATGGCTCCCGCGCCGCCCGCTGGGAAGCTCCCAACTTCCTGAAAGAGCACCCCGACTTCAAGATCATCACCCTTATAGAACTGTTGGAATCCTACATCAAAGAGGGTAAAATCAAACTGGACAAGTCGTTGAATACCAAAAAATACACCATCCACGACCCCTGCAACATCACCCGCAACGGGGGACTATTCCAATCTCTTCGCTTTGTGGCAAAGGCAGCCGTTCCCGAATTGATCGAGATGACGCCAACGGGAAGCGACAACTTCTGCTGTGGCGGTGGCGGCGGCATGTTGGCTATGAGCGAATACAACGAGCGGCGTCTTGCGGTGGGCAAAATCAAAGCCGACCAGATCATCGCCACAGGCGCCAACGTGGTCATCACCCCCTGCCACAACTGCGTGGACCAACTCAACCAGCTCAACCACACCTATAAGTTGGGCGTGGAGGTCAAATCCCTCGCCGAGGTGGTCGCCGACGCGCTGATAATTAGTTAAGAGTTAATAATTAAAAATTAATAATTAAGGGTTCACACCGTTCACTGATCACTGATCACTGTTCACTGATCACTAAAAAAGGTTTGGCAGAAAAATTTTCATTCCCACATAATAATATCGAAAAAAGTTCGTTATAACGCCATATTTACATTTGTATAGGAAAAAACAGTAAAGCAAAGAAATGAAAAAAGTATCGATTTTCTTCCTCATTATTCTGACGTTAGCCACCACTGGATACGCACAAACCGTTCCTGATGACCCGCACGACTACCTGGGTCGTTTGAACGCTATCACCACAGCCGTTCCCTTTTTGTTGATTGCCCCTGACTCCCGCGCAGGCGCTATGGGCGACATTGGAGCTGCCACTTCTGCAGATGTGAGCTCCCAGGCCTACAACCCCGCCAAGTACGTCTTCAACAAGAACACCTTCGGCGTATCCCTCTCTTACAGTCCTTGGCTGCGCAAGCTGGTAGATGACATCAATTTGGCCTACCTTTCCACCTACTGGAAAATGACCGACATGGATGCTATCGCCTTCTCGCTCCGTTATTTCTCCCTGGGCGACATTCAGTTCACCGATGAGCAGGGCCACAATATGAGCACCCAAAATCCCAATGAGTTTGCCTTGGACTTCACATATTCCCGCAAACTGATTGACCAGTTGTCTATCGCCATCACCCCGCGTTTTGTCTATTCAAACCTCACCGCAAACCAATATGTAGGTGGCGTTGAGACCAAGCCCGGATTGGCTGGCGCCGCAGATGTCTCCCTCTTCTACCAGCAAGATTTCAAGGCTCGTAATATGGAAGGTCAAACACTGCGCCTCGGTTTTGCCATTACCAACATCGGTAATAAGATGTCCTATTCTTCCGGTACGCTGCGTCGTGACTTCCTGCCCACCAATCTCAGACTTGGTTTAGGCTACGAGATGAACTTCGACGGCTATAACAAGCTGGCTGTCACAGGTGAAATCAACAAATTGTTAGTTCCCACGCCTCCTGTTTATGCCACCGACTCCAGCGGCAGAATCATTTACGATGAAACCAACACCCCTGTCATCGCACGGGGAAAGAACCCTGACGTATCTGTCCCCGTTGGCATCTTCCAATCTTTCTACGATGCTCCCGGCGGTTTCATCGAGGAGATGCAGGAAATCAACTTTGGAATAGGCTTGGAGTACAGCTACCGCGACTTCTTCTTTGTAAGAACCGGTTACTTCAACGAGAACAAGAACAAGGGTAATCGTAAATTCTTAACCATGGGTGTCGGCTTCAAATACAACATCCTGAATATTGATGTAGCCTATCTGTTTGCCATTCAGCAATATCACCCGCTGGCCAACACCCTGCGCTTCACCCTCTCTCTTGACTTCACCTCATTCAACAAGGACGAAATCAAACAACAAGGAAGACTTAGATAATATGAAGTTCCGCGTAGGACTTGGTTATGACTCACATCGATTTGCCCTCGACAGACCTCTCGTCATCGGGGGCATTCGCATTCCTTTTGACAAGGGTTTGGCGGCACATTCCGACGGTGATGTGCTTATTCATGCCATTTGCGATGCTCTGCTCGGTGCCGCCGCATTGAAAGACATCGGCACTCATTTTCCCGACAACGACGATCAATTCCAGAATGTCGACAGCAAGATCCTGCTCGGGAAAGTCATGGATCTCCTCCAAGAGAGAGGATGGACTGTGAACAACCTCGACTGTACTCTCATCCTGGAGGAACCGAAGATGAAACCTTATGTTGACAAGATGGTGGAGACTTTGGCTCCCATTCTGCACATTGGCATCGACCAACTCTCCATCAAAGCCAAAACCAACGAGAAGATGGGCTTCACCGGACAAAAAGAGGGCGTGGCGGCGGTGGCGATTGTGTCGATAGTTAAGGGAGGAGAGAGATGAGAGTTGAGAATTAGATAATAGTTATTCAGGGCTAACGGCTAATGGCTAATAGCTAACGGCCAAAGTTCATAGATAATAGATAATAGTTAATAGTTATTCAGGGCCAACGGCTAATAGCTAACGGCTAACGGCTAATAGCTAATGGCTAACGGCTAATGGCCAAAGTTGATAAGTATCAAACGACATGCGTGATAATTTGCTTCAAAATCCTTTCTGTCGAGAATGGAATACGCCTCGGCAAACACCCCCTTTCAGTCTGATTGGGATAGAACATTACCAACCTGCCTTTGAAGAGGGTGTTCGTCAAGCCAAAGCCGAGATTGCCGCCATCCGCAACAATCCCGATGCTCCGACCTTTCAGAATACGATCGTTGCCTTGGAACATGCAGGCAGAATGCTTAATCGGGTCACGGAGCTATTCTTCAACATTTTGGAATGCGACGGCACTCCCGAAATGCATGACATTGCCGACAAGGTGCAACCGCTGCTTACAGAATTCTCCAATAGCATTCATCTGGACGAGACACTTTTCCAGCGCATCAAGGCGGTTTACGATCATGAGCGGAAAACTTTAAATCCCACAGATCAGAAACTGTTGGAAGACACCTACGATGGATTCATCCACAGTGGCGCCAACCTTCTTGAAGACGAGAAAAAACAGTTCAATGAGCTGAGTGTGCGCCTGGCCAATCTGACGCTCGCCTTCGGGCACAATGCCTTGGAGGCCAACAATGCCTACACCATGCATCTCACGGATGCCGCACGTCTGAAAGGACTTCCCGCGTCAGCACTGGACCTGGCGGCCCACAAAGCCAAATCCCAAAAATTGGAGGGCTATCTCTTCGATCTCTCCGCGCCTTGTGTCTCCGCCATCTTGAAATACGCCGACGACCGTGACCTGCGCCACGAAATGTACATGCACTCCTCCTGTAAAGCCTACCATGACCAGTTCGACAACTGCCAAAATATTCTGGACATCGTGGAATGCCGCCACAAGATCGCACAGCTGCTCGGCTATAAGACCTATGCCGACTATGCACTTCACGACCGCATGGCAAAATCGTTAGACCGTGTCTATGGTTTGCTGGACGAGCTGAAAACCTACGCGCTGCCTGCAGGACAACGAGAGATTTCCGAGCTCAATGAGTTTGCCCAAAAGTTAGGGTTTGAAGGTCCTCTTCAACGGTGGGATTATGCCTATTACGCGGAAAAACAACAACAGGCACTCTTCAACCTCAGCACGGAAGAGCTGAAACCCTACTTTGAACTTCAGAAAGTCATTCAGGGTGTGCTGGGTCTGGCGGAGAGACTCTATGGTCTTCGCTTTGAAGAGACTGAACGTATTGAAAAATACCATCCTGATGTGAAAGTCTATGAGGTCTATGACGGGGACCGTTTCATGGCGGTGCTCTATCTGGACTTCCATCCGCGTGCCACCAAGCGCAGCGGGGCATGGATGACCAACTTCCGCGAGCAATATTTGGACGAAAAGGGCCAAGATGTACGTCCGTTGGTCAGTTTGGTGATGAACTTCACCCCTGCCACCGCGCAGATGCCCTCCCTGCTGACCTTTAACGAGTTGACCACCTTCCTGCACGAATTCGGTCATGCGCTCAACAGCATCGTCTCGGATGTGCCGTATGCTTCCTTGTCGGGTACCAACTCGCCCCGTGATTTTGTGGAGCTGCCCTCGCAACTGAATGAGAACTGGGCGGTGGAGCGCGCTTTCTTAGAGACCTTTGCGTATCACTATCAAACCGGTGAACTGATTCCCGAAGAATACGTCCTGCAGTTGCGCAAAATGCGTCAGTTTATGGCTGGTTATGCCTGCACTCGCCAACTCTCGTTCGGGTATCTCGACATGATGTGGCACACCACTCCGCCCGAGCAGCTGGAGGATGTCTATACGATGGAACGCAAGGTCTTCGATACTGTGGAACTGTTTCCCGTAGTGGAGGGCGCTTGCATGAGCACCTCGTTCGGCCATCTCTTCTCCGGCGGATATGCAGCCGGCTACTACGGCTACAAGTGGGCGGAGATGTTGGAGGCAGACGCATTCCACTGTTTTATACAAGAGGGCGTGATGAATCCGGAAACGGCTCGTCGCTACCGTAAGACCATCCTTTCAAGAGGGGGAAGCGTGGATGCCATGCAGATGTTTACCGACTTCGCGGGGCACGAACCGACCCCCGACGCCCTGCTACGCCGAGACGGACTAAAGTAAGAAGGTGTTGGCCGCTGACCCCTTAGCAGTTAGCTGTTGAGAATTGGCGAAATTTATGTATGTTTGCAGGCTTAAAATTTCATATAATGTTCTATCTGTATCTCAAAGAAATAAAGTCCTTTTTAAGCTCCATAATCGGCTACATTTTTATAGGAGTGTTCCTGATTGTCTCTGGTTTGTTCCTGTGGGTATTCCCCAATATGGACAATATTCTGGAAGCAGGACTGGCGGACATTCACGGTCTGTTTAACCTGTCACAGTTCCTGTTTATTTTCTTGGTGCCGGCCATCACCATGCGCTCATTCGCCGAAGAACGCCGTAATGGAACCCTGGACATCCTTCTCACCAAACCCTTGACAGACTTACAAATCATCAGCGCCAAATTCTTGGCCTGTCTTACATTGCTGGTCATTGCGCTGATACCCACCTTCATATACATCGTCTCCGTCTATATGCTTGGCAATCCCGTCGGCAATATCGACATGGGTAGCACTTGGGGCTCCTATCTCGGACTGGTATTTCTTGGCGCCACCTTCATTGCCATAGGCATTTTTTCTTCTTCTATTACCAACAATCAAATTATCGCGTTCATCGTTGCGGCGCTTCTCTGCTTCATCTGCTACTTCGGTTTTGCTTTCATCTACTCCTTTGAATCCCTCGGCGCTTTCGGCTACTATATCAAAACCCTGGGCATTGAACACCACTATGCTTCCATCAGCAAAGGCGTGATCGACTCCCGGGACATCATATACTTTCTGAGCGTTATCTTTGTGTTTCTTTTCGCCACTGAAATTGTGCTCATTCGTCGTAAATGGTAATCTAAAATCAGACTATTATGAAAAACAAGAATACTCAACAAGGCAGTGTGCAGTTCAAGAAGAACACAATTATAGGGCTTCTGGCCGCACTCGTGATCGTTTTGGTAATCAACATCATCTCTTCCTTCTTTTTCTTTCGTATAGACCTGACGAAAGACAAACGGCATTCCCTCTCCCCCTCCACTATTGAGATGCTGAAGAGCCTGGAAGACAAGGTTTATATCCGCGTTTATTTAAAAGGAAAGGATCAACCGGCTGACTACCAACTTTTTGCAAAGCAAGTGGAACAAATGCTGCAAGATTTCCGCAGCTATAATCAGAACGTCTATTTCGAATTTATAGATCCACTTGAAGGAAAAAACCAGGAGGAGGTCAACAGCATCCTCAGTGAGTTTGTCAAGAAGGGCATGGAGCCTATTCCTATCAGCCGAGAAGATGCCAATGGATTTTCCACCCACATGATCATTCCGGGAGCCATCATTTCATACCGAAATCATGAATATCCGGCAAAACTGGTGGTGGCTGACCCTTCCGGGGCTAACTGGCTACAATATTCCTCCGAGGAGTTGGAGTATAACCTTGTGGCTCCGATACGTCGGTTGCTCAAAACAGAGAAACCGAAGGTCGCTTTCTTGGACGGCCATGGAGAATTGGACTTTTTCAACACCTACTGGGCTGCAGCACAGTTGCAACGCTTTTACAACGTGGAACGCATCGTGTTGGACGGCAAGGTCAACGCCTTGCGCAACATCTCGTTAGCCGACTCTGTCACCCAGGAGCTGAAATTAGGCGACAATAAATACGACGTGCTCGTCATCGCACAGCCCACGCAACCATTCAGAGAATACGACAAATACATCATCGACCAGTTCATCATGCGCGGGGGCAAGGTGTTGTGGCTTATTGACAACACCACGGCCTCCTTGGACAGTCTTCAAGACACGCCGGAATTCTTCGCGACTCCGCGTTCGCTCTATATCAACGACCTTCTCTTCACCTATGGTGTCCGCATCAACAGCAACCTCATACAAGACCTCAGCTGCCTGCCCATCCCGCAGCAGGTCAGCATGATCGGCGACCAGCCGCAATACAAGTTCATGGCGTTCCCATACGTGCTGGACATCGTCAACTTCAGTGACCACCCTATCGTGCGCAACATGAAGGAGATACGTGCCGAGTTTGCCAGCAGCATCGACTTGGTGGGACGGGAAAACGACCTCACCAAGACAGTTTTGATGACCACCTCCGACCGCACCAAGCTGACTCCCGCACCCTCTATCGTCACCCTGCGCGTAGGCCTCTCCAAGCCGAACCCTCAGGAGTTTGCCTTCCGGAACCTACCTCTCGCTGTTTTGGTGGAAGGAGAGTTTTCGTCCGCTTTCAAGGGCATCCTGCCTATCGAATTTGACACCATCAAAGAGTTGGACTATCGCGACAAGAGCGTCTATACCCGTCAGATTTTCATTTCCGACGGCGACATCATCCGCAATCCCTTCGACCGGAAGCGCAACCAACCATATCCCACTGGCTACGACATCTACACCCGCACCATGTACGACAATGCCGATTTCATCTTCAGCTGTATCAACTATCTTTGTGCTGACGATGATCTGCTTCAACTGCGTGCCAAAAACTTCAAGATAGGTTCTCTCAACCAAGAGAAGATCAGAAAGAACAAGACGATGATTGCCACGCTCAACATCGTGATACCCTTGGTCTTAATTGCCATTATGGGTGTTATCTTAATTCTATCCAGAAAATTCAAGTTTTCGAAAAAATCAAACTAGTCATAAGTCGAATCATTAATAATCCATAAAAATCACTTGAAATGAAAAAATTATTTGTCTTAGTGATGGTACTTTTCTGCTCGTTGCCTTTCTTCGCGCAGAAAAATGACCTTAACTTGAACGATCCCATCAAAGCGGATCCGAATGTGACCATTGGCAAACTGGACAATGGCCTGACCTATTACATCCGCAAGAACACCTATCCGAAGGACCGCGTGGAGTTCCGTCTTGCCGTGAACGCCGGCTCCAACCAGGAGAACGACAACCAGCAGGGTTTGGCTCACTTTACCGAGCACATGGCCTTCAACGGTATCGAGGGCTTTCCGAGCAACAGTGTGGTGGACCACCTGCGCAGCAAGGGCGTGGTGTTCGGCGCTGACCTCAACGCCTACACCAGCTTCGATGAGACGGTCTATATGATCCCCATGCCGACTGACGATCCCGGTAACATCGACCTCGGCCTCAAGATCCTGAGAGGCTGGGCCGCCGGTCTGCTTTACGACAACAAGGAGATTGACGAGGAGCGTGGTGTCATCATCGAGGAATACCGTCTCGGTCTGGGTGCCGACGACCGTATGCGCAAAGAGTACTGGCCGGTTCTCATGAAGGATTCCCGCTACGCCGACCGTATGCCTATCGGTAAACTCGACATCCTGCAAACATTTGAGTATCAGGTTATCAAAGACTTCTACAAAGACTGGTATCGTCCGGATCTGCAGGCTGTGATCGTGGTAGGCGACATCAACGTGGCTGAAGTGGAAGCAAAGATCAAAACGATGTTCGGCAACATCCCCGCCAAGCAGAACCCCAGAAAGAAAGAGATCTACGGTATCGGCTCCAACAAGGAACCGCTGGTAGCTGTCTGCACCGACAAAGAGGCCACTGGCAGCCAGGTGATGCTCATCCGCAAGCACAAACACGCCCCGATGAAGACCATCGGCGACTTCCGCCAGCAACTCTGCATCGACCTCTACAATGCTATGTTCGATGCCCGTTTTGAAGAGATGACCCAGGATCCGAAATGCCCGTTCTTGGTCGCTGGTGCCGGTTATGGCGAATTCATCGGCAACACCGATGCGTATGCCTGCCAAGCCACTGCCAAGGAAAATCGCATTCCTGAAGCGCTGCGCGTACTCATGCAAGAGGACTACCGCGTGTTGAAACATGGTTTCCTGCAGACTGAACTTGACCGCGCCAAAGAGGAACTCTTGGAAAGATACGATAAGGCTGCCAAGGAAGTCGACAAGACCGAATCAGCCCGTTTTGCTTCCCAATACATCAACAACTTCCTGCGCCAAGACCCCATCCCGGGTGCAAAACGTGAGAACACCTACGCCAAGAAACTGATTGAAGGCATCACCTTGGCTGAAATCAACGCTTTGGCCAAAAATTGGGTCACGGAGGACAATATGGTAGCCATCGTCACCGCTCCCGAAAAGGAAGGCGTTACCGTTCCGACCAAAGAGGAAATCCTTTCCATCCTGAAAGACAAATCATTAGCTAATGTTCAACCCTATGTGGACACTTACAAAGATCAGGAAATCTTGGAGAAAGAGACCTTGAAACCTGGCAAAATCACTTCTATAGAAAAGATCGAATCCGTGGGTGCCGAGAAGTGGACGCTTTCTAACGGCATCACCATTTATCTGAAGAAAACCGACTATAAGAACGACGAGATTTTGTTCACGGCCAGCAGTAAGGGCGGTAAGAGCCTCTATCCTGTGAAAGATCTGGCTTCCGTTGATTTCGCCGCTGATGTCATCGATCGTGGCGGTATTGCCAGTTTGGACTACAACTCCTTGATGAAAAAGATGAAAGGCAAAGACGTGGGTGTTTCTCCTGAAATCAACCTCCTGTCGGAAGGTTTTGAAGGCTCCTCTTCGCCGAAAGACCTGGAGTTCTTCTTCCAGTACCTCAACGCCTTCTTCACCAATCCGCGCATCGACCCCAACGCTTTTGAATTGGTGATGGACGAGACCCGCGAGGGTATCAAGATGATCCAGGCCCAGCCGATGTACCAATTCTTGGGCAAGTTGATTGACGCCACCTACAATAACGATCCTTACATGAAACAAATGTTCACCTTCGATGATGAGTATCTGAAACAGGTGGACTTTGACCGCGCCGTGCAGATCTACAAAGAGCGTTTCGCCAACCCCGCCGACTTCACCTTCTTCTTTGTGGGCAACTACGACGAAAAACAGATGAAGGAGTTTGTGGAACTCTACCTCGGTTCCATGAAGACCGACCAAAACAAGAAAGAGAACTACAACCTTAGTGTACTGAAACCGCGTCCCGACAAGGCTACTACACAGACCGTCTATGCCGGTACCGAAGAGCAGGGCTGGATGGGCATGATGATCAAAAACCCGATTGAATGGAGCTATCGCAACTCCATCATCGCCAGCATGATTGGCGAAGCCCTTGACATCCAGTTCGTCCGCATCGTGCGTGAGAAGATGGGCGATGTCTATTCCCCCATGGTGCAGATGAGTGCCAGCAAACTTCCGCATCCGGAACTCCAGTTGACGATCCTCCTGGGCTGTGACCCCGTGAAGACCGACAAACTGGCCACCGCCAGCCTCAAGATCCTCAACGACTTCAAGGCCAAAGGTCCGGACAAGAAAACCATGGCTCTCGTGAAGAAGCAGATGATCAGCACCCGCGCCAAGAACATCCAGACCAACAGCTTCTGGATGGGCTATATCAGCGGCAAAATTATTAATAATGAACCGATCATCTCTCCGTCTGAATACGACAACATCGTCAACTCCGTCACCAAGAAGGAGATGATCGAATTCATGAGCAAATACTTCAAACCCGAAATCTATACCCGCGTTGACATGCATCCGACCACGATGCAACACTAAAATATAAGGGTTTACAATCCTTTATTCAAATATGGTAGAGACGCAATGCATTGCGTCTCTACGTTTTACAAACATTGAACAACAACATGACCGATTACAATATCCAATACAAAATCGCCGATATGGCGTTGGCCGAATGGGGCCGCAAAGACATTGAAGTATCACAAAAGGAGATGCCCGGACTTATCGCATTGCGCGAGAAGTACGGTGACAGCAAGCCGCTCAAGGGCGTGCGTATCATGGGCTCCCTGCACATGACCAT
>JAGCFD010000029.1 GCA_017650305.1 Bacteroidales bacterium | reverse complement strand
CGGCGGCAAACGTGAACAAAAATGCAGCTGTTTGCAAAAGGGAAAAGACACGGCAGGCATGCATTTTTGTAAACGCAAGCGCCTTTGCACGCCGCTGTTGGAGGCCGGCCATTCACGCCGCGTCCGCCTCGCCATGTCGGCCTGCCCGCCCGCGTGCTCTATGGGCTGGTGTCCCCCTAAAGCACCCTAAGATTATTTGAAAACGATTGGTTTTGCCGTCGGTCTCATCTTTGTTGTGCCAGCATCTATATAACTCCCTTAAGTTATTAAGTTATTAAGCTATTAACCTGTTAACCTGTTAACCTGTTAACCTCCTAACCTATTAACCTCCTAACCTATTAACCTCCTAACCTGTTAACCTCCTAACCTATTAACCTATTAACCTTCTAACCTTTTACCCCCTTTGTGCCCTTACCTGTTCTCTCGGCGAATAATCTGCATGATCCTTTTCTTGTTGACCATAAAGAGAGTGCTAATGTAAACCAGCAGCAACATGGTGTTGACACATAGGCGTGCCCACAACGTCTCGATGTGCAGTCCGCGGGTAAGCAGGACGCTAATGCCGTAAACGCCCGCCGCCAGCGCTATGTAGAAGATGACCTTCTTCACTTCGTAATTGACATAATAGTGTTTCTGCCCCCAAAAATAGGAGACAATCATCATGCTTAAATAGCAGAAGAAGGTGGCCCAGGCAGAACCCATGTAGTCGATACGCGGGATGAGCACGATGTTGAGCACCAAGGTGATGATGGCGCCAAAGATGGCAATGTAGGCCCCGAACTTGGTCTGGGCGGTCAGCTTGTACCAGATGGACAGGTTGTAGAAGATGCCAAGGAAAAGATTGGCCATCAAGAGTATTGGGACGATGGGCAAGCCGACACGGTACTCGGGCCCCACGAAGTATTGGATGATATCCATGTATAGCATGATGCCGACATAGATGATGGAGCATACAAACACAAATGCCGTCATGATTTCCGCGTAGGCCTTTTGTGGATTATTCTCTTTGGATTTTTTGAAGAAGAATGGCTCGGCAGAATATTTGAATGCCTGCACGAAGATGGTCATCAGGATGGAGATCTTGTAACAGGCACTATAGATGCCTACGGAGGCTTGCGGGTTCTCCGTCACAGAGAAGTTTTTCAGCAACACACGGTCCATGGTCTCGTTGACAATGCCCGCCAGACCGAAGACTAACATGGGCAGTGCATAGCGGAACATCTTCTTCCACAACGCAAAGTCGAATTCGTAACGCACTTTGAAGAAACTCGGGAGGAGCAGTGCCAATGTGACGATTGAGGCTATGAGGTTAGAGATGAAAATATAGCCAACTCCGATGGAGGGATTGTAGATGGTTGCGATGAACGAGTCGGGATTGTTCTTCAGCAGGTAGGGGCACAGGAGCAGGAAGAAGAGGTTGCAGAGTATATTGACCAAGATGTTGGTGATCTTGACGAACACAAATCTCCAAGGTCTTTCCAAATTACGGAGCCGAGCGAAGAAGATAGAGGTGATGGCGTCAACACCTATAATGATGGAGAACCATACAATATATTCGGGATGGTCAGGATATTGTATCCAGCTGGAAATGGTTCCCGAGCAGCAAGTGCAGATGATGATGAAGAGGGTGGACGTGCAGACCAGCGATGTGACAATCGTGGAATATACCTTGTTCTGAATTTCCTTGTCACGGGAGAAGTAAAAGAAGGCGGTCTCCATGCCGTAAGTCAGGATGACCATGAAGAGACTTGTCCAGGCGTACAGTTCCCCGACTACGCCGTATTGGCTGGCGTCGGAGAAGATGTAGGTGTGCAAGGGAACGAGGAGATAGTTGAGCAGACGGCTGAGGATGGTGCTGCCGCCATATATGATAGTCTGTTTGCCAAGTTTTTTAATGTCCGATGACGTGGAGTTGGAGTCTGTGGTGGGAGTGTTCCCATTGATGGCAGTTTCTTTGCCTGTTTCTTGAATTTCTTCTGATGACATAGGTTTTGATTGTTAGCGTTTTTTGTATGGGCCCACCTTGCGGCCAAAGTCGTAGGCGAGGTAGCCGGCCACATAGCCGGGTTTGGCTCGGTTCTGGGCCATCTGCTGCACGAAGGGGAAGATCATGTTGTATGAGACGCCGATCTCGAGGGCGTGCAGCCGATAGTCGCTTTTGGCAAAGTCGAAGTTGACAGCAGCCTTGGCATAGAAGCCGGGCCGGAAGATGGTCTGGGTGATGCCGGTGAACATGCCGCCACCGCCCAGGATATTGTTGAGGTTGTGCCGTTCGGGGTCGTAACGCACAATCTCCGAAAAACCGGTGTTGTAGTTCAGCACCTCCACATAGCAGGGGATGCCCAACCCCAAGGTCGGGCCGGCGGAGAACTTCAGGTTGACGGCCACCCCGCCCCAGTAGGGCTTTTGGTGAACCGTGCGCTGATAGCCATAGCCGCCCTGCAGGAAGAAGAGGGAGTAGAGCTGGCCATAACGGCACGGACGCGTCCAGTCGTAGGCGATGTTGACGGAACGTACCGACTTGGGATGCTGGTTGTACAGGAACTCCACCTCCCAGAAGTGCTTGTTGTGAATGTCGGGGGTGCGGCCATGCTGGAAGCCGATGCCGAATCCGGAGGTGTTGATGAACAGCTCGAAGTTCCACTCCTTGACGGTCACGTCATGATGGAACTCGCCCACCTCCTGCCCCCATGCACAAAACAACAGCCCCGTCAGGATCAGCGTCAAGAGGGGCTTGTGACAAGGTCGGTGGTCATGCGCGGGCGACATGCAGAAAGGTTACTCTACAATGTCGGCGGGAGCTTCGTAGCAAGCATAATGACCGTAAGCGGCGCATTTGTGCTGGGTGTCACAGGCGGAAAAAATGGCAATGCCGCCCAACAATAATACTGCAATGACAATGATTTTTTTCATAATAGCGCTATAAATAAAAACGTGCAAAAATAACAAATTTCCTGATTAACGCGAAAAGTATTGTTTTTCGTATTGTTAACGGTGTTTTGTGGATTAAATGTTTTCAGCGCGGAGGAGCTGTTCCAGCAGTTTCGGATACGACTTGACCAAACAATCGGTGTCGTCCAAGTTCTCAGGTTCCACTGCTAACAGGAAGGCCATGGCCAAACGGTGGTCGTGCCATGTGCGGAAGCAGCACCCGCTCATTCGCTCGCGACTGTCGGGTCGGCCCGCTACCCTGAAACTGTCCTCGTCAACCTCTACGTCTGCGAATGCGCGTAATTGCTCTGCCAGGTGCGAGATGCGGTCCGACTCTTTGTATGCGAGGTTGCGGGTGCGCAGGAAGGTGATGTCGGCAGGCAACAACGCCGCCAAGACAGCCATCACTGGCACTGTGTCGGGATGGTCGGCCACATCCAAGGTTAGCACCGGCAAACTGGCCGATGGGGTGGGGGTGAGGATGATCTGCTCTCCAGCTTGCCGGCTCCCGACACCCATCGTCTCGAACCATTCTGCGATGACGGTGTCGCTTTGCCATGACTGCAGCGAGAGATTGTCCAATGTTACGGGTTGTTGGTGCAATAGCGCGTAGGCGTACCAAAACAGCGCCGCGTCCCAGTCGCCTTCGGTGGCGCGTTGCCCCTGCGGAGACGCAATGCCACGCGTCTCCATCATGCGCCGCGTCAGCTCGATGTATCCCGCCGAGCGCACGTTGTCGGGGGTGATGTGCAACTGCTTGAGTCCGAGCAGCGGGGCGGACATCAGCAGCGCGGAGGCGTACTGGCTCGTGCGCCCGCAGTCGATGGTGGCCGTCTCAATGTGCAGCCGCCTTCCCCGGATGTGCAACCCGTCAGGACGTTGCGCGATGTCAGCTCCTGCTCCCTGTAGCACAGCGACCAGCTCCTCAATGGGCCGTTGCAGCAGTCGCGGCGTACCGGTGAGAAGCCATAGCCCCGGCGTGGCCGCCACAACCGGCAGCAGAAAACGATAGGCCGCCCCGCAGTCGTGCACGTTTACCACGCACTCGCCATCAGCATCCGCATGGTCGCGGACCACCGCCAACGCCTCCGCCGTGACCCGCACGTCACTGCACGAATCCTCCCCGATGGGCAGGACCTCGCCCGTGGCCACATAATGGATGACCAACGCCCTGATAGCAATGCTTTTGCATTCCGGCAACTCAATGTGAAAATTCATAGCCGCAAAAATAGCATTTTTTACTATCTTTGCAGCCTCTGAAAGAAAAAGGATGACATTGCGTAAATCCATATCAATCAGACTATTAACTTGACGACTCTCCTCTTATGAATCATGACCAGGTAAGAATGGGCGGTTTTAATATACTGCCAGCAGGTGTTAAGAACCTGCTAATAATTAATGGCTTGCTGTTCTTGGCGACGTATGTCTTCCAAAAAACCGGCTTGGTGGATTTGGAACATTGGCTCGGATTGCACTACTTCTCTTCACAGCTCTTCAAGCCGTGGCAGCCGATCACCTATATGTTTATGCATGCCAACTTCGGACATCTGTTCTTCAACATGTTCGCGCTCTGGATGTTTGGCGCAGCCGTTGAGAATGCCTGGGGCACCAAGCGCTTTCTGCTCTACTATTTCATCACGGGCATGAGTGCCGGCATGATACACTATCTGGTTATCTTCTTCCAGATTCACCCGACCATCGCCCTGATGGATCAGTTTTTGGCCGACCCTTCACTGGACAGCTTCCGCACGCTGGTCACCCAGTATCATGGCAAATATCTGAATACAGAGGCCCTGCAACAAACACTGGCATATCTGGAACAGTCTCCCGGCATCCTGAACGATGTGGTCTACCATGTCGTCAGCAGCAAGGACGCCATCCTAAATCAGTTTAATCTTGTAGGTGCTTCCGGAGCCGTCTTCGCCCTGCTGCTTGCCTTTGGCATGCTCTTCCCAAATGCCGAGATATACATCTACTTCCTGTTTCCCATCAAAGCCAAGTGGTTTGTGGTAATCTATGGTGCCCTCGAATTGATCTATGGCGTGGCTGGCACCGGCGACGGCGTGGCGCACTTCGCCCACCTCAGCGGCATGCTCGTGGGGCTGCTCCTCATTCTGCTCTGGCGCCGTTACGACAAAAACCAAAGGAGCAACAATATCTATTACCATGAGTTTTAACACCCAACCATACAGGATGCGAACCGGCCCGTCGTTTGGGTCCAGAATCAAGAGTTTTGTCCAGGATCCCTCCTGGCTGAACCGCATGATCGTGATCAATGTGGCCGTGTATCTGCTCACCTTGCTCTGTGGCTGGATACTCTCCGTGGCGGGTTTCCTGATGCAGTTCGATGGCTCCGTGAAACAGGCAGCCATCCTGCGCTGGCTTAGCTGTCCCGCATCCTTCGAGACATGGCTGCACCAACCGTGGAGCATCGTCACAAGCCTCTTTCTCCATAGCGGCTTCTGGCATCTCTTCTTCAATATGTTCATGCTCTACGTCATCGGAAAGTACTTCTTCTCCCGATTGAATGAGCAGCACTTCCTGTGGGTCTATTTCCTGGGCGGACTGGTGGGCAATCTCCTTTACATGGCTGCCTATAACCTTTTTCCCGCCTTTGAGGAAGCCTTGCCCTATAGCTATGCCGTCGGCGCATCCGGCTGCGTCATGGCTGTCATGGCGGCCATCACGCTCTACGAACCCAATTTTGACATCTACGTGCTTCTTTTTGGCAAAATGAAGCTCTGGAGCCTCACGCTCATCTTTATTGCCATCGACTTGATAAGCATCCCGAAGGGCAACGCGGGCGGCCATATCGCCCATATCGGCGGCGTCCTGATGGGCCTGCTCTATATTTTTCTCTACAAACTCTATACGAAATACTCCGATGGCACGTTTTCTTCTACGTCAACTTCTAAACGAAAGAAAAAATATTACGTTTCCAAAGAGAGCGGACGACCTATCAGTGATGAGGATTTTAATGAGCGTAAAGCTGCTGAAAAACAGCGAATTGATAGTATTTTAGACAAGATCTCTGCCAATGGCTATGCTTCATTGACGGAAGACGAAAAAGATTTTCTGTTCCACTATTCTAATAAATCATGAGCGCAAAAAGATTCGGTATATTCAAATGGATTGGTAAAGTTTTACTGATGTTGGCCTCGGTGATAGCGCTGGGATCACTTTTCCTCTCCCTGTTGGCTAAAGTGATTCCACCCTCTTTCTCCAATATGATCGCCTACTGTGGACTGCTCTTCCCTTATATCGTAATTGCCAATGTCGTCTTGCTTATCATCTGGATTCCAGTTGATTACCGATGGTCCATCGTTTTCGCCCTCATGCTGATTCTGAATGTGAACAATATTGATCGCCATTTCCAGCTGAGAGCTATGGAGAAACCGGAAATCTGTGCCAACTGCTTGAAGGTTATGAGCTTTAATGTCCATGATTTCAATATCTATGCGGAAACATATCCTTCAGATGCGAAGAAAATCATAGAGTTTCTGAAAAAAGAGAAGCCGGACATCCTCTGTCTGCAAGAGTATTGCTACGACAAAAAGAACAAACGTGGTTTGGATGTGACCCAGGAGATTCTAAAGGCCCTGGGACTTCCCGACAATCCCCGGAATGTCCAGCTGAATCTGCCATCGGAGAACCGACTGGGCTATCAGTTTGGCTTGGCGGTCTTCAGCGCCTACAGAATCGTGGATTGCGGGGCGGTGGAGATGAGCGACAGCTCTTCCAATAAGTCCATGTATGTGGATATTCGCTATAACGGCGACACCGTGCGGGTCTATAATGTGCATCTAAGTTCATTCCATATCAATCAGAATGACTATGCCGATGGCGAAGCTATTCTGCACAACAACAACGAGGATGGTCAATTGAACGAGAAGATGGCGAAGCTGTACAAAAAGATAGCCTCCGCTTTCGAGCAGCGCCAGGAGCAGGCCCGGAGTCTGCGCGCCCATATCGACACGTGCGCTTCCCCGGTCATTGTCTGCGGCGACTTCAACGACACCCCGGAGTCCTATAGCTACTTCAAAATTGCCCACGGATTCAAAGACTCTTTCCGCTCCAGCGGCAAAGGCACGGGCGTTACCTACAAGGGCGGCGTCTTCCCCTCGTATCGTATCGACTATATCCTCCACTCCAAATTCTACAATGACTTCGGCCACACTATCTGCACCGAGATGGACATCTCCGACCATTATCCCATCTATACCTATATATCATTGCTAAATAAATAATAGATAATCAGTTTGCTATGAAAAAATGTGCCCTTGCGGTTTTGCCACTCCTCTGTCTGCTTGTTTTGATGACGAATAGCTGTAAGCAAAAGGAGACCTCACAGCCGGAACAATCTGTCGTGGAACTGAATGAACAGACTGTCCGTACTTTTGCCGACATGCTGGTTGGCAGTTTGAATCAAGGCAATGCCGCTGCCCTGAATGATATCATCGATAAAGACCATATCAAGACACTGGTGTCTGAGAACTCCATTGTCTATAGCGGTTTTGATGTGGAAGGTGGGCAAGCTTATTTTGACCATTGTCTTCAATTGGGCGATCAGGTGGAGCAGGCTTTGGAGGATGGCGGCGACTTCTCCTTCACTCGTTATTATCTTGATGAGGATGGACATCATGCTGTCTTCAGAACCTACCATAACTATATCGTGGATTTCTATGATTGTCAGTTGGATACGATGGATGACAAGATTGTGATAAAAGATTGTTATATGTATAGTCTGGGCACTAACTTGTCTGAAAATGTGAAATACAACATGCTGTACAATCTGTTGTTGCAGACAAATCCCGAGAGTGAGGTCCAATGGCTGCGGGAGGCTGAGGAGCTGACGGCTAATGGTCGCCACAAGGATGCCATCTCATCGTTGAAGGCCCATGAGGAAGAGCTGAAAGATTATCCGCTTTTCTACCAACTCTATATTGTCAATCTCTATCAGGATAATCCCAAGACATTTCTCGGTCGTCTGGATGCCTTGAAAGACAAGGTGGATCCCCGATACTTGCTCTTTCATCAGTTGCATGGTTGCTACAACGGTGGCGATGTGAGCGGTACCGAGCGGATCGTCGAGCAGATGATTGCCTATACGGGGGATGATCCTATTTACCTTTTCTTGTTAGGACAAGCCTATCAGAATAAGAATCAGTATGATAAGGCTGCGGAATGCTATAAGATTCTCGATGAGTCAATGCCGCTCTTTTGGGACCTTTGGCAGAGCGAGTTGCTCTGCTACAAGAAGATGAAGGATCAGACTGCCTATGACGAATGTCTGCGGCGCGGCGAGGAGGTCTTTGGTCCTTTGGACGAATAGTGGTTGCTTTTTCCCTTTTTGTGTGATGATGGTTGCGCCTTCGGGAAGAAGAAGGCGTGCTGGTCGCGGCGTTCCTGGTCGCTTTTCGCCACGTGTACATCCTTGCCCGTGTAGGGGTCGTATTCCAGATAGTACATGGCGGTGGAGTAGGTCATCGGGGTTGGCGTGAAGGTCTGCACTTGATCGGTCATCAGATGGTGCTCGCGGGCGATCTTGCTCAGCTCCGACATCTTGACCAAGGTGCATCCGGGATGTGCCGAGATGAGGTAGGGGATGAGCTGTTGGTTTTTGCCGCAGCGCTCGTTCTCCTTCTGGAAGAGTGTCATGAAGTGTAGGAACTGGCTGAATTCCGGTTTGCGCATCAGGCGTACCACCTCGGGGTCGGTGTGCTCTGGCGCCACCTTGAGTCGCCCAGAGACGTGCTGGTCCACCAGCTGGTGCAGATATCGTTTCGCCCCATCGTCTTTCTCATCCAACAACAGCTCGTAGCGTATGCCGCTGCCGATGGTGATGTGCTTGACTCCTTGCAACTTGGCGACTTTCTGGTACAGCTCGATCATGGGCTGATGGTCGCGGCGCAAGTTGGGGCAAATCTTGGGGTGCAGACAGGAGGGACGGGCGCAGGTGCGGCACAACTCCAGGTTCTTGCCCTCCATGCGGAACATGTTGGCGGAGGGGCCGCCCAGGTCGGTGATGTGCCCCTTGAAGTAGTCGCGTCTGGTCAGGTCCTCGGCTTCGGCCAAGATGGAGGCGTCGGAGCGTGAGGAGACCTGTTTGCCCTGGTGCGCGGCGATGGCGCAGAAACTGCACCCTCCGAAGCAACCCCGATGGATGGTGATGGAGTTCTTGATCATCTCGAAGGCTGGCACGGGCCCCCGCTTTAGGTACTTGGGGTGCGGCGCGTTCATCATCCGGTCGAAGAGCGCAAACTCGTCCATCTCCTTCTCGGTGGCCACGGGGTAGGGTGGACGCATCACTACATAACGGTCGCCGTGCGGCTGTATCATCGTGCGCTGCTCCCGCTTGTTGGTCTCGGTCTCGAATTTGACGAAGTCTTGGCCATACTTGCGCTTGTCTTTCAACTCCGCAGCCAAAGAGTGCAGCATGATGGGCGCTTCCTCATGGAAAGGGGTGATGTCGTCGGTCACAAAGCCGATCTGCCGTTGCTCGGCGAGATGGTTGCGCCAGTCGGGACGCTTCAGCAACTCGGCAATGGCAAGGATGGGTCGCTCGCCCATGCCATAGACCAGGATGTCGGCGCCGCTATCTATCAAGATGCTGGGCTTGAGCGTGTCGCTCCAGTAGTCGTAATGCGACAGCCGCCGCATGGAAGCTTCGATGCCGCCGATGACCACGGGCACATCCGGGAACAGCTGCTTCAGGATCTTAGTGTAGGTGACGGTGGCGTAGTCGGGACGGAATCCCGCCTGCCCGCCCGCGGTGTAGGCATCGTCATGCCGGAGGCGCTTTTGGGCGGTGTAGTGGTTCAGCATGGAGTCGATGTTGCCCGCCGTCACGCCAAAGAAAAGCCGTGGCACGCCCAGCTTCTTGAAGTCCCTCAGGTCGTCTTTCCAGTTGGGCTGCGGAAGAATGGCCACCCGCAGGCCCGCCCGCTCCAACACACGCCCGATGACCGCCGGCCCGAAGGAGGGATGGTCCACATAGGCATCCCCACTCACGAGGATGACATCCACATAGTCCCATCGCAGATAGTCTAACTCCTTCTTTGTGATCGGCAGAAAATGCTTCTCCATGACCAATTAGTGAATTACTTTCAACTCGGCAACCTCTAACCGTACCTTCAGCCACTTCACGATGGCCTCTTCCGCCTGCTTGTGACTGTTGCCGTCTTTCCATTTCAGATAGACGGTCGGTATGGTCTCGCTATTGCCCGTCTGAGGATTGGAATAGTAGATGGTCTCTAAGGCAAAATCGGCCAAATCAGGGTATTGAACGTATAACTCCTTGGCGATCTGTGTGGATAGCGATTGAGATTGCTCCATGTCGCTCACCTTGGAACGCAGCGACTGGATGATGGAGTCCTGATGCTGAATCACCTCGTCTTTCTTGTTCAGCATGTTCTCAATGATCTCGTTCTGCTTGGTGATGTCGATGGTCTCGCCAGTCTGCTTGATGACGAGCTTGGAGTTCTTCAACCCGTAGTCGGTGCGCATGGTCTGTTGAATCTCGGTGATGTCGGCTGAGGTCAGCGGAGCGCCCACGACAGACATGGTGATCACCGGCTCGGTGCGGCTGAACTTGCGCTCCACATTGAACACTTGTCGGTTCTCAAAGTAAGGTGTCTCTTGAATCTCCGTGACAAACTTCTTGGCTTGTGTGTGGAAGGCGGTCTCCCGAATCATGTTGATAGCAGCGATGAGGCTCGGGATGATGACGATGATGGTGAATATGGTGATGATTCGCTTGACGGCAGTGGCTCTTTTCTGATCCACGTATCGGGTCTCCGGGAATCCGAGGTAGCGTACAAACAGGAAGGTGGAGAGAGCGATGAAGAAAGAGTTGATGAAGAAGAGGTAGAGGGCGCCGAAGAAGTAGCGGAACTGCAAGGTGGCGAGACCGTAGCCTGCCGTGCAGAGGGGCGGCATCAAGGCGGTGGCGATGGCCACACCGGAGATGACGGCTATGGGCTGGTTCTTGCGGGATAGTGCCACGATGCCCGCCGACCCGCCGAAGAAGGCGATGAAGACATCGTAAAGGGTGGGGTTGGTGCGGGCCAATAGCTCCGACTGCGCATCGCCCAAGGGGGAGATGAAGAAGTATAAGGTGGAAGCCAAAAGACTGATGACCACCATGATGACAAGGTTGGTCAGCGACTTGCGCATCAGCTCCTCGTCAAAGATGCCGATGGCCAATCCCAACCCGTTAATAGGTCCCATCAGCGGGGAGATCAACATGGCGCCGATGATCACCGCCGTGGAGTTGACGTTCAACCCGACAGATGCCACGATGATGGCAAAGAAGAGAATCCAAAGGTTCATGCCCTGGAAGGTGACACTCTTCGTGATGTTGTCAATGGTGGCTTCATAATCGGTGTCCTCTTTCAGCTGCATGAGCTGGAGGAGTCTCTTGAACCAGTAACGCATCTTTTTCAAGAATTGCGAAGGCTGTTTCTCTTTGGGCGCTGTGCTGTTCATCGGTGTGGTTTTTGCCGGGTCAGACTAGCAGGAAGTCAGTTGCTCCAGCACTTTCTCTATGGAGAGTGCTTCTTGAGTCCCGCTTTCCATATTTTTGACTGTCAATGTGTTGTTTTTTCTTTCATCTTCTCCTGCCATGATGACAAATGGGATGCCTTTGTTGTTGGCGTAGGTCATCTGTTTGCCGATTTTGGCCTTGTCGGGATAGATCTCGGCGGCGATGTTGGCTTTGCGGAGTTGGCGAAGGGCTTTGAGGGCATAGAGTTCATCCTCACCGCCGAAGTTGATGAAGAGAGCCTTGACGGGGTTGAGGATGTTGTCGGGGAAGAGGTGTAGTTCGTTGAGGACATCGTAGATGCGCTCGGCACCGTAGGAGATGCCCACGCCCGACATGTTCTTGAGTCCGAAGATGCCGGTCAGGTTGTCGTAGCGTCCGCCTCCGGAGATGCTGCCCATGGCCACATCGTCAGCCTTGACTTCGAAGATGGCGCCGGTGTAGTAGTTGAGTCCGCGGGCCAGGGTGATGTCCAGCTCGATGTTGCTGTGCAGATCCATGGACTGGGTGTAGGCCAGCATCTCGCGCACCTCCCGGATGCCCTGGAGACCGGTCTCGCTGCCAGCCAGAAGGGTAGAGAGGGTGTCGAGTTTTGCCGCGGTGTCCATGCCGGTCATGTTGAAGATGGCGTCCAGCTTGGTGATGGCTTCGGCGCTGATGCCACGCTCCACCATCTCGGCGCACACGTTGTCGCGCCCGATCTTGTCCAGCTTGTCCATTGCCGTGCAGAAATCGACCATCTTCTCAGGTGCCCCGATCATCTCGGCAATGCCACTGAGGATCTTGCGGTTGTTGACCTTGATGGTGACGCGGATGCCGAATTGGGTGAAGATCTCGTCAGTGATCTCGATCAGCTCGGCCTCGTTGAGGAGGGCATTGCTGCCGATGATGTCGGCATCGCACTGATAGAACTCACGATAGCGCCCTTTCTGCGGCCGGTCGGCACGCCATACGGGTTGCATCTGATAGCGCTTGAAGGGGAAGGTGAGCTCGTTCTGGTGCTGCACCACAAAACGGGCGAAGGGCACGGTCAGGTCGTAGCGCAACCCCTTCTCGCACAGCTCGGTGGCCAACTTGTTGACCGACTTCTCAGGATCGTTGAAGTCGACCCCCTTGGTGAAGTCGCCGGAGTTGAGGATCTTAAACAACAGACGGTCGCCCTCCTCGCCATATTTGCCCATCAGAATGTTGAGGTTCTCCATGGAGGGAGTCTCAATGGGCAGATAGGCATGTCGGTGGAAGACAGTGCGGATAGTGTCAAAGATGTAGTTTCGGCGCATCATCTCCGTGGGAGTGAAGTCGCGGGTTCCTTTGGGAATAGAGGGCTTTACGATGTTCATAATGCAAGAATGTCAGTTTCTGTAAATGGTTGGCAAAAATAATAAATTTATTTGGAATGCAGCATACCCTCATCCAACCCCATTCTCCGGCCAAGAACCAAGAACTTTGAACTTTGGCTGTTAGCTGTTCGCCGTTAGCCATTGGCCATTAGCTATTGACCACGAACTGCCAACTATTATCTATTATCTATTGTCTATTGTCTATTAACTTTTAACTTTTAACTCTTAACTCTTAACTAAAAAAGGGTGCCTCCGTCTCCAGAAGCCCCCTTGCCATTTCTCCGTCGCCACGAAGTGCCGACGAACTCATAACTATTAACTATAATCTCTTAACTCTTAACTACTAGTACATTCCTCCCATGCCGGGGTTCATGCCGCCGCCCATAGGAGCAGCCGGAGTCTCTTCCTTGATCTCAGAGAGCACGCACTCGGTCGTCAGCAACATGCCGGCGATGGAAGCAGCATTCTCCAAAGCTACACGGGAGACCTTAGTCGGGTCGATGACACCAGCCTCGATCATGTTGACAAACTGGTCGAGACGAGCATTGTAGCCGTAGTCGCCCTTGCCCTTCATGACGGCGTTGACGATGACGGAACCCTCCTTGCCGGCGTTGTTGGCGATCTGGCGGAGCGGCTCTTCCAATGCGCGACGCACGATGTCGATACCGATCTTCTGGTCTTCATTCTCGCCCTTGAGGTTCTTCAGGCTGCCGATGGCACGGATGTAAGCCACGCCACCGCCAGGGATGATGCCCTCTTCGATGGCGGCACGGGTGGCGTGCAAAGCGTCATCGTAACGGTCCTTGGCCTCTTTCATCTCCACTTCGGAAGCAGCGCCTACGTAGATGACTGCCACACCGCCTGCCAATTTGGCAAGACGCTCCTGCAGCTTCTCGCGGTCATAGTCGGAAGTGGTCTTCTCGATCTGGGACTTGATCATGGCGATACGGCCGGCAATGGCGTCTTTGTCACCCTTGCCGCTCACGATGGTGGTGTTCTCCTTGTCAACCGTGATCTTCTCAGCCGTACCTAACATGGTGATGTCGGCATCCTCCAACTTGAAGCCCTTCTCCTCGGAGATGACCGTACCACCCGTCAGGATGGCAATGTCTTCCAACATCTCTTTTCTTCTGTCACCGAAGCCAGGAGCCTTCACAGCCACGATCTTCAAACCGCCACGCAGTCTGTTGACTACCAGAGTGGCCAATGCTTCACTGTCCACATCCTCGGAGATGACTAACATAGGACGACCCGTTTGGACAACCTTCTCCAAAATGGGCAGGAACTCCTTCATGTTGCTGATTTTCTTGTCGTAAATCAAGATGAACGGGTTCTCATATACTGTCTCCATCTTCTCGGTATCTGTCACAAAGTAAGGAGAGATGTAGCCTCTGTCAAACTGCATGCCTTCCACAATCTTGACGTTGGTCTCGGTGCCCTTGGCTTCCTCGATGGTGATGACGCCCTCTTTCTTGACCTTCTGCATGGCCTCGGCGATCACCTTGCCGATCTCAGGATCGTTGTTGGCGGAGATGGAAGCCACCTGCTCGATCTTCTCGTGACTGTCGTTGATCTCAACAGACTGGCTCTTGAGGTTTTCGATGACCGTGGCAACAGCCTTGTCGATACCGCGCTTCAACTCCATGGGGTTGGCGCCAGCGGTGACGTTCTTCAAACCGGTGTTGAAGATGGCCTGTGCCAAAACGGTAGCAGTGGTGGTACCGTCACCAGCCTGATCGTTGGTCTTGGAGGCAACCTCCTTCACCATCTGAGCACCCATGTTCTCAATGGGCTCCTTCAATTCGATCTCTTTGGCAACCGTTACACCGTCCTTCGTGATTTGCGGTGCACCGAACTTTTTGTCAATGATGACGTTACGACCTTTAGGTCCTAAGGTTACCTTTACGGCGTTGGCTAATGCGTCCACACCTTTTTTCAAGCCTTCGCGGGCTTCCCAATTATATTTAATGTCTTTTGCCATTGCTTTTGATTTTATTAAATTATTAAACTGTTAAAATTATTAAGCTGTTAAAATTATTAAGCTATTAAACTGTTAAATTATTAAAAATAAGAGTGTTATGTGGAATTATCTATAACTATTAACTATTAACTATTATCTATTATCTATAATGTCCCACTTTCAACTCTTAACTTTTAACTCTTAATTCTTAATTCTTAACTTTAACTGATAACTGCATAAATGTCACTCTCTTTCATGATGAGATAGGTCTCGCCATCATAGTGGATTTCCGTGCCGGAGTATTTGCCATAAAGCACGGTGTCGTTCACCTTGACGGTCATGGGCTCGTCTTTCTTGCCAGCGCCGACAGCGATGACAGTGCCTTTTTGTGGTTTCTCTTTAGCGGTGTCGGGGATGATGATACCGCCGGCAGTCTTGTGCTCAGCTTCAGCAGGTTTTACTAAAACTCTGTCTGCTAAGGGTTTGATGTTGCATTTCATAATTCTGGAATTTTTAATTGTTTATATTTTTTTGATTAATTCAGAAAAACGCTATTGTCACATGCAAAATCTGTGCCAAAAAAATGAGACGAAAAAATGTCAGTATGGAGATGACAGCCGTTAGCCATTGGCCATTAACCGTTGGCCATGAATTATCAACTATTATCTATTATCTATTATCTAACTCCCCTCCCCATCTACAGATATGAAACCCCTACGGGGTATGCCAGGAACAACTATTATCTAAGAACTTTGGCTGTTGTCGATTAGCCTTTAGCTATTAGCCTTTAGCCCGTTAATCTCACAACAAAGCGTAAGCAAGGAACTTTGAACTTTGGCATTAAACTTTGACATTGAACTATCATAACTATTATCTATTATCTATTATCTATCCTCT
>JAGCFD010000028.1 GCA_017650305.1 Bacteroidales bacterium | reverse complement strand
AGAACGGTTGGGAACTGGTGCTCAACCGCTGCGGCAGCCGCGGTATAATGAACAACAACTTCTTTGCCATCTATAACAAGTACACAGGCACGCTGCGCTTCTTCTATTACCTACCCGTACAATTCCAGAGCGGTAACGACCACGTATGGCAGGTGTCCATGACCGACAACATGGCCCAGAACACCTCGCTGCGCTATGGCGTTCCTCAAGACTTGAGACTGAACGACAAGGCAAAGATCGGGCAAATGGTGAGCGGTAATATCGTTGCTTACACCACCCCGTGGGTGAACACGATGAGCCAAGATGGACATATCACGCCCAATGCCGGCTGGTGGGCCTTCGATGTTGACTTGTCACTCTATAGCGGCATGAACTACAATAGTAATGACCAGATAGGATTGCAGATGCGCTCCTGGCAAGCGGACCATGTTTCGCTGAACAGCCTCCTGACAGCAAACATCGACGGCTCTATCAAGGCTAACATCGACTTGCTGCAGTCACAGCACATCGGCAACTCCCTGTTCGGCGTCGTCGGCAGGTTGGGCAGCATGGGTACTTCGGTCAAGAAGTTGGTCGACTCGGCGAAGGCAGACAAATGGGGTGATGCCTTCGGTGCCGGCCTCGCCTTCGGAAAGACCGTTGCCAACATGTGTGGCGTCAAGACCGAAAGCAGCCAGGATATTCAGGGCACATTTGACGGAACGGTATCCCTTGCCATGAACGGTACCATCAGCACCACGGGTATCGTGCAAGGCACTCGACCCACCGAGAACATTGCCTCGCCCACATTCATGTTCAAGGATTTCGACCGTCAGTATGCCAGTGCATTAGGCGAGGGCATCTGGAACCTTGAGACCTCACCCGTGGTCTATTATACCAATGCACAGGTGGAGTGGAGACACGACTACGAAACTGACAAACATACAACAAGTCATGATCCTTACTATGGTGAGAAGGAAGTCTATACGAAGTGGGGGGACAAGAAAAGTCCTTTCAATGCCCAGAAATCTCTCGCCAATCAAGGTTTGTATAACGAAGTAGTGCGCACAAGCAAAGACCCCTGGTGCGGATATGTCAACTACTTCGATCCCTCCAGCATCAAGGTGACCCTGAATCCTAATGTGTTCACCGAGGATGAGATTGAAGGTGCCAAGGTGTTTGCCACCTGTGGCGTGCGCAGCGCCAACAGTGAATTCGGAAATGTTGATGACTATCGAAGCGCGCTGGGGCTGCAAGGTAGCCAGTTTGATATCAGCATGACCGATGGCGGCGAATACTACAACCGTCCGTTCACCGAGGCCCCGTTTGATGCGCTCAGCACCAGCGAGGACAAGATGGGTATGGTAACAGGCAAGACATTCCCTGTCTCGGAAATGGACGGACACAACTGTGGCATGTTTGGCCGTGGCGATGACGACTATATCCTGGAACCCATCCCCCTCTCGGGCGATGATGGCCCGTTCCGCACCTATATGCCCTCCTATGAAGTGACGGTTACACTGATTGTGGAGCACGATGGCAAGCCCATCGTCTACAGCCGCTCCTATCTGCCGGAGTACAAGTATATGCCCGCAGCCAAGATGCCCATTTACGACCCAACTACTATCGATCAGAAGAGGCCCTCCAACTATGTTCCCGAGATCTTCGAGCAACAGATGGTCCGTATCAGGAATATACGGTCTTGGGTATTCTGCACCCTGCAGTCAAATGGACATGGTACCGGCAATATTTACAGTGACCCCAAAGAGACATGGACAAACCTCATAGATGGTGACGCGAACACAAAATGGAATTCCGTGATGATTGACAAGATTTTGGAAGACTATTTCATCCGAAAATGCTATTCAGATCAAGCGAAATCTGCTTATTATAGCGGCAAGTTATGTCACTTCGCAGAGTTCAAGACCAACTACCCCATTACACCGTGGAGTTACACACTCACCACTGCCAACAACAATGCCAGCAATCATGCCGGCCGACCCAGGACATGGGTGCTCTTGGGCAAGAAGAAAGCCAGCGATCCTTGGACAATGCTGGATGCAGAAGAGACAGCAGGCAGTGGAGGAGTACCCAGGAACAATGCCCTGCCAATGGGGAATCTCAAAGAAAAAGAGTACTTTTTCAATGGCACAAAACCTGATGGTTTCCAGTACTTCCGCTTCGAAGTCATCAATACGTGGAATGATGATGACGATGCCCATATGCAACTTGGTGAATTCCGCTTCAACTATTATATGCCCTGGTAAAATCAGTTAAATGGCATAACAAATCTCCCCCTCGCTCCAATCAAGCGAGGGGTCTTTTTTACCCCCAGCCTCCCTTCTCCAAGTCGCCCATCGTAACTCTTCAACCCTTTTACGCACTCACCAGAATACCTGTCCAAGCGCACAGCCCCAAACCCAATGATTATCTTGTGAGGTGGCCCCAAAAAGTTTGATACAAAACTTGTGGTTTTTATAATGATAAATGTCCTGCTTTTCCACCTATTATTTGAGAATAACAAGAAATCAAATACTTAACCACGATGTGCCAACAGGGAAAACTGTAATCTGAATAAGATTTTTTGTATCTCGAATTTACGCTCTAGAGTAAAGCTATATCTATTAAAAGTATGCTGAACAAGAGGTGAAAAATGTTTTAGTAAGAAATAGAAAAAGCGCCAAAACTCATTGAGTTTCAGCGCCTTACGCTTAAATATCCGTACCCAGAGCCGGGGTCGAACCGGCACGGGTGTTACCCCATTGGTGTTTGAGACCAACGCGTCTACCGATTCCGCCATCTGGGCGTCAGAGCGGGTGCAAAGGTACGTCAAAATTTTCAATGGTGGGCAAAAAATTTT
>JAGCFD010000027.1 GCA_017650305.1 Bacteroidales bacterium | reverse complement strand
GTCGTGGCAGTACCTTGGCAATCATTTCTCAGGCACAACCGATACGGTCGTGATCTTGGATAATGCCGTGGGTTGCGACAGCATAGTGAGCTATCATCTCCACGTCTACCCGAACTTGCACGTCACGTTGGACAGTGTGCTGTGCGAGAACGAGTTGCCGCTGTTGTGGAATGGAGAAACCTTCACGGCCAGTGACGAGCGGGTGGTGACGATCTTGGCCTCCACGGGGGCTGACAGCATCATCACGATGCGGGTGACGGTGCACTACAACACGACCGGCACGGATGTGCAGACGGCGTGCGAGAGTTACACCTGGATAGACGGGCAGACCTATACGGAGACGCCTGCGACGGCGCCGGTGCATACCCTTGTCGGCGGCAACCAGTGGGGTTGCGACAGCGTTGTGACGCTGCAGCTGACGGTGTATCATCCAGTACATTCAGCTGTGTCGATAACGGAATGCGAGAGTTACTTATGGACTTCTGGCGATGGACAATTGCATCTTCTCTCCGGCGATTATACACATGCTCATCCCGATGCGCACGGGTGCATCCAGGTGGACACACTCCATTTGACCATCCGCCATCATACGCAGAGTTCGGTGTTTGACACGATTGTGGAGAATCAACTCTCTTCTTGGCAATATCACGGTCTCCATTTTTCAGGATCCTCCGATACATCGGTGTTGTTGCAGAATATGGCAGGTTGCGATAGCGCAGTCAGCTATAACCTTTTCGTTTATCCCAATCTCTATGTGACTCTGGATAGTGTACTTTGCGAAAATGAGTTGCCTTTAGTGTGGAATGGGGAGACTTTCATGGGAAGTGATATAAAAGTCGTGACGCTGCTCGCTTCAACAGGAGCAGATAGTATCGTGACGATGCAGGTGTCGGTACTGAACAATAGCATCTTTTATGATGAAAGGACTTCTTGTGGACCATTTACCTGGATTGATGGACAACTCTATACGGAGAGTAATCATGAAGCGACCTACATATTGACAAATGCGGTAGGCTGTGACAGTATTATAGCATTGAATCTGACCTTGATAGACACCACTCTCACGATAGTTCCCTCTACGGATGACTATTGTGATGAACTGACAATGACCTTGACGGCTGAAGGTGATTTCAATAATTATCTTTGGAATACGGGAGAGACCAGTCAGAGTGTGGAAGTGGAACACTCTGGCTTATATAGAGTAACGGCGATGCATGATCCTTGCGAGGCGTCTGCTTCTATTGAGATACCATTCTGTGAATTGAATATCTATTTGCCTAACGCTTTTTCTCCCAGCAATCAAGATGGGCTAAATGATCTTTTTGGCTTGGATGCAAGAGCTCAACACCAGATTGAGGATTGTTCCATCTATATCTATAATCGTTGGGGAGAACTGGTGTTTTATTCCAATCGTAAAGAGTTCCAGTGGGATGGTAGAGTCAATGGCAAATTGATGACGGACGCCATATACAATTATGTTTTATACTACACCAATAAAGAAAAACGGCCCTTTGTGAAAAAAGGGTCGATAACGGTGTTGTAAGCGAGGGCCTACAAATAAGAATGGAAGGGAGGAATCTATTCTTCCCGAATATATTCGTTGTTTGGATTTGGGTTGGAGCTCTGGTTGAATGTGTTAGGCACTTCAGGTCCTTTGGGAGCGGCAATCCAGACGATAATGTAAGCCCAGAAGCCGAAGGAGGCGCAGAACAGGGCTATAAGGAATATGATTCTGATTACGGTAGGATCTACTTCCAGATATTCGGCGATACCGCCGCATACACCGGCAATCTTCTTGTCGGTCTGACTCAAATATAATTTCTTTGTACTCATAGCTGTGATGTTTTAAAAAGATAAAATATACCCGGGGATGTAGAGCTCCCCGGGTATGGAATTGAAATATTATAAGGTGTGATAAGGTTTGAGGATGGTCTTGCCGATCTCCACAGCCTCCTCATTCTTCGGGATGAGGTGGTGGTGACGCTCAGGCAGAGACTTCTCCAGACCTTTGTGTAACATCTCAGGAGTTACGAGCGGTTTCACTGCGAGGAAGCCGCCGAGAACGATCATGTTGAACAACTTGGCGATACCCAACTCGTTAGCCTTGTCGGCAGCAGCCACTTGATAGATGTTGATATCTTTGCGGGTGGGGTGGTTGGTGATACCGTTCGGGTCATAGATCAACAGGCCGCCAGGTTTGACGGCTGATTCGAACTTGTCCATAGACTGTTGGTTCAGGATGATGGCGGTGTCGAACTGGTTAAGATAAGGGGAGCAGATGCGCTCGTCGCTTAAGATAACGGTGACGTTGGAGGTACCACCACGCATTTCAGGACCGTAGGAAGGAAGCCAGCTGACCTCCTTGTCTTGCATAATGCCGGCGTAAGCCAAAATTTTACCCATAGAGAGCACACCTTGACCGCCGAAGCCTGCTATAATGATTTCTTCTGTCATGTCTTTGTGATTTTTAAAGGATTATTTTTTTCTCAATGAGAAGATGGTCTCATTGGGTTGATCGAATGTGCCTACGCGCTCGATGAATTTCGGGTCGAACTTGCCGTCCACTTTCATGTCGCCGAGCGGGAAGAACTTGAGGGTGTTCTCCTCCATCCACTTGTTGGCTTGTACAGGGGTCATCTTCCAACCGGAGTTACAGTTGGAGGTCACCTCTACGAAGGAAACGCCTTTTTTGAGTTTTTGGTTCTCGAAGGCGGTGCGGATGGCTTTCTTGCACTTTCTGGCGAGAGCGGGGGTGTAGACAGCCTGGCGGGTCACATAGTAGGTGCCGGGCAGCTGGGCCAGCATCTCGGTGAGACGCATGGTGTGTCCCATGATTTCGGGATCACGGCCGTAAGGACAGGTCACAGTCTCCATACCTTCCAAGGTGGTGGGGGCCATCTGACCGCCGGTCATACCGTAGATACCGTTGTTGATGAAGATCATCGTGATGTTCTCACCACGGTTGCAGGCGTGCATCACCTCGGCGCAGCCGATGGATGCCAAGTCGCCGTCACCTTGATAGGAGAATACGAAGGTCTCAGGACGCAGACGCTTGATGGCGGAGGCACAGGCCGGAGCACGACCGTGGGCAGCCTCTACAAAGTCCACATCGAAATAGTTGTATGCCAATACGGAACAGCCCACAGGGGAGATACCGATGACATTATCCTGGATGCCCATCTCTTCGATCACTTCAGCGATGATTCTGTGTACCACACCGTGACCGCAGCCTGGACAATAGTGCATGGTTGCATCCGTGAGAACCGGAGTGCGTTTGTACACTAAGTTTTCGGGTTTGATTATATCTTCTCTTGTCATAATTTCAAGTTCTTTAAATTATTTAATCATTTTTTTCAAAGCCTCGAGAATCTCAACCGGGGTCGGGATGACACCACCGTAGCGGCCGAAGTGCTCAACAGGAACATTGCAGTCCACTGCCAGCTTCACGTCTTCGATCATCTGACCGGCATTCATTTCTACGCTGAGGATTTTCTTCATGCGATTGCCAATCTCGGCAACAGCTTTGGTCGGGAAAGGCCACAAGGTGATCGGACGAACCAAACCGACTTTGATGCCTTCTGCGCGTGCCAACTCGATGGTCTTCATGCAGATACGAGCGGCGGAACCGTATGCCACGAACAGGTACTCAGCATCATCACATTGGATAGCTTCGTAACGGGCATCTTCCTCTTCGCATTTTCTGTATTTGGCTTGGATTCTATCGTTGATGGCCTCTTGTTTCAGAGCCTCGAGCTCAAGAGAAGTCACGATTCTGTGCTTGCCTGTGGAACGATGGCCTGTGGCAGCCCAAGGACAAGTCTTTTCAATATATTCATCCGTCCAACGCGGTTTGTAGTCATCCACCATGACTTTCTCCATCACCTGGCCGATCACACCGTCAGAAAGGATGGCGACCGGGTTGCGGTATTTGAAAGCCAAGTCGAAGCCCAACTCCACAAAGTCGTACATCTCCTGCACAGAGGCGGGAGCGAGGGTGATCAGACGATAGTCGCCATGACCGCCACCCTTTGTGGTCTGGAAATAGTCGGACTGGGAAGGTTGGATGGTACCAAGGCCAGGACCGCCACGCACTACGTTGACGCACAAAGCGGGCAGCTCAGCGCCTGCAATGTAGGAAAGACCTTCCTGCATCAGGGAGAAACCGGGGGATGAGGATGAGGTCATGACACGCTTGCCTGCAGCAGCACCGGCGTAAACCATGTTGATGGAAGCTAATTCACTTTCGGCTTGAAGAACAACCATGCCAGTTGTTAAATATGGTCTCTCAGCCATCAGATGCTCCAGAACCTCGCTCTGCGGAGTGATGGGATATCCGAAATATCCGTCGCAACCACAGCGGATGGCAGCCTCTGCAATGGCTTGATTACCCTTCATTAATTTTAATTCTTTTGCCATTTTTACTACGTTGTTTTGTTGTTAATTGTTATTTCGATTAATTCTAAGGGATGAACGGATTACTCCTTCGCACGGTAAACCTCGATGACGCCGTCAGGACAGATGACCGCACAGTTGGCACAACCGATGCAGCTGTCTTCTTTCACAACCTCAAGGTAATTGTAACCCTTTGCATTTACGTGTTTGGAAAGTGCGATGCATTGGTTCGGGCATCCTGTGATGCAGACGCCACAACCTTTACACTTTTCCGTGTCGATGATTAAAGCTCCTTTAAATGCCATAATGAAATGTGTTTTAGAATTTATAAATTTGATTAGTTGTTGTTTTTTGCAAAGAAAAATGTCGGGCGCAAATATACTATTTTTTTCTTTAGATGATACTACTCATTTTTTGTGATTTCCCAACGCCATCCGTCGTAGCCGATTTCCACGTTGGGAGGCAAGCCCTGGCTGACATCTTTGTATAGTCCCATCTCATGTGACACGTGCGTGATGACCGCGCGCTTTGGCTGCAATTGCTCAATGATTGCCAACGCCTGCTGCAGGTTGAAATGCGAATAGTGTTCCTTGATTCTCAATGCGTTGATGACCAGTAACTCTAATCCTCTGAGCTTCTGCATCTCCGTCTCGGCTATAAAGCTGCCGTCCGTGATGTAGGCCATGTCTTGGATACGATACCCTAAAATGGGGAGCGTGAGGTGGCGCACGTGGATGGGCGTGATCTCAACTCCGCCAACCAGAAACGGTTCGTTGCTGACAGGGTGCAGCACAAAGGAAGGCACTCCCGGGTACGGGTGCTGGCGGAAAGCGTAGTCGTAATCTTTGCGGATGACCTTCAGGACTCGCGGAAGCGTGTAGATGTGAATGGGCTCTTTCATCATGAAGTAGATGGGACGGATGTCGTCCAGTCCTGCGAGATGGTCTTTGTGCTCATGCGTCACCAACACAGCATCTACTCTGGTGATGCCCGAGTGAAGAAGCTGCATCCGGAGATCCGGCCCCGCATCCAATAGAATGTGCAGTCCCTCGACCTCGACAAGTGCAGCTGTGCGCAAACGACAATCCCTTGGGTCGTCCGAACGGCAAACCGAACACTGACATCCGACAACAGGCACTCCCTGCGAAGTTCCGGTACCCAACAAGGTCACTTTCATATACGAAGGCTGCAAAAGTACAACAAAATCCGTTCAGTTGTTCACCGCCACCACTTTTCGCTTGTGCCCCGGCCTTTTGTCTGATCTCCGCCATCGTACATCCACCACATAGAGTCCGCTTGGCACCTGCCGCTTGCGATCGTCCTCTCCGTCCCATCGGAATTGAGCCTCTGTCCCACAAAGCATGTTGTTTGCCAAATGGCATATCGCGTTCCCGTTCAGGTCGAAAATCTGGATGCTGACTCTGTTTTCAGGCTCTGGGAGTTGCAATCTGATGAAGGTGAAGTCGTCATAACCATCGTTGTCCGGGGAGAAGATTTCCGGCATGACTGACAGTTCACTGTCCTCCAAGTCGGAGCCTCGTTGGGAGTTAGCGTACCCAGGGGTGGCGAATCCGACGCTCTCGGCCGCGGAGTGCCAGTTGTCGTTGTCTTGTGTTGGCCAGTGCGGGTCCAATCGTTCCAGGCTGACACCTTCGCTGCTGAGCAGTTTGCTGTAGTGCATCTCTTCGGTATATGCGAATCGGTCCACGACCTGGAGACCATAGTCGGTGACGAAGACCACTCCTGAAGCGTTGGCGTAGGCGGGAAGCGAGTCGCATTGGACTAATGCGTGTGGGGTGGGGCAGTGGTACTGCTGTAGCGTTGTTTTGCGGTTCTTGCACAATACCGCATACGCTCCCGGCATCACCTGCATCCCGCTGCTCAGCGCGACTACAGCTTTGTCGGGCAGCATGTCGCCCCCGCTGCCGATTTTGACGTCCTTGAGGTCGATAATGTGCGAGGAGCGATTGTAAAGTTCCACAAAGTCGGCGTCGCAACCATCAAAAGGGTGGGTTAGTATCTCGTTGATGACGAGGTCGTTTTGGTCCGGATGGTGGCTCGTGCCCCAGGGGATTCCTGTCCCCAGTGGTATGAGGTTGTGGGAGCAGTCGCAAAGCTCGCCACATATTTCTATATGGTAGGTTTGTCCGCTATGGGGCGTCGCCGCCAAGCGCAAGTCCAGTGCCTGGAACGTAGGAGGCACCTCTTTGACACTGGAGATTGCCATGGCGGGCGACACCTTGAATATATCTGTCGTGAATGGATGCTTGTCACTGATGGGCTCTGAGAACCAAATCCGCAGGGTCTGGCTGTCGGTCATCGTAACCCTCGTCAGTTCGGGTGGATCCAGGTCGGGCGGCAGCGGCGAGTGTGAGTTTGCTCGCCCCGGAGTGCCGCCCGACGGGTCCACTGATGAGGCCCAACCCTCTTCGTCCAGCCATGGCTGCCGCTCGTCGATCATCTCCAGCGACCACCCGCCATCCTGTTTGATGCCATCTTTGTGCCATTGCTTCCGAAAGGCAACCGAGTGCATCACCTCTCCCCTTTGAGAAAACAAGGTTAACCGTTGCCCGCCGTCCGTAATGCTCAATGACGAAAGGGTGTATAGGTCAATTCCCAAGTCCGAAAACTCTTCACGGTACTTTTCTGCCACCACTATCGCGTATCCGTCACCCTCAATGCTGATCGCTGGCAAAGCCTTGACCGTATTGCCTAATTGCAGCGTGCATCCCACCAATAGGCAGGCGCTGTCTGTTCTGTTGTGCAATTCCACATATTCTGCCGCCGGAAGTCCAATTGCTGGCGTGGGGTCTGCCATGATCTCACTTATCACCACGTCGTAGCGAGCCACCTGGCCCGTCAAACCAGTCCATGCCATCATCATAATAAAAAGGAACCATGCTTTCGGTATCCACCATCTTGAGTTTTTCATAGTAGTAATAGAGTATTTGTCAGTTATTAGTTGTCAGTTTGTGGGGATGGAGAAGTTGGGAGTTTGTGAGGTTAAAAGGTTAGAAGGTTATGAGGTTAAAAGGTTAAAAGGTTAGTGGGTTAATTGGTTATGGGGTTGATGTGGTAGTTGTTAAAGTCAAAGTTCAAAGTCCCGCGTGGACGACGAAAGAATCTGTTTTTTTGTTCTCGAAATATGTTGCAAAAATACTATCTTTGCCGTCAAAAGTCAAGTGATTGTTGATAACTTTTAATAAATTCTTAAAATTATGAAAATAGCTTTGGTCGGTGCCACTGGTTTGGTCGGTGGCGTAATGCGTAAAGTGTTGGAAGAGAGAGGTTATGGAGATTGTACGTTCATTCCTGCAGCTTCATCTCGATCTGTCGGCAAGGAGGTTCAATTTGCCGGAAAGTCTTATAAGGTGGTTTCGGTTGAGGATGCCATTGCGCAGCGACCAGACATTGCCATCTTCTCCGCAGGCAGTGGGCCGTCATTGCAATATGCTCCTTTGTTTGCCGAGCAGGGCACCGTGGTGGTGGACAACTCCTCCGCATGGCGCAGTGATCCAGACAAGCCCCTTGTGGTGCCTGAGATCAATGGCGATGTCATTACAGCCCACGATAAGATCATTGCCAATCCCAATTGTTCTACGATTCAGATGGTGATGGCCTTGGCGCCGTTGCACAAGCGTTATCGCATCAAGCGCATCGTGGTTTCTACCTACCAGTCTATCACGGGCACGGGCATGAAGGCGGTGCAGCAGCTCCGAGATGAGCGTGCTGGCGTTCCTGCCGACAAGGTCTATCCATACCAAATAGATATGAACCTCTTCCCTCATGGTGGCACGTTTGAGGAGAATGGCTATACGACTGAAGAGATGAAGTTGTTGAATGAGACCCGCAAGATCCTGCGCGATCCCGAGATTGCAGTCACCTCTACGGTGGTGCGTGTGCCTGTGACGGGCGGCCATTCCGAGGCTGTCAACGTGGAGTTCTACGAGGAATTCGACCTCGAGGAGGTGCGCCGACTCCTGGCGGAGATGCCGGGTGTGGTCCTGCAGGATGATCCAGCGCACAATGTGTATCCGATGCCGCTTTTCGCCGAGGGCAAGGACGAGGTCTTCGTGGGGCGTGTCCGCCGCGATGAATCTCAGCCTAAGACCCTGAACCTCTGGGTCGTGGCCGACAACCTGCGTAAGGGTGCCGCCACCAATGCCGTCCAGATTGCCCAGTGGGTAGAGGCGCGTTTCTTGTAGTCTGGGTACTTCCCCCGGTCATACGCTTGATTGATGAGATCGCGTGCCTCCGGCACGCTGGTCTTCCGCCGATGCGCTCATGGCCCCACATGCATGTGGGGTTATTGAGATTGTGTGCCTCCGGCACACAATGCTAGTCTTTAGTGAGTTCCATGATGAGCATCTGCCGAAGCTCTACCGGAGAGATGTCGCGGATGAGCTTGCCCTCTTTGCACACGGAGATGGTGCCTGTCTGCTCGGAGACGACCACGGCGATTGCGTCGGTCATCTCGGTGGAGCCAAGGGCGGAACGGTGACGCAGACCCACCTCTTGGGGCAGGTCCGGATTTTTGGAGACGGGCAAGATGCACCGTGCGGCGGCGATGCGGTGGTCCTTGATGATCACCGCACCGTCGTGCAGCGGGCTGTTTTTAAAGAAAATGTTTTCCAATAACTCGTTGGACGGGTACGCATCAATGGCTTCGCCCGTCTGTAGGTAGTCGTCCAACGGAGTCAAGCGCGCAAAGATGATCAGCGCGCCGGTTTTGGATTTTGACATGTGACCGCAGGCCTCTTGCACGGCAAGTATCTCGTTAGAGTAGGCGTTGAAGTCTTCCTGCTTCCCAAACTTGCTGGTGAAGAAGTTCAGGAACTTGCCGTTGCCGACGTATAGCAGGAACTTGCGGATTTCCGGCTGGAAGATGATCAGCAAGGCGATGATACCCACGCTGAAGATCTCTCCGATGAGTCCTGACAGCAGGGTGAAATGGAAATAGCCCACCAGCTTCCATACCACATAGAAGAAAAAAATCAGCCAGAAAAGCTTCACCGCGGCGGTTCCTCGGGTTAGTTTGTACAACTCGAAGAAGAGGATGGCCACGATGAGGATATCCAGTACGTCTATGAGTCGGAAGTTGATAAAGCTGAGTTCTGCCAGTAAGGTCATCATGTCGAGATAGGATTGTTACTTGGCCATGAGAGCAGCCAGGGAGATGGAGTAGAGCTTTGTCTTGGCGCTGTCGCCACGGGAGGTGAGCACGCAAGGTACTTTGGCACCCATCAGCATGGCACCGATCTCGGCCTTGTTGAATTTGGTGCAGCATTTGTAGAATACGTTGCCGCTTTCAATGTTCGGGAAGAGCAGGCAGTCGGCGTCACCGGCCACTTCGCTGTCCAGCTTCTTGATTTCGGCAGTCTCTTTGTCGATGGCGATGTCAAGAGAGAGCGGACCGTCCACGCTGACTTTGCCGAACTGGCCGCGTTTGGCCATGGTGGCGAGGATGGCGGCGTCCACACAGGCGGGCATGCCGGCGAGCATCTGCTCCGTGGCGGCGATGACAGCCACCTTCGGCATCTCGTTGCCCATTGCCTTGGCAATGCTGACCAAATATTTGAGGATGTCTTGTTTCTGCTTCAATTCCGGCAGGGGGATGATGGCGGCATCGCTCACGACCAGCAGCTTGTGATAGCTTGGGTTCTCAATGACAGCCACATGCGAAAGAGTGGCCTTGGGAGGACACAAGCCTTTTTCCTTGTTCAGGATGGCCCGCATGTATTTGTCCGTGGAGAGAAGACCCTTCATCAGGATGTCACCCTCTTTGTTGTTGATCATCTCGCAGCAGAGTGCGGCTGCTTTGGTGTCCACCGGCTCGTGCACAATGTGGAACTTGCCGGCGTCGATGCCGAGACCCGCGCACACTTGCTTGATAGTCTCCTCATCACCTACCAGCGTGGCATCCACCACGCCCATGTCCACGGCTGCGTTGACGGCGTCAATCGTGTGCTCATCATTGGCATAGGCAGCCACCAATCTCTTTCTGGGTTTAGACTTCACTAAGTCGATAATCTGATCTAATTTTGTGATACTCATATTGTTGTGTTTTAAATTTGATTTAGCGATTGGGATGCGCAAAAGTAATAAAAAAATCGTATCTTTGCCCGCCTATAAAAAAGAGAATTATGTTGTTTGAAAAAACGAATATTCGAACCATAGACGATTTTCCTACGCCGGGTATCAAGTTCTACGATATCACTACGTTGTTGAACGACCGTGAGGCCTATCGCGCAGTGATGGACGAGATGCTGCAGATTGCCCGTACGGTGAATCCGGAGATTGTGGTGGCGTTGGAATCCCGCGGTTTCTTCTTCGCCCCGGTGATAGCCTATGAACTGGGCATCCCCTTTGTGCCGGTGCGCAAGAAAGGCAAACTGCCGGCAGACACTTACCGCGAGACCTACAATCTGGAGTATGGCACCGCTACTGTGGAAATCCATAAGGATGCCATGCCCCAAGGCAAACGGCTGCTGATGGTGGACGATGTGCTTGCCACCGGAGGCTCCATGGCCGCAGCTGTCAAACTGGTGGAACACTTCCAACCTGCTGAGGTTAACCTCCTCTTTCTCATGGAACTCAGCGCCCTCAAAGGCCGCGAGAAACTCAAGAAATTCAAAACATACAGTTTGTTACAATTATAACTACGTCATAAAAATTTTTTATAATGAAAAACATTGATTGGAAAAACCTTTCTTTCGGTTATGTGAAAACCGATTACAATGTTCGCTGCTATTTCAGAAACGGCGAATGGGGCAAACTGGAGCTCAGCTCTGATGAATACATCCCGATGCACATGGCTGCTTCATGTCTGCATTATGGCCAAGAGGCTTTCGAAGGCATGAAGGCCTTCCGTGGCAAAGACGGTAAAGTGCGTTTGTTCCGTTGGGAAGAGAACTGGAAACGCCTCAACAACTCCGCTGATACCATCATGTTGGAACCCATCCCCGAGAAACTCTTCTTCGATGCTCTGGAGATGGTGATCAAGGCTAACGCCGAATATATCCCGCCCTACGGAACCGATGGTTCTCTCTATATCCGCCCGTTGTTGATCGGTACGGGTCCGACTATCGGTGTGAAACCCGCCAACGAGTATCTCTTCATCGTCTTCGTGATGCCGGTAGGCCCCTACTTCAAAGAGGGCTTCAAGCCGACCGACATGCAGATTGCGAAGGACTATGACCGTGCAGCTCCGCTGGGCACTGGCCACGTTAAGGTGGGTGGCAACTATGCCGCTTCTCTGCGTGCCGGCGAACGCGCCCACAAAGAGGGCTTCAGCGCTTCCATCTTCGCAGATGCCAAGACCAAGACCTACATCGACGAGGCTGGCCCCGCCAACTTCTTCGGTATCAAGGACGGCAAGTATGTGACCCCGGATTCTGGCTCCATCCTGCCTTCCATCACCAATATGAGCTTGCGTACGATCGCTGCCGACCTCGGCCTTGTGGTTGAACGCCGCCATATCCCGCTCACCGAGATCGGCACTTTCGAGGAAGCCGGTGCATGCGGTACCGCCGCCGTCATCTCCCCGATCCACAAGATCCAAGACCGTGAGACTGGCGAAGTCTATGTCATCGCTAAAGACGGCAAACCCGGCCCTTGGTCCATCAAGATGCGCGAGATCCTCATGGGCATCCAGTACGGCGAAATCGAAGACAAGTACGGTTGGTGCACTATCGTGGATTGCTAACAATAGATATTTTTAACCTTAATTATAAAAGCGTCAGATTCCCCTCTGACGCTTTTTTTTTGTATTCCGCTCTCCTTTTCTCATCGCATGATGACGTTTTTTTCATGAAAATCTTTCTGAAAAATGTTGACAAATCTGCAATTAACATTTATTAAGAAATGTAATTTGTTGAATATCAGATATAATTTTAAAAAAAGTTCTCAACAGGTGGATATTGTATAGAAGATAAGTGTATTTTTGCCGCCGTTTTTGAAACTAAGAATGGAAGAACTGAAACGACATCAATCTGCCCTGACATCCTAATCTGCCCAAAACTGGTATTGATAAATAATAAAACAAGTAATAATATGAAAAAAACATTAACCTTTTTAGGCGCACTGCTGTTCTTGACAGCAAGCGTAACCATGGGACAAACGCCAAACCAAACCAATACCCAGTTCCCGAACCCGGGATTTGAAAAGTGGGTCGCACATTCCGGTGCTCATCCGTATGATCCAATCCTCACTAACTATGGTTATATTACAGATTTACCTTATAACTGGCATACTTTTGACGAAGCAAATGCTACGATTGTAGGAGCATCTACAGCGAAGAAGACTCATCATAAGCGATCAAGTGGTTATAAGAACGACTATGCCATATCCATATATTGCGCAACTGTATTAGGGATACCAGCTAATGGCGCCATTTCAACGGGTCAAACTATGATTGGAAGTACTACGGCAGGAAGTTCAAGCAATTATAATTATTCCAATCCAAATCAAAGTAGTAGTTATGCAGCTTCTGGTTCCATGACATGGGAATTTATAGGTTGCCCAGATACCATGTCTTTCTATTATAAAACTAGCTATACAAATCAAGATCCTTTATTTAAGGTGTTCTTACACAAAAATGGAGAGTTTCGTGACAGAGCTAATGGCACTTTGTATGGTGGTTCAGATGTAAAGCTGATAGGTAGTTCAGTGGATACCTTTTCAACCTCTTCGTCGTGGAAACGAGAGGTGTATCCATTTACATATTCCACACCAGGCCAAGGAGGCACAGAATATTCTTTTTTGGGGCAAAATTCATCACTCCACCCAGTTTATGGTTATTATACATCCCTTAACCGACCTGATTTAATGTTGGCTTCATTCTCTACAAGTAAAACTGCAGGAACGGGTAGTAATCAAGACCATTTGGATATTGACGAACTTTGGTGTATTTACGACAAAGGTCTTTCGAGCTTGACCATTAATGGGACACAAAATAATACAGCTAAAAATTATTTTAATGCCCAAGAGTACCTGACACATGAGCCTGCACGTACATACGACGGAAACGGCAATCCATCTTTCAACAATAGCGGTTCAGCCAGTTGGAATTATACAAATCTGGTATGCTATACAAGCGACAGCGATTTTCCACAAATTGATGCTCGTCCTAAGTCCAAGCTGATCACCAATTTTGTCATCACCCAAGCCACGATGGCCAATCACCAGGCTACCATCACGGTGACCCATAATGACAACTCAACCTATACCTATACGATTGTCTTCACGAATGCACATCCGAAACCTACAGTTACCTTGAATAACGGAGGAACCTACACGGCTTGTGCAGGTGTTCAGATTGATGTGACGGCCTCGGGTGCCTCCTCATACGAGTGGAGCAACAATCTTGGCAACACGGCGACGGTGCATCCGACCGCTTCTGGTCAATACACCGTGACGGGCACCTCGAGTGGTTGTTCTGCCAACGCTATTGCCTATGTGACTGTGAACGAACGACCAGAAGTAAAGATTAACGGTGCGGTGAGTGGAACGGCCTCCATCTGTTCCGGCAACAATGCCACGCTGACAGCCTCGGGTGCTACCACATACCAGTGGTCCAACAATCTCGGCTCCGCTACCTCCATCAACGTCTCTACGGGCGGCACCTATACGGTCACGGGAACGGCCAACGGCTGTAGCAATACAGCTTCTGTGACCGTGACGGCTTATGATGCACCCACGGTGACTATCAACGGTTCAGCCAACGGTTCCACCACTGCCTGTAGCACCGATGCCATCACCCTGACGGCCTCCGGTGCCTCCACCTATGTGTGGGCCAACAACCTCGGCACTAACCCAGCTATCCAACCGCCCATGTCCAATTCCGGCGACTACACCGTTACGGGTACCGACAGCCACGGCTGTACCGCTTCTGCCACCCACCATCTGACGGTCAACACGACCCCCACGGTGAACATCACGGGCACAACGGCCATCTGCGAGGGCACTTCTACCACACTGACGGCCACATCAGACTGGGAGAACACGATTTTCCAATGGTCCAACAACCTCGGCACCAATGCCGCTGTCCTCGTTTCTGCCGGCGGCATCTACACGGTAACAGGCACCAAGGATGGTTGTTCCTCCTCTGCTACTGTGACGGTGACTGAGTCGAGCCTTCCGGATGCTCCGACGGTGACTCCGGCTTCCCGCTGTGGTGCCGGCACGGTGACTTTGACTGTCTCCTCCAATGAGGGGACTATCCACTGGTATGCCTCTGAGACAACCCAGAGCGAGTCTGGTACGGGCACGAGCTTTACAACTCCAAATATTAATAACAATACAACCTATTATGTGGAGGTACACTCTGATGCAGGTTGTAAGTCTGCGCGTGTGCCTGTGACGGCCACGGTGAACGCGCTTCCCAACGTGACGGCCACTTCCGCGGCCACTAACAATGCAGTCTGTGCGGGCTCCTCCACGACCCTGACGGCCAATGGTGCCAGCAGCTATGTGTGGAGCACCAACGAGACAGGCACCACCATCACGGTGACCCCGACTGCCAATACCACGACCTACAACGTGACAGGTACCGGAGCCAATGGCTGTGAAAACACGGCCACGGTGACTGTGACGGTGAATCCGGTGCCGGGCGTTCCGACTCCTGGCCAGACGACCTACTGCAAGGGCACGACCAACGTGACCCTGGAGGCCACGGCGGGCGAGAACGGTAATGCTTTGCGCTGGCGCACGAGCCCCACGGGCAATGCCACGCAGGGCGCAAACTATTCTGCGAACGCTGTTGGCACCTATTATGTGTCCACCTACAACACCACCAACCAGTGCGAGAGCGAACAAGT
>JAGCFD010000026.1 GCA_017650305.1 Bacteroidales bacterium | reverse complement strand
TTTCAACAGAACGGCAAGGTCGTGCTTGGCGGTCTTCTCGCCGACTTTCGCGGCTTTCTCCACCTTGGTGATCTTGCGTTCAATCTGTTCCAAATCCTTGCATTGCAGCTCGAAATCGACAATCTCGATGTCTCTCACCGGGTCCACGGATCCTTCCTCATGAGGGAGGGCAGGGTTGTCGAAGCAGCGCAGCACATGGATGAGCGCGTCGCAAAGACGCACGTCCGCCAAGAAACTGTTGCCGATGCCGGCGCCTTGGCTGGCACCCTTGGCCAGACCCGGAATGTCCACAATATCCAAGTTGGCAAATACCAGCTTGTCGGCCTGGATAAAGGTGTTGATGTTGGTCAGACGCTCATCAGGCACCTGGCACACGCCAATGTTGGACTTGTTGGTGCTATACGCGAAATCCGTCACCTCCGCCTTCGTGTTGGAGATGCAGTTGAACATCGTGGTCTTACCCGAGTTCGTCAGTCCTACTATGCCGCATTTCAAGCCCATAAATAATAGAAAATTAAAATTTGAAAATTAAAAATCACCTGTTAGAAACCCAGAAGAACATCCTCCACATGGTCCACCTCGGGCAGATACTGCTTGAGGGTCTGCTCCACGCCGTTTTTGAGGGTCATCTTGGCGTGCGGGCAGGTGCCGCATGCTCCCTGCAACTTCACCTTGACCACATTGTCAGAGGTCAGTTCAATAAATTCAATATCTCCGCCATCTTGTTGGAGATAAGGGCGAATCTGCATGATGATGGAGCGAACTTTCTGTTCCAGTGTCGGATTTTCCATAGTGGTTTTGATTGATTTGAAAACGGGGGCAAAAATACAAAAATTTGAATATTCACCAAAGTGTTTTTTTACCGCAAAGGCACAAAGGACGCAAAGACACAAAGACACAAAGGGTTTTGGACCACAAAGGCACAAAGGACACAAAGGTTCTTTAAACACAAAGGCACAAAGGGCACAAAGTGGGGCGGAGGGATTTATCGGGCGTGCTGGACTTCACGGCGGGAGGAGGTCTGGCTCCAGATCACACCCAGCACCACAATCACAATGCCTATGAACTTCTGGATGGACAACATCTCTTGTCCAAGAGCAGCGGCGAAGAGGATGGTCACAATAGGAATGGCATTGGTGAACACTGTCAGTTTGGTGATGCCGATATGCTTGGCGGCATACGAGTAAAGCATGTAAGCGCCCGCGGAGCAGAGGATAGCCAGACAGCAGAGTGAAAAGACAGACTGCGTGCTCCATTGTATTTCAGGCCAGAACTTTAGGTCAAAGACCAAGACAAAAGGCAGGTAAAAGAAGATGGCGATTAAATTCTGATACGTAGTAATGGTGACAGGGCTATAATCCTTCCCTAAGAGTCGCGACAGCAATACGCTATATCCGCCAGCGGAGAGCAGGGCAAGACAGAGTAGCAACAATCCCTTGATTGTGAAGTCCATCGGTCCTCCGCCTGAGAAGGTCATAACACAGATGCCGACGATAGAAACAACAGCACCGAAAAGCAGGTTCCATCGCAGCTGCTCGCCATCCACAAAATGCATAGTCACAGCCACTACGATAGGAATCAGTGCAATGATGACGGCGGCGAAGGAGGCGCTGGAGAACTTCAGTCCGAAATCTTCGCCCACAAAATAGAGAAATGGCTCAAACAATGCCAAAAGCAGGAACCATTTCCGATCCTCCTTTTTTATTTTCTGCAACTTTCCTTGTATCTTAAAGAAGGTCACAAAAACTATTGAAGCAATTAAAAGACGGGAAAACACAATCGTGAAGACTGGAAAGTTCGCATTAAGCAGCGACTTAGTCCAGACGAAACTTGCTCCCCAGAAGAGCATAGAGAACGAAATAGCTATATATCCGTATGTTGAATGCTTCATTTACCCCTATTAAAGAGGCGGCAAAAATAAAAAAATCATCTAATTGCAATAATCAAAAAATAATTTCGTTATACCCCTTGCAAACCGCTCCTATATGAATAGAAGATTCTACTTATTTTTAACATTGCTGACATTACTTTTTGCCTTAACAGGCTGCAAGCGCACCGATTTCACGCCAGCATATATTCAAGTCAATTACGAAGACATCAACAACTGTTTTGATGTCACCAACTTCAATGAGACTCACGGTCTCACCTTCGACTCCGAGCAGTTATCTGCCCTTCTCAAGCACAATTTCACTCATTGCAACATTTATGTCAACAACAAGAACTTGGGTTGTTGGCAAGTGCCGTGCAAAGTGCCCGTGCTCGACATAACCGAAGGAGACTCCGTTTCGTTAGTTGTCATTCCCGCTTTGAGATTGACAGGCATGGACAACACGGTCACAGGCTATCCCTTCATCAACTTTATGCGACAGAAGGTTTTGCTCAAGCGCGGACAGACTTACCACATATCTGAGAAGCCTCTCTCTTACATTTACACTCCCCAGACTCAATTCCCTTTTTTCGAGACTTTCGCCAACACTTCTCCATTCTCCCCGACTGACACTTCCAATAGCACGCTCACTTTTGCCCCCATGATGGTAGAGGGCAGGACCGCGGGGGTAATCACCCTCAACGGCACCAATGGCCAACACTTTGATGTCACCTCCTCTTCCTTCCGGGTACCGACACGCAACTACTACGTTTTTCTTGAAGTGACCTATAAAACGGAAGGGAATCTGGAGATTGGTCTTAAGACATCCAACGCCTATCGTCCCTATGAGATTCATCAGATAGGAGGCATCTACCCTTCAAAAGGGGAGTGGAAGACCATCTATTTCAATTTAGCAAACACAATCTTCAACAACAATTACACGGGTGCTGACATGTGCGACATCAACCTGGTGTTGACTGGCAGCGGAAGCATCAGTGCCGACACTCATTATTATATTGACGACATCAAAGTTATTTACATGCCAAGGGCCTAAGAGGATATGAATAAAAGGAAACTTCTACTTCTATATTTAATCACGGACATTTTGGCAGCTGCGCTGTCTTGGATCTGCATCTATATATTCCGCAAAGTGGTTGGCGAAGGCGCTGATGCTTTAGCGATCCGAACCGCCATGATTCAAGACTACAAGTTTCTTCTCGGCCTCTTCGCTTGTCCGCTATACTGGGTTGTCTTACACACACTATCCGACTACTACAGCAGGGTTTACAAAAAGTCTCGTTTGGACGAACTGGTCAGGACCTTCGCCATCACGATCATCGGCACACTGTTCTTCTTCTTCGTCTTCATTTTGGACGACATCATTCAGACTCCAAACGACTACCTCAAATATTTCTTCTGTCTCTTTTTGTGCCAGTTCTTGCTGACTTACATTCCGCGTTTATGCATCACCACCAACATCAACCGGAAGATTCATGGAGGCATCATCACATTCCCGTCCATCATCATCGGCAGTGACGACATTGCTCTTCAGACATACAACACCGTGATGCAACAAAAGCTCCGCTCCGGAAGCAACATCATCGGTTATGTTAAAATTGATGAGCAAAGCGACGATAAGCTGGCTGGCAAGGTGCCTTGTCTGGGCACTCTTTCCTCATTGTCGGACATCATCACCGCCAATCCCATTGACGAGATCATCATTGCCCTGCACAACGGTCAGCGCAGATATATCGACCAGATCATCACTGTGGCGCACACACAGCACCAGATCACCATGACCCTATTGCCTGGCACTCAAGATTTGCTCATGGGTTCTGTTCGGACCGGCCACGTGTTAAGCGAGCCCTTCATCACCATCTCGCCAAAATACCTGACCGTCTGGCAGAGCGTTATCAAACGAGGTTTTGACATCCTGATGTCTCTGATTGCCATGATCATCCTCTCCCCGCTCTATCTCATTCTTGCCATAGCTGTAAAGTGCTCCTCTCCAGGACCTGTTTTCTACAAGCAAGAACGTATCGGATTGCATGGAAAGCCTTTCAACATCATCAAATTCCGTTCCATGTATGTGGATGCTGAGAAATCTGGACCCATGCTCTCTTCCAAAGAGGACAACCGCATCACCAAGATCGGTCGTTTTATGCGACAATACCGTCTGGATGAGACGCCCCAATTCTTCAACGTGTTACGCAATGACATGTCGCTGGTAGGCCCACGTCCGGAACGACAATACTACATCGACAAAATTACGGAACGGGCACCCTACTACACCCTGCTCTTAGACATCAAGCCGGGCATCACCTCCTGGGGTGAGGTAAAATATGGCTATGCCGAAAATGTTGACGAGATGATCGAGCGCCTCCGCTGGGACCTGCTCTATATCGAGAACATGTCACTGCAAATGGACGTCAAGATATTGATCTACACCGTCTTGATCATATTAAAGAGAGAAGGGAAGTGAAACGAATTAATAATTAAAAATTAAAAATTAAGAATATTATTGGGGAAGGGACGCGCCACCGTCATAGTTCAAAGTCATAGTCAAAGTCATAGTCAAAGTTCAAAGTATATGAAACACTTATCCATCTTTTTAGGCATTTTGCTTTTCTGTTTGGGCATGCAGGCACAGGAAATCAGCAAGAACGGCGGTCTTACCAAAGACCAGATCAAGACCATCCAATCGTCATACAAAGCTTCCGGCGCCGACAAGGCGTTGCGTAACGCCGTGACAGGCAACGATATCAGCAAGCTGGCGCGCAACTACGAGAACGCCACCGCTTTTGATGACCATTTCTCCCACAAGGTCAACTCCAAGGCCATCACCGACCAGCAGTCTTCGGGCCGTTGCTGGATGTTCACGGGCATGAACGTGCTCCGCTCCAAAGCCATCGCCAAGTACAACCTGCCAGGCGACTTCCAGTTCTCACAGTGCTACACATTCTTCTGGGACCAGCTGGAGAAGTCGAACCTCTTCCTGCAGTCAATCTTGGACAACCGCGCCAAGTCAATGGAAGACGAGACCGTCAAGTGGCTCTTCCAGAACCCGATTGGTGATGGCGGCCAGTTTACGGGCGTTGCAAACCTCATAACCAAATATGGTATTGTTCCCAAAGAGGCCATGCCGGAGACCTACAGCAGCAACCACACCTCCCAGATGGCCAGCCTCATCAAGTTGAAACTGCGCGAGGACGCTTTGACCCTTCGCGAAATGGCCAACAACAAAGGTGTAACAGAGAAGATGCTGCAAGAGAAGAAGATTGAGATGTTGCAGACCATCTATCGGATGCTGGTCTTCACCTTGGGTGAGCCGCCTACAGAATTCACCTGGACACAGCGCGACAGCAAGGGCAACGTGGTCAGCACCGACACTTACACCCCTTGGACCTTCGCCGAGAAATTTGCCAATGAAGACTTCTCCACTTACTACATGGTGATGAACGATCCCACCCGCGAATACTATCAAGTATACGAAATCCAATATGACCGTCATGTCTATGATGGTGAGAACTGGAAATATCTCAACCTGCCCGTTGAGGAGATTGCCGACATGGCTATCGCCTCCATCAAAGACAGCACCATGATGTACTTCTCCTGCGATGTGGGCAAGTTCCTCGATCGCGAAAAGGGTTACCTCGACATCAACAACTTCGACTATGGTTCTTTGTTCAACACCACCTTCGGCATGAACAAGAAGCAGCGGGTCTCCTCCTACGCAAGCGGTTCCTCACATGCCATGACGCTCTGCGCTGTGGATCTGGACCAGAACGGCAAACCGCTGAAGTGGATGGTGGAGAACAGCTGGGGCAGCAAATCCGGCCACAACGGTTTCCTCATCATGACCAACGAGTGGTTCAACGAATACATGTTCCGTCTGGTAGTGGAGGCCAAGTACATACCGGCCAAGACCCTGAAGCTCTTCGATCAGAAAGCCATCCAACTGCCCGCTTGGGACCCGATGTTTGCGCCAGAAGAAGAATAGAGAGATGATAAATAA
>JAGCFD010000025.1 GCA_017650305.1 Bacteroidales bacterium | reverse complement strand
TGTTGACGAGCGGATAGTCCTCCACCATGCTCTCGTCCATGCGGTAGAAGGCGATGTAGTTGCCGTTGGGCGAGATGTACTGGCCCTCGTTGATGCCCCACTCGCTGCGGTGCACACTCTCGCCGAAGGTGATGTTTTTGCCGGTGTCAGGGCATATCAGGATGGGCTTGTAACTGTTCTTCACGCTCTCCACAAAGACCCCGTCTTCATTCTTGATGATGAAGAGTTTGTGCTTCACCGACTGGTCGATGACCTCCTCCATGTCCACGTCGGAAAAGGTGTAGGAGGTGAGCCCGCTTTTGCCGACGGTGATCAGCCGTTGGTTGCGGGGAAAGTAGAGGGTGTTGGCATCCACCCATTGGAAACTGCGTACCTTCTTGACGTTCTCTTCCGCCAGCTTGTCGCTGGAGAGATAGAGGGACTCCTTGCCGGTCTTGGCATTGACCAGCTTGATGTTGAAGTCGTCATCAATGTAGGCGTAGTTGTCGGTGCCGGGTTGCCAGCTCAGCCCGTTGATTCTCTCGGCTAAATATTTGCCTTGGAAATAGCCTTCCAGGTCGATGGTCTCTTTTTGGGCGAAGAGACAAACGCTGGAAAGGAGGATGCACAGCAGGGTGCAGGTGATTTTTTTAAGCATAATGGATAAAATATAGGATGATTAATGATATGTTTTGGCTATGTCTTGTATTCGGAATGAAGAGAGTAGGGGGGCTTCCCATTTTCGCATCAGAAGAATCCAGGCAGATACAACGAGACCTCCCAAAAGGTAGCCGTTAAGGATGTCGGTAGGATAGTGGACACAGAGATAAATCCTGGAAAAAGAGACGATGAGGACGTAGAAAATGCCCATGGCCAGGAAGCGTGAATAGCGGCGCAAGGTGGGGCGAAGATAGTACAGAGAGGTCAGGACGAAAGTGAAAGAGGTGGACGCGTGTCCGGAAGGATGGCTGTATAATCCGCCGTGATATAGTTTTCCATTGGGTTTGGCCACCAGTTGCAGTTGTGGCAACAGGTCACTGTGCGTAGGACGCAGCCGGCCAATGAGAGGCTTTAAGGTGTGGTCTCCTATAATGTTGACACACAATAGTATACAGATAAAGGCGATAAGAATGTAGAAGGTGCGCTGGCGATAGGACATCAAGATCAGCAGTGCCACGGATAGAAAAAGTGGTAGCCAGAAAAAGAAGGTGGACACATCCCACATCAAGGAGTCGAGAAAAGGCGTGTGGAGCTGGTTGACAGCCTTGACAGCCCATCGGTCGAAGTTGTTGATATATTCAAACAGGGACATGTTAATAGGTTTCAGCAGGGATATTCAGCTTCCGAACGAGGCTGGCAATCTCTTCTAATTTCTCTTTGTCGAATTTGTGCAGTTTGGTGGCAGGTGCTTCGCGGTCCAAAGAGTAGATCATCACCTTGCGGGGATTGATGAGCTGGATCTTGTCCAGCCATGCCGACAGGTTCGGCTCTGCGCTGTTGTCGAAGGGTGTGCCGTCTTTTTCGCCACTGAGGAACATCGACTGGATGACCAGGTTGCCGTTGAAGGTGCAGAGTTCGCGCACCACCTCGTCAATGTTGACGGGCACGATGGGCCCGTTGATGATGTCAAGCATCTCTTGCGTGCCGGCATCGAGTTTGAGCAGCGGGTTCTCTATTTTTTTCAAGGCGGCGCACACTTCCGGGCGCATCAGCTGGGTGGCATTGGAGAGACAGGTGATGACCGCCTTCGGATAGTAGGTGTCGCGCAGTCCGAGCAGCCGGTCGATGATCTGGTGGAAGTGCGGGTGCAGGGTGGGCTCGCCATTGCCGGAGAAGGTGATGCTGTCCACCTGTTTGCCAGTTGCGATGCTCTCTTGCAACTTGTGCTCAATGGCCTGCATCACCGTATCCACAGGATAGTACTCCCGGGCGGTGAGCGATTTTTCTAAGGTCCAGCCGCATTCGCAGTAGATGCAGTTGAAAGAGCATATCTTGACATCCGTGGGCAACAGGTTGATGCCCAAGGAGCTGCCTAACCGGCGACTGTGAATCGGGCCGAAGGCGATGGATTCCCATAAGAAAGTGGACATGACAGGGCAGTTTTATTGGTTTTTGTATTGGACGACCTCCTCGGAGAAGAACTCCAGCTGGACGCCGGCCTGTTTGAACATCTCTTCGGACTCGGCGCCGGCGTGGTACTTGTTGGCGCAGACCACCCGTTTGATGCCGCAGTTGATGATGAGCATGGCGCAGACGCGGCAGGGGGTCATGCGGCAGTACAGGGTGGCGCCATCTAAGGAGATGCCCAACTTGGCGGCCTGGCAGATGGCATTCTGCTCGGCGTGGACCGTGCGCACGCAGTGTTGCGTCACGGTGCCGTCCTCGTGGATGGTCTGCTTGAGCTGGTGCCCCACCTCGTCGCAGTGGGGGAGCCCTTTGGGTGAGCCGACGTAGCCGGTGACCAATATCTGGCGGTCGCGCACGATGACGCAGCCGCTACGCCCGCGGTCGCAGGTGGCCCGCTTGCTCACCGTGTCCGCAATCTCCATAAAATACTCATCCCAAGAGGGACGCACATATCCTGAATGTTGTTCTTCCATATCTTTTGATTTAGAGGGTGCAAAAATACACAAAACTTGCTATTTTTATCCATGTCGGCTGTTGGCTATTGGCCGTTGGCTGAAGTTCAAATTTCTTTCTTCCATTATTTTTTGTATGTTTGCCGAAAAATTACTTGGAATGAATGAAATGAATCTCTGTAAGGTTTGGGTTGAGCCTATGACTCGCGAGGAGTTCATGGGGAAAGGGAAACCGCTGACCATCAATTATAGCACCCAGAATGCTCCTTTCGGGCGTGTCCTGGTGGCTTCAACCCACAAGGGCATCTGTTTTCTCATGCCTGCCGCGATGAAGTGGGAGCCTGTGAAGACTCTTAAACGGCATTTCCCCAGGGCACGGTTCCGTTGCCGCGCTGTGGCCGCGCATCGCCATGCTGTACTGTTGCTGCGGCAGCGTTACGACAAGGTGTCCAGCCTCTGTCTTCATCTCTACGGCACCCCTTTCCAGCTTGCGGTGTGGCGTGATTTGCTGACAGTCCCCGTCGGCATGGTTACTACTTACCAGAATATCGCCGAGAGAATTCACCGCCCGAAGTCTGCCCGTCCGGTGGGACAGGCTGTCGGCGCCAACCCTGTGATGTGCCTGGTGCCCTGCCATCGGGTGGTCCGCACCAACGGCACCCTCGGCGGCTATCGCTGGGATGTCTCCCGGAAGATAAAACTCCTCAATCGTGAAGCTCAAGGTACTGCCAAGCGTGAGGGCCATCACAGTTGGGAACCCACCCTTTTTTAGTCTCGTCCCGTTTGGTTGATTCATCTCATTTTGCTATTTTTGCACCTTCATTGGCAAGGGAGCCAATGATGATGGGTTGGTAGGCGAGATTACAAGAAGAAATAGATTAAACAATACGAATATGAAAAAATTATGGATTGCAGTGGCGATGATGGCCCTGCTGTGTGCATGCACAAAGAAAGAAAAAACAGATTGTGTGAACATTATCGGCAAACCCGAAATTCAGGTCCAGGACGGGCGTTTCACCCCGGAGGTGATGTGGGCTTTGGGCAAAATGGGCGAGAAGGCCGTCTCCCCCGATGGCAAGCAGATTGCCTATACGGTCACCTATTACGACATGGATGCCAACCGGGGCAATGCTGAGATATATCTGATCCCCGCGGAAGGCGGTGAGGCCACCCAACTAACCACCACCGATGAAAGCGAGTTCAACCTGGTATGGCAGGATGCCAAGACACTGCTCTTCTGCCGCAACAACAAGATACAGTCAATGGATGTGAAAACCAAGAAAGAACATACGCTCGGTACGGTGGAGAGCGGAGGCATCGAGGGCTTTAAACTTGCCCCAGACGGCAAATCCATCGTCTATATCTCTACCAAACCCGTGGTGCGCCCCAGCCACCTCGACAAACTCTATGCCGGCCTTGACAAGACCACGGGCCGTATTAACGAAGATCTGATGAATCGCCACTGGGACGACTGGGTGGATTTCTATCCTCAGATATTCTGGGCCAAGTTTGACGGCAAGAAAGTGGACCTTCAGAATGCAGTCTGTCTTATCGACAGCACCTTCGAGTGCCCGATGCGTCCATGGGGCGGCGTGGAGCAGTACAACTATAGTCCCGACAGCAAGCAGATTGCCTATACCTGCCGTAAAAAGACAGGTAAAGACTATGCTCTTTCCACGAATAGCGACATCTTCCTCTATGATATTGAGAAGAAAACCACGCAGAACCTCAGTGATGGCATCATGGGCTACGACCAGAATCCCGTGTTCAGTCATGACGGCAAGATGATTGCTTGGGAGAGCATGGAGCGTGACGGATGCGAGAGCGACCAACTTCGTCTGATGGTGATGAACCTTGCCACTGGCGAACGCACCAACATGTCGGAAAACTTCGACTACAATTTTACCGGCATCAGTTGGACGGATGACGATAAGGAGATTCTCGGTGTGGTGAACTATCGCGGCATGGATGAGATCTTCGCCTGCAACCCTGCCACCAAGGAGTTCCGCCAGATCTCGCACGGATACCATGACATCCACGGCTTTGAGCTCGTGAACGGAAAACTCTACGCCGACCAAGTGTCCATGCAGTACCCCGCCGAAATATTCGTCTATAATCTTAACGATGATAAAGCCGATGGTAAGAAGATCTCCGCCATCAATGATGACGTTCTCTCCCAGGTGCGTATGGGCAAGGTTGAGGAGCACTGGATCAAGACTGTGGATGGCAAGGACATGCTTACCTGGCTGATCTATCCTTACGATTATGACAGTACCAAGACCTATCCCGCCCTGCTCTATTGCGAAGGCGGCCCGCAATCTATGGTGAGCCAGTTCTGGAGCACGCGTTGGAACTTCATGGTGATGAGTGGCGGTGGCTACTTCATCATCGCCCCCAACCGTCGCGGCACGATAGGCTTCGGCAAGGAGTGGTGCGAAGAGATCAGTGGCGACTACGGTGGACTCTGCATGCAAGACTATATGCGCGCCGCCGACTACTTCACCGATAATGTGAAACAGATCGACAAAGAACGTCTGGGTGCTTGCGGTGCCAGCTTCGGCGGATTCAGCGTCTATTGGCTCGCAGGTCACAACTACGATGTGCCTGGCTACCAAGACGGCCGCCGTTTCAAAGTGCTTCTGGCACACAACGGCATGTTCAACTTTGAGCAACAATACCTTGAGACTGAAGAACTCTGGTTCGAGAACTGGGACATCGGCGGACCCTACTGGGACAAGAACAATGCCCGTGCGCAGAAGAGCTACTCTTTCTCACCTCACCGATACGTGGACAAATGGAATGCGCCCCTCTGTGTGATCCACAGCGAGTTTGACTTCCGTATCGTGGCCTCACAAGGCATGGCCGCATTCAATGCCGCCAAGTTGCGTGGCCTGGAAGCCCGCTACCTCTACTTCCCTGACGAGACTCACTGGGTGCTCAAACCGCAGAACAGCCTGCTTTGGCACCGCAACTTCTTGGATTGGTTTGATGCTCATTTGAAATAAATTGTGAATTTTTGTTGATTTTTACTATTTTTGCCCTGTAATTAAAACATCAACAAATATGAAAAAAATAGTTTTTATTGTTTGTGCCATAGTTGTGGCGCTTTCCATGACATCTTGCAAACCATCCACCCCATCCCATGCTGTTGACGCTTTCTTCGAGGCCATGAAAGCCGGAGATTTTGAACAAGCGCTCAACTATACGGATATGAAAGATCAAGAGAAGGCTCTGAAACAAATTGAAATGATGAAAGAAATTGATTTCAAAGTTCAAGACTTTGAAATTCTTTCGGAAAAGATTCTTGATGACGGCCAAAATGCCGTTGTGAAAGTTCGATACACTGCAACTTCAGCCTTTTCCAAGAAGCCTGATGAGAATACGAATGATTATGAATTGGTGAAAGTGGATGGCAAGTGGCTGATCCATGAATAAGTAATCTGTACAAAGAATCAAAGGTAGAAACAGCGTCATGTTGTTTTCTACCTTTTGTTTTTTTTGTGTCGGTGGGCGCTTGCAGACGGAAGCTGGATGATATGAAAATTGCCTTGCCTGACAGTGTGAGACTGCAACATGCGCGAGGTGTTCAGTTCTGAAGAATACATGTTATTTACTACATTTGCTTTTATTAATCTAAATGTCTGAAAAATGAAAAATGAACGGTTCTCCATCCTGAAAAGAGTCAAGAGTTTTGGTTATGCTTTTGCTGGACTGAAAACACTTTTCAAGTCGGAACACAATGCTTGGATACATACTGTGGCCGCGCTATTGGCTGTCGGCTTCGGATTTCTCTTCCGTATCTCCCCTCATGAATGGCTTGCTGTCTTGATTGTCATCGGCATGGTTTTCGCCGCTGAAATCTTCAACACCTCCCTGGAGCGCACTGCAGATTTCATGAAAGAGGAGCAAGATGACAGGATTCGGGACATCAAAGACCTGAGTGCGGCCGCCGTACTGGTCTGTGCCATTACTGCTCTGCTCGTAGGTTTGGTCATCTTTCTTCCCAAAATAATCTGTTTTTTTTGCTGGTAATGAAGAAAATGAATTGAAATGCAAGTTGTGAAGAAAAAAGTATCCCTTTTTGTATGGATGATGATCCTTTTTGTGGTGTCATCGTTTGCCAATAATGAACTCATGGTCCCTACAATGCCGTCTGACGCATTGCTACTGACAAGTCCTGACCAGAAATTGGAGCTGCAGTTCGCGGTGGTGGACGGGCGGCCTCAATACGCGCTCAGTCGCGCAGGAAAGTCCGTGGTGCGGCCCTCGCGGATGGGCTTTTCTTTGATCGGACGCAAGAGCCTTGACCACGACTTTACCCTGACGGATTCGCAGACAAGTACTTTCGATGAAACGTGGGAGCCGGTGTGGGGCGAGGAGGCCTCCATTCGCAACCACTACAACGAGTTGCTCGTTACGCTGGAGCAGCACGGGGCCCTCGACTGGCAGGGCAAGGTGATCCCCCGCGCCACCGTCATGCTTATCCGCTTCCGTCTTTACGACGACGGCTTGGCCTTTCGCTACGAGTTTCCGTATGAGAACGCGCTGACCTACTTCAAGATACAGGAGGAGGTGACGGAGTTCGCGATGGCTGGCGACCACACCGCCTGGTGGATTCCCGGTGACTATGACACGCAGGAGTACAACTACCACGAGTCGAAGCTGTCGGAGATCCCCAGTCGCGCCGAAGCGATGCACCGCGCCTACGACGGCATCTGGAGCGTCTTCTCCAATTCCGCCGTGCAGACTGCCTTGCAGATGAAAACCGCTGACGGGCTGTATCTTAACATTCACGAGGCGGCGGCCCTCAACTTCCCGACCATGCACCTGCTGATTGACACGGCTACCCTTGTGTTCCGTGCGGCGCTCACGCCCGATGCGGAGGGGGTGAAAGGTCGCTTGCAGGCGCCCTGCCACACGCCATGGCGTACCGTCATGGTCTGCGAAAAGGCCACCGACGTGCTCGCTTCGCGCCTGATTCTCAACCTCAACGAGCCCTGTGCCATCGAGGACGTCTCCTGGATTCACCCGGTGAAGTACATGGGCGTGTGGTGGGAGATGATCACCGGCAAGAGCTCGTGGAACTACACCGACGACTTCCGTTCCGTGCGGCTGCCCGGTGACGAGGGCGAGGGCGTCACGGACTACGCGAGTGCCAAACCCAACGGCCACCATGGCGCCAACAACGCCAATGTGCGCCGCTTCATCGACTTTGCAGCCGCCAATGGCTTCGACGCCATCCTCATCGAGGGGTGGAACATCGGCTGGGAGGACTGGGTCGGCAACCAGAAATACTACGTGTTCGATTTCGTCACCCCGTACCCCGACTTCGACCTGCCCGCTCTGAACAAGTACGCCCACGAGAAGGGCATACGGCTGATTATGCATCACGAAACCTCTTCGTCCACAGCGAATTATGAACGTTGGATGGAGAAGGCTTACACGCTGATGAACCAGTATGGCTACGACGCGGTGAAGAGCGGCTATGTGGGCGACATTCTGCCGTACGGCGAGAACCATTTCAGTCAGCCTACCAACAACCATTACCATTACGCGGTGACGGAAGCGGCCAGGCATCATATCATGGTGGATGCCCATGAGGCGGTGCGCCCGACTGGGTTGTGCCGCACCTGGCCCAACATGATCGGCAACGAGAGTGCGATGGGTACCGAGTTCAAGGGCAAGATCCATCCGGGACACGCCACCATCCTGCCGTTCACGCGGCTGCAGGGCGGACCGATGGACTACACCCCCGGCATCTTCCAGACCGACATCGGCAAGTTCGTCAAATGGCAGCAAGGCAACCGGATGTGCCACACAATATGCAATCAATTAGGACTTTACGTCACCTTTTATTCGCCATTACAGATGGCCGCCGACCTGCCCGAGCATTACGAACCCTTTATGGATGCTTTCCAATTCATCAAGGATGTGGCGGTGGATTGGGACAAGAGTCTCTACCTGGAAGCCGAGCCCGGCGCGTACATCGTGACGGCCCGCCACCCGAAGCTGTCGTCGTTGAACAAGGCTGCCGAAGGGGTAGGGGAGTTGCCCGACGGCAAGAAAGGGGTGATCTCTGGCGCCACGCGTTTCGTGTATGCCATTCCCGATACCGTAGAGACGTGCCATGGCGCGTCTCTGCAAAACCCGCGCGATGTTTGGTACATCGGCGGCATCACTGACGAAAACGCCCGCGAGGTGGAGGTGAAATTGGATTTCCTGAAACCGGGCGTCAAATACGAGGCCACCATCTATGCCGATGCCCCCGATGCCTGCGGTCTGCCTGAAAATTCTGAATTCTTAATTCTTAATTCTGAATTGAAATACAATCCTCAGGCCTATACCATCACCAAGAAAAAAGTCACTGCCAAAGGCGTGTTGAAGCTGCGGATGGCTCCGTGCGGGGGATTTGCGGTTTCGCTGCGGGAAATCTGACGATTGAAAATAATTGTATCTTTGCCATTAGAAAATAATCCGAATATGAAAAAAACATACGCTCTCATCCTGTTTTTCGCGGCAATGCTTGTTTTGCCGTCTTTCGCTCAAAACTATCCCAAAGCTCCCGCCATGCCGGCGGACGCGCTGACGTTGAAAAGTCCCGACGGACAGTTGCAGCTCACGTTCGCGGTGGTCAAAGGGCAGCCGCAGTACGCGCTCAATCGTGCCGGAAAGCCTGTGGTGCTGCCCTCGCGCATGGGCTTCACCCTCGAGTGGCGCGACGACCTGGCACACGCTTTCGTGCTCAAAGACAAGGCATACAGCTCGTTCGACGAGACGTGGGAACCCGTGTGGGGCGAAGAGGCGCACATCCGCAACCACTACAACGAGATGCTCGTGACCCTTGAACAGCCGGTCGGTTCTGTGGAGAGTATGGACCACTCCACCGAGAAGAAAGCCACCGTGATGCGCATCCGTTTCCGTCTCTATGACGACGGTCTCGGCTTCCGCTACGAGTTCCCGGTGAAGAACGCGTTGGCCTACTTCTGGATTACGGAGGAGCTGACCGAGTTTGCCATGACCGGCGACCACACCGCCTGGTGGATTCCCGGCGACTACGACACGCAGGAGTACAACTTCACCGAGTCGAAACTGTCGGAAATCCGCGGCTTGTACGATGCCGCTCACAAGGGTTGCGGCTGGCCGTGGAAGAACTTCTCGCCCACCGGCGTGCAGACCGCCCTGCAGATGAAAACCGCCGATGGACTGTATGTGAACATCCATGAGGCCGCGGTGCTGGACTATCCGACCATGCACCTTGACCTCGATGACAAGTCTTTCGTGTTCCGGGCCTGGCTCTCGCCGGACGCCACGAATTACAAGGGTCGTCTGCAGGCTCCGTGCCACACGCCCTGGCGCACCGTGCAGGTGTGCGAAAAGGCCACTGACGTGCTCGCCTCGCGCCTGATTCTCAACCTCAACGAGCCATGCGCCATCAAGGATGTCTCCTGGATACATCCCGTGAAGTACATGGGCGTGTGGTGGGAGATGATTTCCGACAAGAACTGCTGGAGCTACACCAACGATTTCCCGTCGGTGCGGCTCGGCGTGCCCGACAACAAGGATGTTGCACCCGAAGTGGAAGGTGTCACCGACTATTCCAAAGCCACCCCTCATGGCCGCCATGCCGCCAACACCGAGAATGTGCGCCGCTACATCGACTTTGCCGCTGCCCACGGCTTCGATGCCTTGCTCATCGAGGGATGGAATGTTGGCTGGGAAGACTGGTACGGCAAAGACAAGGATTTCGTCTTCGACTTCCTGACGCCTTATCCCGACTTTGACCTGCCTGCGCTGAACAAGTACGCTCACGAAAAGGGAATCCGCTTGATTATGCACCACGAAAGTTCTTCATCCACCATCAATTACGAGCGTTGGATGGAGAGAGCTTACAACTTGATGAACCAATACGGCTACGATGCCGTGAAGAGCGGCTATGTGGGTCATATTCTGCCGCACGGCGAGGGGCACTACAGCCAGCCCATCATCAACCATTACCACTATGCTGTTGTGGAGGCGGCCAAGCACCACATCATGGTCAATGCACACGAGGCGGTGCGCCCGACAGGACTGTGCCGCACCTGGCCCAACATGATCGGCAACGAGAGCGCGATGGGCACAGAGTTCCGAGGTCGCATCAAGCCGGGACACACCACCATCCTTCCGTTCACCCGCTTGCAGGGCGGCCCGATGGACTACACCCCCGGCATCTTCGAGACCGACATGGAGAAGATTGTCAGTTGGGACAAGGGCGACAAGATGCGGCACACCATCTGCAACCAATTGGGACTGTATGTCACCTTCTATTCGCCGTTGCAGATGGCCGCTGACTTCCCCGAGCACTACGAGCCCTTCATGGATGCCTTCCAGTTTATCAAGGACGTGGCCGTGGATTGGGACACCTCCCTTTACATCATGGCGGAACCGGGTGCCTACATTGTGACGGCCCGCCACCCGAAATTGTCGTCATTGAACAAGGCGGCTGACGGGGTCGGACAATTGCCTGACGGCAAGAAGGGGGTGATCTCCGGTGCCACGCGGTTTGTCTATGCCATCCCCGATTCCGTAGAGACGTGCCATGGCGCGTCTCTACAAAACCCGCGTGACGTTTGGTACATCGGTGGCATCACCGACGAGAACGCCCGCGAGGTGGCGGTGAAATTGGATTTTCTGAAACCCGGTGTGAAATATGAGGCCACCGTCTATGCCGACGCGAAGGATGCCAGCGGTCTGCCCGAGAGCTACAATACGCAGGCTTACACCATCACGAAGAAAACCGTGACGGCCAAGAGCGTGCTGAAGCTCCGGATGGCCCCGTGCGGTGGATTTGCCGTGTCGATACGGGAAAAATAGAACGAAAGAGCGTAATTTGCTATGCTAATTCATAAATAGCAACTGCCCCTTCACGTCTTCGTAACCCATCTCGCGGATAAGCTGGCAGTATTCGTCCAGTTGATCCTGATATTTGGAATCAAAATGTCCAGTTTTGTAGTCGTACACCCGCACTTTGCCATCGAGAATGGAGACCCTGTCGGGACGTTTTGTCTCTCCGTTCGGCATAAGGATGGAGACTTCATTGTAGACCTTGGCATCAGGTCCGAAAAAGCGTTTCAACTCGTCGTCTGCCAAGATCTGCTGGAAAAATTTCATCACATAAGGTCTTAGACTGTCAGGGACTTTCTCTCCGGCAAGATTCGCTTCTTCTTCATTTTGTGGAAACGCATTGATCTTGGAAAGATAATCGTGCACTTTCGTGCCAATCGTGCGCGGATCATCGTCCGGGATCAACTCTGGCATTACCAATTTTTGAATGGAGAAGTCTGAAACGGTCATAGATGGTGTAACAACCTTAATGTCAGTTGTTTTGCTCTTCTTGTCTGTCTTCCTCCAACCCACATCGCCAGACAAATAATGCGATTTGAAGGCAGGATCCATTATGAAGAATGACTCTCCCTTTTCTTTTTTGGCATGATGTACAAAATTATTCAGAATGGAGGTATAACTGGTTTTGTCTTTCTCCCCCGACTCATCGGCTACCAGATAAAGGATTTCAACGGCTCTCGTGTGAGCCACGTATGCCACATTCAACGCGTCAGTGATATCTTCTTGTCTCTCATGCTGGTATCTGTCTTTGAGATCAGTGAGGTAAAAGTCGTTTTCCCATCCTTCAACGTAGGCAATCCGTTGCAAACCAGTCTCACCAGGCTCGTCAGTTGGATCGTCGGCCCAAAAACTGAGCTCATGCGATCTATCCTTTTTGGTCGGATAGATTACAACGGGAAATTCCATGCCCTTGGAACCATGAATAGTCATCAGAGAAACGGCATCTTGTTTGGCGAAGGATTGTACGGTTGGTATTTTTTTGTTCTCTTTGAGAAATTCCCATCGGTTCAGAAAGACCTCAATGTCATCAGGTCTGTTAGCCAGATAATCGAGTACAAAATCCAAGAAGTCATTTAGGAATGGACTTTCCATTTTGTTCAGATGGTAGGTGTCGATGATGTTCAGGATGGTGATGAAGAGTGGTTCCTTTTGCCATTCTTTGAGTGGCAAGGGGTGGCCGAACTGTGTTTCTATAAACTTAGAAAAGGCGTTGGCATCTTTGTTTTGCAATTGTGGAATCCACTGGGAGTAGGCGTCTGGGAAACTCTCGATTTGTGACAAAGCGCTGATGACATTGGCTTGGGCGAGTATGTCTTTCGGGCTCAATATCAGTTTCAGAGTCTCCAGAATAGCAATCACTTCGGGTGCTTGGTCTAATGACAAGGATTTTTTTGTCTCCACCTTCAGACCATAATTGATCAGCAACTGGGCGACTTCAGACAAGAAATCGTTTTTTCGGAAAAGAATGAGGATGTCCTTGCATGAATAGCCGCGGTTTAAGGCGTCTTGGACAGCATATAAAATATGGAAGCTTTTAGCATCCAAAGTCTGGTTTTTTGTAACAAACTCTTTCAGTTTGGAAAAAGAGCCTGGCAGGGTTGGCATTTTCCCTGCCTCGATTTGATCTTTGTTGTGAATGTAAGCCTGAACGAGTCCGCCGGTATTTCCTTCTTTGACATGTTGCTCAACATCTTTATACAGATCCTGACAATTCATGTTGTCTGCATAAACCTTGAAGAACTCGTTGTTGAATTTGATCACCGCCTCCTTGGATCTGAAGTTGGTTTGCAGTAGATTTATGGAGTAGTTCTCTTTTGACAAGGTAGGGAATCCGTGTCCGTGCTTGTTCTGAGTTTCAAAAGAGGAGAGGTCGTGAAGAATCTCGGCATCGCCGTTGCGCCAGCGGTAGATAGCTTGCTTGACATCGCCGAAGAGAAAGACATCCCCGCTTGCGGAGATGGCATTGTTCTCCAAAAGTGGCTTCATGTTACTCCACTGCATCAATGAGGTGTCCTGGAATTCATCCATGAAGAAATAGTGATAACCCTGTCTTTCGTATATTTCGGGTGAAACGCCTGCCGGCAAGGAGGAGAGCTCCTCATGAAGGACGATGTTGGCTTCTGACAGGAAGAATAATCCTCGCAACTCTTTCAGCTCGTCCATCTTTTGCTGGATGTCAAAAATAATCAACAGCTTGTTTGCATATTTTAACACCAATTGCTCGTTGAAGTATCTCCTCACCTCATCATTCACCCACGTCTCCAACTCTATAGCCTTTTTTGATATTTCCGCTTCTGTAGCTGGGTCAAGGCTTTTGTTTTTGTTTAAATATTCGCGATTGACCAGTTTGCAGACGTAACTGTAATTGGATGTTGAATCTCTGGCTACTAAGAATGTCTTAGGGTTCTGTTCCCATAATAATACTCTTTTAAATGTGTAACTATTTACACCGTCTTTTTGAACACCAGCGCCTTTTTCTAACAATTTGCGCAAGTCGGTAAACAAAGAGAGCTTACCTTCTGTGTTTTTGGGTATCGTATCGAAAACATCGGTCCTCCAGTCTTTGATTTGTTGTTCAAAGGCTTTATTGTCGAGTTTTCTCATCCTCTTTAGAAAGTCGTAGTTGTCTTCGGCATTTTTATACAACAGGTTCAAGGTGTCAAGAAGAAATTGTTGGATGTCGGACTTGCCTTTGACATCCATGTCGTGGTTCAACGCATCCAAAAGGCGCTCGGTGAGCGATTCGCCTTTCCGAAGGTCTTCCATCACCTTGTTGATTACCAATTGATAAAACTCTTCAAGCTCGATTTCCACGTTGTAGTTGAGGTTGAGGCCAAGGCGAAGGGCGGAGGAGCGTATGACCTTTTGGTTGAACTTGTCAATGGTGGTAACGGAAAATCTGTCATAGTCATACAGAATGCTTTTCAATTGCAACAGGGCTGCGTTGCGAATGTGTTCCCGTATGGCAGAAGGTTCCTCGACAGGATGTTCCCCGAATACTTTCGCAACGATTTTTTCATAATATTGCTCAAATACAGGAAGTGGTTGGTCTGTCGGGGTGAAAGCGAATTCGTTCAGTACGTCCAGAATACGCTTTTTCATCTCCAAAGCGGCATTGTTGGTGAAGGTGATGGCCAGAATCTTGCGGAACTCTTCTCTGGAGGCCGCTGAAGGCTCTTTGACATGAGATTTTTTCAGGCAGAGATTCCTGAAACAGATGGTTAAATAGTCAACCACCAGACTGAAGGTTTTACCAGAACCTGCTGATGCGGAATAGGTTGTGAACATTTTTCAAGGTGTTGTTTAAGAAAGCAAAAATAACTAATTTGTTTTAAAAATAATGATCCAATATAGTTTTTTGTTTTTGACTGTCTGAAACTGCATCTAATTTTCGTATTTTTGCAGCCTTCAATGAAATGGGTTATTGACAGTTTTTATATTGTCAGAAAGCCTGTTTTATATGAAGGATAGTCATTAAAAAAATAAACTGAACATATTGTAATTATGCTGAAAATTGAAAATTTACACGTCTCCATCAAAGGAAGAGAGATCTTGAAAGGTGTTGATTTGCAGATTAATGCTGGAGAGGTTCATGCTATTATGGGACCGAATGGTACGGGGAAAAGCACGCTGGCTTCTGTCATTGCCGGCAAGGAGGGGTATGATGTGACGGAAGGTCGGATATTGTACAAAGGTAAGGATTTGTTGGGCATGTCCATCGAGGATCGTGCGCGCGAGGGCATCTTCATCGGCTTTCAATATCCGGTGGAGATCCCGGGTGTGAGTATCGCCAACTTCATGCGTACGGCGCTGAACGAGATTCGCGAGTACCGCGGTCTCGACCCTCTCAATGGTGCGCAATTCCTCCGTCTGATGAATGAAAAGCAAAAGGTGGTGGAGCTGACAGACAAGCTGAGCAACCGATCCGTCAACGAGGGCTTCTCCGGTGGCGAGAAAAAACGCAACGAGATTTTCCAGATGGCTATGCTTGAACCCACGCTCTCCATTCTGGATGAGACTGACTCGGGACTTGATATCGACGCCCTGCGCATTGTGGCCAATGGTGTGAACCACCTCAAGACCAAAGACAACGCCACCATCGTCATTACCCACTATCAGCGTTTGCTTGACTACATCGTGCCTGATGTGGTGCACGTGCTCTTCGATGGCAAAATTGTCAAAACCGGCACCAAGGAGCTGGCTTTGGAATTGGAGAAGCGTGGTTACGATTGGATTAAAGAAGAGTATGAATCTGCAAAATAGAGACTGATGAAATCAGAAGTATCTTATGCTCAGAAGCTCTCGCAGTTTCAACTGCAGACGGAACCGGATTCCTACCGTCCGTTGGAGGAGTTCTTCAGATGCCAGGTCTGGAATCTGGATTCCACCACACTGCCGATGCTCAACGGATGGTACATGCATGATCGCCAGCCCCTCACCCGTTTGGACAACGGGGTCGTCTTTGGCAGCCTCCGCGCCGCTTCAGAACAGTACCCAGACATTGTCAAAAAATGTCATGATGCTTTTCTTCAAACCGAAAAAGACGAACTGACCACCCTGAATGAAACCCAATATACGGATGGCGTTTTCATCTATATTCCCGATGAGGTGAAGATGACAGACCCTTTTCAGATCATCTCTGTTGTCAACAGCCAGAAGGACTTGCTGATTCAGAACCGGCACGTGATTTATGTGGGCCGGGGTGCGGAGATGTCGCTGATACAATGTGACGATTCTGTCCGATACGGGAATACGTTCATCAACGTGGTCGCTGAGATCTACCTGGAGGAGCGTGCGCAGATGCACTATTACAAGACGGAGAACAAGGAGAAGGAATCCCAGCTGTTCAACCACATCTACGTGCATCAGCAAGGTTACACACACTTCCACTCCAACACGGTGACGTTCAATGCGGGCTATATTCGCAATAACCTTATTGTCAACTTGTGCGAGCCCTTTGCAGACGCACAGCTGTATGGTCTCTATCTGGTGGACAAAAGTCAGCGATGCGAAAACCATATCAAAGTGCATCACATAGCAACCGATTGCACCAGCAAGCAACTCTACAAAGGCATTATGGATGACGAGGCGGAGGCTGGATTTCACGGACATGTGGTAGTGCACCCGGACGCCCAGCGCACGGCAGCCTTCCAAACGAATCGCAATATCCTGTTGACAGACAAAGCCAAGGTGAACACCACCCCGTTCCTGGAGATCTACGCTGACGATGTGCAATGCAGTCACGGCGCCACCGTCGGTCAACTGGATGACGAGGCGCTCTTCTACTTGCGTTCCAGAGGTATCAGTGAACATAACGCCCGCAAACTGCTCATGTTCGCTTTTGCTAACGAGATTGTAAATTTTGTGGAGATTGAAGCCTTGCAAGATCGACTGGGCGACATGGTGCAGCGCCGCCTCAACGGCGAGCTCACCATCTGCGACCAGTGCATGCTCTCTGACGCAGACAACCGCGACTTTGTGTTCCCCATCGATCCATCCAAAATCTAATATCCGTTATGAAAATCAAATTGATATGGATAGGCAAGCCTGACGGGGATATTTTTGACCGAGCCATTCAGGAATATGCCCAGAAGATACGGTTCTATATTCCTTATGAACCGATTGCCATCCCATATCTGAAAAATACCAAGTCTTTGTCGCAAGATGAACAGCGCAAGCGCGAAGGGGAGTTGATTTTGAAAAAGATAGAACCTTCCGATTATGTTGTATTGTTGGACGAGCGAGGCAAGGAGTACACCTCACAAGGTTTTGCCGACTATATCCAGTCGCATCTCTCCAGCGGGGTCAAAACTTTGATCTTTGTGATTGGCGGGGCGTATGGCTTCTCGGGAGATGTGTATGCGCGTGGCAATGCCAAGATAGCCTTGTCACAGCTCACGTTCCCTCACATCATGACGCGGGTTATCTTCAATGAACAGCTATACCGTGCGTTCACCATCCTGAAGGGCGAGCCTTATCATCACTGAAACTGCGAGATTATGGAATACGAAAAGATACGTCACCACCTGCATCGTATCGCGGAGCCTTCCAATCAGGAAGACCGCACCCAGGCCTATATCCTGGAGGTGCTGAAGACCTTGCATCCAACCAAAATCCACACTTTTCCCGACACCCACCATGTGGTGGCCGAGTATGATTTTGGCCCGGGGCCTGTCACACTGGTGCGTGGCGACTTTGATGCAGTCCGTGTGGATGAGACGTTGAACTTGCCGTATAAGTCTGCTACTCCGGGTGTCTCCCACAAATGTGGTCATGACGGGCACACCACCATCCTGCTCGGATTGGCGGAGCGTCTGATGAACTACCCTCTGCCTCAGGGCAAGGTGCTGCTTTTCTTCCAGGCTGCCGAGGAGACGGGCGAGGGTGCGGCGCAGTTGCTTGCTTCCGGGTTCTTGGCCCATCACCGCCCAGACAGGGTCTTTGCTCTGCACAATATCCCCGGCATCCCGTTGGGGAGCGTCACCTGCCGTCCGGACAGCTTCACCTGCTCGGTTGTCAGTTGCGACATTGAGCTTCACGGACGCACCTCCCACGCCGCAGAACCCTTGAAGGCTCTGTCGCCATACCCGGCTGCCAAGGAACTGACCGACAGGATCCTGGCCCGGTGCCAGTACGACATGCTTCGGGATGACTATTGTATAGCCACCCTCATAGAGTTCCGGGTGGGCGAGCCCGCATACGGAGTCACTGCCGGACATGCGGTCCTGCGCTTCACCATCCGCGCAAAAGACGATGCGTTGCTGCAAAAGACAAAAACCGATATCGAAAAGATGACCGTGGAGGTGGCGCAACACAAAGGTCTGCAATATCAACTGTCCTGGCGGGAGTATTTTGCGGCTTCCAACAACCATCCCGACATGGTCCGCCTGTTGAAGTCCGCCTGTGAAAAACTCGGATACCCTTATCAAACGAAAGAGACTCCTTTCTCATGGGGCGAGGACTTTGGACTGCTGACCCAACACTTTCCCGGAGTGCTTTTCGGACTGGGGTCAGGCGAACAACAGCCCCCGCTGCATCATCCCGATTTCGATTTCCCCGACAAGCTGATCCCTCTGGGCGTGGACCTATTCTACCAATTGCTCAACGAGGAGAACTGATACATGATCCATTTCCCCCGTTTTCATAAAAAAACGTATTTTTGCAACCCTAAATATTTGAAGAAATGAATAGCTTTTTGAATCACATAATGGCCACTGTCACCTGGACTGTCAATCCCGTAGCCTTTCATATAGGGTCTGTGGAGGTCCGTTGGTATGGCATCTTCTTGGCCGTCGGCTTTTTGCTGGCATATTACACTCTCCAGCGTATCTTCAAAACGGAACATCTTTCCCTGAAGCTGCTCGACAAGATCTCCTTCTGGACAATTCTTTGGACCATTGTCGGCTTGCGTTTGGGACATTTCCTTTTCTATGAGCCGGAGATGTTCATTACCAACCCGTTAGAGATCATCCTTCCCATCCATGATGGCCATTTTGTGGGATATCAGGGATTGGCCAGCCATGGTGGTGTGATCGCCATCATCCTGTTTGTCATCTATTATACCTGGCGACATAAGATCAACTTCTTGTGGCTTCTGGACCGCCTGGCCATTGCGGTGCCCATTGCCGCTGGATTGGTGCGTTGTGGCAACCTGATGAACCACGAGATCGTGGGCAAGATTACGGATGTGCCTTGGGCTTTTGATTTCACGTTGGGCGGTTTTGGCATTGCGGGCACCTTCCGCCACCCCGCCCAGATGTATGAGGCAATAATCTATTTACTTCTGTTTGCTGCGTTAACCTTCTATTATTTCAAATTCGCCAAGGGCAAAGTGGCTGCGGGCAGAACGTCAGGCATCACGTTGACGGTCATTTTCGTGGCACGGTTCATCATTGAATTTTTCAAGGAGGTCCAGGTGGAAAGCGAAGTGGGTCATGTGCTGAACAACGGACAATGGCTCAGCATCCCAGCTATTCTTTTGGGCGTGGGACTGCTTGTATATTCCTTTGTGAGAACTAATTATCCAACCTGTCCATTCCCAGAGGAGTTGGACGAAGAGAAGAAACCTGCCGAGAAGCAAGCGAAATAAAAGCGGAAAATCACTATAACGAAAATTGATGGCTATGGATAAAAGAATCTATCTATGCTTGGCGCACATGAGTGAATCTGGCATGGAACAGAAGTATGTCAAGGAGGCTTTCGACACCAATTGGGTAGTCCCATTGGGGCCCAATGTGAATGGGTTTGAGAAAGATCTGGAGGATTTTGTCGGGCAGGGCAAGCGCGTGGTGGCGTTGTCGTCAGGGACGGCGGCGGTGCATCTCGCTCTGATTGGCTGTGGTGTCCAGCCGGGCGATGAGGTGCTGGTGCAGAGCTTTACGTTCTGTGCTTCTGCCAACCCGGTGACGTATCTCGGAGCCATCCCGGTTTTCGTGGATAGTGAACCGGGCAGTTGGAATAAGGATCCGGTGTTGCTTGAGAAGGCCATCGTGGATCGTATGGAGATCACTGGCAAAAAGCCGAAAGCTATCATCCCTGTCGCTCTTTACGGGATGCCATACGACATACACCGCATCATGGAAATAGCCAACCGTTATGATATTCCGGTGGTGGAGGATGCGGCGGAGGGCTTCGGTTCCCGTGTGGATGGCCAAGTGCTGGGCACTTTCGGACGATATGGGGTGTTGAGTTTCAACGGGAACAAGATGATTACCACTTCCGGCGGCGGCGCGCTCATCTGTCCGGATGAGGAATCGTGGCGCGAGGTGATGTTTTACGCCACCCAAGCCCGTGAGGCCTATCCATACTACCAACATGAGCATATCGGCTATAACTATCGTATGAGCAATGTCTGCGCAGGCATAGGGAGAGGACAAATGACAGTTCTGGAGGACCATATCGCTCACCATCATCGGATGTTTGAGTTGTATTCCGAATTGTTGCGTTCCGTGGAGGGCATCACGGTGCATGCCAATCCGACCGACCATTATGATTCTAATTTCTGGCTCAACACGATTCTCTTGGATCCGCAGTTGAAGGTCTGTGGACAGGAGTCCGCCTACCAGCACGTTGTGCAGGGCGCGGTGGGAGGTGCCGGCGGGGTGGTTCATGCCACTGCTGAGGCACACACCGCTCATGAGCCTAATGCTAATGTGGAAGCCATGCGCGTGTTTCTGGATGCCAAAGGTGTCGAGGCACGCCCTCTGTGGAAACCCATGCATCTGCAACCCGTGTTCAAAGGCTGCCCCGCTTATGTGAATGGCGTGTCGGAAGCGCTTTTCAAACAAGGGGTCTGCCTGCCAAGTGGCCCTTGCGTTTCCGAAGAAGATGCTGTCTATATCGTAAACGCTATCAAAGAAGCTGTCTTGTAATATCATGGAGACTAGACGCTATTTTATGCATCTGGCCTACAATGGCGCACCATTCTTCGGATGGCAGATTCAGCCGAATCATCCATCGGTGCAGGAGACGCTGGAGCATGGATTGTCTTTACTGCTCCACTGCGACCGCATTTCCATCATCGGTTGCGGGCGCACCGACACGGGCGTGCACAGCTCTTGCTATTATGCCCACTTCGACTTGCCGGAGGGTGTGGATTTGGGCGATTGTGAGCATTTTAAGGATAAGTTCAACAACTTCCTCTCGTCAGATATCGTGATCTACAAGATCTTCCCCGTCCAGCCACAAGCACATGCCCGTTTCGATGCTGAGGAACGAACATACCATTATTATATCACCACACAGAAGGATCCTTTTTTAGCGCCTCTCCGCTTTTTCAGTTATCGCAAACCCAATGTGGCATTGATGAACGAGGCTGCCGGCTTGCTCTTGCAGCATGAGGACTTCACCAGCTTCAGCAAGGTCCATACGCAGGTCAATAATTTCATCTGCCATATATCGAAAGCGGAATGGAAGGAGCAAGGCCATGAGTTGGTGTTCACCATCACGGCCAACCGCTTTCTGCGCAATATGGTCCGCGCCATTGTGGGTACGTTGCTCGATGTCGGCCTTGGGAAATTGAGTGTGGAAGGTTTTCGTCAGATAATTGAGGCTAAAAACCGCTGCTCAGCAGGCACCTCCATGCCGCCTCAAGCTCTTTTTCTGGCTGATGTCTCCTATCCTTGGGAGAAGATTCTATTATCGGATGATGGTCAGTGAGCCGTTGTACTGCGTCACTTTCGCTTTCCCTTTGTAATAGAAGGAGTAATAATAGACCCCGTCAGACAGGTCCTCGCCGCTGAATGGGTTGTCTCCCACCGTGATCTGCCCATCTCTTGAATAGGTATCGTAATTCTCGGCCTTGAAGACAAGTTTTCCCCAACGATTGTAGATGAATAGTTTGTTGGTTCTATACTCGTCCGGGTCTTCTGGATTGATGAGGGTGTTTAAGTTGCCAATGGCCCACACGTCGTTGATGCCGTCACCGTTCGGGGTGATGACGTTGGGGAAGATAAGATCGTCTTCCAATACTACGGTATGGCTCACTTGGTCGGAACAGCCCTCGTCAGTGGAGAGGGTTAGCGTCACGATGTAGTCGCCCCAAGTGGCGTAGACGTGTGATGGATTGTAATCTTCCTCTTCGGTCTCCCCATCCCCGAAATCCCATGTGAGATGGTTGGAGGGGTTGCCGATGACATTTTCGGAGAGGTAAGATGTGAACTGTACTGCGCCGCCATTCTCGTTCATCATGGAGATCTCAGGATTCGAGGCGAAATCTAATTCCGGTTGCGGATAAACATGGATGTAGTCCCATCGGATGAGAGAATCCACGCAGCCGTCTTGCGAGAACACAAGCAGTTGGACCGTATAGGTTCCGTTGTCGTTAAAGTCCCAGGTGGGCGATGCTTCAAGGGAGGAGTAGGCGATCTCCCCACGTTCATTCCAGACAGTCCAGACGCTGGTGTAGGATAGCGTTTCGGGAGTGGTCTGGTTGGTGAAATGGATGGTTAGGGGAGAGCACCCTGAGGTTACGTTGGCCTCGAAGTTGGCGTATGGCTGCGGATAGTAGTAGATGTTGACGGTGTCGGAGGTCTGGCAGGTGGCCGCAGCCCCTGTGTTGTCCAGCATGATGTTTAGGATGTATTCGCCGTTGGCCACCACCATAATGGTGGAGTCTTGGTCGCCGGTACTCCATAGATAGTTGGCGGTGGAGTCGGAGTAGTTGGTGCCGATGTGGATGAACTCGCCGTTGCAAAGATAACGGTCGGGACCGAGATCGGGCTTGTAGGAGTTGACAATATGGATCTGAATACTGTCATGCACCCAGGCATTGTCGCACCCCGTGATGCTATGGGCGATGATGTAGTAGAGTCCCGAATCGGCCAGTGATACGTCTTGCAAAACGTAGGGCTCCTGCGTCAGCGTGTCGCCCGCGGGGGTGATCAGCTGTATAGAGTCCACATTCTCAATGATATAGTTGAAGGGGATACTGTCGTGCAGGCAATATACATCGTTCATCATGAGGGTGATACGGCCGTTGTTGCTGTAGTCGCTGAAGTAACCCAGCGAAGAGGACATTCCAGAGTAGTAGTCAAGGATGCCCAGATGGAAAGGTCCGATAGAGTTCTGCAAAATCATCACGGCCTGCGTGGGGATGGAGTTGGAGAAATCCTGGGAGCAGTATGACCAAGCTGGGTTGTAAGGCAGTTGGGTGAAGGCTGAGGCTGGCAGCGGGATGTTGTTGTTGCCGCAAGTCATCGTGAAGCCATTGACATAACTGGTTGGCACCACGATGGATAGTCTCAGGTGAGTGGAGTAGGAGGGGCGCGCATAGACAACCTCTTGGGAGCCGGTACATCCCAGTGCCGGGAGTTGCGTGCCACCCGCCTCGCCATCGGAGCCGGTAAGCTGAAACACCTGGATGGGCTTGTCAGAGGTGATCATCGTGGCTATGGTGGGCGAGTTGCTGGGCATGTAGGTATAGCTCTGGCCCAGATTCAGCGTCACCGCAGGGGTCGCACTGCCGTTGATATAGACATGTGTGGTGTCTTGGGTGGGCGTGATGCAGAGATTTTCGAAGAGACGGTTGTTGTACATGGCGATGAAAAGATCACCGGCATAGTCAATGGGGACAAGCTGCTCACCTACAAGGTCTTGTCCAGAATATCCCGACACCTGGTTGCTCGCCACGGAGTCGTCAGTGGAGTTGACTGCAATGGGCTTGTTGGAGGTGATGCGTGTATTGGTCAGATGCCCGTTGGCACTCTGGTCTGCCGACCTGATACAATACGATTGTCCTTCATTGAGTGTGACAATGATGGGAATGCCGGCGGGCGCACCGCCAGCCAAAGGGCGCGAAGGCACAATCGTTACCACTGTGTTGTTTTCCGTGGCTATAATCTCAACGCTATTGAATGCGTCTGTGGGAGGCCCACAAACCAGATAGTTCTGCATGGGCACGATAAAGTCAGTGCCCAATCCGTTACGCCCTTTCAGCGTGTAGATCTCACTATTGTTGGCACCTAATTGATAGTAAGTGGTGATGTTGGCTGTGGACACGATCTTGAATCCGTAGTTGCAGACGGTGTTGGGAGGGTTGGTCTGCACAATGTTTTCCTGGCTCGTCATGTCCAAAGTGTAAAGACTGTATGGATTCAAGTTGACGGTGACCGGATTGAAACTCGGATTGGCCGGTTGAGAGATAGTCACAGTGGCCGGATTGCTGAAAGAGGTGAAGCAAAAGGTTATAGGATTGTGTGCATGGTTGGGGGAAATGTAAGGGGCGGCAAACCAGAACACGTTGTCAATCTGAGCGCCCAAGGAGGTCCAAAGACCCAGCCATAAGATTACTGCGAATGCCTTTTTGATATGCTTTAACATGTTGTTTTTTCTACATTATAAAATGTGGCAAAGATAGCAAAATTATGGATTTGAATATGTATGATTGTGCGAATAGTAATGCAAGTTGAATGCGAGGGTCGGGGAAATATGGTCCGGCCGCCCTCACTCTGATAGACAAGTTATGGGAACTTATATTTTTACCATCTTCACGCCACACCTATAAACCATGCGAGGTCCATAGAACATAATCTGAAAATTTGACTCTGCAATTCTACAAATTTTCCTTTTAGCTCGGTCTGTTTTATTATTTCCACTTTTTCAGATGGGTAGTATAGAAAAAAACTTATCTTTGCCGTTGCAAAATCAAGATGCAGTTTTTCTTAAAAACAAGCTTGTTATGAAACGGAATCTCATACTATTAACCTGTATCATTATGACTCTTTTCAGTTGTCAGAACAAAAAAGCGGACACGAAAGATGCGGATCTCATCTCCAAGGAGAACCGCGAGGTCCCAGACTTTTCCAAGCATGTGATGGACGAGCAGATCCTCTGGTACCTCGGCCGCTTGTCAGACGTGCAGGTGTCGCCCGACGGCAAGACGATCCTCTATAGTGTGAAGTACTACGACTACCACGCCAACAAGGGCAATGCTGAGTTGTACACCATGCCGGTGGAGGGCGGCGAGCCCACCCGCATCACCACGACCAAACAAGATGAGGCTCAGCCCATTTGGCGCCCCGATGGCAAAAAGATCGCCTATCTATTCCCGGATGACAAGGGCAATCAGATCTTCGAGTGCGATCCTGATGGATCCCACGTGAAACAACTCACGCATGTGGATGGCGACATCAACGCTTTCAGCTACGCTCCCGACATGAAACATGTATGTTACGCGATGAACGTGCGCCTGGATCCTACCATTGCACAACGCTATTCCGATCTGCCCGAGGCCAACGCCATGATATATGACGATCTTATGTATCGTCACTGGAACTACTGGGCCGACGGCACCTACAGTCATCTTTTCGTGGCAGACTATCCTTTGATGAAGAATCCTGTTGACTTGCTGGAGGGTCAGAAGTTCCACGCTCCCAACCCGCCTTTCGGTGGCATGGAGGAGGTGGCTTGGCATCCCGATGGCAATCAGCTGGTCTATTGCTGCAAGAAACTCACGGGCAAGGCCTTTGCCGAAAGCACCAACACCGACCTCTATCTCTATGACCTCGCTACTAAGAAGACCGTCAACTTGACCGAAGACAACAAAGGCTACGACATGGACCCTGTCTTTTCTCCCGACGGCTCCAAGTTGGTGTGGTGGAATATGAAGACCGACGGTTTTGAGTCGGAGAAACATAGCCTGATGGTGTACGACTTCGCCACCCAGAAGGCTACCGACTATAGTACCGATTTTGACCAAGATGCCACCAATTTCGGGTGGAGTGCGGATGGAGGCAAGATCTTCTTCACCTCCTGCAAAGAGGCTACCAACCAGATCTATTGTCTCGATTTGGCCACCAAGACTTTCAAACAGCTTACCGACGGGGATTACGACTACAACACCCTGCAGGTGTGCGGCAACCAGCTCATCGTGACGCGCACCACCCACGCGATGCCCTCGGAAATCTTCAGCGTGAACTTGGAAGACAAGTCGGTGAAGCAGCTGAGCTTCATCAACAAGGAGGTGCTCGACCAGATTGTGCCGGCCAAATCGGAGAAGCGTTGGGTGAAGACCACCGACGGCAAGGACATGTTGGTGTGGGTCATCCTGCCCCCCAACTTTGACTCCACGAAGACTTATCCCGCCTTGCTCTACTGCCAGGGCGGTCCGCAGTCGTCTGTGAGCCAGTTCTTCTCCTACCGCTGGAACTTTCAGATGATGGCAGCGCATGACTACATCGTGGTAGCCCCCAATCGTCGTGGTCTGCCCGGCTTCGGCCACGAGTGGAATGATGAGATCAGCGGTGATTACGGTGGTCAATGCATGCGCGACTACCTCTCCGCTATCGATGCTATCGCCAAGGAACCCTATGTGGATGAAAACCGGCTGGGCTGTGTCGGCGCCAGCTTCGGCGGCTTCTCCGTCTATTGGCTTGCCGGCCACCACGAGAAACGCTTCAAGGCCTTTATCGCCCACTGCGGCATGTTCAACTTCGAGAGCTGGTACAATACCACCGAAGAGCTCTTCTTCGCCAACCACGACATCGAAGGGCCCTATTGGAAAAATCCGACCCCCAAGAGCTACGACTTCTCCCCGCACAAGTTCGTCGGCAACTGGGACACCCCCATCCTGGTCATCCATGGCGGCAACGATTTCCGCATCCCCTACACCGAAGGCATGCAGGCCTTCGATGCAGCCCAAATCAAGGGTATCCCCAGCCGCTTCCTCTTTTTCCCCGATGAGTGCCACTTTGTGTCCAAACCTCAGAATGCCATTCTCTGGCAGCGCGAGTTCTTCCGCTGGCTCGACCAATGGCTGAAGGAGTAACATTGAACTTTGACTGTTGAGGTATGAAAATTAGGGAGCAATGGCATAGATTCTCAGAACTCTTCCGCGAGAAGACCGGATGGAAAATTCTGGACTCGTACCTGCTGAGGAAATTTCTCGGCTCGGTAGTCTATGCTATCGCCCTTTTGATGACTATCGTTGTCATCTTCGACTTGTCGGAGAACATACAGCGGTTTATGGACAAAGGGGTTCCCGTGGGCCAGATCATCACAGGCTATTATCTGAACTTTATCCCCTATTTCATCAACCTTTTTATCCCGCTGTTTACCTTTATCAGCGTGATTTGGTTTACCTCCAAACTCTCATCTCACAACGAGATAATCTCCATATTAGGCAATGGGATTTCATTCCGCCGTTTTCTCCGTCCCTATCTCGTGGGTTCCATCATCATTATGCTGGTATCCCTGCTGTTAGCCAACTTGGTAGTGCCGCACACCAATAACCGTCTTAATGAATTCAAATACGCCTATTTCGGACGGGCGGCCATCTCTACCAATAATATCCATGTGAAGAACGATAGCCATAGCTATATCTTTGTGGAGCGCTGGGACCGTCGCCAAGACCAGGGCTATTTTGCAACATACGAGTCTTTTAACCAGAATCAGGTTGTGGACAAGATAGCCGCCCAGACGATGCGCTATGACGAGACGACCGGCCACTGGCTATTGCACAAGTATGTCCGCCGCCAGATTGTTGACGGGGTGGAATATGTGACCACCGGTGATTATCTGGACACTACCTTCAACGTTCTGCCGGTGAATTTCAGTCAGGATGTCTTCATCAGTGAAACCATGCCTTACAAAGAGTTGCGTCAGTTTATACGGGAGGAAAAACGCCGCGGCTCCAACATGGTGACAAGCTATCAGATAGAAGCCCACAAGCGCGTGTCCAATCCTTTGGGAATCATCATCATGACATTCCTTGGCGTGAGTGTCTCTTCGCGTAAAAATGCCCGTGGCGTGGGGGTGCACATCTTCATTGGCATGGGACTGGCGTTCACGTTTATTTTCCTGCAGCAGGTGTCCACCGTCTTCTCCGTGTCGGGTGGATTGCCGCCGTTATTGGGCACGTGGATACCTAATATTATCTTTCTGGTTGTGACGATTGTGCTGTTGAAGATGGCACAGAAGTAGCCTCTTTGTGGTCATGCTGCCATATCTGCCAGCTGTTAAAGAGATTTTGCCATACGGAATAGAATGCCAAAAACACCGAAGCCAAGGGAATGAGATAGGTGTTGGCCATCCAGATGCCCATCGCTGTGTTTTTCTGACCAAGCATCTGGCCACCCGCCATGCTGTCGCCGTACTTCCGACCGACCCATTTGCCAACGCCAAACTGTATGGCGCATATCAACACGGATGCAATGCCTAACCACAGGATGTTGAGCCCGTTCCCATTTCCGTGAAGGAAGATGAAGTCTATGGTCTGTCCCAATGTGAGCGTCAGGAGAAAAGCCCAGATGTAAAACGTTAAACCCGTGTATCGTGCAAGCACCTGATGGGTGCGTGGCAAGGCTACCTGCAAAAAGAGGGCCACAAAGAAGGGAAGTCCGATGGTGGGCGCTATCTTTTTGAAGATTATCCAATAAGAAGTCATCAGGGGCAGTTCGGGATGCACGCCCACAATAGAGAAATAGAGGGGAGCCACCACCGCGATGGCCAGATTGCCGATGACCGTGTAGGCGGTCACCGTTGGGCGGTCGGCCCCGAGCATACAGGCGATCACCACCACCGAGCAGGCCACCGGGCAGAGGATGCCCATCAAGATGCCTTGTGCCAACAGCGGATTCTGAATGGTCTTGATGACGATGAAATAGGCGGCAATACTCACTACTAACTGAAAGGCGAGCGTGCACCACTGAATCTTCGTGAAGTGCAGCCTGCGCAGATCCACCGCCACAAAGTTCAAAAACAGGATGAGGAAAACCATGTAGGGAGCCAGAAAGGAGATCAACGCACACCATCTATGCAGCAACAAGCCTGCCACTATGGCAAACGGCAATACGTAACTCCTTAATTTTTCCATCATCTTTATCCGGTTTTATCGGCCGGCAAAAATACAAAATATTGACTTTGGAATTATGCTGTCAAGCTCTGATGATTATCGGCTTAAAATGTTGTTTTTTTGCTGTCGGTTTATTTATTTTGTTATTTTTGCATCCTCAATTCAGTTATCACAAATTAATACCATAAAATTACTATTATGAAAAAGTCATTATTCCCTCTCATCGTACTGTTGATTGTCGGTTTTGCATCTTGTACCAACAACGAGGCCAGTCAGTATGCCGGCAAATACATGGGTACTTTCAAGTTCATCTCCAACAATACAACAAAAGATGGCAGCGTGAGATTAACTCAAAACCCTTTGTCCACCAATGGATTGCTTCTTTACGCCTGTCTTCCTTTGGATTATTATACTCCCGGTGTCTATAAGGCAAACAGCGACAATGTGGAGTATATGACCACGATTCTCAATTCCATTGCAGGTGCTAACAACTACATTAACACCGCTACGGAGAAGATTCAAAACATCGAGGTCATCGCCACTGTGGACGGCAATAATCTGAACTTGATCATCCAATATAGGGTGGCCTTGCTGAGCGATTTGCTGAACACCTACATCAAGATCATCGAGTTTAACGGCAGCAAGTAAGGGCTGGCTGTTGGCCATTGGCTATTAGCTGTTAGCTTTTGGCTAATAAACAAAGACAAAAAGAGCGCCATGGCACGGTTGTGCGATGGCGCTTTTTGTTTCCCACAACCCCAGTCTCGCAGAAAAATGCTATATTTGCCGCCTCGTATGCGTAAAATTCATCGGAAGACACGGATCTTGCTTCTCAATATGCGGAGAATGATGTGGCTGGCACTGTGGCTGGCTGCAGGCATCTCTTTTGCTCAGGCGCAGGACACCGTGCCATCAGACGGGCATGTCATTTTCTATTACCCCACGGGGGAGAAATCCAGTGAGGGCAAGCTCGTGGACGGCAAGCCGGAAGGCTGGTGGAAGTCTTACAACCCGGCAGGGGTGCTGATTTCGGAAGGCAACCGCCGTGATTTTCTTTTGGATAGTCTTTGGACATTTTACAACGATGACGGGAAAATGGTGATGACAACCCACTATCGCCAGGGCCTCAAAGAGGGCGAACAGAAGGTGTACAGAGCTGATGAGTATGTGGTTTCGCAATGGCACGCTGACACGATCATTGGGCAGGTGCTCACCTATGACATGCGCGGATGGCTGAAAATGAGCGTGCCGTACGAGAATGGCAAACCCCATGGATTGGCCAAAGAGTATAACGATACGGGTCTTGTCGTGGCAGTCACCAAGTATTACCGGGGAGTGCAGAGCCGCCGCGAGCGCATCAACCGCACCGACAAGCAAGGACTCAAACAGGGAAGCTGGAAACTCTTCTGGCCTAACGGCAACATGCGCGCCGAAGGCAGCTACCTCAACGACAACAAGCATGGCTTCTTCAAGTACTATGACGCGGCAGGCGATTTCCTCTATGTAGAGAAATATGACCACGGCGTGCTGGTTGTCGATGCCAAAGAGACCAAACAGATGGACAAACGCATGTCTTTTCATCCTAATGGGAAGGTTGCGGTGGAGGCCTCTTACTGCAGAGGCGTGCCCGACGGGGTCCGGCGAGAATACGACACCACCGGCAAACTCGTCAAAGGCTATCTTTATGAGGACGGCTGGATGCGCTATGAAGGCATCACCGATGAAAACGGCCTGCGACAAGGCCTCTGGAAAGAGTATTACCCAACAGGAGAACTGCGCTCCAAGGGCAAGTATAAAGACTCCAAAACGGTGGGCAACTGGAAGTTCTATTTCCCGGATCAAAGCGTGGAGATAACCGGCGCATATAGCCCCAAAGGACGCAAAGACGGTGAGTGGCTGTGGTTCTACCCGTCGGGAGACACCATGATTATCGCCCATTATGACGATGGTGAGCTGGACGGCTATTATGCCGAATACGATGAACAGGGAGAACCTTTCGTGAAAGGAGAATATGTGGCAGGATATGAAGAAGGGGAGTGGTTCTATAAAAACGGAACCTCCGAAGAGACAGGAAAATACGATGGCGGGAAAAAAGAGGGATTGTGGATCACTACTTTCGACAAAGACCATATCGCCTTTGAAATTCGCTACGACCAAGATGTGCGTGACGGTAAATATACTGCCTATTGGGAGAATGGCGCGGTCAAGACCTTGGGGAAATATAGTAAAGGCTTGCAGGAAGGTCAATGGACTTACTTTGATGACGAAGGCCACACCCTTCTCACAACATTGTTTAAAGATGGAAGAGAAATAAAATGGAACGATTATACAATAAAATAAGCTTTTCTCAGTTTGTAAACAGACTGCCCTTGTTTTGGCCGTCACAAACTCCATGAAGACTGGGCTTTTTTCAGTTTCCTGAACAAGCTTGTTTTATAAACTTCTAACTAATAACCTATGAGATATTATCATATAGTTGTCTTGGCTGTTCTTTTAAGCACATTTACTTCGATTTGTGCCCAAAATACAATTGTCAGTGTCCCGAAACCAGTCTCCGATGACACCACGGGCCTTTATGTGGTTGTCAATGAAGAGGTGAGGAAAATGGATTCGATGATGGCACTTTGGTATGTCCAGAAGGAGTTGCATTCCGGCAGATCCGTGCTTTCCAAACTGCATGATGACACTACTGCGTATGAAAATAATGACTCTTTGATTTTCAAGCGGTTGTCTAAAATTGTCACGGCAGTTCCCTTAGCCTATAACGACCGTGTGAAACGTTTCATAGAGTTGTATTCTGTCCAGAGAAAGCGTTCTTCCTCCGTCATTTTGGGTTTGGCACAGTATTATTATCCTTGGATGAAGGAGATCTTTGACAAGTATGATGTGCCGGAAGAATTGGTCTATATCACCATCATAGAATCGGCATTGAATCCATTGGCGGTGTCTCCTGTAGGCGCTACCGGTATATGGCAGTTCATGTACGGCACAGGCAAGCTTTATGGCTTAGAAGTCAACACCTATGTGGATGACCGTCGTGATCCCTATAAGGCCACGGATGCTGCCGCCCGTCATCTGCGTGATTTGTATAACATCTTTCATGATTGGGGATTGGCTATCTCCGCCTACAACTGTGGTGCGGGGAATGTGCGTAAGGCTATCCAACGTTCCGGCGGCAAGACTGACTTCTGGGGCGTTTCCCCTTATCTGCCTCGTGAAACGCAAAACTACTTCCCTGCCTACATTGGTGCCCTCTACATGATGACCTATCATAATCTCTATGGTATTCAACCGGCAAACATCACCATTCCACTCTCTGTGGATACCGTCATGATTAGCAAAGAACTGCACTTTGAGCAGATATCCACCATCTTGAATATCAACATGGATGAGATAACCTCTTTGAACCCACAGTACAAAAAGTCTATCATTCCAGCTTTCAATGGACAGCGTTGCCCTTTGCGCTTGCAACCCCACGACATCATTCGTTTCATAGCTTTGCAAGACACCATCCAGAAATATCACTATGACGAGTATTTCAATCCTACCAAGAATCTTAACAATGCTACAACCAATGCTAACGGCGAGGTGGTCCAGGTGACGCCCAACAAGTATCACACGGTCAAGAAAGGCGAGACATTGTCAAAGATCGCTGCCCGATATGGCACAACTGTCAACAATCTCAAAGCGATGAACAGACTGAGGAGCACGAATCTTCGTATAGGTCAGAAGTTGCTTGTGAAAAAGGGCACCACAATTGTGAAGCCGGCTCCCGCCCCTGCCGCCTCCGACAGTACAACGGTTGCGAAAGATCCATCTGTGACCAATGCCCAGGATTCTGTGCAAACGCAACAACCGGCTGTCGCGCCCCAGACTCCAAAACCGGCCCCGGCCCCCACTGGCGGCTATGTGACCTATGTGATCAAGAAAGGCGACACCTTGTCTTCCATTGGCCGGAAGTATGGCAAAACGGCTGCGGAGATTGCCAAATACAACAAGATTTCCAATGTCAATTCCATTCAGGTAGGACAGAAAATCAGGATCCCTCGTTAGTTTTCTCCTTTTTGAGAGGTGTAGAAATCGTAATAGAAACCATTAAGTGCCATCAATTCTTCGTGGGAACCTTGTTCCACGATGGTTCCGTTTTGCAGGAAACAGATGGTGTCTGCTAAGCGTATCGTGCTCAGCCTGTGGGCGATGATGATGGCGGTTCGATCTTTGAGCAAGGGTGTCAGGGCTTCCTGGAAGAGATATTCCGATTCATTGTCGAGGGCGGAGGTGGCTTCATCAAGAATCAACACCTGAGGATTTCGGAGAAGCGTGCGTGCAATGCTGATCCGTTGCCTCTGGCCACCGGAAAGCCTCATGCCACGGTCTCCAAGTATTGTGTCATAACCCTCTTCCAGTTCCAGGATGAAGTTGTGCGCCTGAGCCATCTTGGCCGCTTCAATCACCTGCTCCTCAGTGACATTCGGCATGCCCATTGCGATGTTTTGATATACCGTGTCGTTGAATAGGATCACCTCTTGGGACACCACTCCGAAAAGCGCGCGCAGGTCCCGGATGCTATAGCGATGGTTGGGTATGCCATCGATGAGAATTTCCCCATAGGTAAGATCATAGAAGCGTGACAGCAGATCCATCATGGTGGATTTGCCCCCTCCGGAGGGACCAACGATAGCCACTGTCTTTCCCTTCTGAATGGTCAGGTTGACATGACGCAACACGTCGCACATCTCTGCCTTTTCCACCGGATGGTAAGAGAAAGATACATCTTGGAAACGGATGTCATGTTTCAGCTCTGAGAGCGGCAGGGGGTTCTCACACTCCACAATCTCCTCTTCGGCATCGATAACCTCGTAAACGCGTTGCGCGGCGGTGAGCCCCTTCTGCATGGTGTAGTACGTCGAGACCAAAGCCTTTGCCGGCACAATCAGGCGGGCGAAAACTACAAAATAGAGCAGAAAAAGCGCACTGGTGCGCAGCATCAACGACGGTATCAGCCATAGCGCAATAAGCGTTATGAGCAAGATGGCAACGATGCAAAGAAACTCAACTAACGGGGAACCCAATTCGTTGATTCGGAAGATGCGCTTGTGCAGTTGGTAGAATCGGTTGTTCTGCTTCCCGAACTTCTCCTCCGCATATTGTTCCGCATTGTATCCCTGAATAACCCGCAAACCGCCAACAGCTTCCTCAAACAAGGCACTGATATTGCCCAGCAGTTGTTGCATCTTGAGGGAATAGGAGGCTATCTTCTTGCCAATGAGTGCTAACAGATAGCCGATGGCGGGTAGTATGACTAATGCTATGAGTGTCAGCTTGGTGCTGATGGAAAAGAGGGTGATGACAAAAACGATAATCAAAAAAGGATCGCGGCACAATGACTGTAACGATGAGAATAAAGACCACTCCACTTCCAGCACGTCAGGGCCCATGCGACTTAGAATGTCACCTTTTTTATGTCGGGAATAGAAAGACAAAGGAAGTATCAAGATCTTGTCGTATAGGTCGTTGCGGAGGTCATGCAGAATGCCGGCGCGGATGGGTGCCAGCCAGTAGAAACTCATGTAGCGACACAGGTTCGAGAGCAGCGACAGCACAATCATCACCACAGCAATGAAGATCAAGGCTGAATGCGGCCCGTATAGAGTCACCACCTGCCCCATGTAGTAGTAAAAGGTGTCGATGAAAAAGCGGGATGTCAAGGAAAAAGTGGGACGGGTGGTTACGGGAGTCACCTGGTCGAAAAGTACTGAAAGAAAAGGAATCACCATTGACAAGGTGAAGATGGAGAAGAGAGCGTACAACAAGTTTGCCATCATTACCAGCATGATAAGCCCTTTGTAGCCCGTCAGATATCGCAATAACCGCTTTAGTAGATTCATTGTAAAAAAATCGGTGCAAAATTACGAAAAATAGTCTATCTTTGCCGCGTTAAAATTTCAATATGGCAAATTATCCCGATACCGTTGACAACATTACCAAAGCGCGCCTCCGACTCTCGGCATTCGGATCCGTGATGAGCATCGCCCTGACGATGTTTTTTATTGGCACACTCGTTTTTTTCGCTTTCTTCACCACTAAGTATATCCGTAATCTGTCTCAGAACATCGAGATGGAAGTCCTTTTTTACAGCGATATAAAGGAGGCGGACATCAATGCCCTGGAGCAGCAGTTGAAGCTGAAACCCTATATCACAGCGTCACGCGTATCTTCCAAAGAAGAGAACACTGCCATAGCCAAGAAGATTGTAGGCAGTAATTACACTGATATTATCACGAATCCCATCAATGCTTCCATCATGCTTAGCGTGGCGCCTGAATATGCCAATAGCGATTCGTTGAATATGATTTCCCGCGAATTGAAACGCAATGAGATTGTGCAGGATGTGGATTACCCAGATTTTATTGTCAAATCTTTAAGCAATAATTTTCACAAGATACAATGGATTATTTTGGGCATTTGCGCTGTCTTCATGCTGATATCCATGTTCTTGATAGCTAACAATATAAGGCTTAATATCTATGCGCAACGCTTCAATATCAAGAGTATGTTGCTGGTAGGTGCAACGCCGCGTTTTGTGCGCAGACCTTTCGTCATGAAGGGATTTGTGCAGGGTGTCTGGGGTGGCGTCATCGCTGTGATCCTGATTGCTGTGGTGCTCTATTTTGGCAATAAGGCAATCCCTGATCTTGTGGACTTCTCCCAGATGGTATATATAGCCATCATCTTGGGTGCCGTGCTGGTGTTCAGCATCCTCTTCTCCATCATTATCTCATCCTTGTCGGTGAACCGTTACATCCGAATTAAAGATGAACGTCTTTATCTGTAAATGAATAACTTAACAATAGAAATATGAAATCAGAACTGAAAGAAAATGCCGAAGGCAAAGCCCCTCTTTTCCGGACTACCAATTACATTTTGATGGCTGTGGGCTTGGTTTTGTTGTTGTTGGGCTACATCTTGCTCCGTGGCGGACAGGTGGCTGACCCGAACACTTTTGATGGTGAAATCTTCAATACTCGCCGTTTGGTGGTTTCCCCTATCTTGATGTTTTTGGGTATTGTCACAGAAGCGGTTGCCATCATGTGGCATCCTCGTAGAAAATCAGAAACCGAAGAGTAATGACCTGGTTTCAAGCATTAATACTCGGGATAATACAGGGTTTGACAGAGTTTCTGCCTGTCAGTAGCAGCGGCCATTTGATCATGGGCCGCGAGATTCTCGGTGTGGGTGTGGCGGAAAACGTCACCTTCGAGGTGCTGGTGCATGCCGCTACCGTGTTAAGTACCCTGACGGTCTTCTGGAAGGAAATCGTAAACCTTTTTGCCAAATTCTTCAAGTTCCAATGGAATGAGGAGACTCAATATATCTGCAAGATTTTGGTCTCCATGATTCCAGTCCTCATTGTGGGGGTGTTCCTCAAAGATACGGTGGAGTCGTTGTTCGGAGAAGGACTTGTGCTGGTAGGTTGCATGTTGCTGGTCACGGCACTGTTGCTTGCCCTCACCCGTTTTGTACGCTTCCGCGAGAACAAGCCGCTAACCTTCGGGCGTGCTTTCATCATTGGATGTGCCCAGGCGGTAGCTGTCCTCCCGGGATTGTCACGTTCCGGTTCCACTATCGCTACCGGCCTTCTGTGTGGCGTGCGCAAAGAGGAGGTCGCCCAGTTCTCCTTCCTGATGGTCATTATTCCTATCCTCGGAGAGGCTTTCCTCGATCTGGTGGGTGGTGATTTCTCATTTGCGCAAAGCGGATTGTCCGCAGGAGCTATCCTCTGTGGCTTCCTTGCCGCCTACATCAGTGGAGTACTCGCTTGCCGATTTATGATTGCAGTTGTGAAGAAGGCCAACTTGGCTTGGTTCTCCCTGTATTGTGCAATCGTCGGTATCATTGCCATCATTTTCGGATTATGCTAAAGAACCCAATCGTTCACGCCGCAATTTTTCAATTGCCCGACCTGGAGGTCAATGTGGAGGAGGATATCCTGCTCTTCGACAAACCTTATCAGTGCACCTCCTTCGATATGGTGGGCAAGGTCCGCGGCATCGTCCAGCGAAAGGCCAACCGCAAGGTTAAAGTCGGCCATGCCGGCACGCTTGACCCCTTGGCGACAGGCTTGCTCATTATCTGCGTGGGCAAGATGACCAAGCGGATTGATCAAATCCAGCAGCAGGTCAAGGAATACACCGGCACTTTCCGCTTGGGTGCCACCACCCCCAGCTTTGATTTGGAGCATCCTGTTGATGCGGTCTATCCTTATGAGCATATCACGGAGGAAATGGCAAAAGAGGCGGCTCAGCGCTTCACGGGTGATCTTGAGCAAGTGCCACCTATCTTTTCTGCCGTCCGTCATAACGGCCATCGAGCCTATGTCTTTGCCCGAAAGGGTGAAGAGGCCCGGCTTGAGACTAAGAAAATCACGATCTATGACTTTGAACTGACTCGTTTTGCTCTGCCCGATATTGATTTCCGGATTCGCTGTTCTAAAGGTACCTATATACGTTCCGTTGCCCGCGATTTCGGTGCTGCGCTTGACTCTGGAGCTCACCTCACCGCATTACGCCGCACGATGATTGGCGATTATCATGTGGATGATGCCATTAAACCCATTTTGCAATAACATCCTTTTGAATCCTTCGGAAAAATTGTGTATGTTTGCTTCCTAAAAACCTGTCGATATGAAATTCTACCGTTTCCTCATGTGGCTGTTCCGCTTCCGCCCCGTCGGATATGAGCAGATCCCCGTCAAAAAGTGCGTCATCCTGATGGCACCGCATACCAGCATCATCGATTTCTTCTACGGCATGATCTGCATCCGATGGCTACGGCTCAAGATGGCCATGGTCATGAAGAAAGAGTTCTTCGTGTTCCCCATCAAAGGCTTCTTGAAACGCATTGGCTGTGTGCCCGTGGACCGCAAGCACGCCACCAACTTTGTCTCATACGCCGTGGACTTGATCAAAGAACGGGAAGAGGTGGCCTTCCTGATCTGTCCGGAGGGCACCCGCAAACGCGTGGAGAACTGGAAGAAGGGATTCTACCATATCGCCATGGGGGCCGGCGTGCCCATCTTCTGCAGCCACATCGACTATGTGAGCCGCACCATGGGAGTGGGCAAGATCTTCTATCCCACAGGGGATTATGACAAAGATATCGAAGAAATCCTGCAATACTATTACGGCATGAAAGGCTGGAACAAGGGCAAGTTCAATCTGGAGGACAAACCCTACGCCCACCCCGAGTGGTTGAAGAAGAAATAACAAAATAATCTATAACGTTCATCTTAAATTAAAATCATTATGAAAAAAATTTTATCAATTCTCGTCATCGCATGTGTAGCCATGCTTTTTGTTTCTTGTGAAAAAGAAGGTGTTTACAATCCTGCCAAGAAAATCAGCAAGATTTATTTTACCGATGCTAATGGAGCCCGCAACCTGGAGGAAAGTTGGAACTGGAACAGTGACAACACCTTGGACAAGATCGACTATTATTCAGACGGCGCCTTGGCCTACACCCTCAATTTCTCCTACGAAAAGAAAAGACTGGTGCGTATGAATGTCTATTCTTCCAATCTTTATGTTGACTATACATACCAGGGAAACCAGTTGAAAGAGGTGGCGCTGTACAGCAACGGAAATTTGATTGACTCCTATTCCTTCACCTACGAGAATGGTAAAATCTCCCGCATCACCGATACCTATTTCGCTGGCAAGGATGCCGTTGACATTATGATCAATCCTTTGCAATATGTTCTTCCCAACGAGATCATCACGATGGTGGATGCCATTTCCCAAGCTTACCCTTGTGAGAATCCTAAGTCAACGGTTACCTCCAATTACGAACTGACCTGGGATAAAAACAACCTTGTTAAATTGTTGAGAACCAATACCAGTTCCGACCAAACCATCACCCTGAAGGCTGAGTATGACAAGATGGCCAATCCTTTCTACGGAGCCATGACGGAGATCTTCTTTGAAAACAATATCGCGAACGGCTACTTCTCTCAGAACAACATCGTTTTAATGGAGTCTATGGTGACCTCTGCCGGTCAGACTGCCACCTCGTTGGCCAATTATGAATACAGCTACGAAGGAAAATACCCTGTAAGCCGCAAGCTGATAAGCAACAATCAAACAACCGTAACGGAGTTTGAATACAAGAACTAATCCGGTTTCTATAGGGAACCTTTGAAGGTTTCTGACAGAATACCATCTTTATTGGTAAACCCCCACACAAGAGGCCGACTAAAAAGTGATTTTTGTTCGGCTTCTTTTTATTTGCGATAATATAATTTAAGTGTAAAAAAAAACACCTGTTTAGTTTTTTGATTTTCAACAGGCCATAGGCAAGCATTTCCATTCTCTTGCCGAAGGCA
>JAGCFD010000002.1 GCA_017650305.1 Bacteroidales bacterium | reverse complement strand
GCAATCAGGTGCGGCGGAATGGCGAGACCCTCCGCCAAATAAAAAGACCATTGAGGGCGGCGGCACCACGGATGTGAATGACGGCAGGCACCTCCCGCCGCCGCCCTCTCTTATCCCTCCCACAGCGTCACCCCACCCGCCATTCCGCCGCACCCGCACATCACCATAACCCAGACACGAACCTGTCGCCTAACACTCGCCCCGAAGCAATCAGGTGCGGCGGAACCTCAGTCACGAACCCTTAGCCTAACACCCCGCCATGTATCACACACCGCAATAATCCCCCCGACTATGTTCGTAACTTTTTTTTACATATTTGCGTATATTGAAAAAAAATGTATTTTTGCGGTTCGTATATTAAAAGGTAAAGTGTATAGAAAGAAAAAAATAATTATCAATAAATACTAATCACAATGAAAAAAACAATTATGCTTGTAAGAGGAGCTATCCTCTTGGTTTTCTGCTTTTTAGCAGTAAACACCACTTTTGCCCAGAACAATCAATGGGGCAAATGGTGTTACAAAGATTACACCACCACTGGCGTCACTCATAAATTTACAGTGCCAGAGGGGTGTACAAAAGTGTATTTTGAAGCAATAGGCGGCGGCGGCGGCGGCGGTTTTGTCAAGGGTTATTCTGCATTAAACACTGGCGGTGATGATGGAAGTGGGCAAATGTACCACACTGGTGGTGGCGGTGGTGGCGGTGCCTACGGCCGTAAAGACATTAACTCTGGCCTCACTGTAGGCGAAACTTTTGACATCATTGTTGGTGCGGGCGGTTATAACACGGCTAGCCCCGTAACCCGAGACCAATATAGAGCAGTCTGTGGAGCATATCCACTATTCGCAGCTTGGTGCATAGGTAGAGAATACCAGGGCTTTTGGTTCGTTTACTCGGGAGCAGATGACATTTGGATATTTGATGATGAATTTTATGTATATCCATTTTTTAGAAATCACAGAGAAGATGATGGACAAACATCTTCTGTGAAAAGAAATTCAACAAACTCCGTCATACTAGAAGCATACGGAGGAAAGACTTGTCGAGGAGTGAATGGCAATGAAGCTGGTGCTGCCGGCGGCGCCGCAGGTGGCCAAGGAGATATCCATTACCCAGGTGGTAATGGAGGTACAGGCACAGGTAGATGCGGTGGTGCCCTTGGAGACATGAGCTCTGGTGGCGGTGGCGGTGCTGGACATCCTGCCGGGGACGGATATTCTGCTTCTAACGGAGTGAATAATGCTGGTGGAGATGGTCAATGTCTTATGGAGGCTGGCGGCGGCGCTGCAGGCGTGAGTCATGGACTAGGTGGTAATGGTGGAAAAGGAACAGCAGACTGGGCTTTAGATGCTGACCGCTATCCTAGACGTGGCCAACCCGGAGAAAATTACGGCGGCGGTGGCGGTGGCGGTAAAACAGGTACGCTTAACTGGCACGCAGGTGGTAACGGCGCCAGTGGTATTGTACGTGTCCACTTCTACATCGAAGCTCCTGCTTTATCCGTAGATCTGAATGCCGATCCGACTTCTCTGACCGGTCCTGGCCAAACAACTCAGTTGTCTTTAAACACCAATGCCGCTACACAAACCGATGCAAATGGCAACGCTATGTTCCAAACCACATACCAGTGGGATCCTTCTGTACCAAGCAACCTTAAACCGACCGTGAATAATACTACAGAATATTGTGTTACCGTAACCAATATTTGTATTTATGCCAACGACGCCAATACTTGTAGAGTGGTAAATGACGATTGTGTTGAAGTAACGGTCAATCCTGTCAACGCAGGCGCTATCGCAGTCAACCCCGCCGACTGGGTTTGTACCCCTGGCGACACTGTGGTGACAATCAACGGCTCAACGTCACCAGCAGCCCTGGCAACCCCTTCAGGTGGCGACTATAGCTGGCAGTACTCAAGTAATGGCTCTTCCTGGTCCACTGTTCAAGATCCTGGTGGCGCAGATTATACCGTAGTAAATACCACGGGTTACTATCGCAGAGGTTATAAATACGGTTCCAATGCAATCGTCTATACAGATCCTGTTCAGGTGACCCGTCCGAGCGACATCAATCCTGGCACTATTAAAGATAATAACAACGGTACGACCACCAATGTTTGCTCCGGCGGCAATGTGAGCGTGAATCTTTCAGCCACAACCTCCTATCCCGTCACCTGGCAAACATCAACCGACGGAACAAACTGGACCAATTATTCAGGTAGTGTGAACCCACTTGAAATAAATGGTCTCACCACTAAAACATACGTTCGTTATTTGGCAAAATATTCCACTTCTGCCAACCCATGTTATGTGCCTTCCAACAACTATTACACCTTGAATGTTTGGACAAATCCAGTGGTGGACAATAACATTACTCTTTCCAGCACCTGTCCGAACCAAACTTCTTACGAGTTGACTGCTGATGTGACCGCAGGTAGCAACGACAACCTGACCTACCATTGGGGTGGAAACGCTACTGGGAGCGGAAATCCTGGAACTATTACACCTACCACCACTCCAAACTGCAATACACCCTACAACTATTCACTGTATGTGACCGATGGCAACGGATGTACCAGCAACACTGTGACTGGAGACTTTACCACCGACAATCCTGTATGGAACTTAGGTGCCATTGCCAGCGTGGCAGCAACCCATAGCGGTACCTGTGAATTCCAGGTTCCTACCATCGCAGAATTGAAGGCAGCAGTGGATGCAGCCCTTACCTCTTCTTGCGGCAATGAAGTGACTTTGATCAGTCCTAGTATTACACCTGCTCCGGGAACGGAGATCACCAGTACACAAAATGTCACGGCTACCGCTGAGGATATGTGTGGCAACACGCACAGTGTAACCATTCCTGTTGTAGTGCCCGACGCTCCTACGGTGGATATTACAACAACAACAGCAGATGATTTGCTCCTCTGTCCTGGCGAAACCACAACCTTAATAGCTGCTACAACTGCCGAAGAGCCTACATATAAATGGTATCCGAATTCATTAGGCACCGATCAAACTGCCACCACCATTGCCTACAGTGGTGAAGACGAGACAGTACACGGAGACTACTATACTGTTTTGGTTACCGACAAATATGGCTGTACCGGCACTGGCAACTTCACGGTTTACACCACTCCAAAGGCATACATTGCTGCTAAAGAATATACCATCTGTTCCGACAATGCTGCCACCATGTCACCCGCAAGCGATGACAAGGTTCCTGCAGGTTCCAGCACTATCAACTCGTACACTTTCAACTATAACACTACATACACTTGGATCATAACTTCCAATTCTGGCGTGGACGGTGCCACGGCTGGTACTGATCAAGCCAACTTCACAACCGGCACGCTGACCAACTCTACCTTAGAAACTCAAACTGTGGTTTACTCCGTGATACCCACCACTACTACTATTCTTAATTTTGGAGGTACGAATATCACGAACAGCTGTGACGGAGCACCTTTCACCGTGACCGTCAATGTGAAACCGAAAGTGACGAACACTGGTGCCATCACCGACTTTGACGATGCCGATGTGATCATCACCCTCTGGTACGGCGCTTGCGATACGCTCTACAACGTGATCACTCCGACCTACACCAACAACATCCTTCCTGCTGACTTAGTCATCAACTTGACAAACGACAAGGACAACACCGTTAACCAAGGCACTCTGCTGGGCCGTATCGCTCCAGGCGAATATACCATCAGATGGACCTTCACGGATGAGTGCAACAACAGCATCTACTTCGACAAGAAATACATCGTACGCTATCCGAACTGCGGCGAGGATGATCCTAACTACACCGAGCCTTACCGCGTCACCTACGACGGTTACACCTACACCACCGTCCGTATCGGCTGCGAGTGCTGGCTCAAGGAGAACCTCCGCAACCAAGTGGATGCCGACGGCAACAACATCGCTGTGGCCAAAGTTTACCAAAATGACGACAGCCACCTGAATCCGTTCGGCCGTCTCTACACATGGTATTCCGCAATGGGCGTGACCGAGGACGACAACACCGCCGTTCCTACTACCGCACAAGGAAGACTGGGCATCTATACTCCTGGTATTTGTCCGGAAGGCTGGGCTATCCCCAAGGATGCACAGTTCGAAGACATGATGACCTACGCTCACAACAACACACGCGAAGCTTCTTCCAAGAATCAAGCTTACTGGTTGCCTGGTGCTGCTGGTATTGATCCGAACAACGGCTTCGAGGCTGTAGGCGCCGGTTACTACGACCACTACGCAGATTTCTACTACAACCTTCTCGCTGAAACCCACTTCTGGACCAGCACTCCTTCCTCCACCACCTACAAGGGCAAATGCGTAACCTTTACCCACATCTGTCCTGAGATGATCAAAGAGGAAATGATGAAGGGCAACGCCATCAGCGTACGCTGCGTGAAGATCGAGCCTAAGCCCATACTTGACTAATCGTAATAAAACTAAATAATCAAAAGGAGTCCCGAGGGACTCCTTTTTTTGTGGGTGGGGAGGGAGGAGTTAGGAGTTAAAAGTTAAAAGTTGAGAGTTGAAAGATAATAGATAATAGTGGATGGGGAGTGGGGAAACTAATGAACTTTGACTTTGAACTTTAACCTTCTAACCTTCTAACCTTTTAACCTTTTAACCTCATTAAACTATTCACTTTCCTCCCTTTCGCGGCGGCACTTGCCAGCGTCTTGGCACACATTCCCTGCACCCCGCTGGGGTGCCGCTCCTCCGCAATTCATCATACCACCGGGGTGAATTGAGAGTGAACAGTAAATGGTTACGAATTAAGAAACTAAGGAATTAAGAAACTAAGACCTCGTAACTCCTTAACTTCTTAGTTTCTTAACTTCTTAATCTTTTAACCTTCTGGACGCAGTTTGCTCCGAGTAGTCCTCTAACCCGTTAACCTCCTAACCTTTTAACCTACTAACCTACTAACCTACTTTATCGCCTAATCGCTAAAGCAGAAGAAGCACGCAGGTATGTGCAATGTACAGATATTCCTTAGCAATGCATGTCAATGCATCTCCTTCCTCCACTTAAAATACCCGAGCACAGCCACCACGACATAGACGATGAACAGGAGCGCCGTAGGATAAAGACCTTTCCAGAGGTATAGTCCCGTGGAGACAACATTAATCACAATCCAGAGCAGCCACTGCTCCAGATACTTCTTGGCCAGCATATACATGGCCACGATGCTGAGCGAGGTGGTGAAGGCATCTCCGTACGGCACCGGACTGTCTGTGAAGCGCACCAATATCCATGCGAGAATTGCATACACCAATACAAAGGCCAAGGCCAGCCTCAAAATCTTATTCTTGGGCGTATGAGTTATCGGCAACTCTTCCGACTGATCGCTTCCTTGTTGCCGGCCTTTCATCCAAACAGCAAGGCCGTAAATATTGGCTCCAATATAATAGAGATATACTCCAGCGTCTGCATAAAACTTTCCATGGAAGAATACCACCACATAGAGCAGGGACATCAGGATGCCAGCAGGCCACAACCACACGTTGGCCTTGTATTCCAGGAACAGATAGACCAACCCGACGATGGTGCCGGCAAGCTCCAAGGCTCCCATCAAATCCAGATTCTGAAAATAGCTTACAATACTCATCCAAAAAGCAGACATCATAAAATGGCGCAATTAAAACGGCGCAAAAATCGTAAAAAAAAGGATTCAAACCGCAGGGAAAAAACTACGGTCATCATGTAAGTTATAATCCATATTGCGAATGACAGATACTATAATGTTGACAAAAGGGGGATTGTTTGTATCTATGTCAATGCAAATAGGTTAGATGAATAACCACTTGTGATAAAGACGAAATCTTTGGAATGAGACAGTATATCCTCCATGGTGTTGGCATTGCAATGGGACTCGGCATGATTTGAACGTTCAGCTGATAATGCTGATTGTCGGAAGAAGTGAGCATACCTGTCACAAATTGGACGCCCGTGGCATAGTAACCTGAAAGCATAATCAAGGAACTGTCGTTTAGATTCATCGCCGGGGCGTTGGGGCACAATGCCAGCAAGGAGTCCTGGTCATTGATCAATATAACAGTGTCATTGTTTGGCAACTGACAGGGAATAATCCCAGTGACATCCTGAATGGGAATGGTGTCATAGACTGGATCTGGGAAAAGAGAATCCTTCACCCGCTGGACCATCGTGGTCAACGAGTCTATCATATTCTGTTGGGCCGTGATGACAGACCAGAGTTGTCCAATCTGTGCGCTGAGGTTACATATATCCACCGTGTCGCACTGGGTGTTGGACACAAATCCAGCATCATTCAGCAAGTCGCTGGTCTGGGAGGGTATGTTCGGCTTGTTGGCGAGGTCCTCATAGTTCCCGCTGAAACTGTTTCCGGCCTCTACGGCATAGAGAGCATACGGAACGCTCATTAGTTGCTGTACGCTGGAGATGGTGAAGTCGTTTCCACCAGTAGGGTCTATGTCAACCCGCAGATAATACGGGCCGTCCGCCCAAGGGATCGCCGAGAAGACGCCCTGAATGGCTTGGCCCCCACCGATCTGCAAAGTCATCAGTCCGTTATCGTTAGTGGTTGTCTGATGCTCCTCTTGATAAACCGGGGCATTGTTCATGACATGCGGTATGATACGCACCTGCACCGTCACCGCCGAATTCACCACCAGCTGGTGGCTGGTGTTGCGAACCACCGCCTGATAGCTCATGTTTTGCGGCACTTGTGCGACAAGGGTCGCCACCACGAGTATCATAAAACTGAAAAAAAATATAAGTTTTTTCATCATTGTATCTTAATATGTTCAAAAATCTCCAATATTATCGTGTGCAAAGATAGAAATATTTTTATATGAAAATATGTTAAAATCTTATACTTTTGCAGCATGACAATCAAAACTTCATTCCAATGAAAGATAAAACCAAATTCATATTCTTGATACTATTCCTTGTCGTTTCCCTGGTTGGCTGCCGTTCCAAACAACCGGAATCTCAACCATCAGACCTAGAAATAATGCTGACCAACCTGGTGGAAGACAGATATGCCCATTGCAACCAATTGTCGAAAAGCAATGAAAAAATGAACAGATACGAATATGCAGACAAGATCATGGAGAAATGCAACCAACTGCTCGCCAGCCAAGAGCCATATAAGGAGAAATACAAAGGACTCCGTGCCCTTATGAAGAGGTATGATATTCAATGGCCTTATGGCATCAACGGGACGGAAATGGATTCGATGAATTTTGCTTTGATGGTCAAGGTTGTGCAGCTATACGCTTTGGATTATGAAATAGAGTCGTTTTATCGATCCCATTATCAAGTAGAATTACTTGGCATTGAATACGCTGGCGAGTTCCGTGACAAAAAAGGCAATAGAGTTGTCAGGCTGCACCCGGAATATATCAGTCAGAATCCGGACCTTAACCCTGTCTATTATGTAAACGGCGAAAAATTGTCCACAGACGGTATATACTGGTACTACACGCCACACAACTCCGACTCCATCATTTCGTGTGACTTTGATGTGATGAGATGGGGACAACCGTTCCACGGAAATTGCGGTACAAAAATGTCTTTCGACGTTAAAAAAGTTATCGAGCCTTGATTTCTTCAGCACCGCTTGCGCCCCGACAGGGCGTTTTTGCATGTTGCCCGTCAACATTATTCTTCTTGAACAAGCTCAAGATAGGAAAGTTAGAAAAACCATGCGCAATCCACTTTTTTTTGTATTTTTGCAGTTCACAATTTTAACACATCAGAATTATGGCAAACATAGAATTTAACGGTAAGACCTTTGAAATGGACGGTGACGGTTTCATGGTAAAACCAGAGGAATGGTCTGAGGATCTTGCTCCCGTCATTGCCAAAGAGGACGGCATTGAAGAACTGACGGAGAATCACTGGAAAGTGATCCGCTGCATTCGCGAAAACTACGAGGAGAAAGGCATCGCCCCGATGGTGCGCACCATCTGCAAGACGGCCGACCTCAAGTTGAAAGAGATCTACGAACTTTTCCCGTTGGGCCCTGCCAGAGGCGCCTGCCGCGTGGCCGGTCTTCCCAAACCCGAAGGTTGCGTATAGTCGTTTCATCATCACTTAAGACAATAATATGTACATCATTCAAGATATCGCCCTTGCGGCGGTGCTGTTCTGCATTTGCGGACTGTTGACCTTTTTCATCAAGATCGTCAGACTGGGCAAACCCAAAGATCTCTCGGAGAAGAGTGGCGACGTGGCAGCCGGTGTGGTGTATGCCAACACCAAGGCCATGATGCCCCAGAATAAGGAGTCGGCCTTCCTGCACCTGCCCGAATACGCGGCCGGCATGCTCTTCCATATCGGAAGCTTCATGAGCCTGCTGGTGTTTGTGCTCTCCTTCTTCCCGTTCTTCAACAACTGGATCTGCGGGCCCGACAAGATCCACTATCTTATCGCCCTGTTCCCCTTGGCAGGTTGCATCTGCGGCTATATCCTGCTGCTGAGACGCTATCTCACCGCCGAGATGCGCAGCTGGTCCAACATCGACGACTATCTAGCCAACTTCCTGACCTCCACTTTCCAGTTGATGACCCTGTTATTCTTGATCTGGCCTGCTTCCCGCGCCATCGTCATCCTGTACTATGTCGCCTGCATATTGCTGTTCTGCTATATGCCTTTCGGCAAGCTGCGCCACGTAGTCTATTACTTCGCGGCAAGATACCACCTGGGCTTCTTCTACGGCTGGCGCAACGTGTGGCCACCCAAGGAATAAAGCTCTTATATATTTTCTAAAACACTTTGTGATATGAAATTAAGCTTTTTAGGAGCTACTGAAGAGGTGACGGGCAGCAAGTTCCTGCTCACCACCAAGAAAGGTGTCAAAATATTGTTAGACTGCGGCATGTACCAAGGCAAGGGCCTGGAAACCGACAGCATGAACCGCGACTTGGGCTTTGACCCTGCCGAGATTGACTTTTTGTTGCTCTCGCACGCGCACATCGACCATTCTGGCCTTATACCTTACATATATAAGCGAGGGTTCCGGGGCAAAGTGTTCTGCACCCCTGCCACGCGCGACCTCTGCGCCATCATGCTGGCTGACTCGGGACGCATCCAGGAGCAGGACGCCATGCAGTTCAACAAGAAAAAAGACCGCGAAGGGCAGAAACCCATCGAGCCGATCTATACCGAGAAAGACGCGGCGGAGTGCATGTCACAGTTCATCAGCATCCCCAACATGCTGTCGTTCACCATCACCCCGGAGGTCACCATCCAGTTTATCTGCTCGGGGCACATGTTAGGCAGCGCGGCCATCTACATCACCAGCAAAGAGGGACGCAAGGTGCGCACACTGTGCTACACAGGCGATGTGGGCCGATACGACAAGCCCATCCTCCCCGACCCCATGCCCTTCCCGCACGTGGACTACATCATCACCGAGTCCACCTATGGCGACCGCCTGCACTCCACCTTGGAAGAGGCAGAGCAACAACTCATGATGGTAGTGAAAGATGCCTGCGCCAAAAGACGGGGCAAATTGCTCATCCCCTCCTTCGCCATCGGCAGAACACAGGAGATCGTCTATGCCCTGCACCGTCTGAAGCGCGCCGGCAACCTGCCCGACATCGAGTGCTTCGTGGACAGCCCCCTGGCCCTCTCCGCCACCAATATCTACAGACTGCATGACGAAGACTTCAACGAGAACATGCGCGCCTTCATCGAGCGCACCCAAGACCCCTTCGGCTTCGACAAGCTGACATACGTCCGCACCATTGACGACTCCAAGCGACTCAACACCCACAACCATCCTTGCATCGTCATCTCCGCCTCGGGCATGATGGAGGCCGGACGTATCAAGCATCATCTGGCCAACAACATCGAAGACCCGAAAACCACCATCCTGTGCGTCGGCTACTGCGCCCCCACGACGTTAGGCGCGAAGATCATGCGCGGCGACAAGAAAGTCTCCATCTTCGGTGAGATGTATGATGTGAAGGCCCATCTGGAACGCATCGACGCCTTCTCCGGCCACGGCGACTACAAGGAACTCATCCGCTATCTCTCCTGCCAGAAAGGCAACAAGAAGCTCAAACGCATCTTCATCGTCCACGGCGAAGGCGACGTGCGCAAAGCCTACGCCAAACACCTGCAAGAGGCAGGGTTTAAGCAGGCGTATGTGCCGAGGTTCAGGGAAACGGTGGAATTAAGTTAAGAGTTAAAAGTGAAGAGTGAAGAGTTATGCCTGGGCACAGTATTATTGGGGAGAAAAGTCTTGCTTTTGCGAAGAGAGTGGCAAAATGCTATCTATTTTTACAAGAAAAGAAAAAAGAGACTATCTTGTCCAAACAATTTGTCAGATCTGGCACAAGTATAGGTGCCAATGTTCGAGAAGGCATCTATGCCCAAAGTCGAAAAGACTTCATTAGTAAGATGAATATCGCTTTGAAAGAAGCTGGTGAAACAGATTACTGGTTAGACGTTTTACATGCAGCAGAATATCTGACAGATAGTGAATATAAATCAATGAAAAATGATATTGACGAGCTAATAAGATTATTGTCATCAATAGTTAAAACCACTAAGGAACTTGCCAACAAACAATAATTCTTATCTTTTAACTCTTAAATCTTAACTTATGAGAAGAAGCATTTTGATCACCGGTGCCAACGGGCAGTTAGGTAACTGTTTGCGCGACCTGGCAGCTGATTTTCAAGACCAATACAATTTTTATCATACGGATATCGACACGCTGGACATCACCGATGTCAGCCAGATTGAATCCTTTGTACAAGAGCATCCGGTGGACATCATCATCAACGCGGCGGCATACACGGCTGTGGACAAAGCGGAAGACGACCAGGAGGCTGCCTACCGCATCAACCGAGACGCCGTGCGCAATCTGGCCGAGGTGGCCCGACTCCATCATCTGTTTTTAGTGCACATCTCCACCGACTATGTCTTTGACGGCCACACGAACAGTCCGTACAAAGAGGATGACACGCCGCGTCCCTGCTCAGTATATGGCAGTTCCAAGCTGGCTGGAGAAGAGGCCATGCGGGAGAGCGGCTGCCGAGGCGTCATCATCCGCACCTCCTGGCTCTACTCGGAATATGGCCACAACTTCGTCAAGACTATGCTCAAGCTTGGAAGAGAACGGGAGAGCCTGTCAGTGGTGTACGACCAACTAGGTGCGCCCACTTATGCCGGCGACTTGGCCCAAGCCATTTTAGATATCTGCGAACAGGCTGACACCATAAAAGAGGTAGAAACTTTGCATTTCGCCAATGAGGGTAGCATCAGCTGGTTTGAATTCGCCAAAAGCGCCTTGGAGATGGCACATGTTTCATGTTCGATAATGCCCATTTTGACGTCAGAATATCCGACAAAAGCTAAAAGACCCCCCTATTCTCTCTTTAATTTAGGGAGGATTAAAACCAAATATGGGGTAAAAGTGCCCTACTGGAGAGATAGTTTAAAGCTGATTATCAATAAGTTGTCAGAATAGAAATTTTTTTTGGTGAAAAAATTAGCACAATAAAAAAAAATATTGTATTTTTGCCCGCCTTTACAGCCGAAACGAATGAGGCTCAAAAAATGAGGCAAAAAAGCCGTTGTAGCTCAGTGGTAGAGTACATCCTTGGTAAGGATGGGGTCATGAGTTCAACTCTCATCAACGGCTCTACTTTTATGTAGTAAACTAAAGTTACAAACGAAAATTAATAAGCAATGGCAAAAGAAAAATTTGAACGTACTAAACCCCACGTAAACGTGGGTACTATTGGTCACATTGACCACGGCAAGACTACCTTGACCGCCGCCATTACTACTGTTTTGGCCAATCAAGGTCTCTCTGAAGTGAGATCATTTGACTCCATCGACAACGCTCCTGAAGAGAAAGAGCGTGGTATTACCATCAACACTGCTCACATCGAGTATCAGACCGCTACTCGTCACTATGCACACGTTGACTGTCCGGGTCACGCCGACTATGTGAAGAACATGGTAACGGGTGCTGCCCAGATGGATGGCGCTATCCTCGTGGTGGCCGCTACCGACGGTCCGATGCCTCAAACTCGTGAGCACATCCTGTTGGCAAAGCAGGTTGGTGTACCGAGAATGGTTGTCTTCATGAATAAAGTTGACTTGGTTGACGACCCTGAGTTGTTAGACCTCGTTGAAATGGAAATTCGTGACCTTCTGTCCTTCTACGGATTCGATGGCGACAACAGCCCTGTTATCCGTGGTTCCGCTCTCGGTGGCTTGAACCTTGAGCCGAAGTGGGTTGAGAAGATCATGGAGCTCATGGACGCTGTTGACAGCTACATTCCGCTGCCTGTCCGTGACCGCGACAAGGACTTCCTGATGCCTATCGAGGACGTCTTCTCCATCACAGGTCGTGGTACCGTGGCTACCGGTCGTATCGAGACTGGTGTGATCCACACCTCTGACCCCGTTGATATCATCGGTATGGGTGCTGAGAAGCTGAAATCTGTTGTTACTGGTGTGGAGATGTTCCGCAAGATCCTCGACGAAGGTGAAGCTGGTGATAACGTAGGTTTGTTGCTCCGTGGTATCGACAAGGACGAGATCCGTCGTGGTATGGTTATCGCGAAACCGGGTTCCATCCATCCTCACAAGAAATTCAAAGCTTCTGTGTATGTTTTGAAGAAAGAAGAAGGTGGTCGTCACACTCCGTTTGGCAACAACTATCGTCCTCAATTCTACTTCCGTACAACGGACGTTACCGGTGCTATCACTCTGCCTGCTGGCGTTGAAATGTGTATGCCTGGTGATAACGTAGAAATCACGGTTGAATTGCTGTCCGAAATCGCTCTCAACATGAACCTCCGTTTCGCTATCCGCGAAGGTGGTCGTACCGTGGGCGCTGGTCAGATCACTGAGATCTTAGACTAATTCGACGGTCAACTTATCAATTCAAAGTAAGGGGCTCAAAAGGCCCCTTCTTTAGGGGAATAGTTTAATGGTAGAATGACGGTCTCCAAAACCGCTGATGGGAGTTCGATTCTCTCTTCCCCTGCCAAGAGCCCGACATTATTGTCGGGCTCTTTTTATGTAAAAAATATTTCTCCTTGGCTGTTGAGAATTCCAAAAAATATTCCTATTTTTGCACCGCCTAAAAAGTGTCATGCTTTTGGGTGGTTTTTCGTGTAACGAATTAACTACAAATAAATTATCAACAACTTACAAAAAAACAACATTGTATGGAAAAGATTAAATCTTTGGCAGATCTCAAAAAGAAGAGAGAACAACTCCAATCGATGGTCGGCCTCCGCGAAAATGGTGACAATGCTGAGAACTTGGTTCAAATCAAAGTTGCCATGGCTACTTGCGGTATCGCCTCTGGCGCGAAGCAGACGATGGAAGCCATCATTGAAGAGTGCAAAAACCAAAATGTGCAAGCTGTCGTAACCCAGACCGGCTGTATGGGCTATTGCTATGCTGAGCCCACCGTCGAGGTGAAAAAACCCGGCAACGACCCGATCGTTTTCGGTCATGTGGACGTACAGAAAGCCAAGGACCTTGTCAACAAGTACATCTTGAGCAACGAGATCCTGGAAGGCGTCATCCCTGTTAACTACGAGAAAATAGAAACCAAATAACAAGGAGGTTACGAATGGCAAACTATAAATATCACATCTTGCTCTGCGGCGGTACGGGATGTACGGCATCAGAGAGCCCAAAGATCAAAGCTAACTTCGAAAGCATCTTAGCTGAGAAAAATCTTACCGACGATGTTCAAGTGGTCGCTACCGGTTGCTTCGGCTTCTGCGAGAAAGGCCCGATCGTGAAAATCCTTCCCGACAACACTTTCTACACCCAGGTAAAACCTGAGGACTGCAGAGAGATTGTGGACGAGCACATCATCAAAGGTAGAAAAGTTCAACGTCTGTTGTATGAGAACCCTGAGGACAAGGCTCACATCTCCGACTCCAAGCATATGGGATTCTACAAGAAACAGATGCGTATTGCTTTGCGTAACTGCGGTTTCATCGATCCTGAAAACATCGAGGAATACATCGCACGTGACGGTTACAAGGCATTGGCTACCGTTCTGGAGCAGAACGACCCGATGGCTACCATCGACATCATGAAGAAATCCGGTCTGCGCGGCCGTGGCGGCGCTGGCTTCCCGACAGGTTTGAAATGGGAACTCTGCCGCAAGAACGAGGCTGACCAGAAATATATGATCTGTAACGCCGACGAGGGTGACCCCGGTGCCTTCATGGATCGTTCCATCTTGGAAGGTGACCCGCACACCCTGATTGAGGCTATGGCTATCGGCGGCTTCTGTATCGGCGCCACCAAGGGTCTCGTTTACATCCGTGCCGAGTACCCGCTGGCTATCCACCGTCTGCAGGTGGCTATCGGCCAAGCTCGCGAATACGGCCTCTTAGGCGACAACATCTTCGGCACAGACTTCAGCTTCGACATCGAGCTTCGCTATGGTGCCGGCGCATTCGTCTGTGGTGAGGAGACCGCTTTGATCCACTCTATGGAAGGCAAACGTGGTGAGCCTACCTTCAAACCCCCGTTCCCTGCACAAGAGGGTTACCTCAAGAAACCGTCCAACGTGAACAACGTGGAGACCTTCGCCAACGTGCCCGTCATCATCAACAAGGGCTGGGAGTGGTTCTCCTCCATCGGTACCGAGAAATCCAAAGGTACGAAAGTGTTCGCTTTGGCTGGCCAGATCAACAACGTGGGCCTTATCGAGGTGCCTATGGGTATCACCCTTCGTGAGGTCATCTACGAAATCGGTGGCGGCATCAAGGGCGGCAAGAAGTTCAAAGCCGTTCAAACCGGCGGTCCTTCCGGCGGCTGCTTAACCGAGAAGTTCCTCGACACCCCCATCGACTATGACAACCTGATCGCAGCCGGCTCTATGATGGGCTCCGGCGGTATGATCGTCATGGATGAAACCTCCTGTATGGTTTCTGTGGCTAAGTTCTACCTCGACTTCACCGTAGAAGAGTCCTGCGGTAAATGTACTCCCTGCCGTATCGGTAACAAGAGACTTTACGAGCTTCTGGACAAGATCACGAAAGGCCAGGGCACCATGGACGACCTCGACCAACTGAGAAACCTCAGCCGTGTTATCAAGGACACTGCTCTTTGCGGATTAGGCCAGACCTCTCCCAACCCGGTGTTGTCCACCATCGACAACTTCTGGGACGAGTATGTGGCTCACGTGAAAGACAAAAAATGTCCTGCCGGTCAATGCAAGGCTTTGAAGCAGTATGTCATTGATCCTGAGAAGTGCAAAGGCTGTACGGCTTGCGCCCGCAACTGTCCGGTCGGCGCCATCAAGGGCACGGTCAAGATGCCGCATGAGATCAACCAAGAGCTCTGTATCAAGTGCGGTACCTGTATCGAGAAATGTAAGTTTAATGCAATTAGTATCATTTAAAAAGGGGTTTCACTATGGATATGATAAAATTAACAATAGATAATAGAGAAGTTGAAGTGCCGAAAGGTACGACTATTCTTAAAGCGGCTCAAACCATCGGCATTAACATCCCTACCCTTTGCCATTTTGAGCTGGAAGGACTTGGTGTCCACAACAAACCGGGCAGCTGCCGTATTTGTGTGGTAGAGGTTGCCGGCCGTAGAAACTTAGCTCCGGCCTGTATCACCGAAGTTATGCCCGACATGGTGGTCAAGACCAACTCTATGCGCGTCATCAACGCTCGTAGAACGGTTTTGGAGCTTATGCTTTCCGACCACCCCAACGATTGTTTGCAATGTGCCAAGAACGGCCGCTGCGAGTTGCAGAAACTGGCCATCCGCTTCGGCATCCGCCACAACCCGTATGAGGGCGGCGAGCAATCCAACTATCAGATTGAGGTTTCTCCCTCCATCATCCGCGACATGAACAAGTGCGTCATGTGCCGTCGTTGCGAGACGATGTGTAACGAGATGCAGACCGTGGGTGCCCTCTCCGCTATCGAGCGTGGTTTCCCGGCAGTGGTCTCCACCGCCTTCAACCAACACCTGGAGGATTCTCCGTGCTCCTTCTGCGGCCAGTGCGTGGCAGTATGCCCCGTGGGCGCTCTCACCGAGGTGGACCACACCCCGAAGATTCTCCGCGCCATCATGGACGAGAAGAAGAAAACTGTTGTCCAAGTGGCTCCTGCCGTACGTGTCGCCCTGGGCGAGGAATTCGGCATGAAACCGGGCAGCATCGTGACCGGCAAGATGGTTACCGCCCTCAAGATGTTAGGCTTCGACTATGTATTTGATACCGACTGGTCTGCCGACTTGACCATCATGGAAGAAGGTACCGAGCTCATCGGCCGTCTGACCAAATTCTTAAACGGCGACAAAGACGTGAAGCTGCCGATCCTGACCTCTTGCTGCCCTGCATGGGTCAACTTCTTCGAGCACCACTTCCCGGATATGAAGGAGCTTCCTTCCACCGCAAAATCCCCGCAACAGATGTTCGGCGCAATCGCGAAGTCCTACTTCGCTGAGAAGATCGGCATCAGCCGCGAAGAGATGGTGAGCGTATCCGTGATGCCTTGCTTGGCTAAGAAGTATGAGTGCGGCCGTGACGAGTTCAAGGTGAATGGCAATCCCGATGTGGACTACTCCATCTCCACCCGCGAGCTGGCCAGCATGATCAAGCAAGCCAACATCGACCTCTCCCAACTTCCTGAGACTGAATTCGACAGCCCGCTCGGCGAGTCCACCGGTGCTGCCGTCATCTTCGGTACTACGGGTGGTGTGATCGAGGCTGCCGTACGTACCGCCTACGAGGTGATCACCAAGAAACCGCTCCCGAAGATCGACTTCGAAGAGCTCCGTGGTTTGGAAGGCATCCGTTCCGCTACCATCGATGTGGACGGCCTCAAACTGAACATCGGTATCGCTCACGGTCTGAAGAACGCCCGTAAACTGTTAGAGGACATCAAGGCTGGCAAGTGCAACTTCCACGCTATCGAGGTTATGGCTTGTCCTGGTGGCTGTATCGACGGCGCCGGTCAACCTCTGCACCATGGCAACAGCGACGTCATCAAAGCTCGTTGGGAAGCCATCTACAGAGCCGACAAGGAGATGCCGATCCGTAAATCTCATGAGAACCCGTCCATCCAGGCTATCTACAAAGAGTTCCTGGGTGAGCCGTGCGGACACAAATCTCACGAGTTACTCCATACTCACTACTTCGACAGACAAACCGTGGTTGAAGTTGGTTCGGAAAACTAATATCAAACAATCGAAAAAAGTAAGATTATGCAACAAAAAATCATAGTTCCGATCAAGAAAGAAGTTCGCGACAAGATTATTGAAATCTGCAACAAATTCAACAATAATCCCGGTGAACTCATCAACGTATTACACCAGACGCAAGGCTTCTTAGGCTATCTGCCCGCAGAAGCTCAGGAGTTGATTGCAGAACAACTCCACGTCTCCACCGCCACCGTCTATGGTGTGGTCTCTTTCTATTCCTTCTTCTCCATGAACCCCAAGGGCAAACACCCCGTATCCGTCTGTCTGGGTACCGCTTGCTACGTTCGTGGTGCTGAGAAGATTCTGGACGCCTTCCAGAAAGAACTGGGCATCAAACCCGGTGAGACCGACAAAGACGGCCTCTTCTCCCTCACCTCCCTGCGTTGCGTAGGCGCATGCGGTCTGGCTCCTGTAGCCCTCGTGGGCGACAAGGTCTACGGCCGTCTCGCTCCCGCCGACATCAAAGGTATCGTGAAAGAGTACAGAGAAGCGTAGACATCCACTACCTTACATACCCAAGAGGGTGCCATTCAACCGGCACCCTCTTTTTATTTGCCATAAAATCACTCTCAAGAGAGTTTTTTTCACAAGAACGGAACAACAAATAGTTTTTTTGCTATCTTTGCCGTTCCGTAAATTTATTACCGCAATGTAACAGAACATTTTTGTCTAATCCATTAAAAGAAAGGAGGTTATATCATGGTTGACACCATAGATTTCGGCACATACAAATGGCACCATATCACCGATCCTACAGTTGAGGACTTGGATTTCCTGCGAGATAACTTCCACTTTCACCCTTTGGATATAGACGACTGTTCCAGTTTCGTGCAGCGCCCCAAAATCGATAGCTACGACGACTATCACTTCATCGTGTTGCACTTCCCCTTGTTTGACAAACGTACCAATCTGGTGAGAACGGAAGAGACTAAAGTCTTCTGGGGCCAAGAATTTCTCATCACCGTGGGTAATTCTCACTATGTGGTACAGGAACTGTTTAACTACACGAAGATACATCCCGAGCCGGAAGATGACGAAGACATCAGCGGAACCTCCGACGCCACCTTATATCACATCCTTTACAGCATGATGAAAGCGACATTCCTGCTGGTAGAGCGTATGGGCACCGAGCTGGACGTCATCAACCGCGAACTGTTCAGCACCAAATCGGAAAAGATCATTGAACAGATCTCCCGTTTCCGGAAGAATATCATCCAACTAAACACCATGTTCAAACCGCAACTCCGCATGTTCAAAGCCTTTGAAAGCGGCGACGTAGGCTTTGCCGACGATATGGAAGAGTACTGGGGTAACATCTTGGACTTCTACCAGAAAATGTGGGATATGATTGACGACTACGGCGAATTGGTAGACGGCCTTTCCAGCACCTTTGATTCGTTGCAGACCAACAAGACGAACGAGATCATGCGTATGCTGACCATCATCTCCACCATCGTGCTGCCTCTAACCTTCATCAGCGGTTTGTACGGCATGAATGTGCGTCTGCCTTTTGCCGAGAATCCGTACGCCTTCTGGATTGTCATGATCATCTGCATCAGCATCCTGGTTCTGCTCCTGGTTTTCTTCCTGAAAAAAAGATGGATGTAGCAAGCGGCCATGTATCAAATCCATCTGAATATTGAAATGCTGGAGGAAGGCAACTTCCACACCATAGTCATTGGCTCTCTCGATGGGCTTCGTATGCGCATGGTGCTGGACACCGGAGCCTCCCACACCTGCATTGACAGCGAGATAGCAAGAACATTCTTCCCCGACCTCTCCATCTCCGACACGGATGGCGTGAATGCCGGCATCGGAGGCAATGACTTCACAGTCCAAATGGCAGACTTCCCCAATTTCCGCTTAGGTGACTTCACCCTACCCTTGTTTCAGAATCTGCCCATCGTAGATATGACCCACATAAACTACGCCTATCGCCTGCTCAAAAGAGAACCGATACAGATGATCCTGGGCAACGATTTCCTTATTGAACACGAGGCCATTATTGATTACAAAGACAATATACTGTATTTCGGTTAGTTAAGATGACGGAAGAGATAAAACATAGGATTTTAGGCATTGACCCCGGCACCTCGGTGATGGGTTATGCGATTTTAGACACTTGCCTGAACAAATCAGAAGTGCAGGTCGTAAGCGTCATCCAGATGAAAAAGTTGTCAGACCAATACGCCAAGTTGAAATACATCTACGAGAAGACCAATGCTTTGATAACCGAATACCAACCCGACACCTTGGCCATCGAAGCGCCTTTTTACGGAAAAAACGTGCAGTCTATGCTCAAGTTAGGAAGGGCACAGGGCGTGGTTATTGCAGCCTGCCTGCATGCCGGGATGGAAGTTTACGAATATTCTCCGCGTAAGATCAAGCAGTCGATCACGGGCAACGGAAATGCCTCCAAAGAGCAGGTGGCGGCCATGCTGGCGCGCATGTACAATCTGACCGATGCCGCGCCCTATCTTGACGCCACCGACTCGTTAGCCGCCGCCGTATGCCATTTCTATCAGCATAAGATCACCTTCGGCACACAAAAGTTCACCGATTGGAAATCGTTCATCGCCAACAACGAAAAACGCGTTATCAAATAGCATAAAAAAGGCCGGGAAAAACCCGGCCTGATTTTGTATGGCAATACATTATTTGCTGAACTTCCGCTCCAGACAAACTTCATGATAAATCTGGGTGATGATCTGTTTGGTGTAGAGCGGGAAATCTGCCTTCATCATCCAGTCGTAGTAGGCTGGTTCCTTCATAAAGACATTCTTCACAGGCACATTCTTATGTTTGCCAAAGTTGAAAACCGGTGTTTGTGTCTTGTCAAAAACAATATGGCCTGCCATGTCAACGGAGTGAAGATCGCGAGTGAAGTTGCTCAGCGCTTTCACGTCATTCTGGATAGGAACGCACTTCTGTTTGGATCTGGCATCAACATATTCCACACCGTTATATTTGTCGAGTTGTGCCTTCAGAACCTCGTAGGTGGCGCGAGTATCGGCGTGTGCCTGGTGCGCATCCGTGAGATCCTTATTGCAATAGAAACGATACGCTGCGACAAGCGTACGGGGTTCCATCTTGTGGAAAATATTCTGCACATCAATCAAATGGCGGTTGCGCAGATCAAATGTTTTGCCACAACGGAGAAACTCTTCCACCAACAATGGCACATCAAACTTATTGGAATTATATCCAGCCAAATCGGCATCACCGATGAAGGCAAGTAAATCGTCTGCCAACTGTGAAAAAGTGGGCTTGTCGGCCACATCTTTATCGTAAATACCATGGATTGCAGACACCTCCTCTGGGATATGGCATCCGGGATTAATCAGTTCAGTTCGGTCAATCTCCTCTCCATCGGGCATCACCTTGATCATAGAGAGTTCCACAATCTTGTCAACTCCGACATTTAATCCGGTAGTCTCCAAGTCAAAGAAAATGATAGGTCTTGTAAGATTCAGCTTCATATTATTGTTTAATTATCTTTTCGGTTTTCAGTACCTTTTGGTTTTGAGTGAACTTCAGCAAATAGACACCAGGCTGATATGCATTGAGGTCTATGGCATCTTGTACCGGCATCGACTGCAATAAGCGGCCATAAACGTCAAATACCTGGCAGAGCACACCGTCCATTTGCTCCAGGCCGCTGATCTGCACCATGCCGGTCGTGGGGTTAGGATAGCACTGCAGGGCCACATCTTGATGGCCGTGGATGCCGGAGTGATCAAAATATTTGCCAACCACAGGACGGATCATCGGCGCGCCTTTCAGGAAAGACTGATGCCAGGAGGAAGAAGTCTTGTAGAAAACAAAGTCGTGAGCATCATTATTCTGGTCAAAGCCAAGGTTCAGTTGTATATCGTGCGTCTGGCGGAAGCCCACATAGAAGGTGCCCTCCAAGTAAACAGGTTCTTCAGGGTAATAGCTTACAAAATCGAGGAATTCTTCTCCGTGATTGGGCAGTTGGGAAGGCAACTCATAGAGCACATTGCCAGGCTCGCCATTATTGTCATCCCATACCATCAGGGTGAACTCGGCAAAGTTCTCGTCATCGAGGACGCTATTGAACCACATCCGGACACTTCGCAGCGAGTCGGGTTGCGCAAGGGTGAACTGCATGGCAAAATAGGCATCAGGATTGGTCATGGTAGAGAGGAGAGTATAACCCGCCTCAGCAGTACCATCGTCGTAAGCATAGTAGTTATAGAATTTCTGTTCAAAACGGCAAGTGTCATTAGTCAGACATTCGTCATTTGCGCCCTCCATTCTGAAGACGTGCGTGATATAGTAGGTAGCACTATCGGCGCCATCGTATTCATAGAGAAAGTTGATCGCAGGTTCCGCATGATAAGGATACATGTGCAGTCCTGATTCATGATACGGCTGCGCATTTTCATTGTTGACCGTTGAAGTATAAATATGAGTGTTGGGGGCCTTTCGTACCGAATAGTTGTAGAACGTATTTTTCACTCCAGCTGAAATGTTAGACAATTCATTGTGGAATGCAGATGCCATATTACTTGAGCGGTACTGATGCCAAGGCATAGACTGGTATGGGGCGATGGCAGAGGTGGTAGGACTCACGAAGGTCACGTCATTGGGATGAATATCCGACTGGTTGCGGTTTACATCGAGAAGGACATAGTCGATATGCCACTGGTCGCAGTTGCTCGCCCACCCCTGTACATTAGCGCTCCAGGAATCGAGGTCGAGACTGGCATAGTTACGGAATCTGAACTGGAAATTGGAACGGAAATATTGCGGGTCTGTGATGGGAATCATCACCTGCTTGAAATATTGAAGATTGTTCTCAGCCAGCCAAGAGTCAACGGTAGTACCATCGGTGGACCATACTTCATTCCACACATACTCCGGACCGAAGAGAGAGTCTGTCGGCATTTGGATCACCTCTCCCGCGAATGCGTTGCTTTCAAAGATGTAGATACAGCCAGGCATGAAAGGATTCGGGATTGTGTCGCCAGCGATGTAGTACTGACCCTCCTCGATAATATAATCCCCGTAAGCAAATCCGATAAAGATATTCTGGCCCGTAGCATAGCCAAACTCAAGAATCAGGCGGTCTTCCGATTCAGGAGCATCTCCAATACGCCCCCAGGCAACGGCAGGCTGTTCTTTGCAACCGCCACCTGGCTGATAGAAGAAACTGAAGTAGAGCGAGTCTGACACGCTCATGGGCCGATGGAACGTGAAGTTGCTGTCCAATCGAATCAGACTGGATGTCAGCGTGTCCGCCGAAAAAGGATTGCGGTCCGCATGACCATAAACACGGCCTTCCTGATCCAGTGCATCCATGGTGACCACTCCTATTGAAGGAGGATAAACCGGATAGGTGGCGTTGACAAAACCCTGTTGATCCTGCCAGAGTGACTCTTTCGGGAAACCAGTGTACCCTGAGAAGTCATCAAAGAACGGGAGCTTGACAGCCTCTCCATTTTTCGAGGGTTTCATTGGCTGGCGCGTCGCCTCTTTTTGAATCACGACATTACGCGTCAAACCCGTCAGCACCTCTTGGGCATAGGCTTGGTTTGTGATTATGATAGAAACAAACAGGATTGCAAATAATAACTTCCAAAATCTCATGCTACAATCATTCGTTTTTAAGGATTATTCTACAGAAGGGATAGAGTCTGGCAACACTTCAATATTCTTGCCAACCACCAGTGTGATTTTCTCGCCCATTTTGATGTCGATGCCGGCGCCTACGGAATGGCCTCTGTAGAGGACATCCAGAACCAGGTTTTCGTAGGGACTCGGTCTTTCAATCACTCTTTCCAGAATGAGTCCTTGCGATTCCAGCATGATCTTGGCCTGACTCAAGGGTATCTCATGGAGTTCGGGCAGTTTGATGGTTGGAGGTTCTGCGGCGGCAACCGTAAGATAGACCTTACGGCCGTGCTTCACTTTCTCGCCCGGGGCAGGGTCTTGCACCAAGACAGCACCCGGCTCGGCGCCCTCCTCATAACGCTGCTCATTAACCACAAAGACAAAACCTTCTCGGCTGTGACTCTGCGTCAAAGTCTGAGACAATTGTCCTCGATAATCGGGCATCTCAAACTCTCTTCCGTGACGCGTGAAAAGACGGAGGAGCAAGACAACGGACACCATAAGGAAAACCGTGACCAGCAAGGCCATCAGCAATTGAAACCATACACTGTCAGTTGAGAATTTATGTGTTTTCTTTTTACTCATTTTCAAAACAATATTCTAATAACTTTGAAAACCTGATATTATTGTATTAAGTGTGCAAAAGTACTATTTTTTATGCAAACATCTTCCCCTTAAATATTTTTCTCTCCCCTGTCAAAATAAAAGATTTTTAGTGTACCTTTGCATCTCAAAAAAATAGTACCAACATGTTCTTGAATGAAAACCTGTTCGTTGATTTTTTAAGTCAAAGGGATATTCTTTGGACAGGCATCAATTTCTCCAAGGCAAAGCTCACCAAACAGGGCTTCGACTACCCGCAGGATGTGTTGCAATACTATTTCAACGGGTGGAACTCCTCCATCATCAACAATCAGAAAAAGTACGACATCCGACTGAGTTTTCAAAAGCCCATCATGCGCTATGATTTGGCGATGGTGACCAAGATGAACAAAAGTGCTAAAGCCTCGCATCTGCTCACCAACGTGATCGCGCACCAGGACATCCTCAATGAGACGTTAGTTTGTTCCTACATCACTGACAACTGTGTCATAGAGTCCGAGACTCCCTATGCGCTTACTTTTCTTGTTGAATACCTTGACTCCATTGCCAAAAGAGCTTCCATTTGGGTCGTCATCTTCAAAACTAACACTGGCGAGGTGGCCTTGGCAGAGGACTTCCTGCTCAAGCCCAGCGGTTTTGGGACAAGCAACTATTGGGGGAGAACCTTCTACAATCTTCTATTCGATATTAAAACATCCGCCTTCATCCGATGGAAAAACCTGGTTCAGGCAAATAACGGAGACGGGCAATAAACACTTTAATTATGGGAGCATTCAAAGCATACGATTTCAGAGGAATCTACGAGAAAGATTTCGATTTGGAAACAGTTTACAAGTTCGGTTTTTTCCTACCGTCCCTCTTGCACGCTGACAAAGTACTGGTAGGTTATGACATGAGGACCTCCACGCCAGCCATTTTCGAGGCCTTGTCAAGAGGCATCACCGATGCAGGTGCGGACGTGTATTCCATGGGATTGACGACTACGCCCATGGTGTATTATTTCACAGCACGGCATCAGTTTGACGCTTCTGTGATGATTACCGCCTCCCATAATCCAAAAGAATACAACGGACTGAAGGTATCCCGAACAAATGCCTTGCCCGTAGGTTTCGACACAGGTCTTGGCGAACTCGAAAGACGCATACGCGAAGAAAAGGTTGTCGTCGCCGAACAAAAAGGCAAAGTGATAGACTACGACGTGAGGGCCGAATATCTGGAATTCCTTTCCCAATATCATCATGATCTGCAGAACCTCAGCATGGTCATCGACTGCAGCAACGGGATGGCTTCCATCTTGGTGAAAGAAGTCTTCGGCGAGGCGCCGGTCTACCTTTTCGACACATTGGACGGCACCTTCCCCAACCACGAAGCCAACCCGCTGGAGCCTGAGAACATCGTTGCGCTGCAAGAAAAGGTGCGTGAGACAAAGGCCGACATCGGAGTAGTCTTTGACGGCGATGCCGACCGTGTCATGTTTGTAGACGAAAAGGGGGACTTCATTCCGCCCGACCTGATCATCGCTGTCTTGGGGCACTATTTCCTGGAAGAGAAACACTACAAAGGCAAGATCATCCAAGACATCAGAACCTCCAAATCTGTGAGTGAGTATCTCGAGAAGATGGGAGGTGAGATGGAAATATGGCGCGTGGGCAGGGCGTATGCCGCCATGAAGCTGCGCGAGATTGACGGCTCTTTCGGCGGAGAGTACGCCGGCCATTACTATTTCCGCGACTTCTTCTACTCCGACTCCGCCATGATCGCCTCCCAAGTGGCCCTGTATATCTTCAGCAAGATGAAAAAAGCGGGCATCTCCGTGTCCGAACTCATCAGCAGGATACGTCAATATGCCAACTCCGGCGAAATAAACTTCACCATTGAGCAGAAGAAAGAGGCCATGGAGGCTGTCAAGGAGTATTGTTGCGCATGTGAAACGCCAGTCAAGATCATGGACTTCGACGGCTACCGCGTGGAGTTTGCCGACTGGTGGTTCAACATCCGGCCATCGAACACAGAGCCCTACCTCCGCCTGCTGATGGAAGCGCGCACAGAAGCCATACTCCATGAAAAACTGGGGGAGATAAAGGAGGTGCTGAAGAAGTATATTGTGGAGTGATCATGATATCAGGAAGTATTCTCTAGTAATACTCCCTAATATACATATACGCTTTTTGGAACAAAGCTTCCTCCTTATGCAATTTGTACTTTAGCAGCGTTTTGCGCAAGGCTTTCTGCACCTCTCGTTCGCCGGCGTTGGTGGTCTGCCAGCCGGGGAAACGCACCACTTTCACGATGCTGTCGATATCGGCAACGATGCGGCCAACGACAGCGGGCGTGTCTTCGGTGCGCAGCTCCAAGAACAGCTCGGTTAAGGCTTCCTTGCCAGTCTTGCGGACTTCCACCTCGGCTTCCTGTTTTTCGGCCTGCAAGGTCTCGCGGGCAATCTGGCAAAGTTCCTTGATAAATTCGATGCTCGAAATCAAGCCTTGTTCTGCTTTGTCGCGCAGGGCTTCCAAACGTTTGCTCAGCTCGATGAACTTTGGCTTGTCGGCGTACTTCTTGAAACGCTTGATGAGTTCTCGCTCCATCTTCTTGGCCGCTTTCATATCCTTGTTGCCCATCAACGCTGAAACCATAGTTTCATCCAAAATCACCTCTTCCATATCGGTGTGGATGCCCGACACGTGAATGTTTTCGTACATGATTTTCTTGGTCTGGGCACCCAAAGAGAGCCAAATCAGCTTGCCCAAGGCATCGGGGCCGGAGGGTTTGACGGACTGATACACATTCGACAGCCACTTGTAATCGACGCGGTAAGGTTCCAAAGCGGGGTCTGGCGAAAGTGATTCCCATATATTGGACAAACGGCGATAGTCGGCGGCGAAGGCGTCGCGCATTTCGTTGGTGTTGATGGCTTCCTGTGCGGCTTGCAGGCCGTCGAAGCCGTCAACGGTGCGGTCAACGCCATCGAAGTGTGACAGGGCGTCAGCCATGGCTTGCGGCAGCTCGTTGATTAAATCATTGAGGTTGGTGATGACTTTTTTCATCACATCCTCATCAAACTCCAAAGCCTTGGCGGCATCGTCGAACACGCCGAAATAGTCCACAATGCGCCCGAAGGTCTTGTTGGGGAACTTGCGGTTGGTACGGCAGATGGCCTGCAGCAAGGCGTGGTCTTTCAGTGATTTGTCCAAATACATGGTCTGCAAGATGGGAGAATCAAATCCCGTGAGCAGTTTGGCGGTGACAATCAAGAACTTGAGTTCCGAATCAGGCTTGTTGAATTTTTCAATTACCTTTTCCTGCTCGTCTTTGGTGAGGCTGTAGAGGCGTTTCAGCTCGTCCTCGCCTTTGCCCGAAGTGGAGATGACCACTGCCGAGGCGGAATCGGGGAAGTAGTTGTTCAACTCCATTTTGTAGAGATGGCAGGCCTCGCGGTCGGGCGTGACAATCATCGCCTTGAAGCCTTGCGGTTCCACCTTGTCGCGATAGTGCTCGGCGATGTCTTTGCAGACAATCTGTATGCGTTCGGGCGATTTCAGGAACTCCAGCATCTTGGCGGCCTTGCTGCTGAGGGTGATTTTAGCATCTTCGTCCAACTCGTTGGAGAGGCGTTCAAACTCCTCGTCCACGGCATCGCGGTCGATGTGGATGTCCAGCAGGCGCGGCTCGAAGTGCAAGGGCAGGATGGTATTGTCGCGCAAGGCGTCTTCAAATGAGTAACGGCTCATGTAACCGCCTTTGTCTTCTTGTGCGCCGAAAGTCCAGAAGGTGTTGTGCTCCGATTTGTTGATGGGTGTTCCCGTGAGGCCGAAGAAGAAGGCGTTGGGCAAGGCCGCGCGCATACGTTGACCGAGGTCGCCCTCCTGCGTGCGGTGGGCTTCATCGACCATCACGATGATGTTGT